>JAXGNL010000001.1:0-142408 GCA_040768005.1 Kiritimatiellia bacterium
AGGCGATGGCGGCATAGCCGACCACCCGGTTTTTGTCCCCGGCGGCGTCGCCGGAGTTGGCATAGCGCAGAAGCGTGCCGGAAGAAGCGCCGAACCGGCGGGCACAGGTCAAGGCGGCGAGAACGGCGCCTTCGCTGCAAAGGAATGTGGAGGTGTTGCGGGGGGGGCTCTTTTCCATGGCCCGGAGGGTCCGGGCCAGTTGATCCGGGTCGGCGGTGAGGATGGCGGCAATGGTCTTGGCATCGGCGGAGCAGGCGTCGGGATAGGCCGGGTAGTGGGAAAGGTCGGTGCTGGCGATCACGAGGGTGCCGGGGCCGGCGGCGTCGGCGATGGCGTCGCCGACGGCCCGGGCGGTTGCGGCGTCGGGAGTGCCCAGCAGGATCGGGACCAGGCGGAACTCGCCGAGGGCGCGCTGCAGGAAGGGGAGTTGCACTTCCAGCACGTGATCGTCGAGATGCGGGGCGGTTTGGGCGGTGAAGGGCAGTCCGGAGGCCAGCAGGCGCCGGGTCAGGGCGGCATCCACGGGAATATCGCCGAGCGGGGTGCGGAAGGCGCCGGAGGGCCAGAGGGCGGCGGCCGGATAGCCGGCGCGATGGCTGCTGCCGAGCAGGACAACGGTGGGATGGCGACGGCCGGCAACCTGACGGTAGGCATGGGCGGCGACGGCCCCGGAGTACACATAGCCGGCGTGCGGAACGATCAGGACCCGGACCGGCGGGGCGGCGGCCGCAGGGGACGGGACGGCCGCAAGAAAGGCCTCCACTTCACCGGCGAGCTGGCCGGGGTCGGCGGGATAAAACGAGCCGGCAAAAGCGGGAGGGCGGATGGGGCCGGAGTCGGCGGGCACGGGGCGGCAGGAAAGACCCCAGGCGACTGCCAGCAGGAGTCCGGCCGATGTCAGGCGCAGGGCATTCATTTCCATACTCCCGGGATGGGTTCGCCGTCGGGCGCGACGCCGTTGGCGAGCCGGTTGCGGATGACGTGATAGCCCTTGCGCTCGATGACGATTTCACCGCTTCGGGGCGAGCGGGTGGAATCGCCTTCGGCGGAAGGGATGTTGCCGGTATAGACATATTGGAGACCTTCTTCGAGGGCGATGCGGCGGGCGCGCAGGACGGTTTCAACGGGCGTGGGCGGCAGGTTGGCGAGCTTGTGCATGGGGTGGAAGCGGGAGAAATGAAGCGGAACATCGGCGCCGAGGTTGTCACGCACCCAGCGGGCCAGGGCGCGGACATCGTCTTCGCCGTCGTTCTGGCCGGTGACGAGCAGATTCACGACTTCCAGCCAGACGCCGGATTCGCGGATGATCTTCATGGCTTCGAGAACCGGCTCGCGGGAGCCGCCGGTCAGGTTTTCATAGAAGGCGGGATCAAAGCCCTTGAAGTCGATTTTGCAGGCGTCCACATGGGGCAGCAGGGCGCGCAGGGGCTCGGGATTGATGAAGCCGGCGCTGACCACCAGGGTTTTGAGGCCGCGGGCCTGCGCGAGCCGGGCGATGTCCAGCATGTATTCGTAGAACACGGTCGGTTCGGAGTAGGTGAACGCGATGGATTCGGCACCGCTTTGGAGGGCGGCAGCGACGACTTCCTCCGGGGAGACGGTCCGGGTGGCGACTTCCCAGGGATGGGACTGGGAGATTTCCCAGTTCTGGCAGAAGAGACAGCGGAGGTTGCAGCCGGGGGTGGCGAGGGAAAAGGCGCGGCTGCCGGGGAGGACATGATAGAAGGGTTTCTTCTCGACGGGATCCACATGGGCGGCGGCAACCTGGCCGTAGGAAAGAGAGTACAGAGTGCCGTCGATGTTCTGGCGCACGCGGCACAGGCCGATCCGGCCGTCGCGGAGCCGGCACGCATTGGGGCAAAGCGTGCATTGGACCTCGCCGCCGGGAAGGGGGGTCCACCACAGGGCTTCGTGCCGGTGGCCGGCGGCATCGGGGGCGGACGCAACAGAGCCGGCGGACGGTCCGGCGGCGGAGGGGCGGCCGCCGGAGAAGACCCGCCAGGCGGCCGTTCCGACGACGGCCGCCAGAAAGAGGCCGGCGCCGGCCTTGGCCAGCACGGGGCGAAGGGCAAACGAGGTCATGGCAAATTCATCTCCAGCACAAGCCGTTGGAGCATGACAACACCATACCCCAGAAACAGGAGGCCGACCAGTCCGGCGGCCAGGCGCGCCGCCCAGCGGAATTCGCGGATGCGCCCCAGCATGCCGATGAACGGCAACGGCAGGAAATAGAGGCTGGTGGTGCAGAAGAACACAAAGAAATAGAGCATGCCCAATGCAGGACTTTGGATGGTGAAGACATAGGCAACCGACATCAGGGCAGGCGGGCAGATGCGGGTGCTCAGCAGGAATCCCAGCAGGACAGGCGTGGCCGAGCGGCAGCGGCGGGCGGCGGGGCAGGACGGAGGGGACGGCCGCCGGAATCCGGCGGCGTACACCGCGAGCCAGGCCGCCATCGCCATCATGCCGGCGGTGGACAGCAGTCGAAGCGCATGACTGCCGAATCGCTGTCCGAGCCATCCGGCCAGCGCCCCGAAGATCAGATAGCCGGTCAGGCGTCCGCCCAGCATCTGAAACCAGGCGCTCCAGGTGGCGCGGAAAGTCCGTTCTTCGGCCGCAAAGACCGGCGCCAGGACGGGAAAGCATGTCATGCCGCAGAAAAGTCCCGTGGAGAGACCGGCCAGAAAGGCATCCATGATCAGGGTACGCATCACGCCGATATCCTAGGGCGGCGGAGGGATGGAATCAACGTCGGAGGAAAACGGCACGATCCACGGAGCCAGACATGCGATCAGCATGCCAGTCCGCCGGCCGTCTTGCCATATTTTTAATATGGCCGCACCGCCCGCAATATGTATATACCCCGATGCGGGGTGCGAGGCGATCCGGGGCGGGGGAAGGCCGTGTTATTCCCAGACGTAACCGGTTTGGCCGTCGGCTGGATTGGCGTCCGGTTGCAGGGCGGACTGGCCGAACTGGCGGAAGACACGGCGAGGGCGCGGGCGGGGGCGATGCCGGAGGCTGAAGGAGGGTGGCCAGGGCGCAGCGGGGACCGGAGCAGAAGCCGGATTCAGGACCGACGGCGCCAGGGGAGTACGGGTTGGCGACGCGGTAGGGCTTGGCGTCCGAAGTGTCTTCAGGGCGGGACGGCAGACGGCCGGTGTTGCGGTTGCGACGGAACGCCATCAGCACGAAGAACAGCGCCAGCAATGTGGCGATGATGGTGATGGGGTTGAACAGCAGTTCGGTGAATTCAGTCATGCGGTCACCTCCTGGGTTGCGGCGGCCGGGGCCTCGTTCAGTCCGGTGTCCTGCGCCGCCTGCCGGACGATGGGCGCGGTGATCTGATGGGCCTTGGCGGCAAAGCCCAGCATGAGCGACGTGTCGCACAGCAGGTTGATCTTGCGGGGCAATCCTTCAGAGAAGCGGTGCAGAGCGTCAAGGGCGCCCTGGTCGAAAACCCAGAGATCTCCGCCGACGGCGCGCATGTGGTGCTGAATGTAGGCGGCGGTGTGCTCGCGGGAAAGAGGGGCGAGGCGGAAAACGATCTGCATGCGCTGCTGGAGAGACGGATGGGCCTGGATGGCGGGCAGCAGGGCGGGTGAACCGGCCAGAATAATCGTAAACAGGGGTGTCTCGCTTTGGGTGCGCCGGTCGGGAATGCGCAGATTGCTGAGATAGTGGATCAGATAGAGTCCGTCGCCGTCGGCGAGGTAGTGAGCTTCGTCAATGCACAGGAGGGTGCGGGTCAGCGAGGCGTTCCCGTGTTCCGTGGCATGGCCGAAATTCATCAGGGTATCGGCCAGCGTGGAGGTGGGGCCGCCGATTTTCATGTCGGCAAGGATATGGCGGGCCATGGGCAGCTGACCGCCGGGAATGGCATCCATGCGGATCAGGGGGAGACGGTGGCGGGATTCGATGGCGGCGGCGACATGTTTAAGCACGGTGGATTTGCCCACGCCATAGGGGCCGGTCAGGACGCCGCCCAGCCGGCCGCTTTCAGCGAGGAACACGAACCGGGCGATGGCCTCTTCATATTGATCCACGGAATACAGGAAGCGTGGATCCACGACGTTGAGAAAGGGGTTGCCTTTCAGATTCCAATAGGCGGCATACATGGGGGGGACTCGGGCCGGTTCCTACGGGGTGAAGGCGGAAGAAAAGCGGATGGGCGTGCCGTCAGGCGTGTGCGGCGAAGCGGGGGTCGAAGGCGGGGGGGCGGCCTCTTCCGGGATTTTCTTGGGAGCGCGGAGAATGCCGGCGCCCCGGGCGATGATGAACGGAATGGGCGGGGGCAGGGCGGTTTCGCCGAGGTACTTGTTCAACAGAAGGGTGTGTTTTCCGGAATCGTCGCGATCGAGAGTGAACACGACGGGAATCTGCTGTTCCAGGTGGTTCTTCAGCGTATGGGCGAGGGGGGAGACGGGGCGGGGGATGGTCAGGACGGCGGTGATGCCCATGCGTTCAAGCGCCTGGACGAACGAGTAGATGTGCTGGAGCAGCTTGTCTTCCTGGGGAATGGCGACCCAGGGCAGGATGGTATCAATCACGACCCGGCTGATGCCGCCGGATTCAATGATGTCCTGGAATTCCATGAAGCTGCCGGGGGGCAGGGTGATGTTTTTTTCAAATTCGGGGGTCGGCATCAGGTTGGCGTATTCCAGCAGGGTGACCTGTCCCTTCTCGAGCGCGTCGGAAAGCGGCAGGCCCATGCGGGAAGCAATGATGGCGAGATCATGGGCGCGCCAGCCGGAAAGCATCAGGCCGCGTTCGCCCTGCCGGGCGCTTTGCAGGAGAGCCTGCAGGGCGGCGATGGTCTTGCCGCTGCCCTGGCGGCCGATGCAGAGGGCGGTGCGCTTGCGGAAGATGCCGCCGAAGCGATCGTCGAAAAAGGGAATGCCCAGTCTGGTTTTATCAATCATGGGGGCGGTTCGGTTGAGCCGCGGGGCATGCCCATGGCCTGGTGAAGAAGGCTCTTGATGAATCCCAGTTCGAAGGGTTTGGTAAGGAAGGCCATGATTTCGCCGCCTTTGGCCTTGGCGGCGAGTTCTTCGGACGGTTCGCCGGTAATCAGGATCAGAGGCCGGCCGGCGGCTTCCTGCTTCAGCTGGTCCACCCACTCATGCAGGTCCGGGCTGTCGGGCAGGAAAATATCCGCAATGATGATGTCCACAGCGGGATCGGCCATTTGGGCCCGGCCCTCGGCGCAGGTCGCGGCGGGTATGGCCCGATGGCCCAGGCGGGTGACCAGTGTGGCCAGGTATTCCCGAACGGCATTGTCATCGTCAATGATCAGAATGTTCGACATAAAAGGTCAGGGGTACGGGTTGCATGTTTCTGTATAAGTTTAAGAAAATACGGCAATCAGAGGGATTTGTCAAAAGCGGAACGCATTGCGCGCGGTCTGACGCAGCGGTCCTGAGCGCGGTTCGGCATGGGGCTGTGGATTGGATTTGGCGAATGGAAGGGATGGGGGTAGCATGATGCAGGATCAAGCCAGTGGAGGCGCATCATGAAGAAGACAGGCGGACGGGGCTGGATGGCGGCGGGACTGTTGGGGGTTCTGCTGGCGGCGGGGCTGGCGGGGGGGTGCGATGACGACAACTACAGCCGGGATCCGGCCGAGGGCATGGGGCTGCTGGTGGTGGACAATTTCACCGGGACGCGCCTGCGGGTCTATCTGGACGGGGAGCGGGTCGAGAATGTCAGTTCGGGGGAGCATCGGTATTACGATCTGGAGCCGGGAATCTACCGGATTGCGCTGGACGGCAGCGATACCGATCGATCCTGGGCGGGGGACGTGGACATTCTAGAGGGACGTCGGACGGTGATGGAAGTGCGGTCCTGGTCCTCTGACTATCGGGAATACGACGTTCGGATCTATTTCGACTGACGGGCGGGATCAGTTGTTGAACAGGGCGTCGGCGGCCTGGCGGCCGGCTTCGGCGCCGATGCCGCCGGTGAAGGCCCCCGTGGCGGCCCCGACGGTGGCGCTGACGATGTTCTTCAGCCGTCCCATCCAGCTGTTGGCCCGCTGATCCACGGCCTCCTGTTCCACGGCGGCCAGTTTCTGGGCCTGGGCGCGCATGGCCTCGGCGTCCGCCTGGGCTTCCGCCGACTTGCGGGCGGCATACTCCTGTTCGGCGGCCTGGCGTTCCATGGCCATCTGCTGCATGCCGGCCTGGGCGTCCTGCAGGGCGCGTTCGCGCTTGTCCTGGCGGCTCCGGGCAAAGGCCTCCATGGGATTGACGGCGGTGTCTTCGGGCATGGCGGTGAAATCGGGGAGAGACGCTTCCGCGTCGGCCAGGGGTTGGACGGGCGGGGGGGGCGGCCGGTACGGAGACCGCGGGCGGGGTGGTTTGATCTCGCGCGAGCCCGCCGCGGCGGCGCGGGGGCCATTGGCCCTGAAGCAGTTCAATCCAGGTCTGGATTTCGCCCAGAAGGCGGCTGCCGTTTTGGAAGGGCTCGGTCAACCACTGATCCATCACCAGGCGGCGCATGGCGGAAAACTCCAGAGGCGTGTCGCCCAGGCGGGCATCGGTCGCAAGTTGGCCGAGATAGTGCAGGTCGTTTTGGCTTTCGGCGGTGGTGTATTCCGAGACGAAACCGGCAAAGGCTTCCTTGGCGCCATCGTTGAAACGGTCGTCCAGATCGGCGCGGAGTTGACGGGTTTCGGACGCCATCCAGGCATCGGCCTGTTCCCGGATCTGCCCGGCCGCATCCTGAGGCAGCGGCCGGGCCATCTGGAGGGCCTGGGATTGGACTTCGCGGGCCAGGGCAAAGCGGGTATAGGCGTTGAGCAGAATGCCGGCGTCGGTGGCGGGCCGGGCGGCGACGGGGGAAGCGGCGGCCATCGCGGCCAGCAGGCAAAGAATGGATTTCATGGCGGATTCTCCCGGGTTGGAATTCAAGGGGCAACAGCGCGCGCCTGGATGCGGCCGCCGCCGATATCGAGCACCTGCAGTTTCAATCCGTCGGGCGGAGAGAGGACCAGGGCTTCCGCCAGTTCTTCGGGGGGCAGGGCGGATTCCATGCTGAATTCCGCCACGCCGGCGGTGTAGCTGCGCTGGGCGACGCCGCGCACATCGGAGGGGCGTCCCCGCAGAGAGTCGCGCAGCGCCTTGAGTTTCCAGAGCTGGTCCACGCCGCCCACGGTCAGTTCCACACGGTGGGGAAAGGCGCCGGCGCCCGGATCGCCGCCGGGCGTCCATTTAGACAGCATGTCCGGGAGCAGGGAATCCAGGGCCTTCTCGCCGGCGCCGCGCAGGGCTTTGGCGCTTCCGCTGACATCTTCCAGGCCGACCACCGTGACGTCTTCGGAAGCGGCGGCGAGGGTGGCGGAATTATCGGTGCGGACGGCGCGCAGGGTGGCCACGGCCTGGTAGGAGCGCAGATTGGTGTCGGAGATGCGGCGGGCGGAGGGTTTGGCCACGGCTTCGCCGATGAGGACAATATCCGCGCCGAACTGCGTGCCGAGGGCGGCGGCGCCGCGGTTGTCGCCGGCGGCGATCAGCATCTGCCGGCTGCGGGCGATGTTGGCGCGCACCATGTCCTGATCCACCACGGGCACATTCTGGGCGATCAGTTTCTTCACGGCCATGGCTTCGACCTCGGCCGTGGCGATCGTGCCGAGACTCTTTTCGTCCACGATGATCATGACCCGCGGCAGGAAAGACGGGGCGACGGATTGTTTCCGGACCGTTGGGCGCGGAGCGGGCGCCGGGCGGGAAGCGACCGGCGCTTGAGCGGGCCCGGTCGGGGTGACGCAGCCGGCCAGCAGGAGGAGAAGGGGGAGAAAAACGATGGAACGAATTTTCATGATAGGGATTCCTTTCAACGCAGGTGACGGTTCAGGGCGACAGCCATGTCATGGACGACTTTCCGGGAATGCTGGGCCAGGGTATCGTTCCGGCCGCCCCGCGCCGCGTGATCCACGCTCCACAGGATCTTGCCGGTGCCGCAATCGATCAGGCGGATCGTGATGCCGACGACGGGACAGGAGCGGCCGCCGAGCGCCGCGGTTTCATATTCCGAGACCGTGCCGATGATGACGGCCTGGGCGCCGGCCATCTGGCCGAGCTGGGCGGCCTGGCCGGCCGTCAGGCCGGAGAGGGCGACTTCGGTTTCGCCCAGCACGCCGGACATCTGTGCGCGTTCCACCAGTTCGTAGCGGGTCAGCTTCATCATTTCGGTGACGAACTGGTCCGACACGGAGCCGCCGATCAGCGTGGTGGCGGCCTTGAAGGGAAGAATGCCGACTTTGGCGATGTCCAGGGCTTCGCGAGCGACATAGACATTGGGTTCGCCGGTGCCGGCACCGCCGGAGGTGGAGCCGCCGGGTGCCGCGCAACCCGCCAGCAGGGCCAGGAGGGGAAGAGGAATCAACCAGTTGAATTTCATGCGGGTCTCCTATTTCATTTCCAGTTTCCGGACGCGTGAATCCAGCGACTGAAGACGGGTGACGGTCTGCTCCATCTGCTGCACCCGTCGTTCCAGTTCGGCGATGCGACGTTCGATGTTGTAGGCGATGGAAGGGGGGCGGGATCCCGGTCCCAAACGGGCTTCCAGGGCGTCCAGGCGTTGCAGAAGGGCCTTCCATTCGGCTTCGGTGACCACAGGGACCGGCGGGGGCGGAGATTCCTCCATGTCGGCCGGACGGGTCGGGGCGGTGCCGGCGTCGGGGAACACGCTTTCCACCGGGCTGACGACCTGGCCGGCGGCCGGCCCCGCGCCAAGGATCAGCAGGCAGAACAGAACGAGTGCGAACGGAGCGGTTTTCATGGGGAAGGTGTTCATTGTCCGGAGTTCGACATACCGATTTTCCAGCCGCATTTGGGACAGACGATCCAGTAGAGCACATCATCGCCGGGCCCCGGTGGTTGTTTGCCGCAGGGGTAGTGTTTGCAACGGGCGCAGACCAGCCACCAGTCACGAGGGGGCGTGGAAGAGGCGGGAGGCGTGGTACTGGTGGCTGGAGTTGCAGACGTGGAGGTTGTCGTCGGGGGGGTGTTGGTGGCCGTGGAGACGGTTTCGCGGTCGCAGATGGGGCACCGGGAGGGCCCGGGCGGCTTGCCGGTCCAGGTGTAACTGCAGCCATAGGTAATGGTGATGGTGCCGTCATCGTTCCGGGTGCTGCTGCTGACGCCGATGGGGTCCGTGGGATCGGGCGTGGGCAGGTCGGCGGAAGCGGTACCGGCACCGGATGAACTGGAACTGGAAGAAGCGGTGCCGGTGGGTTTGGAGCCGCCGGAGGAGGCGCTGGAAGCCGGGGGCTTTTTCTGTCCGGAGGAACCCGAAGAAGAGGAGCCGGAAGACGGGGAGGCGGCGGTCCGGGTTTCACCGGCGCCGGATTCCCCGGCGGCATCCGAATCATCTTCGTCCGAGCCGAAGATTTCGCCGACGACTTCGTCCGCGGCGCCCTGGCCGAGGGCCTGGCCGAAGGCCTTGCCGCCTTCGGTAATGCCGGATTCAACGGCATCGCCGATGGCCTTGCCCCAGCTGTTTTCCCGGTCGGCCTTGTTGACGTTCCGGGTGGAGTCGTCCCGGATATTCCGGGCATCGCGTCCGCCGGCATCCTTCGTGGTCTTGGCATCGCGGATCTGCTGGTTGCCGATATTGGAAGATTCCTCCATCTGGGCATTCTGGGCCATGGTCAGGGAACTGTCGGCCCCGCGCTGTTCCTGGTTGCCGGTCCATTGGGACGAAAAGTCGTCCGCCGTCTTGTATCCGTTGGCGGCCAGGTCCACATCCACATCGGCATCGGACGGGGGTTCCGCGTCGCGCGGATCGGGGGAACCCCGGAGTGGTTCTGCCCTCGCCGGTGCCACTTCATAGGTGGTCTGCGAGATGACATTGCCATCCGCGTCGGTTTCGGTTTCCGTGGCGCTGACGATGTTTCCGTCGGCATCGCGGGTTTCGGTAAGCGTGATGCGGCTGCCGTCTTCGCCTTCGACATAGCCCTTGGTGATGGTGCTTTCGCCGGAAGAGGTGTCCGGCGCCGGGTCATCGGTTTCGTCCGGCATTGACGTATCGTCGGATTCCGGGATGTCCTCCGGTTCATTTTCGGCTTCGTCATCGGTGACTTCGGGTTCGTCCGCCGCGGTCTCTTCCCCTCCGCTGCTTGAACCCGTCCGATCTTCTTCCGCGGAGTCCGCAGTTTCTTTCTCTTCCGCGGATTCAGAATCGTCGTTGTCTTCGGATTCTTCGGTTTCTTCGTCTTCCGTTTCCGCCTGGGGTTCCGGGACATAGCCGGTCTCTTGCTCATCGCCGCCGGGCTCCAGGGAGGTGTCGGGCGATTCCCCGTCGGGCTCAACCGGTTCGGATTCCGCTTCCGGCTCGGTTTCCTGGCCGTCTTTCTCCTCCGGCTCCGAATCGGTGTTGCTTTCCGGATCGGCCGGGCCGGTCACCTTGTCATCCGCTTCCTTCGCTGCCTCTTCGTCGCCGTCTTCGTCTTCCTGGAGGATTTTCGGGAGAACTTTTTTGGACAGATCGCCGGCGATGGCGTCCGGGGAGAATTCCCCGATTTTCCTGGCGGCGTCTTCCAGCCGCTTGTCCCCGGTGACCCGGGCCAGGTCTTCGAAGATTTTCTGCAGGCGTTCCTGGCCTTCGCCGTATTTCTCGTATTTGTCCATCAACTCGTCGTAGCGGTCCTGGCCCAGGGCCTTTTTCAGCGCTTCATCGGCCTGGCCGAGCATTTCGCTTTTATACTCGCCGATCTTGTCCTTGAGCCGGTCTTCAATCTGTCCCTGGACAAAATCCCGGGCGGCGCCGGAGGGATCATCGGAGATGGCCTTGGCCTGTTTTGCGGCTTCCTCCATCCATTCGACAGCCTTGGTGGAGGTGCCGACGGTGAGGGCGTCGAGCGCCTTGATATACGTGTCGGCGCCGGCGGCGACGCCTTGGCGGAGATCCTGTTCCAGAATATCGATACCGCGGACCTTCAGTTCGCCGGCGGTGATGTTGTAATCGCTGGAAGCCTCATCCGTGGCGGTGGTCAGTTGGGAGTGCATCTTGGTGGCCAGGCCCCGGCTGTTGTTTTCGAACGGGTCCATGACCGCCGGCGTGTCTCCGCGGGTATGGTCCTTTCCATCGAGGAAGTTCCGCCAGAACTGGCCTGATTTTTCGCCCCGGGGATCGTCCTTTGGACTGAACCCGTACACCTTGTTCAAGGCCTTGTTGTCCTGCAGAGAGCGGTAGTACTGGTCCAGTTTGCGCTGATCCTTGACGCGGGGTTTCCCCTTCTCATCGTAGTAGATGGCGCCCTGGTAGGAGAGGACACTCAGGATGCGCTCCCGGTCGCGCTTGTTCCGCTCGGCGGGATTGACGAACTTTCCGGCCGCCGAGTCGGTGATGTACGTGCCGGCGTCGTTGACCTTTTGCTTGATCCCGCCGGCACATAATTGAATCCGTCGCCGATGGCGTCCATGACGCCGGCTCCGGCGCCAACAGGCAAGGCGAGCAGCCAGATTGCGCCGGCCGCCAGGCTGGAAACGAAGAATCGGCGGGGAGACATGGGGGGGCGGTTCATGCTGACCTCTCCTGGAAGTGCCATTGGCCATGGGCAGCGGGATCCATTCGCCGGATCACATTGAAGGGGGTCATTCGATTTCCACCGTGATCAAGGTGCTGCCTTTGACGAAATGGCCGTTGGCGCATTTATAGACGCGTCCATAGAGATAGTGATCGTTTTGAAACGTGACGGGTGCCTTGCAGACCGGGCATCCGGCCCGTGTTTTTTTGGGGGCGGTCGGCGGGGAGGCGGGGGCGGTCACGGCGGTTGCGGCCGGACTTGGGGACGTGGCGGTCGGCGTCGTGGGGGGTGCCGGAGGGGTGTTGGTGGCCGTGGAGACGGTTTCGCGGTCGCAGATCGGGCATCGGGCGGGGCCGGGGGGCTTGCCGGTCCAGGTGTATCCGCAGCCATAGGTGATGGTGATGGTTCCGTCGGGGTTCCGGGTGCTGCCGGTGACGCCGATGGGGTCGGCGGGATCCGGTGCGGGCAAGCCGGCGCTGGCAGTGCCTGCGCCGGACGAGCCGGACCCGGAAGAAGCGGTGCCGGTGGGTTTGGAGCCGCCGGAGGAGGCGCTGGAAGCCGGGGGATTTTTCCGGCCGGAGGAACCCGAAGAAGACGAGCCGGAAGACGGGGTGCCGGCGGTCTGGGTTTCGCCGGCGCCGGATTCCCCGGCGGCATCCGAATCCTCCTCGTCCGAGCCGAAGATTTCGCCGACGACTTCATCTGCGGCGCCCTGGCCGAGGGCCTGGCCGAAGGCCTTGCCGCCTTCGGTGATGCCGGATTCGACGGCATCGCCGATGGCCTTGCCCCAGCTGTTTTCCCGGTCGGCCTTGTTGACGTTCCGGGCGGAGTCGTCCCGGATATTCCGGGCGTCGCGTCCGCCGGCATCCCGGGTGATTTGGGCATCACGGATCTGCTGGTTGCCGATGTTGGCGGATTCCTCCATCTGGGAGTTCTGGGCCATGGTCAGGGAACTGTCGGCGCCGCGCTGCTGCTGGCTGTCCGTCCATTGGGACGAGAAGTCGTCCGCGGCGTTGTATCCGTCCGCGGCCAGATCCACATCCACCTCGGCATCGGACGGCGGTTCGGCGTCGCGCAGATCACGGTCCGGCCGGGTGGTTTTGCCCTCGCCGGTGCCGCCTTCATAAGTGGTTTGCGAGATGATATTGCCGTCTGCGTCGGTTTCGGTTTCCGTGGCGCTGACGATGTTTCCGTCGGCATCGCGGGTTTCAGTGAGAGTGATGCGGCTGCCGTCTTCGCCTTCGACATAGCCCTTGGTGATGGTGGACTCGCCGGGTGCGCCGCCGGCATCGGGCGCCGGGCCGGAAGCGGGCGGAGACACTTCGGGCGGGGTCCCTTCCGCATCGTCTTCCGCTTCTCCGTCGCCGGCATCATCCGGGCCGGCGTTTTCCTCGGCGTCCGTGTCCTTATCGTCTTCGCCGTCCGGGGCAGCCTCTCCGTCGTCGGAGTCTTCGTCATCGCTCTCCGTTCCGCCGCCAACGGATTCCTCCGGGATGGAATCGTCCGGCTCGTCGGGAGGGGCAGTGGATTCATCCGGTCCGCTTTCGGCATCGTCCGTTTCGGGTTGATCCGGCTCGGATTCCTCCTCCCCTTCATTTTCATCGTCCGACGGCGTTTCGCCGGTTTCTCCGGTTTCGCTGTCGGCGGGCGGTTTGGTTCCGGTTTTCTCTCCGGCGGCGGTTTCCGGGCCGTTTTCGCTGCCGGGGGGAGACACCGCTCCCGGTTCCTTTCCCGGAGATTCCGGCTGGTCAGGGGCGGTGCCGGTTTCCGGCACGGATTCCGGCTTTGCTTCGGGCTCGGTTTTCCCGGGGGAAGCGGGTGGCTTTGGAGGAGGGGGAGGCGGCGCATAGGTGCTGACGGCGTATCCCTCCTCCTTCATGAAGGATTTCCAGTCGTCGAGCGACATGGTGAATGCGCCTTTTCGAAAGCCGGAAAACCGGCCTTCGGCGCCGCTGTGGTACCAGAGATCCATGACATATTCCTTGCCATCGACCTGTACAACGGGTGCGCCATGATTCCGGTTCACGTTGAAGGGGGTGGAATAGCCGAGGCCTGCCGGTTCCACCGCGATGCTGCCGGTCTGGAAGCCGGCGCCTTCCAATGCGGAGTTGATGTTCACGGTCAGGTCGCCGCAGGTCCCCGGGGCTTCGCCGATTCCCTGCCGGCCTTTGCCGAAATACCAGTTGTTGGGTTTGATGCCGGCGGCGTCATAGCGTTGTCCCACTTTGTCGGCCACGTACCTGGCCCGATCCAGGGGGGGCATTTTCTGCACATCCGGATCCTGGGCAATGGATTCCCCGTATTGCTTCCAGTCCTTGCCATCCCATTGGTCCAGCGGCTTGGTTTTAAACGAAGGCGCGGCGGGGGGGGCGGCGGGAGCCGGCACCGCGGCCAGCAGGACGCTGCAAAGAATCCATCGGCCGATCCATCCCGGCCGTTGAACCGGAGTCCGCGGGGGGCGGCCGGGAAACACCGGCAACGTCGGTTTCAATGAGCACCTCTGGGTTTGCGAATTTCCAGGGGAGGAGAGAACGGGCTTTCGAGGCCGTCCCGGTCCACAGCCGTTACCATCACCACCAGTTTGCGGGCAAGGGATTCGACGGGGAGGAAACAGTCCGCCGTTTCCGTCACGGCGAGTTCGTCCAGCCCCATGAAGCGCTTGTTCAGGACGCGGTAGCGGGCGATGTCGCCCTGCGGCGGGGGGGTCCAGCTCAGCCGGGCACCGTCTTCGCTCCATTCCACGTCGAGGTTCGCCGGAGCGTCGGGGAGGGATTTCGTGGAGCCGGCGACCACGTCGGACCAGTCGCTTTCGAGCCCGTCGGCGTCCACGGCCTTGACGCGGTAGTAGCGGGTCAGGTCCGGGGAAAGGCTTTCCTGCTTGAGACCGCGCGTTTCGCCGACGGGGATGCGGGCGGCTTCGGCGAAGCCGCCGTCCGGGGCGGGCGAGCACTCCACCACGTATTCGGCGATGTCCGCTTCCCGGTTGGCGCCCCAGACCAGGCCGATGACGCGGGCTTTGCCCTGAGAGATTCGCAGACCGGTCGGAGCATTGGGCACCACCTTGGTGACGGCACCGACCGGATCGCACCAGTCCGAGGGGGTGCCGGCGGTATTGATGGCCCGGACGCGATACGCATAAGCGGTGCCGTCCTGCAGGGGGGTGTGCACGCTGGATCGCATGAAGCGGCCGGTTTCGTCGCCGGTATCCGCATGGCGGCAGGTGTCGCGCCCATCCACCCGGGCGATCGCGGCAAAGGGGCCATCGCCTTCGGCGCGTTCGATTTCATAGGCGACGGTTTTTTCGTCGGACGAGGGATCCCAGGCCAGTTCGACCCGGCGCGGCAGGCCGGTCACGGCGGAGAGGCCTTCCACCGGCGGCGGCGGGGGGCGGGTGGCGGCCACGGCGATTTCCGAGTCTTCGCTTTCGGCGGACACCGAATTGACAGCGCGGATGAAGTAGCGGTAAGCCCGGTCGTCTTCGAGGCTGCCGGGGTCGCCGCCGCCGTCCAGCCAGGCGGTGGTTTCGCGTCCCGTGGCGGAACCCACGCGGGAGAAGGGGGCGGCTTCGCTGTCCGCGCGATAGATGTCGTAGCGGACGATGTCCGGCGCGGGATGGACGTCCCAGGTGAGAGGCACACAGCGGACTTCAAGGCTCATGGCTTCGAGGCCGGCCGGGGGCTCGGGCGGGGGCAGGGTGGTGATGTCGACCGGCGCCGAGGCCTCGCCCACCGAGCCGACGCGGTTGACCGAGCGCAGGCGGTACCAATAGGGAGTGGAATCCGCCAGCGGGGAAGCGGGGGTTCCGCCTTCTTCAAAGGGGGATTCAGACACGTCGCCGACTTCCACGAACTCCCCTTCCGGATCCCCGGCGCGTTCGATGCGGTAAGCGGTCACGCCCTCGGAGGCCGGCGGCTCCCATTCCAGGCGGACGGCCCGTCCGGCGGGGGCCGAGGCCTGGATGTTCACGGGAGGGGCGGGGGGAGGGGCGGTCATGCTTTCCATGGCCGGCGAGGGCGCGCTTTCGAGTCTGGCGCGATCGATGGCCACCAGCCGGTAGTAGTAGGTGGCGGCATCCTGCAGGGGTTCGCCGCGCGAGCCGGCATCCGCATGGCCGCCCCGGGAAGCCGCCACGGTGGCGATGGGAACAAAGGGACCTTCGGGACGGTCCGCCCGTTCGATGCGGTATTGAAGGGAGCGGTCCGCCGGCGGATCCCACTCGATTGCCACTTCGCGCAGGCCGAAATCCGACACCGCGAAACCGCCCGGAGGGTTCGGCGGGCGGGTTTCGGGAATGGCCGCGGGGCCGGAATAGCCCACCAGGTCGTCGGGCCGGTCCCGATCGCCGCGGGCATCGTCCCGCTCCTTGCTGACCACGCGCTGGACTTTCCAGTTCTGGACCACCGCGGCGACCATTTCATGCACCACGTCCCGGGCATGTCCCGACAGGGTGTCGAGGGGCGATTCGGCGCGTCGGGCATGCCCCACGCTCCACATCACCCGCCCGGTGTCGCAGTCAATCAGCCGGATGGACGCGCCGACGACCGGATAGGCGCGGCCGCGGTGGGCCACCGTGCCGTACTCGTCCACCGTGCCCAGAATGACGCCGTCGGCGCCCAGCATGCGGCCGGCTTCGATGGCCGCGGATTCCGACAGGCCGGAGAGCGCGAATTCGGTTTCCCCCAGCACGCGGTCGATCTGTCCGCGTTCCACCAGGGTGTAGCGGCGGGCCCGCAGCATTTCCGTAACGAAGATGTCCGAGACGGAGGACCCGATCAGGTCGGTGGGGGCTTTGAAGGGCAGCACGGCCACCTTGGAGATGGAAGAAGCCACGGGCGCGACATAGACGTTGGCGTCGGTCTTGGTGCGGGCGAAGTATTTGACGTCCTGCGCGGACGCCGCGGCGATGCCCAGGCATCCCGCGATGGCCGCCGCCAGCCCCATGCGTCTGGTCCAACCGTTCCTGCCTTGCCGCCAACCCGCCATCATAATCCAACCTCCGGACAAGTAGTTCTGCGTTCAGTTCAAGCATGCAGAATCCGGGGCCGGAAACAAGGCAAATTGCCCGCTTGGCGGATGATTTTGCCGTCCGGCCGGAGCGCGGCCTAGCCCTTGCAGCCGGCGGGGATCCGGTACAGGCCGCCCGAGGCCGTCACCAGGTCTTCCAGCGAATGCGCAGGCAGCCGGTCGGGGGTGGCGGATGCGGGATCAATGCCGAGATCGGCGACGGTCCGGATGATGCCGGCGGAACGCAGGGTGTCGCGTGCCGCGGCGGTCGAAGTGGCGCCAACGGGTGTATCACCGGCCACCGCGGCCACAGCCTGCTGGCGGGTCTCCGGATCGGGGCATCGGTCCAGGTAGGCAATGCCCAGTTCCGTGACGATATGCGTGACCTGGTCGCCGGCGATCATCACGGGCGGTTCCGGGAAAATGCCGTCCCGGTGCAGCTGCTGGGCGTCGAGCTCCTCGACAAAGACCGGAATGTTCTTCTTTTCGGAGCGGGTGGGGGTCATCTGGACCACCAGCTTGCGCCCGCGAAAGACCTGTTCGCGGGTGCCGCCCGCGGCCGCCGTGGCGGCGGTGTTGTGGCGGCGGCCCGGCGGCGTGCCGCCGAGATTGGGCGCGCCGCCGAAGCCGGCGATCATGCCCCGGATGGCGGTGGAGGAGTTGCCGAAGCGGTCCATCTGGAGCGTCGCGCCGATGAACAGATCAATGGCATAGAGGCCGGCGATGTGCGCGCAGCACCGGTTGGAGCGCATGGAGCCGTCGGGGCCGACCGCAAAAATGTCGGGACGCGCCCGGATATAGTCCTCCATGCCCGGCTCGCCGCCGAAGGCATAGATGTGTTCGACAAATCCGGCCTCGATGGCGGGGATCAGCGTGGGATGGGGATTGAGCACCCAGCGCGTGGCCACCTGTCCTTTGAGGCCGAGTTCCGCGCCGTAGGTGGGCAGGAGCAATTCAATGGCGGCGGTGGCGTAGCCGAGCCCGTGGTTGAGCGCCTGCACGCCGTAAGGCTGGTAGATGCCCTTGAGCGCCATCATCGCCATCAGGATCTGCTGGTTCGTGATTTTGCCGGGATTGCGGGTGAACAGCGGCTGCAGGTGATAGTCCTCCTCCGTCACCACGATGAAATCCACCCATGAGGCCGGAATGTCCACGCGGGGAAGCTGCGCCTGCTTCTGGCGGACCTGCACGATGACAACGCCCATTTTGAAGCGCGCCGCTTCGGCGATGACCGGAGAATCCTCGGTGTTGCCTCCGGTGTAGATGTTGCCGGCTTCGTCGCAGGCTTCCGCGGCCAGGATGGCGACCTGCGGATACAGGTCCACGAAGTAGCGGCCGTAGAGTTCCAGATAGGTATGGATGGCGCCGATCTTGACCTGGTTGGCGGCGGCCAGCTGATAGAGGGCCTTGGACTGCGGCCCGGAATAGGCGAAATCCAGGCGGTCGGCGATACCCCGGCGGAACAGCTCGAGATGCTCGTCCAGGACCAGGGTGGATTGCGTCATGTGCAGGTGGTTCACCTTTGCGGGATCCAGCTGGACCAGTTCACGCGCGAAGAAATCCGCCTGCTTCTGATTGTCGCCCTCGATGCACACCCGGTCCCCGCTGCGAATCACGGACTGCAGCAGCGCCAACGCATCGGTTTTGGCCACGAATTTGCCGCGGGCGAGCGGGGCGGCGGCCTGAAGGCGGGAGTGGTAACTGTCGCGAAGATGGTCGAATTTCATGGGCAATCATCCTTGGGTGAACAGGGATCTTCTACCTGAGGCGGCGCGAAAACACCAACGAAGAATTCCGATGGCGGCCGGGTTCAGCGGTCCGTTCAGAGCATATCCAGCAGGGCGGCCTGCAGGGGATGCGTTGGCGGTTTCAGACGGTAGGAACGGCCTTCGCGGAAGAGCCAGCCGGTTTGCCGCAGGATGGCCAGATGCCGGGTCAGGTTGCTGGGGGCGGTGCGCAGTCGGCCGGAGAGCTCTTCCATGGATGCTGGTTGCTTCGACAGGATGCGGACCAAGGCCACCCGGCGTTCGCTGGCCAGGCCTTTGGCGATCCTCTCGATGTGCGGGTCGTCAGAGCGTTCCGTGGGCCAGAGGTATTTCAAAACGCGGAGCAGGGGGGCCGCCGAGGGAACCAACGGATCCGAAACGGGTGTATACACGATCGCCGGACCCCGGCTTGTTCGCCGGATAAGCCCGCGTGACTGGATCCGGCGAAGCTCCTGGCTGGCGTCGGATATGCCCGCGCCCGCTTCCTTTGCCAGTTCCAGGACATTCCAGGCCCGGGCGAAGAATGACGTGCCGAAGCAAGTCAGCCGCACGCGGCCGCTCAAGACCCGGCAGGTTCGCCAAAGAGTGGGACTTAAAGGGGGGGGAGCCATGGCTTCTCCGATCATCGATATGATTGTTTTATAAAACTGTCATTATATTTGCAATACCTTATTAAACTTATAAATGTATCTATATATCAAGCATATTATCGAATAGAATATGATTGATTTATAAAACAATCATGCCGGAAAGCAGCGGAACCGGATTCAAGAGGCGGGCCGAGGTGCAGATGCAGGCGAAGCCGGGCTGTTAGTTGCGATCGATCAGGTTCTGTAGGACATAGGGAAGGATGCCGCCGGCGAGGTAGTAGTCGATTTCGATGGGGGTATCCATGCGGTTGCGGAGGCTGAAGGTGGTTTCCGACCCGTCGGGACGCCG
Organism: Kiritimatiellia bacterium; assembly: GCA_040768005.1. Lineage (GTDB taxonomy): Bacteria > Verrucomicrobiota > Kiritimatiellia > CAIQIC01 > Lenti-01 > JAAZFE01. The sequence goes on from JAXGNL010000001.1 coordinate 19,240, forward strand.
GGCGGTGGCGTGGTGGAGCCCGCCGGTCTGCAACGGGCCGTCGCCGCGAATCGTGAGGACTTCCGTGCCGTCCAATCCGAGGGTGTCGGCGGTTTGGCCGTCGGTGAATTCGAACGGCATGATGCCCATTTCGACGGGTGGGCGGTGGATGCGCTCAAAGCTTTCGGCGATGACAGCACGCACGCCGAGAAGCAGGGGGCCCTTGGCGGCCCAGTCGCGGGAACTGCCCGCGCCGTAGAGTTTGCCGGCGATGACCACGGCGGGAACACCGTCTTTCTGGTACGTCATGGCGGCGTCGAGAGATGCTCATTTCTTCGCCGGAAGGCTGGAGGCGGGTCCATCCGCCCTCCCGGGAGCATGCGGTTGCGCAGGCGGACATTGGCGAAGGTGCCGCGCATCATGACTTCGTGGTTGCCGCGGCGGGAGCGTAGGAATTGAACTGCTGATGGGGGGAATGCCTCGCTCGAACTTGAATGGCGTGCGGCGGGGATTCGCCCCGGCGATGGAACCGGCGGGCGAGATGTGGTCGGTGGTGATGAAATCGCCGAACGGTCCGAGAACGCGGGCGCCGGCGTGTCCGGCGAAGGAGCCGGCACGGAAAGGAAGGACGGTTCGCGCACATAGGTGGAATCGGGTCGCCAGTCAAACACGGGCCGGTCGGCGACTTCGATGCGGTTCCATTCGGGGGTGTACCGGTTGACATCGCGATAGGCATCGGCAGGACTCGATGGCTGGGCCGCCGCGGATATCCAGCTGGCGGGCGAGGCCGGGACAGCAGCGCAGGAACACCGGTTGTCCGCCGGCATCCGTGCCGATCGGGTCATGGTCGAGATCAATGTCCACGCGTCCGGCGAGGGCGAAAGCGAGAACCAGGGGGGGAACAGAGATAGTTGGCCTTGCATTGGGGATGGACGCGGCCCTCGAAGTTGCGGTTGCCGGAGAGGACGGCGGCGGCGACAAGATCCTGGTCGCGGATGGCGGCGGCGATGTCGTCGCGCAGGGGGCCGCTGTTGCCGATGCAGGTGCCGCAGCCGTAGGCGGCGACGCCGAAGCCGAGTTGTTCGAGGGCGGGGAGCAGGCCGGTATTGGCCAGATAGGCGGTGACGACGCGCGAGCCGGAATGAGGGGAGGTTTTGACGAAAGGCGGCACGGCGAGGCCGCGGGCGACGGCTTTCCGGGCAATCAGGCCGGCGGCGAGCAGCAGCACGGGGTTGGACGTATTGGTGCAGGAAGTGATGGAGGCGATGGCAATGGAGCCGTGCCGCATTTCGGAGCCGTCGGGGAGCGGAGTGACGGTGTTCAGGCGGCCGGCGGGCACGCCGAAGCCGCCGGCGTCGGGCGCGGCGGGGAGGGCATCGAGGAAGCGCTGCTTGATTTCGCCGACAGGCTGGTGGTCATGAGGTTTCTTGGGGCCGGCGATGGAGGCGGCGACCGTGGCCAGATCGAGTTCGATCGTACGCGAATAGATCGGATCGGGGAATTCCGGTCCTGGAAAAGGCCCTGGAGGCGGGCATAGCGTTCGACGAGCGCGCACTGGGAGGGTTCGCGGCCGGTCATGCGCAGGTAAGCGATGGTTTCGGCGTCCATGGGGAAGAAGCCGGTGGTGGCGCCGTATTCGGGGGCCATGTTGGAGAGCACGGAGCGGTCGGCGAGAGAGTTTGGCGCAGCCGAGGCCGAAGTATTCGACGAACTGGCCGACGACGTTATGCTGCCGCAGGAGGCAGGTGACGACGAGGGCGAGATCGGTGGCGGTGACGCCGGGGCGCAGGGCGCCGGTGAGCCGCACGCCGGTAGCGACGGGGGGCAGCAGGGCGATGGGCTGGCCGAGCATGGCGGCTTCGGCTTCGATGCCGCCGACGCCCCAGCCGAGAACGCCGAGGCCGTTGATCATGGTGGTGTGCGAATCGGTGCCGACGAGGGTGTCGGGCCAGGCGAGGAGGAGCTGTCGGCCTGGGGTTCGGTGTGAACGCCGCGGGCGAGGAATTCGAGGTTGACCTGATGGCAGATGCCGACGCCGGGAGGCACGATGCGCAGTTTCCGGAAGGTCTGCTGGCCCCAGCGGAGGAATTCATAGCGCTCGCGGTTGCGGTCGAATTCGATCTGGATGTTCCGGTCCAGGGCATCGGGAGCGGCCGCGCAATCGATCTGGACGGAGTGGTCCACGACCATGTCCACGGGAATGAGCGGCTCGATGAGGCCGGGATCGCCGCCGCGGCGGACGACTTCCGAACGCAGCATGGCGAGGTCCACGATGCAGGGGACGCCGGTCAGGTCCTGCAGCAGGACACGGGAGGGCAGAAACGGGATTTCACCCCCGGCGGGGGCGCCGGGCTGCCAGCGGACGAGGGATTCGACATGGCGCCAGTGGTAGGCCGGATGGGATTGGTTGCGCAGGGCGGATTCAAGCAGGATGCGGACGATGTAGGGCAGCTGGGCGATAGGCGCGCCGCGGAGGGGTTCCAGGGCCGCCAGGCAGTGATAGGCGATGGTCTGGCCGTCGTGGATGAAGGTCTTGAGGCTGGAAATCGGTTGGCTCATGGGGGCTCCTGTCATTTACAAAACGCTCAAGGAAAATACAGGCGGACAGGATTTGGGGCAATCCCAGAATCCGATGGGTTTTCCACAGCATGGAAAACTTTTCGAGGAATTTTCCACGGTATGGAAACTTTTTTCCAGGCTGTGGAAAACGGACAAAATGTCGCAGCGGGAGTGCGCAAATTGTCGCAAGTGACACACGGGCGGTTGGAGATCGGGAGGGGGGGGCGGCGGGGGATTGCCGGTATTCGGTAAGGAGGAAAAGGAGCGCGGGAAAAAATCGGTTTTGTGAAAAAAATGGCACGCATTCTGCAAGCGCGGTTTTCATGTTCCATGGATGTGTGCGTGCAGCGAATCCGGAGATACAGGAAGAGGAGCCATGATCAAAGTCGAGCATCTGGTCAAGCGGTTTGGCCTGCGGAAGGCCGTGGATGACATTTCGTTTGAAGTGGAAAAAGGGACGGTGCTGGGATTCCTGGGCCCGAACGGGGCGGGGAAGACCACGACGATCCGGATGATGGCGGGATATCTGCCGGCGACCTCGGGGCGGATCTGGGTGAACGGGATCGACGTGAACGAGGATCCGGTCCGTGCGCAGCGCCAGATCGGCTATATGCCGGAGAATACGCCGCTGTACGACGAGATGACGGCGGGCGGGTTTCTGGAATTCGTGGCGGAGATCCGGGGCTTCCGGGGGGCGGAGCGGAGCCGCCGGGTGGACGAGGTGCTGGACTCGTGCATGCTGGGGTCGGTGCGGCATCAGCCGATTGAAACGCTGTCGAAGGGATACCGGAGGCGGACGTGCCTGGCGCAGACGCTGATTCACGATCCGCCGGTGCTGCTGCTGGACGAGCCGACGGAGGGGCTGGATCCGAACCAGAAGCAGGTGGTGCGCGACATGATCGAGCGGATGGCGAAGGACAAGATCATCATGCTGTCCACGCACGTGCTCGAGGAGGTGGAGGCGGTGTGCTCGCGGGCGATGATCATCAGCGAGGGCCGGCTGAAAGCAGACGGCGCGCCGGCGGAACTGAAGAAGCGCAGCGCGAGCTACAACGTGCTGACGGTGGAGGTGCTCGCGCCGGCGGAGGAGGCGGCGAAGGTGTTCGGGGCGATCCCGGACGTGGAGCGGGTGGAACCGGTGACGGAGGCCGGCGGCAAGCAGGTGCTGCGGTTGATTCCGAAGGACCGGCAGTCGCTGGCGGTGGGGGTGATCGAGGCGGCGGCGCGGCATAAATGGATGGTGGTGGGGATGCGGAGCGATTCGGGGCGGCTGGACGAGGTGTTCCGGCAGATCACCACGACGGACGATGTGATCCGGCGCAGCGCCTGAGGGCGGAGAAGGAAGGACGGACCATGGAAGCGATACGACACAGCGCGGCGGTGGCCAAACGGGAGTGGAAGGCGTACTTCCATTCGCCGGTGGCCTATATTTTCATCATCATTTTTCTGGCCCTGGCGGGGTTCTTCACGTTTTCGGTGGGGAGCTTCTACGAGGCGGGGCAGGCGGATCTGCGGATCTTCTTTTTCTGGCATCCGTGGCTGTACCTGATCCTGGTGCCGGCGGTGGCGATGCGGTTGTGGGCGGAAGAGCGCCGGATGGGGACGATGGAACTGCTGTTCACGCTGTCGGTGACGCCGATGCAGGCGATTGCGGGGAAGATGGCGGCGGCGTGGGGGTTCCTGTGTCTGGCGCTGGCGCTGACGTTTCCGATTCCGCTGACGGCGGGCTGGCTGGGGAATCCGGACTGGGGGGTGGTGGCCAGCGGCTATCTGTCCAGCGCGCTGCTGGCGGGGGCCTATCTGGCGGTGGGGCTGTTCACGTCCGCGCTGACGCGCAACCAGGTGATCAGTTTCGTGCTGGCGGTGGTGGGGGGACTGTTCCTGATTCTGGCGGGGTATGAGCCGGTGACGACGCTGCTTTCGCAGTGGGCGCCGCGCTGGCTGGTGGACGGGGTGGCGGCGGCGGGTTTCATGACGCATTTCCAGGCGATGCAGCGGGGGGTGTTGGATCTGCGCAACTTCGTGTATTTCGCGAGCGTGATCGGCTTCATGCTGTTTTTGACGCAACTGGTGCTGAACAACCGCTCGGGGCGCTGAGCGGGGGGACGAACGGAATCCGGCGAGGTGAGGGAATGAACAAGACGACAACGAAGGTGTTTTCGGGCGCGGCGGGCGCGGGACTGGTGCTGGCGATCGTGGTGGCGGTCAACGCGCTGCTGGCGAACGTGCGGGTGAGCAAGGATCTGACGGAGGAACAACTCTACACGCTCTCGGAGGGAACCGCGGGGATGCTGCGGGATCTGGAGCGGCCGGTGACGCTGAAGTTCTATTTTTCGCGCAGTCATGCGCAACTGCCGGTGGCCCTGAAGAATTATGCGCAGCGCACGACGGATTTCCTGCGCGAGATTGAATCGCGCAGCGGAGGGAATCTGACGCTGGAGCTGCTGGATCCCCGTCCGGACACCGAGACGGAGGAGTGGGCGCAGCGGTACGGGCTGATGCCGCAGGCGGTCGGCGGCATCGGGGCGCCTCCGGATCTGTATCTGGGGCTGGTGGCGGTGAGCGGCACGCGGGAGGCGTCGATTCCGCTGCTGGCGCCGGCGCTGGAGCCGCAGATGGAATACCTGGTGGCACGGCTGATCCAGGAGGTGACGCAGGAACGCCGCCCGCGGATCGGGGTCATGAGCGGGCTGCCGGTGCTGGGGACTCCGCGCTTCGGTCCGCCGCCGGTCCGGCCGGACTGGCTGTTCGTGTCGGAACTGAAGGCGCAATACGAGGTGGTGCCGGTGGCGATGGATGCCGCGGAGATTCCGGAGGACATCGATGCACTGATTCTGGCGCATCCGGCGGGAATCGGAGACGAGACGCTGTTTGGCATCGATCAATATGTGCTGGGCGGCGGCCGTCTGATCGCGTTCGTGGATCCGTTGTGCCTGTCGCAGGAGGAATCCGGCGAGCCGGGGATGCCGGCGCTGTCGTCGGACCTCAACCGGCTGACCGGGGCCTGGGGGGTGCGGGTGGATGCCGGGCGGGTGGTGGCCGATCTGGCCGCGGCCACGCCGGTGAACCTCGGGGAAGGCCGCTCGGAGCTGTTGCCCGCGTGGCTGACGCTGCGCGGCGAGCCGCACCTGAATCCGGACGAGCTGGCGACCGGGTCCCTGGGCAGCCTGATGCTGCCGTTTGCGGGCCGGATCGAGGGTACGCCGGTTGAAGGCCTGAAGATGGATGTGCTGGTTCATGCGTCGGACCAGGCGGTGACGCTGGCGAGGCACCAGGCGCAGAACCCGTTCAGCCAGAGCACCCGGGACGGCGTGGCGTCGGCGGGCGCGCCGCTGGCCGTGCGGCTGGCCGGGCGGTTCCCGACGGCGTTTTCGGATGGTCCGCCGAAGTCCGGCGGGGACGGCGATGAAGATGCCGCGGAAAGCGGGGAGGAGGGCGGCGCCGGGGACTGGCGCAAAGAGGCCGAGCGTGACGGCGTCGTGGTGCTCGTGGCCGACGCGGACATGCTGGCCGACCGGATGGCGGCGCAGACCGTGCATTTCTTCGGGCAGGTGTTTCATCAGCCCATCAACGACAACCTGAACTTCACGATGAATCTGGCCGAGCAGCTCTCGGGCAATCCGGCGTTGATCGGATTGCGCAGCCGGGGGCAGTTCCACCGTCCGTTCGAGCGCGTGCTGGCGATGGAGCAGGCGGCGCAGGAACGCTGGCAGGAGGAGGAAGAGAAACTCCAGGCCAACCTGACGGAGGCGCAGCAGCGGCTGAACGAACTCCAGATGGCCAAGAGCGAAGATCAGCAACTGGTGCTGAGTCCCGCGCAACGGGCGGAGATTGAACGGTTCCGGCAGGAGCGGTTCGAGACGCAGCGTCAGTTGACGGAGGTGCGCCGGAACCTGCGGCGGAGCATCGAGCGGCTGGGCCTGGTGCTGAAGGTGCTGAACATGGCGGCGGTGCCCGTGCTGGTGGCGGTGTTTGGATTGGTGCATGGCTGGAAGCGCCGGCAGCGCGCGGCGGCCTGAGAAAACGGGAGGCGAAATCATGTCCAGGAAAACATTGACGATATTGGCGGGAATGCTGGCGGCCTTGCTGTGCGCGCTGTGGTGGAAGGGACGCGCGCCGGGGGGCGGGAGAGCGGACGTTCCCGAAAGCGCCGGAAGATTATTGGCGGGCATGGATTGGGAAAGCCTGCGGGCGGTTGTGCTGGAGGAGGCCGGGGACCGCATCCGCCTTGAACGGAAAGACGACGTGTGGCGTGTGGCCGAGCTCGACGGCTATCCGGCCGATTTCGAGCGGCTGCGCCGGCTGGTTCAGGCCCTCGACGAGTTGACGCCGGGGCCGGTGGTGGATTCCGGGGAGGGGGATCTGGCGGACTACGGGTTGACGGAGGACAGCGATCCGCGGCCGTCGGTTGTGACGCTGGAACATGCACAAGGCGTGACGGTGCTTCGGCTGGGGGCGCGCCGCCAGCCGCGGCGTCCGGAGGATCTGTGGGGGCCGCCGCCGGGGCGCTTTGCGCGCGTGGACGAGGGACCGGTGGTGCTGCTGGCGGAAGACCTGCCGCTGGTGCAGAGTAATCCGCAGACCTGGTGGGATCGCGGGCTGCTGGCGGTGGAGCCGGAAACGATCGAGCAGATCCGGGTGGAGGCCGGCGGGGAATCCTTTGCCATCGAACGCACGGAGGATGGAGGCTTTGGCGTGGTGGATGGCGCAGAGACCGATTTCGCGGATGCATCGGGGGCGAAGCGGTTGTTCGGGGCGCTGCGGAATCTGCGGGCGGACCGTCTGCTGACGGCCGAAGACTTGGATCAAGAATTGTGGCCGGAGGATCCGCGTCTGGTTGAAGCCCGGACGGCGGATGCGGTGTACCGGGTCTGGCTGGGCGGGGCACCGTCGGAGTCGCCGGAAAGCCGGATGGTTCGGATCGAAATGGAGGCAAACGCCGAGGCCCGTCCGGAGATCCGGACGCAGGCGGAGCGAACGGGACAACAAGCGGAAGGGCGCACTTTTGGGATTCCCGCCTATCTGGTGAATGCGCTGGAGATGGACCGGGGCGCCGTGATCCAGGTCCGGGAGCCTGAAGCGGTCGAGGACCATCCGGAGGCAGAAGACACCGAAGACGCCGCGGCACCGGAATCGGAGGCGGATCAGGACCGGGCGCGGATGGTGGAATCCAGCGAATAGAGGAGTTGCGCGAGGCGGCTGTTTCTCGGAGTCCGCGCCGGCATCTGCCGCAGCACGTCGCGCACGGCGGGGGGTGCCTGTTGCACCAAAAGGCGGACTACGGCGTCGCCGATGGCGGAGTGTCCGAGGCCGTCGAGTTCGAGGGCCAGCGCGGCATAGGCGGCGGAGCCGACGATGTGCAGGGTTTGCTGAACATCCGCCAGGGGATGCGTATAGGCGCTGGCGGCGGCGTGGCCCGCCGCGCGGGCGGCGGCGGCGGCCGCGGGAGGGTCCGTCTCCCGCGCCGCGGCATGCGCTTGACAGGCCAGGGAGCGCAGCCGGGCGGCCCGTTTTCCCCCGGCGGCGAAGGCCCGGATGCCTTCGATCGCCGCACGGGGGCGCGGATCCGAATTCGCGCAGCGCTTGAATACGGGCAGCGCCCGTTCCGCGCCATCCGCGGCCCAGCCCCCGATGGCGCGGAGCGAATCGAGGCTCAGGGGAAAATACGGGGCATCGCGATTCTTCATGGCGTCCTTGCGGGGACGTTCGGGTTTCGGGCGCGGGGTCATGCCGCCGCAGGGGAGGGGGATTCGGATTTGGACAGGATGGCCTGAAGCGCGGCAAACAGTTCGGGGGCATCTTTGGCTTCCGCGAGCCGGATGCGGTTGTCGGGCCGGGCCATGGCCCGGGCGATTTGCGCGAGAATCTGCACATGGATGTCTTCCGCAACGGTCGAACTGGCCAGGAAGAAGACATGATGGACGGGTTCGGCGTCGGGGGCGTCCCAGTCAATGCCTTCGGATGAATGGGCATAGGCCAGAATGGGATTGCGGAGATTGTCGAACCGGACATGGGGGATGGCCACGCCGTGGCCGATGCCCGTGCCGAATTCGTTTTCGCGGTTGAGGGCGGAACGGGTGACCGGCTCGATGTCGGGCGTATCGGAGTGCTCGGCCACCTTGGCGGCAAGCAGACGGATGGCATCGGCGCGGGAGGCGGTCGGCGGCAGCACCGGCAGGATGGCGGACTTCTCCAGGAACCGGACCGGCGAGACCTTGCGCCGCCGGGCGACGGCATGGGCCATCCAGGGGCCCATGACCACCGAGGAAAACACGGCGCTGAAGACGATGGCGACGAACACGGCGGGGGTGATCAGGCCGGCTTCCAGCGCGAGCAGGGCGACCACGATCTCCATCATGCCGCCGGGGGTGTGGGAGATGGAGATGAGATGACGGTTCACGCGCGGCTGACGGGTCAGGTTGACGCCCAGCCACGCGCCGAGATAGCGCCCGGCGATGCCGACCACGCAGACCAGCAGGACCAGGCCGAAATGAAAGTGGGCGGCAAAATCGATTTTCAGGCCGATGGTGGCGAAGAACAGGGGAACAAACAGGGCATAGACCATCTGGTTGATGACCCGGCGGGTATCTTCGGACAGGCTCTTGGCTTCGCCTGCGACAATGCCGGCCAGGAAGAAGCCGAACAGGGCGTGCACGCCGAGTTTCTGCGTAATGGAGCCGAACAGCAGCCCGAGAAGCAGGGTGATGGTCAGCGAACTGGCCGGTTCGGGGAATTCCCGCGCCTTGAGGGCATCGAAAATCCGGGCGGATACGGGACGGCCAACGGTCAGCACGAGAACGGCAAACCCGACGGTGCCGGCGAAAATCAGGAGGATGGAACCGATGGCGACGGAGGTTTGCAGGAACAGGGCGAGGATGATGGCGAAGAGCACCCAGCCGATGATATCGTTGACAGCGAGCGCGGACATGGTGAGAAAGCCCAGATCGGTCTTGAGCAGGTTCAGGTCGTGCAGGGCGCGGGCGGATACCGGCATGGCGCTGATGGTCATGACCGTGGCCATGAACAGGCCGAACAGAATGCGCCGGTCGGGGTGGGCGAGCAGATGGTCCGGCAGGAACATCACCGGGACAAAAGCCACCAGCATGGGGATGAAGATGTCGGACAGGGCGATGGCCAGGGCGCTGCCGCGCTGGCGCCAGGCGATGGAAAAGTCGATTTCCAGCCCGGTGTCCAGCAGCAGGAACAGGACGCCCAGCCAGGCGACGGTTTCCAGCATGATCTGCTGGACGGGGTCCGCCGGAAACAGCGCGGCATGCAGTTCCGGCATGAAGCGGCCGAACAGGGTGGGGCCGAGTGCGATGCCCACCAGCAGTTCGGCGGTCAGGGCGGGCTGTTTCCAGCGGCGGAACAGTTCGCCCAGCCCCCGGGCGCAGACCAGCAGGACAAAGAGCTGGACCAGGAAGAGAAAAATATGATGCTCACCGAGAAATTGCATCCGTCGGGGGGCTCCTTTTCTTCAGAATACGGGTCTGGATGCTCCGGCGCAAGTTTTCCGCTTCCGGAGGCGGGCTGTGGATGACCCACTCCCATGCCGCCGGGTTTCGCCTTCCCCGGGTGTCATGGAGAAGGGGGGGTGAAAAAAGCGGGAGGCGCGAACACCTCCCGCTCAGGTCTGCGGGGGATCAATCCCCTTGGCGCTTGCCGAACTGGCGGTCCAGCATGAACGTGCCGTTCGCGGAACCGGCGACATGCTGGAGGGCGCTGATGGCTTCGTTGCAGTTGGCCTCTTCCTCGACCTGCTCGTCAATGAACCACTTGAGCATGCTTTGGGTGGCGTAGTCTTTTTCCTCGAGGGCGAGGGTGTACAGGTCGTTGATCCAGGCGGTGACCTTCTTCTCGTGCAGCAGGGCGTCTTCAAACATCTCCAGGATGCCGTTCCATTCGGTCTTGGGGGCCTCCATGGCGTCCAGCACGACCTTGTGGCCCTGGTTCTGAACGTATTTTGCGAATTTCAAGGCGTGTTCCTGCTCCTCCTCGAACTGGAGGGTCATCCAGCGGGCGGTGCCGTTGTAGCCCTTGTCGGCGGCGTCGTTGGCCATGGCCAGATACAGGAACGCGGAGAAGAATTCACGGTTGATCTGGGCATTGATTTCCCGGGCCATTTTGTTGCTGATCATGAGTCGGAGTCCTTTCGTTGTTGAAATAGCGCGGCCAAAGCCGCGCGTGAATGGATTCGTTTGCGCGGAAGATATCACGGGGCAGCGCCCTTGTCCAGCTGTGGCAAACAGTTGCGCTTTGGGCGGGCCGGAACCCCGGGGGGCGAAATCCTCGACAAGCGTCCGGACGGCAGGTAGAGTGCCCGACTTTATGCCCGAGATCGGTACATTCGAGGTTTTGCAGGAGGACCCGGGGACAAAGGCCCGGCTGGGGCGGCTGTGGACGGCCCACGGACCGGTGGACACCCCGGTATTCATGCCGGTGGGCACGCAGGCCACTGTCAAGTCCATGGCGCCGTGGGAACTGGAGGCGCTGAACTGCGAAATCCTGCTGGGCAATACCTACCACCTGAACATCCGTCCCGGCATGGACGTGATGGAACGATTCGGCGGCCTGCACCGGTTCCAGGACTGGAAGCGGGCGATTCTGACGGACAGCGGCGGCTACCAGGTGTTCAGCCTGACCCACCTGCGCAAAATGACCCCGGACGGGGTCTGGTTCCAATCGCATGTGGACGGGACGAAGATGTTCATGGGACCGAAGGAAAGCATGGCGATTCAGCGGACGCTGGGGTCGGACATCGCAATGGTGTTTGACGAGTGTCCGCCGTGTCCGTGCACGCCGGAATACGCTTGCCAAGCGGTGGATCGCACCCTATCGTGGGCGGCCAAATGTGCCCAACAGCCCCGGGCCCCGGGACAGTTGGTGTTCGGCATTGTCCAGGGCGGCGTTCATCCGGAACTGAGGGAGCGCTGCGCCAAGGGGTTGCTGGCGCTGGGCGCGTTCGATGGCTATGCCATCGGCGGCGTCAGCGTGGGCGAGCCCGAGGAGCTGATCATGCCGGGCGTGCGCATGACGGCGGACCTGCTGCCCCGGGAGCGTCCGCGCTATCTGATGGGCGTCGGCCAGTTCTGGCAGATGGCCGAGTCGGTGGCGCTGGGCGTGGACATGTTCGACTGCGTCATGCCGACACGGCTGGCCCGGCACGGGACGGTGTTCACCCGCCAGGGCCGTTATTCGGTGCGGGCGGCGGTGAACCGCCTGGACGAGCGGCCGCTGGAAGAGGGCTGCACGTGCCCGGCCTGCCGGCGGTTCAGCCGGGGCTATGTGCGGCACCTGCTGAACACGGGCGAGATCCTCGGGGTCCGCCTGACGGCCCTGCACAATATGCAGGCCTATTTTGATTTCATCGCCCGGATGCGGCAGAGCCTCCGGGAGGGACAATTTGAAGCGTTCCGCGCGGAGACGGCCCGGGTGTACGGGCCGGACGCGGCGGGACCGGGAGCCGCGGCCGGAGCCTAGGCGGCAGGAGGAGAACAGAATGAACTGGATGATGGGACTGGCGATGGCGCCGCCGCCGGGCGGCGAGGGCTCGGCGCAGAATTCGAGTGTCTTCATGTTTGTGTGGCTGGGGCTGATGGTGGCCTTGTTCTATTTCATGCTGATCCGGCCCCAGAAGCGGCGCGAAAAGGAACGCCAGGCGCTGCTGTCGGCCGTGAAGACCGGCGACCGGGTGCTGTTTGGCGGCGGATTTCTCGGCGTGGTGGCCAACGTGAAGGAGAATACCCTGGTGGTGAAGATCGCCGACGGGGTGAAGGTGGAAATCGTCCGCGGCGCGGTGTCGCAGGTGCTCGAAAAGGGCGAGACGCCGGCGGAGAGCGACAAGGCCTGACGCATCCGCGGCAGGCGGAGAGGATTTCCGGCGCAACCGCCGGGCAACAACGGGAAGCAAGGACATGAAGGCATCGATCTGGAAATGGCTGATCTTGGTGGTGGCGACGGCATGGAGCGTGGCGCTCGTGACGCCTCCGAAAGAGAAGGTGAAACTGGGTCTCGATCTGCAGGGCGGCACCAGCTACACGCTGGAAATCGACGATTCCCAGGGGCTGGAAGGGTCGGTGGCCGATGCCCGCGACCGGGCCCTGGAAGTCATTCGCAACCGCGTGGACTCGATGGGCGTGGCGGAGCCGAACATCTATCCCGACGGAGAGAAGCGCATCGTGGTGCAGATTCCGGGCATGAAGGCCGAAGACCGTGCGCGGGCGTCGGCGAACATCCGCAAGGCGGCCTTCCTGGAGTTCCGGATGGTGCATCCGAAGAACGACGAGCTGATTGCCAATCTGTTCCGGGACCGCAAGGTGCCGGACGGCTACGACATGGTGTCGCTGCCGGGCCGCGCCCAGGGCGATGTCTGGATGCGCAAGGGGCCGCCCCCGAGCGAGGCCGAGCGCGCCGCGCTGCGCGAGTTCGAAGGCAAGCCCGGCTACGACCTGCTGCTGGAGCGGGAAGTTACGGACGGCAAGACCTATTTCCGGCCCTACTATGTCAGCCGCAAGGCGGAATTGACCGGCGACAGCCTCAAGAGCGCCAACGTGGGCTACGGGCAGTTCAACCAGAAAAACGTGGAAATTTCCTTCGATGCCCGGGGCCGCCGCATTTTCGGAATGGTGACGGCGGACCACGCGCCGGGCGGGGCGAAGAATCCCGATCCCAACGGCCGGCACTATCTGGGCATTGTGCTGGACGGCACCCTCTACTCCGCCCCGTTCATCCGCCAGGCGATCCCGGGCGGCCAGGCGGTGATCGAAGGCAGCTTCACGCTGGAAGAAGCCCGCGATCTGGCCCTGGTGCTGCGCGCGGGCGCCCTGCCGGCGCCGCTGCGGGTGCTGGAGGAGCGCTCGGTGGATCCGACACTCGGCACGGACTCCATCGAGAGCGGCTGGCGGGCGGCGGCCATTGGCTTTGCGTCCGTGGCCGTGTTCATGGTGATTTATTATCACTTTGCCGGCATTGTCGCCGTGATGGCCCTGCTGCTGAACCTGGTGCTGCTGCCGCTGGGCATGATCATCACCGCCGGGTTCTTCGGCCTGATCGGCGGAGCCGGCATGGGCAGTTCCGCCACGTCGCTGCCGGTGCTGACGCTGCCGGGCATCGCGGGTATCGTGCTGACGGTGGGCATGGCGGTGGACGCCAACGTGCTGATCTTCGAGCGCATCCGCGAGGAGATGCGCACGGGCAAGCGGTTCGGCGCGGCCATCTCGGCGGGCTATGACAAAGCGTTTTCCACCATTCTGGACGCGAACATCACGACGCTGCTGACGGCGATCATCCTGTTCTGGCAGGGGTCGGGCCCGGTCAAGGGCTTCGCCATCACCCTGAGCGCCGGCATCATCGCCAGCATGTTCACGGCGATTGTGGTCACCCGCATGGTGTTCGAGGCCCTGGAGAGCCGCGGCCTGCTGCATAACCTGAAGATGACCCAGTGGGTCAAGGAAACCCGCATCAACTTCATGGGCCTGCGCGGCGCCGCCGCCGTCCTGTCGATCGTGCTGCTGGCCGGCTCGCTGGCCTGGGGCGTGCATCGCGGCCAGGACAACTTCGGAGTGGACTTCACCGGCGGCCAGCAGCTGACGCTGGACTTCGCGGAGAAAGCCGATGTGGACGGGTTGCGCGGGGCGCTGACCGGCGCGGGGATCGTCAATCCGGCGATCCAGTACCAGCGTTCCGGCCGCGGCGAGGAACAGAACGAGGTGCTGGTGCTCAAAATCGCCGGGCCGGAGGACGGCGAGAAGGCGCTGGCGGTGCTGACGGAGCAGTTCCCGGACAACCGCTTCAAACTCCTGCAGGAGGATACGGTGGGTCCGCAGGTCGGCAAGGAACTGCAAAAGAGCGGGCTGATGGCCATCGGGCTGTCGCTGGTGGGCATGATCATTTACATCACCATCCGCTTCGAGTTCTCGTTCGCAATCGGCGCGGTGGTGGGCCTGCTCCACAACGTGCTGATCACCATCGGCATCTACTTCCTCCTGGGCCGCCAGCTCACCATGACCAGCATCGCGGCCCTGCTGACGGTGCTGGGCTATTCGGTCAACGACACGATCGTGGTCTTCGACCGCATCCGCGAGACGCGCAAGCTGCGCGGCGGGCGCCTGGATGCCTCCGTGGTCAACGAGAGCATCAACTCGACCCTGTCGCGCACGCTGCTGACCTCGCTGACCACGCTGCTCAGCGTGGGCATGCTGATGGTGTTCGGCGGCGGGGCGATCTTCGACTTCGCGCTGGCGATTTTCATCGGCGTGATCGCGGGCACCTATGCCTCGGCATTCATCGCGTCGCCGGTGATGCTGGCGGTGCGGCCCAAGGCCGCCGCCTCCGGGGCCGGGAAGTAGGCCGATGCTGGTCCGCTCGGAAAAACGCTGGGTGACGGCGGAGGCCGATCCCCGGGTGGCCGAGGACATCGCCCGGACCCATGGGTTTTCCCGGGCGATGGCGCGGGCGCTGGTGACCCGGGGCCTGGTGGACCACGCGGAGATCGAAAAGTTCCTTCAGCCTCGCCTGGCGGATCTGACCGATCCGTTTGCCCTGCCGGGCATGCAGACGGCCGTGGACCTGATTCTGTCGCATATCGAGCAGGGCAGCGCCATTCTGGTATACGGCGACTACGACGTGGACGGGGTGACCGCCACCGCCCTGATGATCCAGGTGCTCAGCGGGCTGGGGGCGGTGGCCGTGCCTTTCCTGCCGCATCGCATCGAGGACGGGTACGGGCTGGGAGTCGAGACGCTTCACCGCTGCATTGAGAACTACCATCCCAACCTGATCATCACCGTGGACTGCGGCACCAGCTCCGTCGAGGCCGTGCGGGAGGCCGCGCGCCTGGGCATTGACGTGATCGTGACCGATCACCACGAGCCCGCCGCCGAAGGCGTGGCGGAGGCCTGCGCCATCGTCAATCCCAAGCTCGGCGGCGGCCCGGAGGAGATCCGGATGCTGGCCGGCGTGGGCGTGGCTTTCAAGGTCTGCCACGGTCTGGTCAAGGCGGCCCGCCAGCGCCGGATGGAGGCCGCCGAAAAGCTCGACCTGAAGACCTTCATGGAACTGGTGGCGGTCGGCACGGTGGCGGACATCGTGCCGTTGCTCAAGGAAAACCGCATCCTGGTCTACCACGGCCTGACGCTGCTGAACCGCACCCAGTCGGTCGGGCTGCGCACCCTGATCGAAGCCGCCGGCATCAGCGGCTATGTGGACACCTATCACATCGGTTTCATCATCGGGCCGCGGATCAACGCCGCGGGGCGCCTGGGCAACGCCGAGGCGGCCCTGGAGCTGGTGCTGACGGAGCAGGAGCCCCGTGCCCGCATTCTGGCCCAGCAGCTCGACGATGCCAGCCGCAAGCGGCAGGAGATCGAGGACAAGATCGTGCAGGAGGCCTGCGGCGACCTCGACGGGCGGTTCGACGCCGGACGGGATTTCGGCCTGGTGGTGGCGCATCCGCACTGGCACGCCGGCGTGATCGGGATCGTGGCGTCGCGGATCGCGAGCCGCTACAACCGTCCCGTGGTGGTCATCGGCATGGACGACGACGGGGTGGGACGCGGGTCCTGCCGCAGCGTGCCGGGTTTCGACCTGCTCAAACACCTTCAGCAGTGTTCGTCCATGCTGCGGCGCTACGGCGGACATGCCATGGCGGCGGGCCTGGAAGTGGACCATTCGCGCATCGAAGAGTTCGCCGCGCGCTTCAACGAAGTATGCGCCGCAACGCTGAGCCAGGTGGATCAGCGCCGCCAGCTTCTGGTGGATGCCTGGATCACGCCGGGCGACATCGGCGATCCCCTGTACCACGATCAGAACCGTCTGCGTCCCTTCGGTCATTCCAATCCGCTGCCGGTTTGGGCCATTCGCAACGTGACGCCACTGTTCCCGCCGCGCGTCATCGGCGGCAAGCACCTGAAAATCCTGTTCTCCATGGGCGGCCGGCAGCGCGAAGCCATCGGGTTCGGCATGGGCGACCGCGAGGTGCCCGACGGCCCCCTGGACATCGCCTTCAATCTGATCCTGAACCGCTACAACGGCCAGGAATACCTGCAGCTGCATTTGCAGGACCTGCGCCCGACGCAGCACGCGGAATAAGATCCGGCAATCCGCCCCGAAAACCAGGGGGCATGGACGGGGGCTTTCCATAGGAAAAGCTGTTTTTCAGCCGCAAAAACCGCCTCGAAATGTTAAGCATTATCGTCCATAATATATTATCATAGATATATTAATAATAATACGTAATACCATATATTAAGGAGAGATAGATATATTCATATTCCACACAGTTAATTAACACTGTGGTAAAGAAATTCCGAAAAACCATCTCGTTTTCTCAGGGGGCTATTTCGAGGGAGAAAACAGAAAATGCCGGAATCCGGCGGGCAGGGTGCGGGCGGCCCGGAGGGGCATCTGCTCGGTGACGGCGCGCTTCTGCTCATGCTGCTGCACGCGGGCCAGGGCGCGGCTGGTGCCCTGGTCGAGTGGAAAGCTCATGCCGGCAGGGCGTCCAACAGGCGGCGGATGCGGTCCGGGTCCAGCGGATTGGCCCAGTATCCGCCCTCCTTGAACGCCGATCCGATAATGAGCCCGTCCGCCAGCGGGGCGTAGTCCCGCACATTTTCCGCGGTGATGCCGGAGCCGATCAGCACGGGAAGCCGGGCGTCGGCCTGGACGGCGCGGAGTTCTTCCAGGCTGGCCGCCTCGCCGGTGGCGGCTCCGGTCAGGATCAGCCCGTCGGACAGAAAGAACCCGGCGGCATGCGCGGTCTGCACAATATCCACGTCGGCGGTGACGGCATGCGCGGAGTGCTTTTTCTTGATGTCGGTGAAAATGGCAATGTGCTCGGCGCCGATGGCGCTGCGGTGGCGCAGCAGGTCGCCGGCACAGGCGTCGATGTAGCCTTCGTCGGCGACATGACCGAACACGAACCCTTCGGCGCGGATGAAGTCCGCGCCGGCGGCCAGGGCGGCAGAAAGGGCTTCGCGGTTGGCGCCGGCCAGGATCTGGATGCCCAGCGGAACGGCGGGGTGGGCGCGTTTGACCTCGCGGGCCAGGACGGCCATGGCGGCCAGCACCTCGGGGCCGGGCCGGCGCACATAGGGAACGTCGTGCATGTTCTCGATCATCAGCGCCTGAAGGCCGCAGGCGCGGTAGATGTCGGCTTCGGCCAGGGCCTGGTCCAGAATCGGGCCCATGCCGCCGGCATGGCCGGGCGCGCCGGGCAGGGCGCGCACATGAATCATGCCAATGACGGCGGTAGAGCGCTCGCCGAACAACCGGGCAAAACGTGACGTCTTCATGGGGCGGGAACCGGGACTATTTTTCCTCCGGCCAGCCGGAGGCCAGAGTTCCTTCCAGGATGCGGCGCTGGATATCCATGATTTCCTTCTTCAGACGATCGGGGATCTGTTCGTCGAAATCATGATAGGGGGCCAGACCGACGCCGTGGTTGGCGAGGGTGCCGACATAGCGGGTGCCGCCCCAGAACTGGTTCTCCAGCGCGGCGGAGACCACCTGGGCCACGGCCCGGTCCATGCGCTTGAGGCAGGAGGTGAGAATGATGTCCTGCTCGTTGAGCAGCGTATAGTACTGGTCTGTATCCACGCCGATTGCCCACTTGCCGTATTCCTTGGCCGCGGCAATGGCCCCGTTGCCGGTCAGCGATCCCGCGCCGAAAACCACATCCGCGCCGTCATCGAGGAATTCCTCCGCCCGCTTGCGGCCGCCCTCGAAATCGTCAAACGATCCGACATGCCCGCCCAGGACGCGGACGGACTTCCCCTTGACCTCGTTGTAGCGGGCGACGCCGTTGCGGAAGCCGACGATGAACTGATTGACGCTGTCCACGTCCATGCCTCCGACCCAGGCCACTGCGGGGCCCTTGGGGTCTTTCAGGTCGGCCCAGGCCGCGGCGAGATAGCCGGCGGGATAGGCGCATTCATCCACTTGAAACGTCAGGGCCCAGACATTGTGCGGGGGATCTTCGTAACGGGCGTCCACGCAGGCGAAGAGGGTGCGGGGGTATTCCGCGGAGACCGTCTCGATGGCGGAGGCCATTCGGAAGCCGATGCCGATGATCAGCCGGTAATCGCGCTCGGCATAGGACGCCAGTTTGCGTTCGAAGTTGGCGGGAGCGAGGGTCTCGCCGAACTGGACGAAAATGGGCGCCCCCGCGGCCATCAGCGCTTCGATGCCTTCCCTGCAGTTCTGGTTGAAGCCCTGGTCGTAGAAGGTGCCGCCATCCGACAGCATGGCGACGCGCATGGGGGGGTGGTCCGGGGGGGCCCCGCGGGCAGCGGAACCCGCGGCCAGGAACAGGACGGCGCAAATCGGGGCAAAACGGCGGATCATGGCGAATCTCCCTGGGTCGATGGATTCATCTTGCCGGCCAGTATAGGAGACCGGATCCCGCGATGCACGTCATTTCGCGTCCCGCGCCGGATTCCCGGGATCCGGATCGTCCGGGGCCTCGAGCAACCGATGGAACGCAGTGATAGAAGGATGGCACCCGGTTCGCCCGCCAGTTGAAATTCGCGGCGGATTGCGCTATTCTGGCCGCTGAAAAGGAAGGCGAATCATGAACAGCGACCAATTGACAACCAAGGCCCAGGAGGCGCTGCGGGAGGCCCAGCGGCTTGCCGCGGACCATCATCACGGCGAGGTGGACACCACGCACCTCGTCCTGGCGCTGGTCCGGCAGGAGGGCGGCGTCGTGCCGTCGATTCTGGAGCGCATCGGGGTGAAATCCGCGCTGTTTGCGGATGTACTGGAGCGGCAGCTGGCGTCGCGTCCGCAGGTGCAGGGCGAAGGCCTGCAGCGGGGCGTGTCGCGGGAGCTGCAGACGACGCTGGAGGCGGCGGCGAAGCTCGCGGCGCAGATGAAGGACGAATACATCAGCGCGGAGCACCTGTTTCTGGCGGCGCTGGGGCGCAAGCACGGCGACGTGGCGCAGGCGGCGGGCGGACTGGGGATCACGGTGGACACGGTGCTGCAGGCCCTGCAATCGGTGCGCGGCAGCCGGCGGGTGACGGACGAGGCTCCCGAAGACAAGTACGAGGCGCTGAAAAAGTACGGGCGGGACCTGACGGACGACGCCCGCAAGGGCAAGCTCGACCCGGTGATCGGGCGGGACGCGGAAATCCGCCGGGTGGTGCAGGTGCTGTCGCGCCGGACCAAGAACAACCCGGTGCTGATCGGCGAACCCGGCGTGGGCAAGACGGCGATCGCGGAAGGGCTGGCGCGGCGGATCGTGGCCGGGGACGTGCCGGAGGGGCTGAAGAACAAGCGGGTGGTGGCGCTGGACCTCGGCGCGATGCTGGCGGGAGCGAAATACCGCGGGGAATTCGAGGACCGCTTCAAGGCGTTCATCAAGGAAGTCGTGGACAGCGCGGGGGCGATTGTCCTGTTCATTGACGAACTGCACACGCTGGTGGGGGCGGGCAAGGCGGAAGGGGCGGTGGACGCCTCCAACATGATCAAGCCGGCGCTGGCGCGCGGCGAGCTGCGCTGCGTGGGGGCGACGACCCTGGACGAATACCGCAAGTACATCGAAAAAGACCCGGCCCTGGCGCGGCGGTTCCAGCCGGTGCTGGTGGACGAGCCGAGCGTGGAAGACACGGTGGCGATCCTGCGCGGGCTGAAGGAGCGCTACGAGGCGCATCACGGCGTGCGCATCCAGGACGGCGCGCTGGTGGAGGCGTCCAAGCTTTCCCACCGCTATATCTCCGACCGGTTCCTGCCGGACAAGGCGATCGACCTGGTGGACGAGGCGGCCAGCCGCCTGCGAATGGAGATCGACAGCATGCCGGTGGAGATCGACGAGCTGGAGCGGCGCATCATGCAGCTGGAGATCGAGCGCGAGGCGCTGAAGAAGGAAAAGGACGCGGCGTCGAAGCAGCGGCTGAAGGCGCTGGAAAAGGATCTCGCGGAGCAGCGGGAGAAAAGCGCGGCGCTGAAAGCCCACTGGGAACGCGAAAAAGAGATCATCGGCGCGATTCGCGGGGGCACTGCGGAACTCGACGCGCTGCGCACTGAGCAGGAGCAGGCGCAGCGCCGAGGCGAATACGAAAAGGCCGCCGAAATCCAGTATGGCCGGTTGCCGGCGGCAGAAAAAAAGATTCAGCAGGCCCAGGCCGCGCTGGCGGAACTGCAAAAAGGCCAGCGCATGCTGCAGGAGGAGGTCACGGCGGAAAACATCGCCGAGGTGGTGGCGGCGTGGACGCACATTCCGGTGAGCAAGCTGCTGGAGGGCGAGAAGGACAAGCTCCTGCGGATGGAAGACCGCCTGCGGGAGCGGGTGGTGGGGCAGGACGAAGCGGTCGAGGCGGTTTCGCGGGCGGTGCGCCGCTCGCGGGCGGGGCTTCAGGATCCGAACCGTCCGATCGGGTCGTTCATTTTCCTGGGGCCGACGGGCGTGGGCAAGACCGAGCTGGCGCGGGCGCTGGCGGAGTTCCTGTTCGACGACGATCAGGCCATGGTGCGCATCGACATGAGCGAATACATGGAGAAGCACTCCGTCAGCCGCCTGATCGGCGCGCCTCCGGGCTACGTGGGCTACGAGGAGGGCGGTGCACTGACGGAACACGTGCGCCGCAAGCCGTATTCGGTGGTGCTGTTCGACGAGATCGAAAAGGCGCATCCGGACGTGTTCAACGTGATGCTGCAGATCCTCGACGACGGGCGGCTGACGGACGGGCAGGGGCGCACGGTGGATTTCAAGAACACGGTGCTGATTCTGACGAGCAATCTCGGCAGTTCGGTGATCCAGGAGACGCTGGAAAAGCATCCGAACCTGGTCCGCGGCGACGCGGCCTACGACGACATGGAGAAACAGGTGCTGGCGGCGCTGCGGCTGAGCTTCCGACCCGAATTCCTGAACCGCGTGGACGAAATCATCCTGTTCCGGAGCCTGGGTATCGAGCAGCTGCGCCGGATCGTGCAGATCCAGCTTTCCCGCGTGCGCGGATTCCTGGCGGAACGCAGCATCCGGCTGGAGGTGACGGAAGCCGCTGCCGAAAAACTGGCGGGAGAGGGCTACGACCCGGCGTTCGGCGCGCGGCCTCTCAAGCGCGTGATCCAGCGGATGGTGCTGGACGAACTCGCCACGAAAGTGCTGGCGGGCGAGATTCCCGACGGCGCGACGGTCGAGGCCGACTTCGATCCGGACCATCCGGACAAGATGGCCTTCACGGTCAGGGCTTGACCTGATTCACCCACGACACAAGGTTGTGGGGGGCTGCGGGCGGGAGGGGCCGCGAAAAGCTGACCTGATTCATCCGCGGGACAAGCCAGCGGGGTGTGAGGGCGGTTTTCGCGCCAAAACAGCAAAAAAATGCATAAAATTGGCCAAAATGGCCAGAAATGGGGGGCAAAATGGCCAAAAAGCCATAAAATGGCCCAAAATGGCGGTATTTTTGCGATTCATTGAAAAAAATCATGAAAATTGGGTCTTTATAAGTCAATCATTACAATTGTTCTTCCTTTTTATATAATTCATAATATACTGCAATACATAAAGATGCGGACATAAATCTAGGTGTTGAACATCTTGTGGAATTCTAGCAGTAATATAATATTGCGTCATGGTCTTGACATCAGTGCGGTATTCTGATACTGTGTTGGACAATGAAAGTTCGAGATGTCAGTGAAATCCGCACGGGGCACGGCTTCCGGGAACGGCTCCAGAGCCAGCCGGAAGGCGAGTATCGGGTGATCCAGCCGAAAAACATCGGCATGAATGGACTGGTTTCTTTCGACAAGGGGGAGCCGTTGCGGATGGATGCGGTTGCGCCGAGGGTTCTGCGTCCGAAAGAGGTTCTATTGCTCAACCGCGGTCGTTTTTGCGCGGCCGTTTTCGAGCCGGAGGATGCCGGGCCATGGATTGTGCCGTCCTCGGTGCTAGTCCTGACCCTGAAGTCGGACCGGGTGCGGCCGGACTACGTGGCGTGTTTTTTCAATTCCGCCCATGGGCAGGCGCTGCTGCAACGCCATTGCGAGCAGACCACGGTGCCGTACATCAGTGCGCAGACGCTGGGCGACATCGAGATGCCGGTGCCCTCACTGGTCCGCCAGGATGCGCTGGTGGCGTTGGACCGGGCGGCCGCGAAGCAGGCGCGCCTGTTCGGCCGGAAGCAGGAATTGATCCGGCAGATTTTGAACCATGAATTGACGAGCACGATGCAAGCGACAACCGGGAGCGAGCCATGAAAGAACCGAAGGCCTACAGCCAGGACCAATTGAACCAGACCCTGTGGGATGCCGCGAACTCCTCCCGGGCCAACGTGGATGCCGCAATCTACAAGGACTATGCCCTGCTGTTTCTGTTCTACAAATACATCAGCGATCTCCACAAGCACGAGGTGGAGAAACTGGCGAAGCGGTACGGGAAGGACCAGGACCGGATCGCCATGCGCCTGAAAAAATTCCGTTTTGTGCTGCCGAAGGGAACGAGTTTCGCGGAGGTGTACAAGAAAAAGAGCGAGGACAACATCGGCGAACTGATCAACATCGCCCTGCATGCCATAGAAGACGCCAACGGCGACCGGCTGGAAGGGCTGGTGTCGATCGACTTCAACTCCGATGCGGTGCTGGGGCGGACCGAGCAGCGCAACAAGATGCTCCGGAATCTGATGGACAGTTTCGCCAAGATGGATCTGACGCTGGCGGGCGATGACGTGATCGGCAACGCCTACATGTACATGATCGAGCGGTTCGGGTCCGATGCCGGGAAAAAGGCGGGGGAGTTCTTCACGCCGCATTCCGTGGCGGCGCTGGTGGCGAAACTGGCCGCGCCGCGGCCCGGCTGGCGCATCTGCGATCCGGCCTGCGGGTCGGGCGGCCTTCTGCTGCTGGCGGGAGCCGAAATCGAGGCGCAGGGGTCGAAGGATTACGCGCTCTACGGGCAGGAAAGCATCGGGTCCACCTACAACCTCGCCCGGATGAACATGTTCCTGCACGGCAAGGATTCGGCGCGCCTGGAATGGGGCGACACGCTGAATCATCCGCTCCTCAAAGAGGGCGATTCGCTGATGAAGTTCGACCTGGTGCTGGCCAATCCGCCCTTCTCGCTGAAAAAATGGATGGGGGACAGCACCGAGAACGACCCGTACAACCGCTTCCACCGCGGCCTGCCGCCGAAAACCAAGGGCGACTATGCGTTCATCAGCCACATGGTCGAGACGGCCAAGGCCGGGGAAGGCAAGGTGGTGGTGATTGTGCCGCACGGGGTGCTGTTCCGCGGGGCCGCCGAAGGCCGGATCCGGAAGTGCCTGCTGGAGGAAAACCTGGTGGATGCGGTGATCGGCCTGCCGTCGAACCTCTTCCAGACGGCCGCCATTCCCGTCGCCATCCTGATCCTCGACCGGTCCCGGGAGGCGGGCGGCAGGAACGAAAAGCGCAAGGATGTCCTGTTTGTCGAAGCCTCCAGGCTCTTCAAACCCGGGAAGGCCCGGAATTATCTGGAGCCGGAGCACATCGCCCGGATTCTGGACGTGGTGCGGAAGCGGAAGGATGTCGAAAAGCTCTGCCGCGTGGTTCTGCCGGAGGAAATCCAGGAAAACGACTACAACCTCAACATCACCCGCTATGTGGACACCTTCGAGGAAGAGGAGGCGGTGGACATCAAAGCCAATCTGAGGGAACTGGTCCAAATCGATGCCGAACTGAAGGTGCTGGAAAAGGAAATGGCCGGGCATCTCAAAGCGCTGGGGCTGGTGAATTGAACCGCAGAGGACGCCAAGGAACGCAGAGGAATTTAAGAGGGTTGTCACAATGAAAAAACAACGGCATGGAACCTCCGCGGGCCTCTGCGCCCTCTGCGGTGGAAGAGGATAACCGCTGAGGACGCCAAGGAAGGCTGAGGGAAGATGATGAAAGAGCTTACGGGTCAGATTATTGCTGCAGCAATGAAGGTGCATTCGCAGTTGGGTCCGGGACTTCTGGAATCGGCATATGAGGCGTGTCTGGAGTATGAACTCAAGAAACAGAGGCTGAACGTTGAGCGGCAGAAGTTATTGCCGGTAGTCTATGACGAGGTGAAGCTGGATTGCGGTTACCGAATTGACCTGCTGGTTCAGAATCAGGTCGTTCTGGAATTGAAGGCAGTCGATCAAGTGGCACCCATTCACGAGGCCCAGCTTCTTTCCTATCTGAAGATGTCAGGCTGTCAGGTTGGGCTTCTCATCAACTTCAATGTTCTGCATCTGCGGGATGGCATCAAACGCCTTGTGAACCAATATACAGAATCTCCGCGAACCTCTGCGTCCTCTGCGGTGGAAGAAGTTGAACCGCCGGGGACGCAGCGGAGCGCAGAGGGGGGGGGATTGCGATGAGTAAAAAACCGACTGATATTGTTCTCTACAAGAGCCGGGATGGCTCTGTTCAGCTGGATGTGCAGATGGAAGAGGAAACCGTTTGGCTTTCCCAAAAGCAAATGGCTCAGCTTTTCGGCAAAGACACCGATACGATCGGCCTTCATATTCGTAACGCTTATAAAGAGAGGGAGTTGGATGAGTTAGCAACTGCCGAGGAATCCTCGGTAGTTCGGCGGGAGGGAAACCGGAAGGTCACTCGTAAAATCCGCTTTTACAACCTGGATGTCATTATTTCCGTGGGCTACCGTGTGAACTCCAAGCGCGGCACGGAATTCCGGATCTGGGCCACGAACATCCTCAAACAACACCTGGTGCAGGGCTACAGCGTCAATGAAAAGCGCTTGAAGGCCCTGAAGCAGACCCTGAAGCTGGCGTCCGACATCACCAAGCGCAACCTCCTTTCCGGCGATGAAGCGGCCGCCCTCCTGCAAACGGTGACCGAATATGCCTATGCGCTGGACCTGCTGGACGATTACGACCACCAACGGGTGGTCCTCCGCAAGACCTCGCCCCGCCCGGCAAAGCCGGTGACCTATGAGGAGGTGATGAGCCTGGTCGAACAGATGCGGGTACATTTCGGTGATTCGGCGGTGTTCGGACGGGAAAAAGACCGGAGCCTGCACAGTTCGCTGAATGCGGCGATGCAGGGGTTCGGCGGCAAGGACCTGTACCCCTCGGTCGAAGAAAAGGCCGCCCATCTTCTCTACTTCCTGGTGAAGAACCACAGTTTTGTGGACGGCAACAAGCGCATCGCCGCCGCCGTGTTCCTGCGCTTCGCGGAAAAGAACAAGCTGCTTTACGGCCAAGAGGGCCAAAAACGCATCGCCGACAACGCCCTCGTCGCCATGACCCTCATGATCGCCGAAAGCAAGCCCAAGGAAAAAGACGTCATCACCGCCATGGTCACCAACCTGATTGCGGGGAAATGAGCGAGTCAATGCAAGGACGGGTTCAACTGATGCCTCCTAACGCCATGCCGGGATTCAGGAAAACAAAGGTGGGGTGGATTCCAGAGGGATGGGTGCACTCGGTAATCGGTGAAGCAACGCATTACCTGACCAGTGGCTCTCGTGGGTGGTCGCAATACTACAATAATACAGGTGAACTGTTTGTACGGATCACGAATCTAACCCGAGAGGCTATCCGTTTGGACTACGCTGATTGTTGCTTTGTGAAACTGCCATCCGGCACCAGCGAGGGTACTCGAACTCGTCTTAAGGCTGGTGACATACTGATATCCATCACAGCGGATCTTGGCATTATTGCATATTTCTCTTCGGAAGAGCCGTACCCGCTTGCATATGTAAACCAGCATGTGGCCTTGCTAAGACTTTATGATAAAAACATTAGCTCCAAGTTCGTTGCTTATCAACTTGCGGCCCCTCATGCGCAGCGCCGTTTTCAGGAAATCACAGATCAGGGAGCAAAAGCTGGACTGAATCTGGCCTCAATTAGGTCGTTTCCCGTAGTTCTCCCCTCCCTCCCCGAGCAGGAGGCGATAGCGGGGGTGCTGGAGTGCTGGGACAAGGCGATTCGGGGGGGTGAGCGGAAGATCGAGAAAAAGCGGCAGGTCAAGAAGGGGTTGATGCAGCAGCTCCTCAGCGGCCAACGCCGTTTGCCGGGGTTCAAGGGGAAGTGGGGAGAAGTGAAACTGGGGGATATTGCGGCACCCATCAAAACAGTGGTCGGTGAAAAGGTCGTCACGCCGATGAGTTTGTCAGCTGGGATCGGCTTTGTGCCTCAGGAAACGAAATTCGGCAAGGACATTTCAGGGGCCCAGTATCAACGCTATACGCTGCTGACCAAAGGGTGCTTTGCTTACAACAAGGGGAATTCGAAAAAGTATCCTCAGGGGTGCATCTATCTGCTCGAAGAGCATGATGAAGTGGCGGTTCCGAATGTCTTTGTATGCTTCAAACTGGACCCTTCTGCGGCTGTCGATGAGTATTTCCGCCAAGTGTTCTTAGCCAACATGCATGGGCCCGCGCTTGTGCGTTTTATCAACAGTGGTGTCCGCAACAACGGACTATTGAATCTTACCGCCTCGAATTTCTTTCAGATCAAGCTGCCGTTGCCGCCCCTGCCCGAGCAACGCGCCATTGCGGCGGTTTTATCGGCGGCGGATGCGGAAATTGCGGCGTTGGAGCGGAAGCTGGGGGCATTGCGGGAGCAGAAGCGGTTTTTGCTGAACAACCTGGTGACGGGGGCGATCCGGTTGCCGGCCTTCTGCCGCCGTCGCACGCACCGCAAGGAACGAAAATGACCTCGCGAAGCACACCGAACAAACTGACGCGCGCCGATTTGTTGGATGCGGCCGGGCCGGTATACTTCGCGCGGGGCGAGGGCTACCATGCCGCGGGGGCGGTGCAGGCGGTGCGCGAGCGGAACGGGGTGGTGCGCGCCACGGTCCGGGGCGCACAGGCGTACAAGACGACGCTGGCGTTTATCGACGGTCACGTGGATGGCCACTGTTCGTGCCCCTTGGGGCGGGACGGCGAGTTTTGCAAGCACCTGGTGGCAACGGGCCTGGCCTGGATGGCGGAACAGGCCGGCGGCGAGGCGGCAACGGAGGAGACCCGGTCCGTCACGCCGAAAGAGATCGAGGCGTATCTGTTGAAGCTGAAACGGCCGGAGCTGGTGCGGTTGGTGATGGAGCAGGCGGATCAGGACGATGATTTCCATGCCATGCTCAAGCTGCGGGTGGCGGCCGCCGGGGCGTCGTCGGACACAAAGGAAATGCGGCAGGTGCTGCGTCAGGCGATGACGATCCGGGGCTTTGTGGAATGGCGCGGGACGGGCGCATACACGCGCAGGGTGGACCGGGTGCTGGATCAGCTTCGCACGATGCTGACGCCCCGGCACGCGGCGGCGGTGATCGAGCTGGCGGAATACGGTCTGGATTTATGGGAGAAGAACATCGAGCGAATCGATGATTCGGACGGCTGCATGGGGATGATCCGCGACGAGTTGCATGAGCTTCATCTGGAGGCCTGCCGCCTGGCCCGGCCGGACCCGGTCGCCTTGGCGGACCGCCTGACCCGGCGCGCCATCGAAACCCACTGGGACATGTTTCATGGGTTTGCCGACACCTACCGGGAGATTCTGGGGGAGGCGGGCCGGGCGCGGCATCGCGAGATTGTCGAAGCGGAGTGGGATGCCCTGCCCACGCTGGCGCCGGGCGAGGAAGACCCGGAATGCTTTGGCCGCACCGGCACGATCGAGAACATGATGCTGGCGATGGCGGAAGAAGAAAAGGACTTGGATTGGATCATCCGCGTTCTCAGCCGGGACCTCTCCAGCTCGTATGACTATCTTCGGATTGCGCAACGCTGCCGCGAGGCGCGCCAATATGCGCTGGCGCGCGACTGGGCGGAACGGGGCCTGGCGGCGGCCCTCGACCTCCGCACGTCCGACCTCCGGAGTTTCCTGGCGGAGGAATATCTGCGCGCCAAGCGTCCCGATGATGCGATGGCCATGGTCTGGGCCAATTTCGAGGGGCGGCCCGATTTGAAAACCTATCAGGATCTCGCCGCGCTGGCGCAGAAGCTGAAGGGCTGGGAAGATTGGCGGCCGAAGGCGTTTGCGCACATCCGCCAGACGATCCAGGCCGCCAAGAGCAAGCATGAACGGCAAGCGGATGGCCATTCGGCCGGGGGGCGCGGCGCCGCCTTTCGCTGGGTTCCTCCGGCGCCGGACCATTCGTTGCTGGTGGCGGTTTTGCTGTGGGAGAAGCGGGAGGAGGAGGCGTGGGAGGAAGCGCAAGCGGGAGGCTGCGCGGATCACTTGTGGCTGGACCTGGCCCAACGCCGGGAGGAGAAGCATCCGGCCGATGCCGCCGGGATTTATCGCCGACTGGTGAAGCCCTTGATTGAGGCGGGCAACAATCCGGCATACGAACAGGCGGTTGTGTTTCTGGGACGGGCCCATGGGCTCATGAAGACGCTGGGCCAGGAAGCGGAGTTTCGCGTGTGGTTGCTGCAACTCAAGGTTGAATACCGGCGCAAGCGCAATTTCATCAAATATGTCGAGCGCACGCCATGGGGGAAGGGCGCGTGAACGCGGCGACGTACGATCCGCAGATTCATCATCGCCGGTCCATTCGGTTGAAGGGGCATGATTATGCCGGGGGCGGGGTGTATTTCGTGACGATTTGCGCGCATCGGGAGTTCATCGGATGGGCGGGGGGCCATCCATTTGGCGGAGGGGCGGAACGCATTCCGTCCTCTTCCGGGGCGACATGCGAGTCGCGTTCTGCTGGGGCGACATGCGTGTCGCCCGTACGGGAGATGATTGTGGATGAATGGCGGCGTTGCGGCATGATTCGCGATGATGTATTTCCCGGCGAATTCGTGGTGATGCCGGATCATGTGCATGGATTGATTCGCATTCGGAAGGGGCCGTCCGAATTGGGGCATGTCATCGGCGCATTCAAAGCCGCCGCATCCCGCCGCATCCGTAGGGGCGACACGCCTGT
Organism: Kiritimatiellia bacterium; assembly: GCA_040768005.1. GTDB lineage: Bacteria > Verrucomicrobiota > Kiritimatiellia > CAIQIC01 > Lenti-01 > JAAZFE01. The sequence goes on from JAXGNL010000001.1 coordinate 48,616, forward strand.
CGCCCGCCCGCCTGTCGCCCCATTTGCCACGCCGCCCCGGAAGATCCGCATCTGGCATCGCAATTATTATGAGGCCATCGTCCGCACGCCGGAGGCGGCGGAGAAGATTGCCGGGTATATCCGCATGAATCCGTGGCGGTGTGTCACGGATTTCGGCGACGGCCTGCGCGGCATGGGGAACCCGGCGTTGTGGAATCTGCCCAAGCTGGGGGTTTTGTGCAGCCGCAATGCGCCGCGCCCGGAAAGCCTGCCCGCCGCCGCCGTCTATTTCGGGGGATTCCATTCGCCGATGGAGAAGGACCTCTTTGGCCGGTTGCTGGAGCGGAAGCAGCCGCTGATCTGGTGTCCCGCCTGGGGGCTGGAGCATGCGGCGTTCGCGCCCGGGGTGCTCGAAGCCCTCGAACAGAACCGGATGCTCCTTCTCGAAATGCGCAACCGCGACGGCGATCTGGCCGCCGCCGAAGAGCGCAACCGGTTTGTGATTGAGAATGCCGATGCGCTGTGGCTGCCGCATGTCGCGCCCGGGGGGATGCTCGACCGGCTGATGACTGCACTTGATGCGCACGGCAAAACCCTGGGAGAACCATCCTCATGAGCGAGACGCCACGAACTCACATCGGCGATGCGGCGGATGTCGCCCGCGCCTCACTGGACCTGCCGGATTTCGACGAGGCGTCGGTTTCCCAGATCCCGGCGTTGCTGGAGCTGGTGAACCTGGGGTACACGTATCTGCCGCGGGCGGACGTCGCGAGCATGCGGGAAAGCGCGTCGCAATATGTGCTGCGGGATATCGCTTTCGCGGCGCTGCGCCAGATCAACGGGGAGAACATCTCGGACAAGAGCATCCGCGATGCGGTATTCGAAATGGAGCAGATCCATCTGGGCGGCGGGGTGTTCCGCGCCTCGGAGGAAGTGTATGCGCTGCTGCTGGCGGGCCGGTCGGTGCCGGAGCTGGCCGGGGGGCGGCGGGTGTCGCCGCAGATGCGGTTTGTGGATTTCCGGGAGCCGGAGAACAACGCGTTCCATGTCTGCGCGGAATTCGAGATCGCCGAGGGGCATGACCGTCGGCTGGACATCGTTCTTTTCGTGAACGGGTTTCCGTTCGCGGTGATCGAGAACAAGAAGGAGTCGGTGAAGGTTGGCGAGGCGGTGGCGCAGATGGTGCGGAACCAGGGGCGGAACGAGACGCCGAAGTTCTTCCTGTTCCCCCAGATTCTCGTGGCGACCAACGTGCGGGAGCTGAAATACGGGACGATGCTGACGCCGGCGCGGTTTTATGCGCAGTGGAAGGAGAAGGATGCCGATCCCCAGGTGGTGGATGCGGCGGTGGCGGCGGTGATCCACAAACCGGTGGCCCCGGAGGTGGTGCGGCGGATTGCCGGCGACCTGATCCGGCAGGAGTATGTGCCGCCGGAGGCGCGGACGGTGACGGAGCAGGATCGGGGCATCCACGGCCTGCTGCGCCCGGAGCGCCTGCTGGATCTGGTGCGGAACTTCATTCTCTACGACAACAACGTCAAGAAAATCGCCCGGTATCCGCAGGTTTTCGCGATCAAAAAGGCCATGAGAGGGCTGAAGACCTTCGACCGGAACGGGCGTCGCAAGGGCGGGCTGATCTGGCATACGCAGGGCTCGGGGAAAAGCCTGACGATGGTGATGCTGGTGAAGTGCCTGATCGATGATCCGGAGATCGTGCTGCCGCGCGTGGTGGTGGTGACGGACCGGCGGGACCTGGACCGGCAGATCAGCGACACCTTCGCGGCCTGCAACATCAAGAAGGACGTGGTGCGCACGCGGAGCGCCAAGGAACTGCTGCGCCTGATCCGGGACAAGGACCAGCGGGTCGTTACGGCCCTGATCCACAAGTTCGAAGCCTCGAAGGCGGAGCGGGACTTTGTGGATGACGACCCGAACCTCTTCATCCTGATCGACGAAGCGCACCGGACCCAGGGCGGGCAGGCGAATACAGAATTGAACCTGATTTTGCCCAGGGCCTGCCAGATCGGATTTACGGGCACGCCGCTGATGAAAAAGGAGAAGGTCAAGGGCCGGAAGGGCCCGGCCCACGTGGTCAAGGCCAGCGAGCGCAAGTTCGGGGGGATCATCGACGCCTACACGATCTCCGAAGCGGAGGCGGATGGCGTGGTGCTCCCGCTGATCTATCAGCCGCGGTTCGTGGAGCAGACGGTCCAGCAGGCGCTGCTGGACCGGTTTTATGACCAGATCACCCGGGAGCTGACGGACAAGCAGAAGAAGGATTTGCAGAAGAAGTTCAATTCGTCCCAGATCGTGGAGGAGACGTCCCAGCGGATCGAGACGATTTCATTGGACATTCTGGAACATTTTCGCCCGTTCCGGAACACCGGGCTGAAGGCCCAGATCGTGGCGCCGTCCAAATACGCGGCGGTGATGTTCCGGAAGGCCTTCGACCTGCTGGGGGAAGACGCGGTCGAGGTGATCATTTCGGACACGGCGGACCAGGAGACGGACGATCAGCTTCCGGCGCACAAACGGGAGGTGGCGGAATGGCTGGAGGAGGAAAAGCACCGGCACGGCGCCTCGCTGGAGGCCCGCGAGAAAAAGCTGATCAAGGAGTTCCGGGACAATCCCGAGGGCGTACGCATGCTGATCGTGGTGGACAAGCTGCTGACCGGGTTTGATGCGCCGCGCAATTCCTTCCTGTATCTGGCGAAACAGCTCAAGGACCACAATCTCCTGCAGGCGATCGCGCGAGTGAACCGCCTGTTCGACGGGGACGAAGGCCATGAGGCCAAGGTCAACGGGTTCGTGATCGATTATTCCAAGAACGCAAAAAATCTGCGCGATGCGATGGAGCTGTTCTCCAGCTACGACCCGGAGGACGTGGACGGGGCGCTGCTGAACACCGGGGAGAAGATCCGGGAGCTGGAGCGCGTGGTCCAGGATTTGCATGCGATGTTCAATGGCGTCCGGGACAAACGGGATACCGAGGCGTATGTCCGGGTGCTGGAAGAAAGCGTGGTGGCGCGCGAGCGGTTCTACGAGCTGGTGAACGAGTTCATCAAGCAGTTCGCGACCTGCCGGATGCTGCCCGACTTCGCGCAGCAGTTCCCGGCCGACAAGCTGCACCGGTATCAGAGCGACCTGAAGAAGTTCGTGGAGTTGAAGAAAATCCAGAAAATCAAGAACGCGGAAGAAATCGATTTCTCGAAGTACGAGGACCAGATCCGGCGGATTCTGGACAAGTATGTTTCCTCGGAATACGTGATCGAGCTGTCCCGGCCCCTGTTGATCCGGGAGTCCCGGGAGTTCAATGCCTACATCGAGAATGCGGAGCGCGGGCTTTCGGACAAATCGAAGGCGGAGGCCATTGCCGCCCAAACCCAGCGGACCATCCGCGAGAATCTCCACCGGGATCCCGAATTCTACAGGCGGTTCAGCGAAAAGATCGAAAAGCTGATTGCCGATCTCCGGGCGGCCAAGAAAGAAGACCTGAAGGCGCTCTTGGAACGCGCCCGGGATGTCCAGGGAAGGGTTGCTGCCTATGAGGCGAACGACATTCCGGTGGCGATCCGGCGACAGACGGCGCTGCACCCGTTTTATCGCAGCCTCCAGTCCGGACTGAAGGCCCATGCGGTGCCGGAAGAGCGGCTTTGCGAGATGACCCAGGCCATGGCCGGGCGGATTGAGCCGCACAAGATCGTGGATTGGTGGCAGAACATCGAGGTGGAACGGCAGGTGCGGACGGATCTGGAGGATTACCTGTTTGATGTGGTGAAAGAGAAAATCGGCATTCCTCTGTCCGCCGGGGAAATTGAACGGCTGACCTCGAAGGTCTGGGAGCTGGCCGTGGAGAACCGGTCGCCATGACGGCGGAACTGTCGAGTACCGGGGTGCCCATCCGCCAGTTGACGTTTGACCATCACGCGCTGGACTATTGCCTGATCCGGGAGGACCGGAAAACCCTGTCGGCAACGGTATTTCCGAGCCGGGTCCTGCTGGTGAAGGCCCCGCGGGAGGTCCAAGACGCGCGTATCGACGACTTTCTGCACCGGAAACTGTGCTGGATCCTGAAACAGCAGCGCTATTTTGCCCAGTTCAAGATTCCGGGGAAGAAACAATATGTGAGCGGAGAGACCTTCCGGTACCGGGGGCGGGGCTACAAGCTGCTGGTTCGCAGGGGGGGGGCGGAGGAACGGGTGTCCTTGCGGCACGGGGTGTTGACGGTATTCACGACGTCGACCGGCACCCCGTCCCATGTGAAGGGGTTGCTGGACCGATGGTATGCGGAACGGGCCCGGCACGTATTCGGCGAGCGGCTGGCGGTTTGCTCGGGGCTCTTTGATTATGAGGAGACACCCGGCCTGGTGATTCGCAAGGCGACCCGGCGGTGGGGCAGCTTTTCCCGCAAAACCCGGCGGATCATGCTGAACCTGGATTTGATCAAGGTGGCGGCCCGATATCTGGACTATGTCATCATCCATGAGTTGTGCCATGTGGCGCACAAGAACCACGATGGGGCCTTTTACCGCCTCATGGAATCGAAGCTCCCGCAATGGGAGAAGCTCAAGACCGAGCTGGAGCTGAATCTGTTTGGCTGAAACGGGGTGGTTTCCCGGTGCCATAACCATGAATGGGGGCTACAGTCCGCGGGGAAGCGTGTCGAAACCGGGGCGGGGGTGGCCGCAGTGGAGGCAGGCGGCACGGTGGACGCTGAGGGGTTTCCCGCAGGCGGGGCAGGCCCAGCGGATTTTTTCGCGGGCGACGAACGCTCGCAGGCCGGCGTCGCGGATGGAGGCGAGATTGTCGAGCATGCTCATGCCGTAGCGGGTGCGGTAGCGTTTGTCCAAATCGCGGAGGCGTCGGCAGGGGTAGTCGGGGCAACGGAAGCAGAACCGGTTGGGCCGGCCTTGCCGGGTGCAGAGCTTGATGGTGCATTGGCGGCAGGCGCCGGCCTTGATCTGATCATCGCGGTGGTTGCAGCCCGGGCACCGGTTTTTCTCCCGGAGGTGGCCGATGCACAGCGCGCAGTTCATGCCGCAGGGGGCGATCATCGCCGCCTGGATGGGCCGGAGCCGGATGGGGGGCCGTCGGGTCATGTGGCCTTCCTCCTGGGCTTCTTTTTCGCGCCGGGCGGGGGCAGGTCGCGTGCAGTGGCCCGGACGAGGCCGGCGATCCAGTCGCGGTCCTCGAAGGCGTCCTCGATCAGGAAGTAGTCCTTGGCCCCGGGATAGGGCGGGGCTTCCGTGACATGGCCGATGAAGGCGCGGCCGGCGGGGGTGGGCTTGATGAACAGCTGGTTGTCGCACACGAGTGCCACGACCTTGCCGTTGCAGTAGAGCGCGTATTCGCCGAACATCTTGCGGAACGAGATGTCGCCCGCCTCCGCCATCTGGTCCGCCAGAAATTCCATGAAGCTTGAATCGGTTGCCATGGGACCTCCCGTCTTGGAAGATCAGTGTACGGGACGGGAGGCGGGGAGGGAAAGGGGATTTCGGGTTTGTCTGGACGGACGAATTGAAACCCCAACCACGGATGGGCGGATCAACCCTTGCCGATGCGCCCGGCGGGCGCGCTGGAACAAGAGAACAGCCGGCTACGGATTTCACGGATGATACGGATTCAACCCATAGGTGCCTGTAGCGAATCCGGTTCATCCGTAGCTGAACCGGGTCCCCGCCGGTTATTCCGGGCGGATCCGTCTGTGTTGATCCGTGTCCATCCGTGGTTGTCTTGTTTTACAGCCTGGCGTGGCGGTCGGCGATGGCGTCGGCGAGGGCTTCGAGCTGCAGATAGGTTTCCGCGCGGGGGTCGCCGCGGCAGATGACCGGGTCGAGCAGTTCGACCTTGAGGTTGGGAATGAGGGCGGCCACCTGCTCGACGACCTTGGTGCTCCAGCCGTAGGAGCCGATGATCGAGGCAAAGCGAACCTTGGGGCGGATGGCGTTGGCAAGGTGGGCGGCGTAGTGCGCGGCGGGGTGGGGCCCCACGTGCACCGTGGAGGTGCCCAGCACCAGCGTGGCGGCATCCACCAGGGACATCGCCAGTTTGCCGATGTCGGTGACGACGAGATCGAAGAGGTGGACCTTGACGCCGCGGGCCACGAGGGCGTCGAGCAGGGCATGCGCCATTTTCTGCGTACTGCCGTGCATGGAGACATAGGGCAGGACCACTTCGTTCTTCACGGCGTCGGAGGCCCAGTCCCGGTAGGCGTCCAGGATGAACTGCGGCTGGTCGTAGACCGGCCCGTGGCTGGGGGCGATCATGCCGATGTCCCTGGCGAGCACCTTGTCGAGGTTGCGCCGGATGGGCTGGCGGAAGGGCATCATGATTTCGGCATAATAGCGCTTGGCGGCCTCGAGGGTGGCGGCGGGATTCGTGACGTACAGGTCGGAGGTGGCCAGATGCGAGCCGAAGAAATCGCAGGAGAAGAGAATGCGGTCTTCGGGCAGCCAGGTGGACATGGTTTCGGGCCAGTGAACCCAGGGCGTGTAGAGGAATTCGAGGGTTTTGCCGCCGAGGTCGAGGGTTTCGCCGTCGGCAACCGTTTGAAAGACATCCTCGGGGAGCTGCAGCAGGTCGATCAGCATGTCGCGGCACTTGGGATTGGTGACGACCTTGGCGCCGGGATATTTTTCCAGCACGAACGGGATGGAGCCGGAGTGGTCCTGTTCGGCGTGCTGCGAAACAATGTAGTCCACGCGGTCGACGTCTTCGAGCTGGGCTTTCAGCACTTCCCACTGGTCGGGATCCGCGGTATCGATCAGGGCGGTTTTATCCTTTCCGCGGACGAGATAGGCGTTGTAGCTGGTGCCGTCGGGCAGAGGAATCAGCGAGTCAAACAGCCGCCGGTTCCAGTCGGCGGCGCCGAGGAACTCCACTCCATCCGCCATGTTCCGGATTTTCATCATATTCTCCTTGGCATAAAGCTCATCTGTTCAGCCCGGCCTGTGCCCCCGGGTTGTGCCCTATCCATACCATGTCGCGGCAAAACTGCAAGTCATCGGCCGGGATTCGCCCGAAGCGGCCAGGGAAGCTGCCAGGGGCCATGGTTGGGGTTGAAGGGGGGGGCGGGGGATGGTACAAGGGCGGACGTGAAATGCCCCGCGGCGGGGCGGAAAAGAGCTGGAACCATGGCGATGAATTTTTCGGAAAACGCGGATCGGATGGATGTCCGGTACGTGGCGGGGCTGGCGCGGATCGCGCTGTCGGACGAAGAAGCGGCGCAGCTGCAGGGGCAGCTTGACGACATCCTGGCGTTCGTGGGCGAGCTGAAGACGCTGGAGGTGGAGGGGGTGGAGGCCACGGACGTGGCGGGCGAGGCGCAGAACGCCATGCGGGAGGATGAACCGCAGGCCGGCCTGCCGCGGGAAGCGGCGCTGGCGAACGCGCCGCTGGCGCGACACGGGCAGATCGTGGTGCCGAAGGTGGTTGAATGAGCGCGGACCTGTGCGAACTGGGCTTCCTGGAGGCGGCGGACGCGCTGGCGAAGGGGCAGATGACTTCCGCTGAGCTGACGGCGGCGCTGCTGGCGCGGGCGGAACAGCTGGAACCCGCCCTGAACGCGCTGACCTGGCGGGATGCGGAGGCCGCGCAGGCCGCCGCGAAGGCGGCGGATGAGGCCCGTGCGGCGGGGGACGAGCGTCCGCTGCTGGGCGTGCCGATCGCGATCAAGGACCTGCTGAACGTGAAGGGCCAGCCCTGCACGGCGGGTTCGAACATCCTGAAGGGGTACACGGCACCGTACGACGCAACGGTGATCGAGCGCCTGCGGGCAGCGGGATGCGTGTTCATTTCGCGCACGAACACGGATGAATTCGCGATGGGCGGCAGCACGGAAACGAGCGCCTACGGCACGACGCGCAATCCATGGGATCCGGAGCGGGTGCCGGGCGGATCGAGCGGCGGTTCGGCGGCAGCGGTGGCGGCGCGGCTGGCGCCCGCGGCGCTGGCGTCGGACACCGGCGGCAGCATCCGCCAGCCGGCGGCCTTCTGCGGGGTGACGGGACTCAAGCCGACCTATGGCCGGGTGTCGCGCTACGGCTGCACGGCGTTCGCGTCGTCACTGGACCAGGTGGGGCCGATGGCGCGGACAGTGGAGGATGCCGCGGCGGTCTATCAGGTCATCGCCGGGCTGGATTCGCACGACTCGACGACTTCGGCGCGTCCGGTGGGTGATTGCCTGGCGGACGTGCGCGCGGCGGCGGACCTGAAAGGGATGAGGCTGGGACTGCCGAAGGAATATTTCGCGGAGGGGCTTGATCCGGAGGTGGAGCGGCTGACGCGGGCGGCGGCGGAGCAGTGCCGCGAACTGGGGGCGGAGATTGTGGACGTGGACCTGCCGCACAGCCGGTACGGCATTGCCTGCTACTACATCCTGGCGCCGGCCGAGGCCTCGGCGAACCTGGCGCGCTACGACGGGGTCCGCTACGGATTCCGCGCCGGGGCGGAAGAGCTCCAGGAGATGTACGAGAAGACCCGCGCGCAGGGGTTTGGGGCCGAGGTGAAACGGCGGGTGATTCTGGGCACCTACGTGCTCAGCAGCGGCTTCCATGATGCCTACTACCTGCGGGCGCAGAAGGTGCGCACGCTGATCCGCGGCGATTTCGACCGGGCCTTCCGGCAGTGCGACGCGATCATCGGGCCGGTGACGCCGACGGCGGCGTTCCGGGTGGGCGAAAAGAGCGCGGATCCGGTGCAGATGTACCTCGGTGACATCTTCACGGTGAACGTGAACCTGGCGGGGATCTGCGGGCTGAGCGTGCCGTGCGGATTCACGGCGGCCGGGCTGCCGGCGGGCCTGCATGTCGTGGGACCGGCCTTCGAGGATGCGCGCGTCCTGACCATCGGCGCGGCCTACCAGCATGCGACGGAGTGGCACAAGAAACAGCCGGAGATTTAACAGCCATGAACGCAAAAGACGCAAGAGACGCTAAAGGAACGCAAACGCCGGACATGAAAAGGGTATTTCAATCCAAGTCAGAGAGGGTTCGGTGCTTGCGAAACCTTGCGTCGTTTGCGCCTTTTGCGTTGACGATTTCAAGGGATTCAAGATGAGCGATTACATTCCATCCATCGGCTTGGAAGTGCATGTGCAGTTGAAGACGCGCACGAAAATGTTCTGCGCGTGCCCGGCGCACGAGGAAGGCGAACCGAACACGGCGGTGTGCCCGGTGTGCATGGGCCTGCCGGGGGCCATGCCGGTGATGAACCGCGAGGCGATCCGCAAGACGGTCCTGGTGGGCCTGATGATCGGCTCCGAGATTTCGCTGCGCAGCACGTTCGACCGGAAAAACTACTTTTATCCCGACATGCCCAAGAACTTCCAGATCTCGCAGCAGGCGGCCCCGCTGTGCATCGGCGGCGCGGTGGAGATCGAGGCGGGCGGGAAGAAGAAGACCATCCGCGTGAACCACATTCACCAGGAGGAGGACGCGGCGAAGATCACGCATCTGGCGAACTCCTCGGAAATCGACTACAACCGTGCCAGCACGCCGCTGATGGAGCTGGTGACGGAGCCGGACATGTCGAGCCCGGACGAGGCGATCGCCTTCCTGACGGCCCTGAAGGAAATGCTGCTCTATGCGGGGATCAGCGACTGCAACCTCGAGCTGGGTCAGATGCGCTGCGACGTGAACTCGTCAGTGCGCCCGGCCGGCACGGACAAGCTGGGCGTGAAGTGCGAGATCAAGAACATGAACACCTTCAAGGGCATTCACCGGGCGCTGACGTATGAACTGCAGCGGCAGGTGGAGACGCTGGAAGCCGGCGGCACGCTGGTGCAGGAGACGCGGCGCTGGGACGACGAGGCGGGCGTCACGCTCTCGATGCGGTCGAAGGAATACGCGCACGACTACCGCTATTTCCCGGAGCCGGACCTGCCGCCGGTGGTGCTGGATGCGGCGACGGTCGAGGCATGGCGCGCGGAACTGCCGGAACTGCCGGCGGCGCGGCGCGCACGGTTCACCGCTGACTACGGCCTGCCGGAATACGACGCCGGGGTGCTGACGGCCGACCGGGCGATCGCGGAGTACTTCGAGGCGGTTGCCAAGGCATCGGGCAACTTCAAGGCGGCGTCCAACTGGGTGATGGGCGAGGTGCTTCGGGCGCTGGGCGAGCAGGGCAAACCCGTCGCCGACGCGAAGATCACGCCCGCCGCGCTGGCGAAGCTGATCGCGCTGGTGGATGCCAAGACCATCAGTTCCTCGGCGGCCAAGGAGGTTTTCCAGGTGCTGTTCGACGAGGGCGGGGAGCCGGCGGCGGTCGTCGAGCGGAAGGGCCTGGCGCAGGTCAGCGACACGGGGGCGATCGACGGCTTCGCGGAGGAAGCCATCGCCGCCAATCCCAAGGTGGCCGACGATTACCGGAGCGGAAAGGAAGCCGCGCTGAAGTTCCTGGTGGGGCAGGTCATGAAGCTGTCGCGCGGCAAGGCCAATCCGCAGCTGGCGGCCGAAGCGCTGAAGCAGCGGCTGGGGGGATAATTCCGCGGGAGGCGGGGGGGCGGAATCCGGCAAAGATTCGACGGGAGGGGTCAACTCCCCGCTTGCCAAGCGGGGTCAGGCGTTTCATTCTGTGGGCGAAAACCCGATGACGTCGCAACCGCCCAGTCCCGTTTCGCCGTCTCCGGTTCCCGGGTACGGTTCCGGCCCGGGTCCCGTGCGCTGGAAAGAGGCGTATGACCGGCTGCAGGCCACCCTGGAGGCGCTGCCCGATCTGCTGTTCGTGCTGGATCGCGACGGTCGCATTTACGATTACCACGCTCCGGCCCTGGACCGGCTTTATGTTCCGCCTGACAGTTTCCTGGGGCGGACCATGAACGAAGTGCTGCCGGAGCCCGCCCGGGGGATTGTGGACTGGGCCATCCAGGACGCCGTAGTGCACGGATTCCATCGGGGAAGCGTCTATCCGCTGGCGACTCCGTCCGGCAACCGCTGGTTTGAAATATCCATCGCGGCCCAGGGCGACCCGGGCCGTCCCGAGGGCCGTCTGGTCGCCATCATACGGGATGTGACCGACCGCCGGACAACGCTGGAGGCTTTGCGGGAGAGCGAGCAGCGGTACCGGCTGCTGGCCGAAGGCATGAAGGACGTGATCTGGGTGCTGGATGTGGAGGCGGGAAGATTCACCTATGTGAGTCCGTCGGTGGAAAAGCTGCGCGGCTACACGCCGGAGGAAGTCCTGGCGCAGCCGCTGGAAGACACCTGGGCGCCGGCGGAGCGGGCGCGACTGGCGGAAATGACCGCGGGCTATGTCCGGGAATTCCAGGCGGGACGCATCGGCGAGCAGACCTATGTCACGTTCGAGCTGCAACAGCCCTGCAAGGACGGTTCGCTGATTCCCTCCGAAGCGGTGGCCCGTCTGGTGCGGAATTCCCGAACCGGCCGTCTGGAAGCCCACGGGGTGACGCGCGAGATCCGGGACCGCAAGCGGGTGGAAGACGCCCTGCGGGCGAGCGAAGAGCGCTTTGCCCAGAGTGCGCGCCAGAGCCGCACCTTTCTGTGGGAAACGGACGAGAACGGGTTGTATACCTTCGTAAGCCCGGTGGTGGAAGATGTGCTGGGATACCGTCCGGAGGAACTGATTGGAAAGCGGCACTACCATGACCTGTTTCCCGAATCGGAACGCCGGCGCCTCAAGAAGGAGGCGGCGCACGTCATCCGGGGGGGGCATGATTTCCGGGATTTCGAGAACGCCTGCCGGGCGAAGGACGGGCGAACCGTATGGGTGGTGACCAGCGGGGCCCCGATGCGGGACGCGCAGGGCCGGGTGCGCGGTTACCGGGGAAGCGACACAGACATCACCCAGCGCAGAGAGGCCGAACGGGAACTGCGCGAAAGCCGGGACCGCCTGAACCGCGCCCAGGAGCTGGCGCATCTGGGCAGCTGGGAGCTGGATGCCGTCACCGACGAATTGACGTGGTCCGACGAGGTGTTCCGGATTTTCGATCTGGAGCCGGAGGAATTCGCCGGGACCTACGAGGCCTTTCTGGAATGCGTGCATCCGGAAGACCGCGCGGACGTACACGCCGCCTTTGCGGAATCGCTGCACAACGGAACCGGCGTCTATGAGATCGAGCACCGGATCGTGCGCCGGAAGAGCCGGGAGGTGCGCTGGCTTCACGAAAAATGCTTCCATGTCCGGGACGATAGCGGCCGCCTGATCCGCTCCACGGGGATGGTCATGGACATCACAGAGCGGCGGCAGGCGGAAGATGCCCTGAAAGAGAGCCAGGCCCGCTGGCGGGCGCTCAACGACAATCTGCCCGGCGGGCTGGTGTATCAGATTGACTCCGGCGTGGACGGAGGCCTGCGCCGGTTCCGGATGATCAGCCGGGGGGTCGAACAGCTGCACGGGCTGACCATTGCCGAGGTGCTGGCGGATGCCGAATCCCTGTACGGGCAGGTGCTGCCGGAGGACCGTCCGCAGCTGGCCTCCCGAACGGTCCAGGCCGCCAAGGCCATGACGCCGATGCACGTGGAGATGCGTTGCCGGCTGCCTTCCGGGGAGATCCGCTGGATCTACGCCTGTGCCGCTCCGCGGCGCATGCCCAACGGCCACACGATCTGGGACGGGATCGAACTGGACATCACCGAGCGCAAACGGGCGGAAGAGGCGCTGCGGAAATCGGAGGCCAAGTACCGCCTGCTGCACGAAAGTATGCGCGATGCCTTCTGCCGCACGGATCTGAACGGCCGGGTCCTGGAAGTCAACGCCGCCTTCCAGACCCTGGTCGGCTACACCCAGGAACAACTGCAGGCGCTGACGTATCAGGATCTCACTCCGAAACGCTGGCATGCCGCGGAAAAGAAGATTCTGGCGGAGCAGGTCCGGGTTCGCGGCTATTCGGACATCTACCAGAAGGAATACCGCCACCGGGACGGCACGATCATTCCCGTCGAGCTGCGCACGGTGCTGATCCGGGACGAAAGCGGAGAAGCGGCCGGCATGTGGGCGACGGTGCGCAACATCACGGCCCGGCTGCGGGTGGAACGGGCGCTGCATCAGGCCACGGTGGAACTGGAACACCGGGTCAAGGAGCGCACGGCGGAGCTGGAAGCCTCCCGCCAGGCGCTGGCCGAGAGCGAAGCCCAGTTCCGGCAGATGACGGACATCATCCAGGAAGTGTTCTGGCTGATTGACGCGAAGACCGGCGACGCGCTGTACGTCAGCCCCGCCTTCGAGCAGATCTGGGGCCGGCCGCCCACGACCAACCATCCCAGCGTGTTCACCTGGGTGGACAGTCTGCATCCGGACGACCGGGCCCACGCCCTGGAGGTGTTTCACAAGGGTCTCAAGGAAGGCCGATTCGATCCGCTGGAGGTGCGGGTGGTGCGGCCGGACGGTTCGCTCCGCTGGATCGAAGTCCGCGGATGGCTGATGAGTCCGGCGCTGGGCGGTGGCCCTCGCGTGGCCGGAACGATGCGGGACATCACGATGCGCCGCCAGCTGGAGGCGGAGATCCTCAACGCCAGCGAGGCCGAGCGGCAGCGGATCGGGCGCGACCTGCACGACAGCCTGGGCCAGTCGCTGACCGGCATCGGCTATCTGGCGGAAGCGATGAAGGAAGAACTGTCGCGGGCGGGGCGGCCGGAATCGGCGGAAGCGGGCAAGCTGGCGCGGCTGGTGGAGGAAGCGGCCGACCGCGCCCATGCCATGGCCCGGGGATTGATGCTGGTGGACATGCGCCGGGGAGGGCTGACGGCCGCGCTGCAGGAACTGGCGCTGCGCACCCAGGAACTGTTCGGCATCGAATGCCGGTACGAAGGGCCGGATGAAATCACGCTGGACGACATGGATGCGGCGGGTCAGTTGTACCGGATCGCCCAGGAAGCGGCAACAAACGCGGCCAAGCATGCCCGTGCCGACCGCATTGTGATCCGCCTGGAGTCCACCCCCGCGAAGCTGGCACTGACAGTGCAGGATACGGGGAGGGGGCTGCCGGAGGGCGCCGCCGACTCCGCGGGAATGGGGCTGGGCATCATGCGGTATCGGGCCGGCCTGATCGGCGCATCGTTCTGGATCGAGGGAGCGGCCGGTCGGGGCACGGCGGTCCACTGCCTGCTGACCCGCACCCCGTTGAATCACAAGGAGGAACCCAGATGAAATCCACCCCGGAAAAACACAATGCACGCAAGCGGATCCTGATTGTGGACGATCATCCGCTCCTGCGCGATGGTCTGGCCAAGGTGCTGAACCAGCAGGCCGACCTGATGGCCTGCGGGGAGGCAGGCGATGCCCGCGGCGCGCTGGCCGCCATTCGCACCTGCCGGCCGGATGCCGTGATCGTGGATCTGACGATGGAAGACGGCAACGGGCTGGACCTGATCAAGGACCTCCATGCCCTGCATCCTGGGTTGCCGATGCTGGTGTTGTCCATGCATCATGAGAACCTGTATGCCGAACGGGCCATCCGGGCCGGTGCCAAGGGATATGTCATGAAGCGCGAGCCGGTCGGCGTGGTGCTGGACGGATTGCGGAAGGTCCTGGAAGGGCATCTGGCGCTGAGCGAGAACATGGTCTGCCGGATGCTCAGCCAGCCCAAGCGCGCCCGGGAGTCGGGAGAAGGGTCGCCGTCGGACCTGTTGAGCGACCGGGAACTGGATGTGTTCCGTTTGCTGGGGGAAGGACTGGGGACCCGCCAGATTGCCGCCAAGCTGCATGTCGCCACCAGCACGGTGGAGACCCACCGGGCGGGCATCAAGCAGAAACTCGGCCTGGACAGCGCCACCGAACTGGTGGCACGGGCCGCCCAGTTTGTGCTGGACGAGCAGGACCAATAAAGTCCATCGGGTTGCCCCCCCATGGAGGTGGGGGGTGAGGCTCGCGGATTCCGCCACCATCGAAACGTTTTTTCCGCGAATTGCCGTGGAATGGGGATGTTGTTACGGTTGCATTAGAAATTGATGACAAATGTTAGCCATGCAAACGGACAAGATTATGGATGGGACCAAGGCAAAGCAAGTGGATGCCCAGACCTGGAGGGTGGAACTGAACTGGCCGGATGCGAATGGGTTGCATGGGCGGGAAGCGGCGACCCTGCTGAAGCTGGAGCAGATACACAAAGCCACGCTCGTATTGGAATGCTCCGGCCAGAAGGCCGAGGTAGAGAGCCTGTTGGGGTTGCTGTCCATGGAGACATCCGGCAATGCCCCGCTGGTTGCCACGGCCAGCGGACCCGACGCCGAACCCTTGATCCGCGCGATTGAAAAATGCTTCCAGCAGGGATTTGAAGCCATGGCCGGAAGCATGGGGAAAAACTGTTTCCAGAAGAAATTCGAACGGCACTTTCATCTTCCTCACTAGGGGGAGGGGGACTCTGCCGGCGGCTTTCGGGCCGGGCCGAAGGCTCTGGCGGATTCCGCCATGCCACGTCAACAAGAACCGCCATATCCGTGGCCGTTTGCCCTATGCTAGACCTTAACAGCAGTAGGCCATGAGTCAGACAATCATTCCAACTTCGCTGGTCCGTTGGGCCCTGGTGGAGCGCCTGTATCCCGACGACATCGCGGAACAGGTTCGCCGGAGCCTGCGGGTATTTCATCTGGCGCCGGACTTGTATGACAGCCCGGGTCTGAAAGGGCCGGCCAAGCGTGCGGAACTGATCATCAAGCTGGCCTATTGGCTGGCCAAGGGGCGGCTGACGGCCAAGGAGTTCCGGGAATGGGCGGAGCGGATTCCGGCGGAAGACAACGAGGGCTGGGATATCGACCTGTGCGCCGCATCCCATGGATCGCTGCTCACCAACGTATTGAAAATGGGTGTGTTTGTTCCGCTGCAAGAAGCCTGCCTGCGGGGGTAGAGCGCGGCTGGATGCCGCATCTCGTGGGGGGGGGCAACACGGTCTCGAGGGAACGGATTCCGTCCTTCGGGGCGGGGATCAGGCGCTTTCGGATTCCGCGGGGTCTGAATACCGGGCACAAATGGCCCCGGCGGGACCGGCTTGCCGCCGCAGGGCCTGGACCCCGCGGGAGTCCAGTTGCCCATTGGCGGCCAAGCGCTCCATTTCCTCCAACGCCTGTGTCACGGACCACGGCTCCTTGTAGGGGCGGCGCGAGGTGAGCGCATCGAAAATGTCCGCAATGGTTACGATGCGGGCTTCGATCGGGATGGCGTCGCCCATCAGGCCCCGGGGATAGCCGCTTCCATCCAGCAGCTCGTGGTGGGACTCGACGATGTGGCGGAGAATGTCCACGCCGGAAAGCGAACCGAGCGACAGGTCGTCCACCATGCGCTCGATGATTCGGATGCCCCGTTCCACATGCGTTTGCATGATCCGCCGCTCTCCGGGGTCGAGCCGGCCGGGCTTGAGGAGGATGGCGTCGGGGATGCCGATCTTGCCGATGTCATGGAGCGGGGCGAAGAGAAAGACCTGTTCGACAAACTCGTCGGACAGGCCGAGAGGTTCGGCCAGATCCCGGGCGATCAACCGGCTCAGGCGGGCCATGCGTTCCAGATGGGCGCCGGTTTCAAAGTCGCGCAGGTCGCAGAAGGCCCGGGCGATGCTCACGGAGCCCAGCAGGGCGCGGATGGCGAGGCACTCGTTGGCCAGCATGAGGGAGATCAGGCCGGCATGAAGGCGAAGCGTGCGCTGGTCGGCCGGCGAAAAGGCATCCGGCCGGCGGGAGTCAAAAAAGACAAAACCGATGAACGAGTCCTGAAGGTACATGGGCACGGTGAAGGAAGACCGGTAGCCTTCCTGCAGCACCCAGGCGGAGTGGGGCACGCGGCCATCGAGAGCCGAGGGCAAATCCGGCAGGAAGCGGACCTCCCGCCGCCGGGCCAGGTCGCTCAGGGACGGGCTGCCGGCCATCCGGAATTCATACTGTTGCAGGGCGCGGCCGGCACAGGTGCTGTGGACAAAGGTTTTCAGCAGATCCTCGGCCGGATCATACAGGGCGCACCCGATGCGTTCTGTCTGCGGCAGCTCCTGCCGGAGCTCCCGATGCAGGATTTCCAGCCGTTCCCCAAGGCGGGGTGTCCGGGAACCGGGCGGCATGCGTGGGTTGTCCATGACGGGTTCCTTTACAGCGGCCTGTTCTTCAAGGGGGGGGCCAGCGGCCGACCTTCTCGATGTCGCCGTGACAGCGCTGGAAGGCCTCCACCACGGCGGGATCGAACAGCGTGCCCTTGTGGCGGAGGATTTCGGCGAGAGCCTCGTCGGGGGGGCGTCCCGGGGAGTAGGGCCGGTCGGAACGAATGGCGTCGTAGGTGTCGATGACGGCGAAAATGCGGGCGCCCAGGCAGATTTCCTCGCCCTTCAATCCGCGGGGATAGCCGCTGCCGTCATAGCGTTCCTGGTGGGCCAGGACGATTTCCGAGACCTCTTCGAGGCCGGGGCCCGCCTTGATGATGTTATAGCCGGTATGCGGGTGCAGATTCATGACGGCGCGTTCGTCCGGCGTCAGGGGGCCGGGCTTGAGGAGGATGGCATCGGGCACGGCGATCTTGCCGATGTCGTGCAGCAGGGCGCCGGTTTCGATGGTCTGGATTTCCTCGGGCATGGCGCCCATTTCGCGGGCGAGGACGATGGCGAGCCGCGCCACCCGCCGGCTGTGTTCGCCGGTTTTCTGTTCGCGGGCGTCGAGAATGTCGGTGATGGCCTCCAGGGTGAACTGATAGGTGTCGCTGATGTTGTCCAGCGCGCGGGACAGCGCGGCGTTTTTTTCGCGGACCATGTCTTCGAGATGCATCTGGTAGCGCCGGTTTTCCAGCAGGATGCGGCGGTATTTGACGGCGCGATCCAGAACGGCCCCGAGCTGTCCGGGGGAGATGGGCTTCTGGACGAAATCGAAGACCCCCAGGCGCATGGCTTCCACCGCGCTGTCCAGGGTGGCCGCGCCCGTGATGATCACGCCGACGGCGGAGTCGTCGATGTCCCGCAAGGTCTTGAGCACGTCCAGTCCGCTATGTTCGCCCAGGCCCAGATCCACCAGCGCCACGTCAATCAACCCCTGCGCCTGACGCATGATTTCGATGGCCTCGGGGCCGTCATGGGCGGTGAGGACACTGTAGTTCTTGCGGAGCAGGACTTTTTCAAAGGTGGCGCACAGGTCCAGATCGTCGTCGGCCAGCAGCACGGTCCGGCGGGAGTCCGCCTGTCCGGCCGGGGCGGCGACCGCCGCCAGGTCTCCGGTGTCGCCGATGGCGTCCGGCAGATCGTCCGAGAAGCAGATGCGGTTGCGACCGGTCTGTTTGGCGCGGTAGAGGGCGCGATCGGCCAGGATGAGGAACCGGTCGGGGGTGGGGTCGGCGTTGGACGGGACATGGCAGACGCCGACGGAAATTGTCACATGCAGGTCATAGGATCCCTTGCAGATCCGTTCGGTACGGAAATTCTCCAGCATGCGTTCGGCGATCAGGCGGGTATCCGCGGTCGTGGCGCAGGGCAGGAGAACCACCATTTCGTCGCCGCCGTAATACCGGCAGACCGCATCGGAATCGCGGACGCTGGCCTGCATCAGGCGGGCGCATTCCTTGAGCACCTGGTCGCCGACGAAATGTCCGAAGGAATCGTTGATGGCCTTGAAATGGTCGATATCCACGATCAGCAGGCCCAGGGGAAACGCCTGGCCGGCATCCAGCGTCCAGATCCGGCGGAGTTCTTCGTCAAAGCCGCGCCGGTTCAGCAGGCCGGTCAGCGGATCCCGGTAGGCCAGTTCCTTGAGCTGCTCGGCCAGGGCCTTGAAATCCACGGACGATTCCGCGCTGTCGCTCTTCCGCCTGTGCTCTGCATCGGCCATGGGCATGACAACCTCCTTGGGATTCCGTGACGACCGGCCAACCTCCGATCGCGAAGAGCACGGTATCCGCATATAGAACTATGAACCCGGTGAAGATGACGTCAAGCCGCGAATGATCGGAACTCCCTTTTCCGCAACAAGATCCCTCGTGCTTTCCGCTACCCGCCTGCTGTTTTCCGCCACAGGGGCCTGCGATGCCGTGCCAGGTCATCCCCGGATTCTTCCATGACCCCCGAATGCCGCTTAACACGATATTCATTTTCGCCCCCGGGACTTTAGTCTGTTGTTCACAGAGATGAAAGAGATGCACAACAATCCGGCGGCGATGCGTATTCCTTACCTCCGCAAAGAGGGATCGGGGCCGGGGGGCGGCCTGCAGAAAATGAGGTGGCGCGGTTTTGTCCAACGTATTTTGAAGGAAACAGCGAAGGGGGGCAACAAAGGGCGTGAAAAAGGATCGGATTCGGTGGAATGCCCGACGTGCGGGGTCGAGCATGGCCGGATGCCGGTCGCGAGGAGGACGGCACATGTGGACGCTTGAAGAGTTGCTGGAAAAAGTATCCTCGTCCGGCGGGTCGGACCTGATCCTGACGCCCGGCGCGCCGCCCCAGCTCAAGATCCTGGGACAGATGCATGCGGTGGGTGACACACCGCTGACGGCCCGGGAAACAGAATCCCTTTCGCTCTCCGCGCTGAATGATTACCAGAAGAACCAGCTGGTCCAGAACCGGAGCGTGGATTTGTCGCGTGGATTTTCCGGCCTGAACCGGTTTCGATTCAATATATTCCGCCAGCGGGGGGCGCTGGCGCTGGTGGCGCGGCTGATTCCCAGTCGGATTCCGTCGTTCACTGAACTGGGACTGCCGCCGATCGTGCAGGAATTCGCCTTGCAGCCGCACGGGCTGGTTCTGATCACCGGCCCGGCCGGCAGCGGCAAGTCCACGACGCTGGCGGCGATGATCGAACACATCAATGTCCACCGTTCGGTGCACATCATCTGCCTGGAGGATCCGATCGAATACCTGCACGCTCACAAGCGCAGCCTCATCGAACAGCGGGAGATCTACGAAGATGCGCCGTCGTTCGCGCAGGCCCTGCAGTCCGTGTTCCGTCAGTCGCCGGACGTGATCATGGTGGGGGAAATGCGCGACCTGGAGACCATGCAGCTGGCGCTGACGCTGGCGGAGACCGGGCACCTGATTCTGGGCACGCTGCACACCCAGGACGCCGCCCAGTCGGTGGACCGCGTGATTGACCTGTTTCCCGCGGACCAGCAGCATCAGATCCGCCTGCAGTTCTCCCAGGTGGTCCTGGCCGTCCTGTCCCAGATCCTGTTGAACCGCATCGGGGGCGGACGCATCGCCGCGTTTGAAATCATGCTGGCCACGCCGATGATCCGCAAATTCATCCGCGAAGGGAGCACCGGCGAGATTCCGGCGAATCTGGAAATGGGCGCGTCCGAAGGCAAGCAGTCCCTGGACCAGGCCATGGCCGAGCTGGTCCGCCGGGGCCTCGTGGCCCGCGAAGAGGCCTTGCTGGCCAGCAGCCATCCGGCCCATCTGGCCGATCTGCTCGCCGCCGGTCCCTGAGCGGG
This sequence comes from Kiritimatiellia bacterium, assembly GCA_040768005.1. GTDB lineage: Bacteria > Verrucomicrobiota > Kiritimatiellia > CAIQIC01 > Lenti-01 > JAAZFE01. Next base: position 68,929 of record JAXGNL010000001.1, read on the forward strand.
CAGGAAGCGCCGCCGGCCTGGCGGATTCCGCTACCCGGCAATCCAACGGGCCGCGATGGTCTTTCAGACCGGAATACAGGTACAAATCAACGCATAGGCAAACAGGATTTTTCCAAGGAGGGAAATCATGAGCGAGCCGGCCGTGGAGCGCAGAGGAGCAGGAGGACGTCTCCCGGACGGTGTGGATAGACGGCAGCGCCGCCAGGATCCGTGGCGCAAGGTGTTGAACTGGCTGGCGTATGTCGTCTATCCGCTGCTCATTCTCAATGTGTTCCTCTTCATGGCCGTGGCCAGCGAGGACCAGAAGGGGGCGATGGCGGCGCGGATGGAGGAAAAGCGCGTGGAATCGTCCACGGTGCAGATTCCGCAAACAGCGTCCGGCCGCACCGCCGCCCAGGGGGTCAGCGAATGGGTGCACCTGAACGCGTTTCTGCCGGTCATGGTGGCCGGCGTGGGCATCGGGATCATCGGCATCGTGCTGGATCGCAAACGGTCCCGGCGGAGATCGGATTACAGCCTGATGACGCCGCTGGTGCTGGTCATCCTGTCGGTGGTCGGCCTGTTCGTCTATTTCATCGTCCGCGCCGTCTGGGTCTGATCCGCCGGCATGCCGGCGCCCAGGGGGGGCGGGCGCGGGATTTTTCCGGATTTTCCACGGTGTGGAAATTCTTTTTCCATGGCGTGGAAAATTTCCGGAAATTTTTTCCATGCCGTGGAAAATCCGGATGGAAGAGCGGCACATCCGCTGTTGGGTGCATACCCAGTCAACTTGAGCGAAGACGCGCAATGCCGAAGTCGGAATCGCTTGTCCCGCCACCGCGGAATTTCAGCAACACACCGCCAATATGCAAGGGCGTGACGGTCATCCCGAGCTTGTCGAGGGATCTCAATCCCGATCCCGCAGGCAAACCGAAGTGGCGAGGCCGAGATGTCTCGACCCGTCTTCACGCAAGGCTTCGGCGAGGCACGCAGACTCGGGATGGCAGCCGCTTCCCGCCCGGCAAAGCCGGCGGGAGCAACCTGATCAAGATCGAAACCGTGCCATAACCTTGTCCGCCGGACTTATGCTTGTTATAACATCCATAGTATGGTTGTTATAATAACCATACTCTCCGTAAGACCCTGGGTTACGAAGGGGTCGGATGTTTTTCGCGTGATTCGGGCGGGGGGATGTGCGACAGTCGCGGACATGTGTTCAACCCTTGAGGAGACCCCATGAAAGTACCGCTGTTGGATTTGAAGCCTCAATATGCCCAGATCCGGGAGGAGATCGAGCCCGCGCTGCTGGAGATCTGCCGGTCGCAGGCGTTCATCCTGGGCCCGAAGGTGCAGGAATGCGAGGCGGCGGTGGCGGCGTACTGCGGCGCGGCGCACGCGGTGGGGGTTACGTCGGGTTCGGATGCGCTGATCCTGGCCCTGATGACGGAAGGCATCGGCGCCGGCGACGAGGTGATTACAACGCCCTACACGTTTTTCGCGACGGTCGGGGCGATCTCGCGGCTGGGGGCGAAGCCGGTGTTCGTGGATATTGACCCGGTGACGTTCAATCTGGACGTCTCGAAGCTGGAAGCGGCGGTGACGCCGCGGACGAAGGCGATCATTCCGGTGCATCTCTACGGCCAGATGGCGGACATGGATGCCGTGATGGCGGTGGCGAAGGCGCACGGCCTGATCGTGATCGAAGACGCCGCGCAGGCGATCGGTTCGGAATGGAAGGGCCGGCGCGCCGGGAGCATCGGCGACTACGGGTGCTTCTCGTTCTTCCCGTCCAAAAACCTCGGCTGTTTCGGCGACGGGGGCATGGTGACGATGCAGGAGGAGGCCAAGGCGAAAAAGGCGGTGATTCTGCGCAATCACGGCTCGGAGCCCAAGTACTACCATCAGCTCGTCGGCGGCAATTTCCGGCTCGACGCCCTGCAGGCGGCGGTGGTGACGATCAAACTGAAGCACCTGGACGGCTGGACGGCGGGTCGTCAGGCCAATGCCGAGCGCTACCGCCGGCTGTTTGCGGCGGCCGGCCTCGAGGCCGCCGGGCAGGTGGTCCTGCCGCAGGCGGTGGCCAACCGCCACATCTACAACCAGTTCGTCATCCGCGCGAAACGGCGCGACGACCTGCTGGCACATCTGCGGTCCCGCGACGTCGGCGTGGAAATCTACTATCCCGTCCCCCTGCACCTGCAGGAGTGCTTCCGGGATCTCGGCCACCGGGAAGGCGACTTCCCCGAAAGCGAACGCGCCGCCCGCGAAACCCTGGCGCTGCCGATTTTCCCGGATCTGACCGACGACATGGCCGGATGGGTGGTGGAATCCATTGCGGACTTCTACCGCGCCTAGGTTGCCAACCGGCCGCGATGCGGTATAGTGACCGGCACGTTACAACCCCTAAAACCAAAACCGGAGGAAATCCAATGAAACGACTGACCCTGATGACCCTGACGGCCCTGCTGGCCATGGCCATGAATTCGTCGGCGTGGTGGTGGACCCGCAAGCCGGCGGAAGAGCCGGTCAAGGAAGACGTGCCCGAGGCGACGCAGGAGGCGGTGAAGTCTCCCTGTTGCGCCGACAAGGCCCAGAAAGCCGAAAAACGCGCCGCCAAAAAGGTGAAAAAGGCCGAAAAGAAGGCTGAATGCGCCGAAAAGAAGTCCGCCAGGAAGGCCAAGAAGGCGGAGAAGAAGGCCGCCTGTGCGGAAAAGAAAGCTGCCTGCGCGGAAAAGAAAGCCGCTTGCGCCGAGAAGAAGGCCGACAAAGCCAGGCGGAAAGCCCAGAAGAAGGCGGATTGCGCCAAGCAACAGGGTTCCCAGGCGGCGGATGAAGCCAAGGACGCGGCGTCCGAAGCCGCTCCGGCCGGGGAAACCGCGGCGGAATAACCCCCCGGATCCTGGCGACCGTCCCCGGCCGGATGTTCCGGCCGGGGCTTCAGCAAAGATGGAAGGTTTGGTCATGAACAACGACCTCGCGACTGTTTTGTCCGGCTGGGACTATGATCCCAACGAAGTGCGGGCGCGCTACGTCCGGACGGCGGACGGGTCGCGCCAGATCCAGCTTCGGCTGGATCTGGGCGTGTTCCAGATGCGCCCCGAGGGCCGGCCCGACGGCGAAACCCCGCGCGGGTTTCCGTCGCTGAAGGACTGCTACATCGAAGAGGAAATGCGCGCGCCGGACCAGGTGCTGCCCCGCGCCCTCGATGTCAACGACTGCTCCGAACTGCAGCAGGAGGTCATGCAGTACTACTACCGCATGATGGCGTTCCACGCCCTGGGCGACCTGGGCGGCGTTGTCCGCGACAGCGATCACGTCCTTGACCTGATTGACATCGTCTCGGAGTACGCCGACGACGACGATGCGGCCTGGCAGTTCATGCAGCTTTATCCCTACATGCGCATGATGAATGTCCGCGCCCGCGCCGAACTGGACATGCAGCAGGGGCACTTCGAAGCCGCCGATAAAATGGTGCGCGAAGCCGTGACGGATCTCGAACAGTTCTACACGGAAAACTACGAGCCGCTGAACGAAGACGGTTCGGCCGCGCCCCCGGCCCCGGAACTGGTGTCGATGCGCGAGCTGGTGGAGGAGATCGATCGCCGCCGTCCCCGCAGCGAAACGGAATCCCTTCAGGAAGCCCTGGCCCGCGCCGTGGAACTGGAACACTATGAGAAAGCCGCGTTTCTGCGCGACCGGCTGAAATCGCTGAAAACGCTGGGCGGCCGGCCGTCCGGCAAGAAGCGGATGCATCCTCCCGGGGGCCGGGAGAACGCCAGTTGAACCTGTTCCGCCCGCCGTTCAACCGGCGGCGGCCCGTCCGGGCCGCCGCGGCGGCGGGCTTGCTTTGGGTCCTTGGGGCCTCCGCGGTGGAATCGCCGGTCCGGCTCTACCGCGGCGAGGGGGGATGGGCGGTGGCGGAAGGCCTGCCGGCCGATGCCGTTCCGCCGTCCCCGGACTGGGGAAGGGACGGCGCCCTTTGGATCGGCCGGATCCCCGACGGGACGGAGAGCCTGGATTGGCGGGGATCCCGCCTGGCCGTGGCCGATGCCCTTCCGCTTCCGCTGGCGCCCGGCGTGCTGCCGTCCGTCCGCAACGCCTTCGGCTCCTGCCTGGTGCGGTCGCTGTCGGTCCGGTTTGAATCGCAGATCCGCGCCCACCGCTGGTCGCTGGTCTTCCCGCCCAAGGATCGCCCGCTGGAATTTCTGCCGCTGGAACTGGCCCATGGCGAACCGCTGCCTCTGGCCCTGGAACTGCAGGATGCGGAAACGGGCGCGCGCTGGACCCTGTCCCCGGAACGGATGGGGCGGGAAGGGGGCATGTTCGAGCGCGAAAAAGGAGAGGCGCGGCTGTATGCCGGCAAGGTGGATGACGGCCGGCTGGAATGGCATCTGATCGTGGTTCTCGCTCCTTCCGGCCGCCGCATCCTGCAGGCCCGGGTGCAGAGCCTGGACGGCCCCCCGCGCCGCCTTCGCATGCGGATCAAGGTCCGGACGGAAGCGCCGGGAGTTCCCGTCCTGCAGGAGGAGCTGCCGCCGGCCGTCGTGGCCTGGCGCGACGGCCCGGCCGTTGGTCTGCTGCTGGACCTCGCCGAGCCGAGGCGCTACCGTCCCGTCCTGGATGAACCCGGATGGACGGGGCTGGAATTCGATCTGGCCGTGACCCCCGCCACCGGGAATTTCCCGCGCAGCGCCACGTTCTCCCTGGAGGCGGATGCCTGGCCGGCGGAAGACGGGGACGCGGCGCGGGCCGGCGCCCTGGAGCGCCTGCCGCGGTTCGGGGGCGCCACGCCCCTGCCGGAGTCCGTCCTGCAGGGCGGACTGGCTCCCGGACAGGCCATGGAACCCGCGTCCCTGACCCTGACCCATCCCGCCGCACCGGCCGCCCCCGGCTTCCGTGCGCGCCTGGAACCCGCCGGGCCGGCCCTAAAGCCGCCGGAAGGATTCCGCGACGACGAGGATGTGCTGCGCTACCTGATGCTGCGCATGTCAGGCCTGTTTGCCGATCAGGACTGGGCCTCCAGCGCGTTTCTGTGCGCCGCCCAGAGCGCCGACGGCCGGCCGCGCATCGAGCGCAGCGACTTCGCCGCGCGGGTGGCCGTCAATCCCGATCCTGATCTGGACGCCATGCTGGAGATGGGACGGAACCGGGGCCTGACGCTGCTGGCCCGGGTGCTGGATTCCGGCGAGCCGGCGGTCTGGATCCGCACCGCCGGGCCGGCGCCCGGACTGGATCATCACGCCCGGGCCCTGTACCTGTGCGATTATCCCGCCGTCTGGGATCCCGGCACCCTGGCCATCGGCGTGGATCTCGGGCATGCCGAGGCCGAACTGATCTCTTCCCTGGGGTGCATGCTGCGCGATCGCGGCATCGCGCTGCTGGTCGAGGACGACGGCCCTCTTGCGCCGTTCACCACCGCCCACGCCGACGCGCTGGTGTGCCGGAGCGCCGGGGCGACGGAAATGCGCCGGCAGCACGCCCTTGCCGCCGGCCGCCCCGTGGTGTGGATGCCGGAGAATCCCGACGGGGCGGCCCGCGCCCTGGCCCGTGATTTAGGATTTGCCAGTCCCGCCCGAATCGAACAGAATTGATCCATGTTTGATCAACCCGCAGGACGTTTGCTCGGCGGCCCTCCCGGCGCCCTGGACCGCGGTCTCCGCGCCTGGAAAGCGCAGCCCGTGGATTGGGACCGCATGGACCAGGCCGCCCCGGCGGAGTGCCGCCGGCCCCAGACCACCATCGAGCGCCCCGTGACCGTCAGCGGCCGGGGCACGTTTTTCGGCAAAAGCACCCGCACGCTCACGCTGTGTCCGACGGACATGGACGGCTGGTGGTTCGAGCGAACCGACCTGCCGGACAGCCTGCCGGTGCGCTGTTCGATCCGCAACGTCTGGACCACCGGCAACGTGGTCAGCAACATCGTGCTGCGCAGCGGCTCCCCGCACAACTACATCCGCATGGCCGAGCACATGATCGCCCTGCGCATGGGAATGGGCATCGACAACCTGCTGATCAAGCTGGATTCGGGCGATCCGCCGCTGTTCGATCACGGCAGCGCCGATCTCGTGCACGCCGTCCGGAGCGCGGGCGTTCGCCCGGTGGACCGCCCGGCCTCGTTCGTCACGGTGCGCGAGCGCGTCACGGTCGCCAACGGGCAGGGGGGCTTCCTGACCCTGGCCCCGCCGGCGGATCCCGCCCGGCCGATGCTGGCCATTGATGCCGCCGTGGATTTCAAGACCGCCATCGGCCGCCAGCGCATCCGCTTCGCGGTGGACCCGGAGTCCTTCGCCTACGGCGCGACCGCCCGCACCAACACGTCCGCGCTGAAAATGCTCTACTGCCGGACGATCGGCCTGCTGTTCGCGGACGTCCGGAATCTGGGCTATTCCCTGGACAATCTGCTGGTGGCGGGCCGGTTCCGCTACTGGAACCAGGCGCGGCTGCGTCACGAAGGCAAGTCGCTGGAGGCGGTCTGGCACCGCGCCACGCTGGATCTGCTGGCCGCCATCGCGCTGATTGACGAAGGATTGTTTGTCGGCGAGATCATTTCCTACAAATCCGGACATGCGCTAGACGTGGATATGGTCCAGCGGCTGTACCAGGAGTCGCTGTTGACGCCGCTGGCGGGTACGGAGCGAGCCTGAGACGGTTCGAAGACGCGGGGGAGAGAACGAGGAAGGAAGGCGGCCATGCGCCACCACGGGACATTCGGGCCGGGGGTGCTGGCGGGACTGCTGATGGCCCGGCTGGCGATGGGCCAGGCCGCCTTGCCCGTTTTTTATTCGGGGCCCTGGGGTTTCACCACGGCTCCCGACGGATGGACCTTTTCCGGCCTGGGCCCGGACTACGCCGGTCCGGACGGCTGCGGGCTCGACGGCGTCGGCGAGGGTGCCGCCAAATTCGACGACTCCGGGGATTTCATTGCCGTGCAGTTCGACGGTCCGCCGGCCTCGGTTGCCTACTGGATCCGCGGCTACACCGTGCTGTCCGGCGCCGTGTTCCGCGTGGAGCAGTCGGCCGACGGAAGCAACTGGAGCACACTGCACACCTGGACGAATCCGCCGGCCGATGCTGCGTGGACGAGTCATTTTCCTTCGCTGGAGGCGCGGCATCTCCGCTGGACCTATTCGGAGAAAATCACGGGCAACGTGGGGCTCGACGGCGTCGCCGTCCGCGCATGGACCGAGCCCGGTCTGGCGGCCGTATCCGCCAGCGGGGGAGTCTTTCGCGCCTCGATCTCCGACGGTTCCCTGAACCGGACCTACTGGCTGGAGCAGGCCGACGGGCTGATGCCTCCTCCGGCGGTGGACTGGCAGAACGCCGGGGAAAAACAGGGAACGGACGGGCCGCTGGAATGGAGCCTGCCGCTGCCGACCAACCGCCTGCGGTTCTACCGGGTCCGGGATGTGACCGTTTCGCAGCCGCTGCCCTGACCGGCGGCGGGATCGGAATCAGATCGGGGGCTTGCCGATGGAATAGACCCGCAGGAGATTCGTGCCCCCGGGTGTGATGACCACGGCATTGTTGGAGATGGCGTATTCGTTGGTGGGCAGGAGCGTCCAGTCCCAGGCGCCGTCGGTCAGCGCCGTCGCGCTCCAGATGTTGCCCGGAATGCCCGAGAGGCTGCTGACGGCGGCGACCAGCCGTCCGTTCTGGACTGCCACCGATTCCGTGGTGCGGTAGGGCGAGAGGGCCCGGGTGACGGCGGTCTCGGCGGAGTAGGCGAAAACGGGCAGGGGTTCGCCGGCGACCGACAGATCGCCGATGTAGAGCTTGCGTTCGTTGCCGCCCCCGGCATTCCAGTTCCAGAAGCGGACATAGGCGGGTTCGTACACGGAAGCGTCGGCAAACGTGCCTTCGAAGGCCTGTCCGTTGACGGTCAGCCGGTAGGTGAAACTGGTCAGGATTTCCAGCGTATTGGTTTTGGGCGTATTGTTCCACGGCAGGCCGGTGTCGCGCAGTTCGCTGTCGTAGGTCACAAAGGTCGTGGTGCCCCCGTCGAAACGGAACTCCGTCAGGCGCTGGTCGAACCGGTTGTGAAACGCCACGCCGATGGACGAAGCGCCGGCTCCGCCGTCCACGCCGCCGTTTTCGAAAACGAACGACACGGTGTCGCCCGGTTGCAGGCCGTCGGCGAACGGCCGGACGGCTTCGACTTGGGAGCCGCCGTCGGCCTGGAGCGCCCAGGCGCGCGGACCGAGGGAGAGGGTGCCGCCTTCCGTGGCGGCATCGGCCATGGAAGCGCCGGCGCCGTTCAGGATCCATGGCTGGAAGCCGGTGCCCCCGTTGGAGCCGTTGGGCCAGCTCGACGCGTAGGCGGCATTGGTGGGCGAGTCACCTGCGCCGTCGTTGGGGTTGGCGGCGGAATTGGTGCCGGAGACGCGGATGACATTGACGCCTTCGGCGAGCGGCACGGCGGGGATAGACCAGTTCGTGGCATAGGCGATGGCGCCGGAAGCGCCGTTGAGGCGGTTGCTCCAGATCAGGTGGCCGGTCAGCAGATCGGCGGTGCCGTGCAGCGCGATGTTCGTGACCTCCGAGGCAACGTTGGTAGCCGGGGGCGGTTGAGCCAGCATCACAAAGGGTTCGTCGCCGGCCAGGCATCCCTGCACCCGGACATGCCAGTCCGCATGATCATTGTTATCCCAGACGGTGTTGCTTCCGATGAGGCCGTTGAAGACAAAGTCCGCCTGCCAGGTGTCGTCGGGAATGGAGTACTCGGCGATCCATTCGTTTTCGCTCTCTTCGACCATGGGCAGGGACTGGACTTCCGCCGACCAGTCATTGCGGCCGATGTGGAGCGTGAGGTTGCTGGCGCCCATCAGGGGCCCGCCGTTGGGGTGGTAGGTGATGTCGAGAGGGATGCAGCCCTGGGGAATCCGCGGCGACCAGTCGGCTTCAGAGGGCAGATCGCCGCAGTTGGACACCGGCACGGTCCAGTTCAGGCCGTCGTTGTTGTCCCAGGCCTCCGCGCCGTCGGTGAAGGAGAGGTTCAGCTCATAAGTGAGCTGCGGGATGGTGACCTCCAGCACCCAGACGTCGCCGGAAGGCGCCATGGGGAAGTTGGAGGGATTCTGCCAGTGGTTGCGGCCGATATAGGCCGAGACGGCGGCGGCGCCGTCGAGCGGGCCGTCGCCGGGATCGTAGGTGATTGTGACGGCGGTGTCGCAGCCGTCGGGGTTCGGCGGATCGAACGAGGCGGCGGAGTCCTGCGGGATGGGGGATTTGGCGTAGATCTGGATGGAGTAGGCCCCGATCGCCAGGGAGGCGCTGGCGGAGCCGTCGGCAACGACGGTGCCGCCGACCGCGGGTCCCTTGTTGCCGAAGGCAGGGTCGTAGATCTGCAGATCGGAGTTGTACAGGCAGTACCACGTGCCGGCGGACGGGAAAGGCATTCCGTAGGAAGTGTATTCCGTCGCGGAGGCATTCACCACCAGCATAAGTTCATCCCGCCGGGAAACGCCGACCACCTTTCCGTCGTGGTTGACGTGGGGGACCTCGATGCCGCCGGTGTCCTTGAGGGCGTCGGTATTGCCGTAGGCATTGCGCCGAAGATGAATCAGGTCCGAGAACGCGCGCACGATGCCGGCGTTGGAATTGGTCAGGCTCCAGCGCAGGGCGGTGTTGTTGGAGAACGTCCAGTCCTCGTTCATTTCCGATCCGGCAAAGATCATGGGGATGCCCGGGGAGATCAGGGCGATGCCGTGGGCCAGCAGGGCGCGCTTCCTGGCCCAGTAGCCCTGCGGGTTGTCGAAATCGATGTCGCGCGGCAGGCGGTGTTTGTTGTTCAGATCGCCGCAGGTGTCATGGCTTTCCACGTAGCGGACGGAATCAAAGCCGCCGTTGGACAGCCAGAAAGCGAGGGCGCTCATATCGCGGTCGGCATCACTCGAGGCCGTGGCCAGCCAGCGGATGTCGTTGAGAAACCCGTGGTCCCACTGGGCCTCGAAATTCACCGGGCTGTCAAAGGCGTGGTCCTCGGCGATGCGATAGGCGTCGCCGAAGTCGTCGCGGGTCATGGCATTGATGGTGGCCAGCATGGCGCTGCCGTCCGGGTTCCACTGGCCGCTGGCATGGCGGATGTTGTAGACCGAATCCCAGCGGAAGCCGTCCACCTTGTATTCCTCGAGGAACATCCGAATCTGGCCCTGGATGTAGTCGCGGACTTCCTGCCGGCCGTAGTCGGGGCGGGTGGATCCCCAGTCGGTATGGGCTTTCCAGTCGTTGTAGAAATAGATGCCGCCCAAGCCGTCCTGCGACCAGCCGTCGTACTGCCAGAGACCATCGCCCATGTCGTTGGGCCCGTAATGATTGTGCACCACGTCAATGATGACGGCGATGCCGTTCTCGTGGAACGCCTTGACGAACCGCTTCAGGCCGTCGGGACCGCCGAAGGCCGATTCAATCGCATAGGGATCGGAGGGGTTGTAGCCCCAGGAGCGGTCGTCGGGGAATTCGTTGACCGGCATGAGTTTCACGGCGGAAACGCCGAGGGATTTGATGTAGGGAAGTTTTTCGATGCACTGGTCGAAGGTGGAGGGCAGCCAGCTCTCGGCGTTGTAGGTGCCGACATGCATCTGGTAGATCACCAGGTCGTTTCGCCAGATGCGGTTGAACGCGTGCTCCCCCCAGTCAAAGGCATCGGGATCGTACACGATGGAATTGCCGGCGGAATTGACGACCCGCCGGGCGCGCGGATCTTTCTTGTACGCGCCGTTGACGACGAACTTGTACTCGTGCCCGGCGCGCGCCGCGGAGACATCCACCGACCAATGCCCGTTCCATTCTCCTCCCGGCATGTCCTTGGCCAGTGCCGTTGACCCCCAGCCGTTGAACGATCCGCGAACCGTCACACCGGAGGCATTCGGCGCCCAGGTCCGGAAGGTGACGCCTGTCCCGGCGGCATCGGCATAGGGCGTGGCACCGATGCCGGACCGCGAAGACTGCGCCGGGGCCTGGACACCCCCCAGCAGACCCAGGCCGACCAGCAGGCACACGCGGAGACGATTCATGTCTGCACCCTAGGCCGTGTAAAACGCTTTTGCAAGCCCGGTTCTCGTCCAATAGAAGGGCCCGGGAGCAATCCAGATGCGCCCATTCGTCTGGGAGTGTGTGAACAATCCCGACCTCGCGCCCGTCGTAGCGCGGGGCTCTCGTCCCGCGCAGTTCCGAACAGCCGCACGCGACAGGAGCCGCGTGTCACGAAGGCAAAAGGCTGCCGGCTGTCATCCCGAGCGGACTTGTCCGCCGAAGGCTTGGCGAAGGGGGAGTCAAGAGATTCAGGACCTTCTCATGGTCATGTCGAGCGGAGTCGAGACATCTCGGCCTCGCCACTCCGGTTTGCCTGCGAGACCCGGATGGAGATCCCTCGACAAGCTCGGGATGACCGTCACGCTCTTGCGCGCGGGCAGGGGGTGTTGCTGAGATCCCGCGGCAGCGGGACACGTGATCAGGGAAACAGGCCCGGTCAGGGTTTCCATTCCGCCGGCAGCGGAACCACGACGTAGGGGAACGGCTCCAGGATTTCCTCGACGTATTTTTCGATTTCGCGGACCGGGACCGGCTCCGGCGCGGTCGAGGTCCATTCCGGCGCCTCCTGCGCCGCCGGCGCGCGGGCCAGCGTGGCGTTGGGCGGGCGGGTCTGCGAAAACACCTGGATCGAATAGCGGCTGAGATCCAGCGGCAGGGTGTTCTGTCCGGGCGGCAGCGTAAAGCCCTGGCCCGGCATGGGGCCGAGGTTGTCAAAGTCCTTGGCATAGGCGGAAGAGCCGGAATTGAAGTGGCAGAACCACGAGCCGGACGACGGGAACCGCACGCCGTAGCCCTTCCGGGGCGTTCCCGACAGGTTCACCACCACCACGGTGGCCTTGTCGCGCGGCGCATTGCGCTGCCGCCGGAGATAGGCCAGCACCTTCGCATCGTTGTCGCCATGCACCACCCGCAGTTCCTCGCCCTGGAGCCCCGGCGTGTAGCCCTTCAGATTGCGCCGCAGATGGATCAGGTCGGCGTGGGCGCGGACGATTCCCTTGTGCGTGCCTTGGGCCCTCGCCCAGGAAATCGGCGAGCGGTCGCTGAACGGCTCCGTGTCGTGCATTTCAAAGCCCTGAAGCATCATCGGATAGCCCGGCACCGTCAGCGCGATGCCTCCGGCCACCAGGGCCAGCGCCCGCGCCTTCGCGCTGTCGGGATCGGCGGGATCAATGTGCGCCGGCAGGCGCTGATGCTGGTTCAGGTCGCCCGCCGAGTCGTGGCACTCCGCAAACACCACCCACTGGAATCCCTCCATCCGCTCCAGTTCCTCGGCCAGCAGCGCCAGGTTCCGTTGGTCGTCCGGCACCCGGACCAGGGTGGACAGCGTGGTCTGGAAGGCCGAATGCCACTGCGCCTCGAACCCGACCCCGCCGCCGTCGAAGGCATGGTCCTCCGCAATGCGCAGCGCGTCCGGGTGGTGCTTGGCCATCCACGCGTTGGCGTCGGACAGCAGCCGGTCGCCGTCGGCGTTCGAACGCGCGCCTTCCTGCACATAGCGGATGTTGTGGACCGAGTCCCAGCGGAAGCCGTCCAGCCGGTATTCCTCCAGGAACATCCGCACGGAATCGAGAATGAATGTCCGGACTTCGGGGCGGCTGAAATCGGGGCGGGGGCCCCATGGCGTGGTGGCGCGCTCGGCGTCGCGGTAGAAATAGATGCCCCCGTCGCCTGCGGGCAGGCGCTGGTCGAACTGCCAGGCGGCAATCCGGTCGGGGCCGTAGTGGTTGTGCACGATGTCCAGCAGGACGGCAATCCCGTTGGTGTGGCAGGTGCGCACGAAGGCCCGGAAGGCGTCGGCGCCGCCGTACGACGACTCGATGGCGAAGAGATCCGACGGATTGTACCCCCAGGAGCGGTCGCCGGGGAATTCGTTGACCGGCATGAGCTGGATGCAGTTGATTCCCAGCGCCTTCAGGTAGGGCAGGCGCCTGGCGGCGCGCTGAAACAGCGAACCCGATCCCGGCACCCCGCCCGCAAAGGTTCCCAGATGCATTTCGTACATCACCAGGCTTTCGCGCGGCGGCATCTTCCAGCTTTGGGCCGGCCCCCAGGGAAACTCGCGCGGATCGAGAATCATCCCCGTGTTCTCTTCCTGGTTCACGGCGCGGGCGCGCGGATCCCGCCGCTCCAGGCCGTCCACCACAAACCGGTAGGGGTCGCCCGGACGCGCCCGGCGGCTGTCCAGCGTCCAGTGTCCCGGGCGGGAGGGTTCCGGCCGCAGGGCCTCTTCCTTCCAGCCGTTGAACTTCCCGCTGACGGCCACGGAACCGGCATTCGGCGCCCAGACGCGAAACGTCACGAACTGTCCGGGCCCCTGGCCCTGGACCTCCGCGCCCATCGGCACCTCCGAGACGCCCTGGGCCGATCCGCCCCGGGGCGCGGCCAGCCCCCCCAGGATCAGCAGAACGGCAAACAGGCGATGGCGGCGCGGCTCACTCATGGTTTGGGCCGACGATAACGAACCACCCCCGCACCCGGCAAGACCGGAAGTGCCCCCCGTCCCGCATTTTCAGGCAACCATGCTCCCGCTTTCAGCTCTTCATGCGCAACCCCTCCACGAGGTCAATCTCGATTGCCGGAGGTGTACTTCCCTTTGATTTTGTCCGTATAGAAGCGGCCCTTGGAGGGGGAAGAAATGAAGGACTCGTAAACCGATGCGGGGACACCCTGGTAGGCATAGACGTCCATGGTCGATAGCAGTTGGACAAACAAGGTCTGGGTGGCGGAGTCGTAGCCGACAGCCTTGACGGCCGAGGAATCGACCGGCTGGAGGTCGGCGGAGATCTGCGGGGCGGTGGCACAGCCCGACAGGATCAGGATGGCAATGAGGTACATGGCATGGATTTTCATGAGAGCGCTTCCTTTCTGTCCCAGTGGACGTTGTCATCCTAACCACCCGGGGAAGGAGAATCAAGGCTGGGTGCGCGTTCGGCGCCGTTGAACAGTGATGAGCCAGGCATTTCGCGGATGGGGGGGTGCGCGATGATTTACGGTCTGACCCCGATCATGTCTCGAATATCGCGAAGCAAACAAAAATAGAGAACGGGATCCCTGTATCGCTGGAGGGGCAAACTTCGTCTTGCCCGGAATGGAGAAGATGGACGCAAAATGCTACAATTGACGGGCTGACCCTATGCTTGTCGGCGGCTGTTCCCTCTGCCGGCCCCCCGTCCTTCGTCTTCAGTCTTCTCCCTACAGCCTCCTGCTCTCTGCTTTCATTCCCCTTCTCTTGCCGGGGGAGGGGGGCGTGTGCCAGAATGCGGGCCGGATCAACGGCATGGGCCGGGAGGAGGACTGGATTGGGTCGGACGGACAACAACGAGTCGGGAACGAGGCCGGGGTTCCGGGGCCTGGGTGCCTGGATTCCGGGCCTGACGCTGGTTCAGAGATCGCCGGGGCGGGTCATTGTGTGCGGGGGGCTGGGCCTCTGGCTGGCCACCGGGCTGGTGCATCGCATCAAGCCTCTGCCGGCGGGGCTGGACCACATTGGGGCGTATGCGCCGGCCGGGGAGGTCGCCTTCCTGCGCGACGTGACCTGGCTGGACGGGGAGGGGCGGCGGCAGGTCGATCAGCAGATCTTCGACCGGGTGCTGGAACTGGTGGGGCAGGCGGAGAGCCTGCTGGTGCTGGACCAGTTCCTGTTCAACGACTACCTGGGATCCGCGACCAATGCCCTGCGTCCGCTGTCCCGCGAACTGACCGAGGCGATCGTCCGGCGCCGCCGGGAACGCCCGGACCTGGAATGCTGGTTCATCACCGACCCGATCAATACCGTGTACGGCGGGCAGGAGTCCGCCCTGCTCGAGCGCCTGCGCCGGGCGGGCGTCGTGGTGGTGCCAACGCGGCTGATCCGTTTGCGGGACAGCAATCCCCTGTACTCCGCCCTGTGGCGCCTGGGGCTGCGGGCCTGGCCGCGCCGCTGGGGGCCGATGCTGCCGAATCCCTTCGGGCGCGGCCGCGTCCCGCTCGCCAGTGTGTTCGAACTGCTGAACTTCAAGGCCAACCACCGCAAAACCGTCATCGCCGATCGTGGCGGGGTGCTGACGGCGCTGGTGTCCTCCGCCAATCCGCACGACGGCAGCAGCGCCCACCACAACGTCGCGCTGGAATTCACCGGACCGGCGGTTCGGGATCTGCTGGCCACCGAGGCGGCCGTGTGCGCCCTGTCGGGGCAGCCGGTCCCCGAGCCGCCCCCGGCCCCAGCCTCAGAGCCCCGCGCCGCCGCCGCGGATGCCCCCGAAGTCCGCGTCCTGACCGAAAACGCCATCGAGCGGGCCGTTCTTGATCTCATCCGGGGCGCGCAGGCGGGCGAGGAACTGGATCTGGCGATGTTCTACCTGTCGTCGCGGCCCGTGGTCCGGGCCCTGGCGGGGGCCCAGCGGCGCGGGGTCCGGCTGCGGGTGCTGCTGGATCCCAACAAAGACGCCTTCGGCCGGGAGAAAAACGGCGTCCCCAACCGTCCGGCGGCGGCGGAACTGGTGCGCGCGGGCATTCCCGTCCGCTGGGCTGCGACCCACGGGGAGCAGTTCCATTCCAAGATCATCCGGCACCGCGCCGCGGACCGGGAATCGGCAATCCTCGGATCGGCCAACTACACCCGGCGGAACCTCGGCAATTTCAATCTGGAAACCTGCGTGCAGCTCCGGGGCCCGGCGGAGGCCCCAGTGTTCCGGGACATGAAGGACACCATGGACCGGGCCTGGGGCAACACCGACAGCCGGATTCTCTCCACGGACTACGCCGAATACGCGGACTCCTCCTGCCTGCACGCCTTGCTCTACCGCATCCAGGAAGCCACCGGCCTGTCCACGTTCTGATCCGGGCCTGTTCCGATCCGGTGCAACCCCGAATCCCGACTCTCCAAGAGGTCGGGACGAATGGGAAATGGGATCCGTTGTAGCCGGTCGCGCCGAGGCCGGCAGCTGCCCGTTTCAGGAAAATGGCCGATTCGCCACAGAGATCACAGCGCGGCGGAGCCGCAACCAAAATGAATCTGAACTCATGAAAAGGAGTGGGAATAAGCAGGAAAACAGGAAACACAGGAACACAGGAAAACCTCGAAATGGAGGGCTGGAGGGGCAGGCTCTGTCCTGCCCGGTTTCTGGATTATCAATATAGCCTCGTAAAAACGTGCACAAAAAAGACGAAGTGGGCAGATGTAGTATATTGAACAGATCGGATCGAGTGTAGCCGGTCGCGCCGCGGCCGGCGGGGATTCCGGTCTGGTTCAGCCACGGATGGACAGCAAGACAGGAACCGAAAACAGCCAGCTACGGATGGTACGGATCACAACACAAGACCGGGATCGAATCCGTACAATCCGTAAAACCACGCCCGCCCGCGTGGCAGGTCCGTAGCCGGGTTGACGTCTCGCTGCTGCAGCCGGACGCGCCGAGGCCGGCGGCTGTTCCCGCTGTCCTCTGCTCCCTGTTCACCGTCCTCTGTCCCCTGTCTCCTGTCCCCTGTCTCCTGATCTGCCCCTTTTCGTCGCCCTGACTTGCCGGGGGAGGGGGAATATGCCAGAATTCAGGCCAGTTCAAAGGCATAGGCCAATCAGGAGGATGGGTTTGGGCATGGATGAGAACAGGATACCGGACGTGGGTCTGGAAATGCCAATGGAAACAGGCGGAACCCTGCTTCAGCAGAACATCATTTCATAGGACTGACCCCTCTTGGGCCGTGACTGACAAGCAGATCAAGAAGCTGACCAAACCGGTCAGATACGTGCGGCGGGGGGCATCATGAAGACGCCCTACAACCCCACGGCCCTTCCCATCAACAAGCTCGACTGGGAGGTGTTGATTCCGCGGATCGGGATGGCGCAGGCGGCGGTGGCGCGGTTTGACGGGATTTTGCAGGCGATGGTGAACCCGGAGTTGCTGCTCTCGCCGTTGACGACGCAGGAGGCGGTGCTGAGTTCGAAAATCGAGGGCACGCAGGCGAGCCTGGAAGACGTCCTGCAATACGACGCGGCGCCGCGCGCGGATGCGGAACATCGCGACGATATCCAGGAGGTGCAGAACTACCGCGCGGCGATGCGGAAGGCAGTGGGCTGGCTGAAGAAGTCCGGGTTGACGGTGGATGTGATTCGACAAACCCACAAGGTGCTGTTGTCGGGAGTGCGCGGCCAGGGCAAGACGCCGGGCAAGGTGCGGACGACGCAGAATTACATCGGCTATCGGGGGGAGTCGATCGAGAAGGCGATCTTTATCCCGCCCGCGCCGGATGTTCTCCCCGCCGCGCTGAAGGATCTGGAAGGATTCTGCGATACCACGCAGCGGGATACCATTGTCCAGACGGCGCTTGTGCACGCGCAGTTTGAGTTGTTGCATCCGTTTCTGGACGGAAACGGACGCGTGGGGCGCATCCTGATCCCGCTGATGCTCTTCTCGAAGGGGTTGATCAGCCGTCCGACATTCTACATCAGTGAATATTTTGAAGAGAACCGGCTCCAATACTACCGGCGGTTGGCGGCGATTTCGGAGGAGCAGGATTGGCAGGGGTGGAGCGAGTTCTTCCTGACAGCGGTTTCGGAACAGGCCGAGCTGAATGCCCGGCGTGCCGGGGCCATGCTGAGACTCTACAACGACATGAAAGACGTGATCAACCGGGTGACACGATCGCAACACGCGTTGGAGACACTCGACGCGCTGTTCGCCAGCCCCTTTATGACCAAGTCCGATTTCGTGAAGCGCACGAAAATTGCTACGCGTTCGGCCGAACGTCTGCTTCCTCAACTTGAAGCGGCGGGTATTCTCACCATTGCCGAGCCGGGCTCCGGCAGCCGCCCGACCGTGTTTGTGTTCAAGCGGCTTCTGGCTATTACCGAGCAACGAGAGGGCTTTTGATGATGTGGCCGCGAATCATTTGTCCGCCACGGCTGGCGGAGAAATCGGATTTGTCCGCCACATGTGGCGGACAAGCACAGATCGTCCGCCACGCATGGCGGACAAGCCGCAGTTGAGGGCCGCCTGTGGCACTCAACGCGTTTTGCGTGCCACGGATGTCCTGCAAATCGGATATGGGTGTCATGCGCACTGCACAAACCGTTGGATGCATGGGAGGATCGCATAGCATGAAGTTCCAATGTTAAAAGGTCGAGTTGACCAGCGGGCGGGGCCGGCATCGCCCGTCCGTTCGGGGAACGGATCATTGCCGGTTTGGAGCACATCCGCGCAAAGGAGAACGATTATGAAGGCTCCGCCCGTTCCCGGATGGAAGGCCACCATATCGAAACAACCGGTATTCATTCCCAATGCCACAAGGGATGCGATTGCCGAAACCATCATGACGGAAGTACCCGCCTGGGAAGATCCTCAAACGGGAAAAATCTATCTGGATGGAGAGGCCCATGAGATGTTGGATGCAGTCAAGGCCCGGCATCTGGGTATTCTGTTGCCGGATCAGTTGCGCGCCATGCGCAAGGCCATCGGCCTGACCCAAAAGAAGATGGCCGAACTGCTGCAGTTGGGGGAAAAGACCTGGACCCGCTGGGAAACCGGGGCAGAGCGGCCATCCCGATCCATGAATGTCCTCCTGTGCGCCCTCCACGAAGGAAAAATCGATGTCGGCTATCTACGGTCCAAGCTTCGGGTGCCGGCTCTGGACCTGCCGACGGTTGGATCCGAACCTGCGGCACAGGCGGAAAAGGGCGTGGCGGAATCTTCTGCAAGATACGGCACTATGGCCGAGTGATCGAAAAAACCGTCGCCCCCTTAGCCAATCCCATTCCCGCGTCTGTCGTCATGCACCTGTCTTCTTGGATGAAATGGCAGGTTCGCATATATGTGAACACCGGCGGGGTAAAAATATCAATTTATAGGACCGACCCCTTGACGACCCCTTGACGGCGGGGGGGATTCCGGTCCGGTGCAGCCACGGATGGACAGCAAGACAGGAACCGAAAACAGCCAGCTACGGATGGTACGGATCACAACACAAGACCAGGGTCGAATCCGGACAATCCGTAAAACCACGCCCGCCCGCGTGGCAGGTCCGTAGCCGGGTTGACGTCTCACTGCTGCAGCCGGTCGCGCCGCGGCCGGCGGTTGTTCCCGCTGTCCTCTGGCATCTGGCCACTGTTCTCTGGCCTCTGATCTGCCCCTTTTCGCCGCCCTGACTTGCCGCGGAAACCCGGATATGGCAGAATTCCTTGCAGGTCGAAGGGAAACGCCAGCAAAGTGGGTTCATTGCCCCACGCGATGACTTGTGGCATTTTCTCTTGCATATAAGTAAACTAACGTTCAGTATATTGCAAAACATAGCGATTGGTCAGGGTCAGGCATTCCTGCCGGGAGGTCAGAGTGAATCCGGAAATCAAAGAGACGGGGCAACTCGGGATTGTGGCGGAATCTCGCCAGTCGTTTGGCGGTTCATGGACCGAGCTCAAGCTCGATCTGGTGGCGTCCTATCTGGAAGCCTATTCGACGGCCCTGAAAAACAAGGGGTTCGGTAAGATATACGTGGATGCCTTTGCCGGTACCGGCTACCGGGAGATGATCGGCGAAGAAAACGAAACACCGTCTTTGCTGCAAGAGGCGGAGGAAGAAGCGGCCCGCATTTTTGATGGGTCCGCCAGGATCTCGCTGCAGGTGTCCCATCCGTTCGACCGCTATGTGTTCATCGAGAAGAGCCAGAAACGGATGCAGGAACTCAGGAGCATTCAAAGCAATTATCCACATTTGGCTTTGGAGTTTCTGGCCGACGACGCCAACCGCGCCATCCCGGAACTATGCCGCACCATCGATTGGCGGAAAAACCGGGCCGTGTTGTTTCTCGATCCTTACGGCATGGCCGTGGATTGGGATACCATGAAAGCCATTGCGCAGACGGAAGCCATGGATGTTTGGATTCTCTTTCCCGTAGGAATCGGGGTCAATCGATTGCTCCGGCAGCGGTTGGAAGACATACCGGTCTCGTTAAGGAAAAAGCTGGATCGGTTGTTCGGCACGGCCGATTGGCAGACCGCCTTTTATAAAGCCGATCCACAAGGCGTTCTTCCGGCTTTCGAAGATGCGGGCGTCTGCAAGGTCAGTCAGCCCATCCAGACGATCACGAAATTCTATCAGGAGCGGCTGGCTTCAATATTTCCCAAGGTGGCGCCGGAACCTCGTTGCCTGTGCAACTCGAAAAACAGCCCGATGTTCATCCTGACCTTTGCCGTGGCCAGCCGATACAAGCCAGCACAGGATTTGGCTATGAAATTGGCACAGTATATCCTAAAAAGGGCAACCTGATATGGCTATCAATTCATCCATCGAGTGGACGGAGTCTTCGTGGAATCCGGTGACGGGGTGCACGAAGATCAGCGCGGGGTGTGCGCACTGCTATGCCGAACGCATGGCGAAGCGGCTGCATGCCATGGGCCAGCCGAACTATCGCAATGGCTTCGAGGTCACTTGTCATCCCGACGTGCTGGGGATGCCGCTGAAGTGGAAAAAGTCGCAGATGATTTTCGTGAACTCCATGAGCGACCTGTTCCACAAGGCGGTGCCGGTCCGGTTCATCGAGGAAATCTTCTTCACGATGAACCAGGCCCGGTGGCACACCTTCCAGATCCTGACCAAGCGCGCGGATCGAATGGTTCAACTGGCTTCGCGGTTCAAATGGACGCCGAACGTCTGGATGGGCGTTACGGTCGAGAACGACCGGCACGTGGACCGGATCGACCGGCTGCGCGAAGTCCCGGCTGCCGTGCGGTTCCTGTCGCTGGAGCCGTTGCTAGGACCGTTGCCGGATTTGGACCTATCCCACATCGATTGGGTCATCGTCGGTGGCGAATCCGGGCCGGGAGCCCGGCTTATGGATCCCGCCTGGGTGACCGACCTGCGGGACCAATGCCTAGATGCCGGGGTGGCGTTCTTCTTTAAGCAGTGGGGCGGTGTACGCAAGAAAAAGGCCGGCCGATTGCTCGAAAAACGGACATGGGACCAGATGCCGCGGGAGGCTGCAAGAGCATGATTGTGCATGTAGCGAATGCCCCGGAAAGTTGCTCTCCCAGCCATCCAGTATACGAGCCCTCCTTTCTTTAGAGAAAGGGTAATATTGGATAGTCATGGAGCATGCGGCTGATGTCTTGTGTGGGGGACCCAACAAAAACCCGGCCTGTGGCAAAATACTTGTCGAGATATGATTTAATGGCTTGGATTTCTGCCGCGCCGAAGCCGCAAACCGAGGCAAACACATCTGGGCGGCGACCTGGTCTTATGTTCGGGGACAATAAGCGGACCAGATTCGTTTTGTTATAACCGAATCCAAGAAACGCAATGATTTCAGCATCCTGAATCGCCTTGTGTGCTTGATCGAACTCAGCAATGCCTTCGATAGATTCGTGAATGATGCGGATATTCCTTGCGCACCCCTGTACCCTTAAGGTGGATATTTCTTCTCCGTATCCAACAATAGTTCCCGGCTTCCCAATGATGGGAGAGAGTAGACCGTGGAGATGGATGACTGGAATTTTCTGTATAGCGGATGCGCAGTGGGCATCATCAAGATTGTAGATGCTCTTCAAAGACGTGAAAAGAAATTGTTCAACAGACCGGTCGTAGTTGTATGTGATAACCGTTAGCTCGTTCTGTTCGAAGGTATCAACGGGGCCGTTTATGCAACGAAAAAGAGTTTTGAGCCAATTGGGGTTGTGGACTGTGTCTCTGAACAACAGGTCTGGTTTCTCCCTTGGAAGTAGAGATGCTGCAATTGCGTGTTTGCCCAGCTCGACCCATCCGGCCTCCTGATGTTCCAAAAACCGATCGATCGAGGAAAGACCCGAATGTAAAAGGCACTCTGCAAACTCTGTTAAATCATGAGAACGATAACCGCAGGAAATGAGAAGCATGCCGATATCAGAAAGTTCGGGCATTTTCAGTTCGGTGCAGATGGAATCAAACAACTCTTTTCCCGATGGAAGATCAAAAGGGCAGCTGGCCCCAGCGCCAAGTATTAAAACCGTTGGTCTGGTGATCATTTGCAACCCACTTTGACATTTTGCATTGTGGTCATAACATGAACTGAGCACGCGTGGATTGAGGGTGTCTTTCAGCTACAGTCGAAGGGTTCATGAGCCCGATGCGTCGCGGTAGTTGGCGTTGAGGGCGGGTTGGAGGGCGAGAAGGGCGGCGAGGCGTCGGGCCATCTCGGTGACGTAGCGGACTTCGTCAGGCGTGAGGGGGCGGCCAAGCAGAGGTTTTTCGCGGTAGGAGAGCCATTTTTTGATGACTTGGTAGCCGCCGATGGTGAAGTTCCAAACGGCTTGGGGAACGTTGCGCCAGCAGGTGGAATCGTTCAAGTAGATGTCCAGCGCGTCGGTGCCGTGAGGGGCGGTTTTGCCGCGGCCGGGCATGGTGACGCCGCCTTTGCCGGCGTGGCCCCAGCCAGCGGTGAGGTCCAAGTCGCCGCCGGCGGGTTCGGCGGCGTTGCCGTCGGCGCGGCGGAAGACGGCGATGTCCCGGAGTTCGGGGCGGATGGTGCCGGTGGTGACGCCGTCCACGGGGGCTTCGGTGTCGAGCAGGGCCGCCAGTTGCCGGCCCAGCGCGGCGGAGGCGAGCAAAACGGATTTCTCTTGCGGCAGCGGGATGCGGGGCCAGTCTTGACCAAGGCCATCGGCGTTTTCAGATAGGTACGCGGGGGAATAGCCAATCGCCAAGGCGTGCATCCAAATCAACTCGGCGGTCGCGACGTCTGTGTCGGGATCGGGAAGGCCAAGGCCGGCCAGATAGGAGCGGGCGAAGGGAGAAAGATTGGCGACAATGTTATCAGCCTCTTGGCCAAGACCTGGAAGTGAATTAAGGCGAAGCGGGAATACGGATGCATCCGTTGTTAAAAAGTGATCGTCGCAGAGAACTCGCGAGTAATAAAACGGAACGCCTTCGGGGTCTTTTGAACGATTGAATCTTGATAGGAAAAAGGCATTTCCCCTCCAGCATTGCGGCCAGAGATTCGGACGAGGCTCGTTCCAAACCGGGCGAATAGAGGTGAAATAGCACCAGCGATTATCAAATGGGCGCAAGGCATACCGCACAATTTGGTCCGGCTTAAATCCTTCGTTTAGTTGAATCTTTGGCCGCGCCTTGCGTGCGTCAAATCTGGCGGCATCCTTGGCAAGTGGATGTTCTTCGTTTTGAAGGTCCTCGAAGGAGGCATCGGGGTCGAAGTAGCGTTTCATTCGAGATGCGAGATCTTCCTTGCTAACATCTATCAAAGCGCCGCCGCGTTTTTCCATCAATCCGTTCACAGGGGCGGTTGAACAAAGATCCGTCAGGTTTGGCCAACTGCGATAAGCCGAAGTCACATCAGAAGGTTTAAAAGAAAAGCGGTTGTCCTTGTTTGGCGCAGTGGTTTCATATTGCGCGTTAAAATCCGGTATTGAGAGGCTGGCGACCAGTTCTTCCCGTTTCTGAGTACCCCAGAAGTGGCGGAACAGGACTTGCGCTTTGGGCTCATTAGTTTTCCGCACGAGTGTGGCAATGGCGGTGCCGAGGCGGATGCCTTCGCGGTTCCATTCGGTGGAGAAAACGGAGGGGTCGGGGTTGCCTTCGGGGGTGAGCTTGCCGGTTTCGCGGCTGTCGCCATTCATGCAATCAAACCAAAGCCGGTCGAAATGACCGGCGAGGCTTTGGCGCATGACGACATAGGAGGGGTCGCCGAGGTAGGAGAAGTTGGAGATGAAGGAGACGACGCCGCGGCCGCCGTGTTCGGCGATGCGTTTTTCGGCGAGGCGGAAGAAGCGGACATAGAGTTCATCGAGATTGAACTTCTTGATCTTCCATTCGGAGGCCAGGCCTTTTTTGTACGGCTCGACTAAGCCATTTTCCTCTTCGGGGCTGACGCCGGCGTAGGCGTTGTAGGGCGGGTTGCCGAGGATGACGAGGATGGGCTTGTCGCGTTTGACTTTGGCGGCGGCATCGCGTTCAGCGGCGAGTTCGGGGAAGTAGATCAGGTCCTGCTTGGCTTTTTCCTTGGGTGGTTCCCATCCGGTGAGGGAGTTGGTGAGGAAGATGCCGGGGCGTTCGGTTTTGGCGTCGTCGAGGGGTGCGCCGAGGGATTCGAGAAGGAGGCCGAGTTGGAGGTGGGAGACGACGAAGGGGGCGGGCATGATTTCGAAGCCGAAGATGCGGTGGAGGGCGGCCTGCTTGAGGTCGTGGGCGGCGAGGGCGTCGGCGCCTTTATCGGAGAAGGTTTTTTGGATGCGGCGGAGGACGGCGCAGAGGTAGGCGCCGGTGCCGCAGCAGGGATCGAGGACGACGACGTTGGGATCGGCGAGGCCGTCGGGGATGCCGAGTTCGGAGCGAAGGACGGCATCGACGCGTTCGACCTGGTAGTCGACGATTTCGGCGGGGGTGTACCAGACGCCGAGCTCCTTGCGGAGGTCGGGATCGAATTCGGCGAGGAAGGGTTCGTAGAAGTATTGGACGGCGTGGTGTTCCTCGAAGCCCTCGAAGAAGAGGCGGGCGTTGACGCGGTTGAGGGCGGCGCCGGCCCAGTCGAGGACTTCGGGGAGGTGGAGTTGTTCGAGATCGCGGGAATGGACGATGTGGTTGAAGAGGGCGCGGATCATGGGGACGCGCAGGAGGTAGCCGGTATCTTTCCAGTCGAAGCGATCGGCGGTGGGGAGATACGCGGCGGCGGCTTCACGAACAAGCCGGGTTTTGGGTGTTTTCTCGGCGATGGCGATGCGATGGCGGGCGTGAATGACCCAGGCCGAGAAGATGCCGTAGAACAGCGTTTGGACGAGGGTGGAGCGGAAGAAGTGTTCGCCCTTTTCTCCATCGAAATGCAAGCCGAGGGCGGTTTCGAGGGCGTTCTTGATGGCGGCGAGGGTGGCGAGGTCGCCGTTTTCGATGCGGGCCTTGGCTTCGCGGGCGTAGGAGGAAAGGAGGCGGGCAACGTCCTGCGGGGTTTTGAGGGGGGCGTTGTGGGTCAGGACGCGCTTGAGGTATTCCTCGAGAACGGGTCCGTGTTCCTTGGCCAGCTTGTGGGGGTGGGCGAGGGCGGCGCGGAAGGATTTTTCATCGGGGGCGAGTTCGCAGCGTTCGAGGATGACGGGATTGCCGTCGGGGTCGGCCTGGACAAGGGCGAAGGCGCGCAGGTTGGTGGCAAGAACGAGGCCGTAGCGGCGGAGATATTTGGCGACCTGTTCGCTTTCCATCAGCGTTTGGAGGTCATGCGAAGGCGGTTTTACCTCCATGACGCCACGCGCGGGCATCAACTCCGGGGGAGGATGGAGCCGATCCGGCGTTTTGCGGAGCTGGTCGGCGGTATAGAAGCCGCCATCGGGGATGCCCGCGCCGCGATTGGCAGGATTGATGATACAGGCCACTTTGGGCTTGAGGGTGTTCCCTATGCCGGAGAGCAGTTGGGAGAGGGCGGGGTAGAAGGAGGTTTCGGGAACTCCGGCACCGCTGGAGAGAATCAGTGAGACGGCTTGAAAATACTCCGGCGCAAGATTCGGCTGGGTGCTCATGCTAGGTCCAAAATAGCAAGAGGCTGGCCGGAGGGCAAAGACTTTGCAGGGGGCTTGCCGAAATGTTTGTCAGTTTCTAAGGACGTCGAGGGGAACCCAGTCGCCTGGGGCTCGTTGAAACAGCCAGAACCGCCAGCCATTGCAGGTGCGCCGCACGCAGGCGGCCGCAGCAGCGAGAGAGGGGGAGTTGTAGATGTTGCCGGCGTACCGGATGGTGCCGTCGCGCCGAACAACAGCCCGGATGGTCTTGCTCTTGAAGTGGGCTTTGATGGGGAAGCGGGTGGTTACGTATTTGGCCAGGACAGGTGCTCGACCCGCCGGCTTGACCGGCTTCGGCTTGCGCCGCTTGGGTCGGTAGGGATCGAACATGCCGTTGAATTCCGCTTCAAAGCTTTGTTTCATGTCGCGGCGGAACTGGCGGCGGAGGTCTTCCGACTTGGCGAATTTGCCCTTCACTTTGTTCCCGGCCGGTTTCACGGTGCGGAGGATGAGGGTTTCCAGTTCCCGCAGATGGTGATCCCCAATGGTGAGGTAGACCGAAAACCGGTCCCAGGAAGCGCCGTGACGGTCGCGGAGATGCTGTTTCAGGCGGTTGCGGAGGTTGGTGGCCAGGCCGACATAGTAGAGCTTGCCCCGGCGGTACAGGACATAGATGCCCTGCCGCCCGCGCACGTATTCGCGGATGATGTTTTGGTATTTGTCCAAGGCTCCGCGGGAGATGTTTTCAAGGTGCTGGCAAACCAACTGGGGGTTCCGTTTCATGGCAACAGGCAGTCTAGCTGCGGGTTATGACGGAGAAAAGCGGAAAATGTTAATTAACTCAAAAGGGGCAGCCTCGTAATGCGTAATCCGCAGCAGGATATGGACCGTGTGCGGGGCTTGCCAGACAGAAGAAAATCAGAATGTTCTTTCGCGAAGGCGAAGTTGAAGCCGGTTTTGAGGCAGCGTTCGGATGCGGCGGCCTTTTCTTGATCTTGGAAAGTACGGTGCGGCATGTCAGAACGAGGGGGGAGTGGGGACATTTCAAGAAGGGGGGCTTGGAAAATCCGCATAAAGAATCCGGCCCCCTTCGCCAAGGCTACGGGGGGCACTTTTGCGTTCGAGCAAAAGTGGTGGGCGATACAGAACTCGAATCTGTGACCTCTTGCATGTCAAGCAAGCGCTCTAACCAACTGAGCTAATCGCCCGAACGAACGGGGGGGACTATGCCATATTTGCGGGGTGGTTCAATTCTTTTTTACGCGAAACGAGGCCGCGGGGCGGCGCGGACGGGAAAACGATTGCGGGGGGGGGCGGGGTCGCATAGGATGCCGGGCATGAAGTACCGGTTGAGCAGGATGCGGGCCGCCTGGCTGGCGGGTTGGTTGGCCGCCGCGACGGCGGCCGCGGGGGATGGGGAAGCGGAGGAGCTGATGCACCGGGTCCGGATGTCCATGCCGGACGTTCCGCTGGACATGGAGGCGGCGATCCGCGTGATTGACCGCACGGGGCGGCCGCTGCGCACGGTGCGGGCGCAGGCGCACCTGGCGCCCCGCGAGGACGGCCGGGTGGCGCGCTACACGCTGCTGGACGGGTTTGGCGGCGTGATGCAGGAAATGACCGTGGAACTGGGCGGGGGCAAGGCGGATTTTTCGTTTGCCGAAGGCGATCCCCCGCAGCCCGCCCCCTTGCCGGATCTGTTCGGGCCGGTGGCGGATACCGGCATCAGCTGGATGGAGTTGAGCTTTTCATTTTTCTGGTGGCCGAATCCCCGGATCGTCGGCTCGGAGCGGGTGGCGAACCGCTGGGACTGCCGGATCATCGAGCTGGACTGCCCGCCGGAGCTGGCGGCGGCGGCGGAGGGGAACTGGTCGAGGATCCGGCTGTGGGTGGCGCCGGCGTACGGGGCGGTGGTGCGCGGGGAGGCCTGGCGCGGCGGGTCGGCCGTGAAGCGCTTTGAGGTGCAGTCGGTGAAGAAGCTGCGCCAGGTGTACATGATCGGGGACATGGAGGTGCGGGATCTGGTGTCGGGCCGGCGGGCGAAGCTGAAGGTGGGACGGATGCAGATGGTGTCGCCGGACTACACGCCGGAGGAGCTGGAGGAGCTGAACGCTCCCATCGAGTGGTAGGGGCGGGAATGGCGGAACCGTTTTCTGATTGGGATGAGCCGGACGGGCCGGAGAAGCCGGAGCGCAAGGTCTGGCCGGTCTCGGAACTGGCGAGGCGGATCAAGAGCACGCTGGAGGGGACGATCGGCAGCGTCTGGGTGGAGGGGGAAATTTCAAACTTCCGGCGGCCGGCGTCGGGCCATGCCTATTTCACGCTGAAGGATGCGGCGGGGCAGTTGCGGGCGGTGATGTTCCGCGGCGCGCTGGCCGGCGTGGCGATGCCGCTGAAGGATGGCCTGCTGGTGCGCGGCTACGGCCAGGTGACGATGTACGAGGCGGGCGGGGATGTGCAGATCGTCCTGAAGCGCCTGGAGCCGGCCGGCGAAGGGGAGCTGATGCGGCGGCTGGAATTGCTGAAGAAGAAGCTGGCGGCGGAAGGGCTGTTTGCCGAGGAGCGCAAGCGGCCGCTGCCGTCCCTGCCGCAGCATGTCGGCGTGGTGACGTCGCCGACGGGCGCGGCGATCCGCGACATCCTGCAGGTGCTGGACCGCCGCTTTGCGAATCTCCATGTGGTGATCGCGCCCGCGCGGGTGCAGGGGGCGGGCGCGGCGGAGGAAATCGCCGAGGCCATTGGCCGGCTGAATGCCCTCGGCGGGCTGGATGTCCTCATCGTGGGCCGGGGCGGGGGCAGTCTCGAGGATTTGTGGTGTTTCAACGAAGAGGTCGTGGTGCGGGCCATCGTACGCTCGGCGGTCCCGGTGATTTCCGCCGTGGGCCACGAGATTGACTGGACGCTGAGCGACTTCGCCGCGGATGTGCGGGCGCCGACGCCCAGTGCCGCGGCGGAACTGGTGGTGAAGGGCAAGGATGAACTGGAACGGCGGGTGGCGGATGCCCGCCGCCGCCTGGCCCTGGGCGCGCGCGCCGCGGCGCAGGGGTTTCGCCACCGCCTGGACCGGGCGGCGCGGACGCCCGGACTGCGCGACCCGCTGCAGGCGGTGGCGCGCCGCCAGCAGCAGGTGGATTTCATGGCGGTGCGCCTGCAGAAGGCGCTGGCCGGCCTGCCGCAGCTGGTGCGCCAGCGCACGGCAACGGCCGCCCGCCGGATGGAACAGGCGGCGCGGCGGCGGCTGGAGGACGCGCGGCGCGGACTGAAGCATGCCGACGCGCAGCTGCGGATGCTGAATCCCCGCGCCGTGCTGGCGCGCGGCTACAGCCTGACGCGGCTGCCGGACGGTACGCTGCTGCGGTCGGCGGCCGCGGCGCGTCCCGGCACGCGGTTGAGAACGGAATTGGCCGATGGTATGGTGAACTCCATCGTGGACCCGGAGAAAGGAGAATCCCATGGCGGCGGAAAAGAAGGAAAAGACCCGGAGCTTCGAGAAAGCCCTGGAACGGCTGGAGGAAATCGCGGCGGCGATGGAAAGCGGCGAGCTCGGTCTCGAAAAGATGGTGGAGGTCTTCGAGGAGGGCCAGAAACTGGTCAAGCTCTGCTCTTCGAAGTTGAATGAGGTCGAAAAGAAGATCGAGCTGCTGGTCAAGAAGGCCGACGGGTCGGTGGAGACCGAGCCGTTCGAAGGCGGGGAAGGCTGAGGGGGAGGCACTATCCACGCATCCATGTTCCCTCATATTCCATGTCCAATGAACCAGCCGCAGGAAAACGCCGGGAGGCAGACGTGAAGGCCGGAATCGCCGGAATCCGGACGCTCGTGGTCTGCGGGTGGATGATCGGGGCGTCGTGGGCGTCCGGATCGGCGACGAATCCGCCGGTGAGCCTGGGGCCGGTTCTGCCGGTGCTGGAGGTGGTGTCCACCAATCTGCCGCTGCAGGCGATCTTCCAGCCGCCGGAAACCCTGGCGCAGGGCTTCCAGAGTCCGGACGGCCTGGCCCTGGACCCGGAGACCGGAGACATCTATCTGACGGATGAAGACGCGTCGGCGATTGTCCGGATCCGGCCCGACGGAACCAAACGGACGGTCCTGGATTCCCGCACGCCGATCTACGAGGTGAGCGGAACCCACCGCACGCAGGTGGCCGGCCTGCGCTCGCCGGAGGGGCTGGCGCTGGATGAAGTGGGGCGGCTGTATGTCGCCGAGGATGTACCCGGCGGACGGCTGCTGGTCTTTGACATCCGCGGGCCGATCCGGCGCAGCCGGATGGAGGGCGAAGTGGTGCGCCTGCCGCTCCAGAACAGCCGCTTTGCCTGGGAGTCCATTGCGATCGGCCCGAAAGGCGAACTGCTGCTGGCGGGTTCCAGCCTGGAGGATGTTGCGGGGGCCGACGGCGGGGGGGATCTGTTCATGGGGGTGATCCTGCACCGGGATGCCAGCGGCGACTGGTGGCTGCTGCTGAATCATGCCATGACCAGCTACTCGGGCGTCTGCTTTTCGCCGGATGGCCGCTATGCCCTGATGACGGCGGAGATTCCCGGCCTGGCGGGATGCGTGGACCTGCGGACGCGCATGGTGCGGACCTTTCTCTGGGATATGACGTTTCACTCGCCGGAAGGGGTTTGTTCCCTGCCGGGCGGCGCGTTTCTCGTGGCGGAGGAATCCGGCAAGATTTTCCGGATGGACCCCACGTCGGGAGGGGTCCAGCTCGTGTATGAACACGACGGCACCGTGGAATCGGTTTTGTGGGACGCGGCCGGCCGGCGCCTGCTGCTGACCGACGACCGCCACGGGCAGCTGGTGGCCGTGCCCCTGAATCGGGGGGGGCATCTGCGCCGCGCCGCCGGGAAGATTGACGATATCGCGTTCATCGAGGAAGCCACGCCGGTGGACATGGTGCCGAGGCGGTGTCCCGAGTACCTCGCGGAGGTGCTGAAACTGGGCGGTTACGATCCGGGAGTGGCGCGAGGCGGCGTGGAATTCCAGCAGTTCGCCAAGCGCTACTGCCTGGTGGCGGTGGACGCGGCCGTGAACCTGATGCCGGGGCATCCGCCGGTCGAGGATCCCATCGAACGGATTCAGTTCGTGGTGATCGCCCCGTATCTGGTCGGCTACCAGGAAGGCGAGCTGCTGTGGTCGTCCAGCGGGTTCACCGTGGTCATGCAGTCCGGCCGGACGATGAAGACCGAGCTGGTGAAGCGGCAGGTGATCGGCGGCGACCTGATGGAAGCGCGCTTCACGCCGGTGGGCGGGTCCACCATCGCCCTGCCCATGCCGTTTTCCGCGCGGATCAATTCCGAGGGCCATGTGGCGGTCAATTTCCTGGGCATGGGGGTGATGGCGGACTTCTACCTGGTGCTGGATACGAACGAACCGGACAACAGCCTGATGGTCGTGGTCCAGCCGAACGGATTTGTGCATCAGTACCAGCTGAGCCTGCCGCCCCGGAGAAGACGCAGCCACTGGGTGATTGCCCTGGAGCGCCAGGGCCCCGACACCTGGCGGAATCTGCCGATGCCGCGGTAGGGGCGGCGCGGGATTCCGGTGAACAGAAGCGCAGCCTCGTTCTCTTGACCGTCGGGAAATGGAACGCCTTGGTTCCATCGGCTGCCCTTTTGGAGGGCGCGGGCATGCCCGAGCTTTCCCGGACCGCGACATGTCGCGGTCCCAAAGCGGCGTCCTGCCGCCGCACTCCAAATCAAATCCGAAAATCCGGCCGGATCTCCGCTGCCCGGGCGGCTGCGCCCTCCGTGCCGCCGGAAAAACCGGAAGCGCTTGAACGGGGCGGGGGGATGGGGTACAAGTCGGGGACTTTTACGCAAGGAGCTCAAGATGAGTACGGAACAATCCAACGATCAACTGTTCCAGGGGCTGGTGATTTCGCTGGCGGCGGCGACGATGCAGCATCTGGGCAAGACGCTGAACCCGCTGACGAACAAGGTCGAAAAGAGCCTCGAAGCGGCGCAGTCCACGATTGACATGCTGGACATGCTGGAGGCGAAGACAAAGGGCAACCTGGGCGATGCCGAAGCCAGGCTGCTCAAGAACGTGCTGGCGGAGCTGAAGCTGAACTACGTGGAGACGATGAACGAGAAGCCGGCGGAAGCCGCTTCGCCGGCTTCGGAAGAATCCGCGCCGGCGGCGGAGCCGAAGGCGGAGGAGACGTCCGAGGCGAAGCCCGAACAGGCCGGCTGACCCATGCGGTTTCGTTTTCCGCGACCCAAACGGCTGCTGACGCTGGCGCTGCTGGCGGCGGCCATCGCGGCCGGGGTGTGGTGGCTGGGGTTTATTCCGTACGATCCGCTGGCGATCTACCGTCCGGTGCCGGCGGCGGCGACGGTCGTGGGGCGGCATCTGGCACTGCCCGAACGCTGGGGCGACCTGCTGGCGAATCCGCTGGCGCTGGCCGTGATGCGCACGGCGGGGGTGGATCCGGAGGAGGCGGCGGCGCTGGCGGACGACCCGGAATCGCGGAAGTGGTTTGACAAGCTGGCGGGCCGCGAAGGGGTGCTGGCCTATCTGCCCGGGCGGTTCGGGGCGGCGCCGACCTGGATGGCCGTCAGCCATCTGGGCGGAGAGAGCCAGAAACTGCGCTGGCAGCTTTCCCTGTTCGATGTGCCCGGTTTCGACCGGTTGACGCAGTTTCCCGGCCGGTCGGTCTGGCGAGTGGATACGCCGGACCTGGATCCGCGCCAGCATCTGGTGATTGCCTTCGGCGAGGGGGTGCTGATGGCCTGCCTGTCCGAGAATCTGTATGCGATGGCCGAGGTGCTGGGGGCCTACGACGGCTCGGTCCGCCGGCTGATGGATGCGGAGCTGTCGTTCAAGCGCCTGGCCGGAAGCGACGACCGGTCGGTCCCGGACCGCCTCTGGCTGAGGGACGAAAGCGAGTGGGCGGCCGACGGCGCGCCGGGCATACGCGTGGATGTGACGGCGCTGCGCGGCGATGTGATTATGCTCCAGGCGGCCACCGAGGGGCTGGAACCGGTCCCGGAACTCCGCCCGAAAGCGCAGGCGGCCCTGACGGACCTGGCGACGCGGCTGGGGTACGCGCCCTGCGCGGTATTCCGTTTCCGGCGCGAAGCGCTGGAAGCGCTGCTTCTCCAGCCGGGACTGCAGCGTGACACGGCGTTTGCCCTCCGCCGGATCCTGGATGTGGCCGGCGACGAGGTGGTCGTGGCGCTGATGGACGGCGATCTGGGCGGGCGGCTGGCCTGGGGCGCGATGCGCACGCTGGGGCTGTCGGGCCTGCGGGTGCCGGTAGTGCCGCGGCGACGCCGGCGCCGGATGCCGGCGCCCATGCGGGGATCCAGCGGATCCTGGATGCCGCCAATGCGCGCTACAAGGGGGCTTTTATCCTGCGGCCGGTGACGGCCGGCTCCGCCACCCTCCAGGCGCTGGAAAGCGCCGGAGGCAACGAATGGGTGGATGAACTGGCGCCGTCGGACCGCCCGGCCTATGCCGTGGCGGATGGCTGGCTGCTGGCGGCGAGCAACCGCGACGCCCTGCAGAAGCTGCTGCGGGGGCCGGCACCCGCCCCGACGCCCCCCCCGTGGGCGGGCGGCGGGGAGACCGCCGCGGCCGTGACGGGCTGGCTGGACCTGGCGCGGAGCGGCAAGGTGGCGCGCGATGCCATCGCCACCTGGTCCATGGCCCAGGTGTTCATCGGCGGCAGCAGTTCGCAGGCGGCCCGCGAGCGGTTGAACGAGGTGAAGGCGTGGGTCGAGGCGTTTGTGCCCTTCGGCGAAGCCCGCGGAACGCTGCGCCGCCGGGCGGGGGAGTCCGTGCTGAGCGTGGATTTGGGATTGTCCGCGGCGGAGCCTCCGGCTAGGATTTCCGCACCATGAGCGACACTCTGGTCATTATTCCGACGTACAACGAAAAGGAAAACGCGGAGGCGATCGCCCAAGCGGTGCTGTCGGCCTGTCCCGAAGCCGATGTCCTGTTCGTGGACGACAACTCGCCGGACGGTACGGGAGCGCTGGCCGACCGGCTGGCGGCGGAGAATCCGCGCATTCACGTGCTGCACCGGGAGAAGAAGCAGGGGCTCGGGCGGGCGTACATTGCGGGGTTCCGCTGGGCGCTGGAGCGGCCGGAGATCCGGTTCATCCTGGAGATGGATGCCGATTTTTCGCACGATCCGAAGGCGGTGCCGCAGCTGCGGGCGGCGGCCCGGAACGCCGATCTGGTGCTGGGGTCCCGCTACATCGGCGGCATCCGGGTGATCAACTGGCCGCTGAACCGCCTGATCCTGAGCACGGGGGCGGCGCTGTACGTGCGGCTGATCACGGGCATGCCCTTCACGGATCCGACAGGCGGATTCAAGTGCTTCCGGCGCGAGGTGCTGGCGGCGATCGATCTCGATGGCATCCATTCCAACGGCTATTCGTTCCAGATCGAGATGACGCATACGGCGTGGCATCTGGGATTCAAGATCGCGGAGTCGCCGATCGTGTTCGAGGAACGCCGCGAAGGGCAGTCCAAGATGAGCGGCGGGATCGTCAACGAGGCGCTGTGGATGGTGTGGAAGCTGCTGGCGCGCTGCGGCTGGCGCCGGCGCCCGCGCGTCGTGCATCCGCAGAGCGTTGCCGCGCAGGCGGGCGGGGCGGCATGACGACGGTTTCGACCTGGCTGCGCCTGCTTCGGGTCAAGCAGTGGACGAAGAACGCGGTGGTGTTTGCGGCGTTTGTCTTCGCCCTGGGCGACCGCAACCAGGATCTGTCGGCCTGGGAGCTATGGAAGGTGTGCCTGGCGGCGCTGGCGTTTTCGCTGGTGTCCAGCGCGGTGTATATCCTGAACGATCTGCGCGATGCGCCGCAGGACCGGCTGCATCCCGTGAAGAAAAACCGTCCGATTGCGTCAGGCGCGGTGGCGACGGCCCCGGCGCTGGGCGCGGCCGCGGTCCTGCTGGCAGCCGGCCTGGGCGGCGCGGGACGGCTCGGGGCGGACCTGTTGGCCGTGATCGGCGGCTACCTGGTGCTGCAGGGGTTCTATACTCTGTGGCTGAAGCGCATCGCGCTGGTGGATGTGATCGTGATTGCGACGGGGTTCGTGCTGCGGGCGCTTGCCGGAGCCGTGGTGATCCATGTGGTGATCAGCCCGTGGCTGCTGCTGTGCGCGATGCTGCTGGCGCTGTTCCTGGGGCTGTGCAAGCGCCGTCACGAAAAAGTGAACCTGGCGGGGCAGGGGACGCGCGCGGCGCTGGACGCCTACGACGAGCGCCTGCTGGACCAGCTGATCGCCGTCACGGCGGCCGCGGCCCTGGTGTGCTACTCGATCTATACCCTCTGGCCCGAAACCGTGGACAAGTTCGGCACGCCGTGGCTGGCCGCCACCATTCCCTTCGTGGTGTTCGGGCTGTTCCGCTACATGGACATCGTCTATCGCCAGGAGAAGGGCGACCGGCCGGAACAGATCCTGCTGACGGACGGGCCGCTGATGGCCGACGTGGCGCTTTACGGGCTGGCCGTGCTGGGCATCCTGCTGCTTCGTTAAACCGTTTTTCTCCGGAAGGCCCATTTGAATTGACGGCCTCCGGTCTTCAGGCCACACTGCATTCCGTTTATGACCATCTATTCCCTATTCTAAGGAGCCATGAGCATGAGGATCATTTCGTCGATCAACAAGGAAGTCCTGGCCCGGACCGTTCAGCGGGCCAAGGAGCGCAACATCATTCTGCCGACGTTTGCGCAGCAGAAGGACCCGAAGAAGGTGCCGGCCAAGATTCTGGAGAAGCTGAAAGGCCTGGGGCTGTGGGACATTGATCCGCTGAACCTGTTCCGCATCACGTGGAAGAACGATCCCAAGACGGGGGGATTCAGCGAAGGCAACTGGGTGGAGTTCCCGAAGGAGATCACGGGCGTGGACGCGCGGATCGTGGGCCTGGTGGGCCGCTACTTCCCGACGGGCGCGCACAAGGTGGGCGCGGCCTACGGCTGCCTGGTGCCGCGGCTGGTCAGCGGCAATTTCGATCCGACGGTCCAGAAAGCCGTGTGGCCCTCGACGGGCAACTACTGCCGCGGCGGCGCGTTCGACTGCGCGCTGCTGGCCTGCCCGGCCGTCGCCATCCTGCCCGAAGGCATGAGCCGCGAGCGCTTCGACTGGCTCGAGGAAATCAACACCGACGAAATCATCCCGACGCCGGGCACCGAATCGAACGTGAAGGAGATCTACGACAAGTGCTGGGAGCTGCGTAAGGAGCGCGGCGACAAGATCGTGATTTCAACCAGTTCGATGAGTTCGGCAACGCCATCTGGCATTATCACATGACCGGCAGCATCATCGAAGAGATCTACGAAAACCACTTCAAGACCGATCGCAGCCGCCTGGCGGGCTATGCCAGCGCGACGGGGTCGGCCGGCACGATCGCCGCGGGCGACTACCTGCGCAAGATCCACCCGAACATCCGCGTGGTGGCCAGCGAGGCCCAGCAGTGCCCGACGCTGTACCAGTTCGGGTTCGGCGCGCACCGCATCGAAGGCATCGGCGACAAGCATCTGCCCTGGATCCACAACATCCGCAACACCAACGCCATTGCCGCGGTGGACGACGAGCAGGTCATGCAGCTGCTGCGGCTGTTCAACGAACCCGCCGGCCAGGACTACCTGCGCAAGCAGGGCGTCAAGGACGAGACCATCGCCCAGCTGCCGATGGCGGGCATCTCGAGCATCTGCAACCTCGTCAGCGCCATCTGGACCGCGCGCTACTACGACATGGACGGGCGCGACGTGATCTTCCTGCCGCTGACGGACTCGATGGACCTGTACGCGTCGCGGCAGGCGGAAATGCTGGAAAACCACGGGCCGTACAACGCCGACCTGGCGGCGCGCCACTACGCGCGCTACCTGCAGGGCTGCGAGCCCACCACGTTCCGCGAGCTGAATTACTTCGAACAGAAGTCGCTGCACAACTTCAAGTACTTCACCTGGGTGGAGCAGCAGGCCAAGGACAGCGAAGACCTGCGCGCCATGTGGGACGAGGACTTCTGGGCCGAAATGTTCAGCCAGGCGCAGGTGGACGAATGGGACCAGCTGATCAACGAGTTTAACGACGCCACCGGCCTGCTGAAGAACCTGTAGGCGCGGCGCCGAGCGAAGGAGCAAGACAAGATGAGTTCGAAACTGTACGAAGAAGCCAAGAAGCGCGAAGACGCGCTGGCGAACTTCCTCAAGGACATTGTGAGCATTCCCTCCCTGAGCAGCCAGGAGGGCGACGTGGTCAAGTTCATGGCCGAGGCCATGAAGAAGCTGGGCTATGACGAAGTGGTGATCGACGGCATGGGCAACCTGCTCGGCCGCATCGGCGACGGCCCGCGCGTGATCGCCTTCGACGGCCACTGCGACACCGTGGACATCGGCGACATCACGCTGTGGGACAAGGTCAAGCCGTATCCCGCGGCGATCAAGGACGGCAAGGTCTTCGGGCGCGGCACGGCCGACCAGAAGGGCGGCGTTGCCAGCTCCATCTATGGCATCGCCATGCTCAAGGAGCTGGGGATGGTGCCCAAGGACCTGACCATCTGGGTGGTCGCCAGTGTCCAGGAAGAAGACTGCGACGGCCTGTGCTGGCAGTACATCATCAAGGAAAGCAAGCTGCGGCCCGAGGTGGTCGTTTCCACCGAGCCGACCAGCCTGCAGATCTACCGCGGGCACCGCGGGCGCATGGAAATCGAGATCGAGACCAAGGGCGTCTCCTGCCACGGCTCGGCCCCCGAGCGCGGCGACAACGCCGTGTACAAGATGGCCGACATCATCAAGGACATCGAGAAGCTCAACGCGAGCCTGCCCGAGAAGAAGCCCCTCGGGAAGGGCACGGTCACCATCAGCCACATCCGTTCGACGTCGCCCAGCCTGTGCGCCGTGGCGGACAGCTGCACGATCCACCTCGACCGCCGCCTGACGCTGGGCGAGACCGAGGAGACCAGCGTGGCCGAACTGAAGGCGCTGCCGGGCGTGCAGAAGGCCAAGGCCGAGATCCGCGTGCTGGAATACGCCGTGCCGAGCTGGACGGGCCTGGTGTATCCCACCAAGAAGTACTTCCCCACGTGGTTCATCGAGGAAAGCACCCCGCAGGTCACCAGCGCCGTTGCCGGTTACAAGGACAGCTTCGGCGAGGATCCGGTGGTGGCCCACTGGGTATTCAGCACCAACGGCGTGTCCATTGCCGGCATGTTCGGCATCCCGGTGATCGGCTTCGGCCCCGGCCATGAGCGTTTCGCGCACTTCCCGAACGAGGAAATCGACATCGAGCACCTGACGCGTGCCGCCACGTTCTACGCCAGCTTCGCGGTCGAATACGCCAAGACCGCCGCGCCGGCCAAGTAATCCGCGGTTCATACCGCGCGCAACGCCAGGGAACCCCTCGTTCCCTGGCGTTTTGGCATTTCCGGAGGCTGTGGTACACTGCCTGGCATGCTGCCTCATCGCTCCGCCGTTCTGCTGGTCCTGATTCTGGCGGCCCTGGCGCTGGCCCATGCGGTCCGGCGCGGGCCGTCCACTCCCGCCGCGGGCACCGGCGAAGCCCCGCTGGGGGCGGAGACGGCAGCGCGTGTATTTCCGGGCACCGTGGCCACCCGGCTGGCGGCGGGGGGCGGCTGGACGCTGTGTCTGGACGCGGAGGGAAACCGGCTGGGCGCCGTGGCCTCCAGCCAGCCGCACCTGGACGGCATTCTCGGTTACGGCGGTCCGGTGCCCGTGCTGATCGGCGCGGACAGGGAAGGGACCATTTGCCGGATCGTCCTGCTGGACAACCGCGAGACGCCGGGATTTGTCCGGCGGGTGGAGCGGGCGGGGTTCCTCGAGAAATGGGCCGGGCTTTCGGTGGCGCAGGCGGCGGCGCTGGAGGTGGATGCGGTTTCGATGGCGACGTTGACCAGTTCCGCCATCGCCCGGTCGGTGAAGGGACGGCTGGCGATGCTGGACGGCGTGCCGATGGAGGAAGCGGATGGGCGTCCGGGATCGGGC
The DNA here is from genome assembly GCA_040768005.1 of Kiritimatiellia bacterium. Taxonomy (GTDB): domain Bacteria; phylum Verrucomicrobiota; class Kiritimatiellia; order CAIQIC01; family Lenti-01; genus JAAZFE01. Next base: position 107,339 of record JAXGNL010000001.1, read on the forward strand.
GTGTTCGCGCTGTCGTTCGGCCCGATGGATGCGGCGATCCTGGTGCTGGTGGCGGCGGCCGTTCTGTTGTTCCTGCGGGTGGGGGTGCTGAAGAATCCGCGCGTGTTCCGGGTGGCGCGCGCGGGAATGCTGATGGCCAGCGTCGCGCTGCTGGGAGTGGCCGGCGCGACGATGGTCTCGATGGCGCTGATCGAAGGCTGGGCGGTGGCCGGGCGCATCCATGGCGGGGCGGGTGTCGCCCTGCTGGTGCTGGCGGCCGTCGCGTTTCCGCTTGTGGCCGGACGAAATCTCTATTGCCACACCCTGTGTCCGTTTGGCGCCCTGCAAGAGCTGCTCGGAATGCTGGCGCCGCGCAAGCGGCATCTGCCGCATCCTGTTTCGCGCCGGTTGCGTAGCGTCCGCTATGTCCTGCTGGTTGCCGTGGTTTTGTCCTTGGTTGCAGGCCGCGGTCGTATTCGATTGGCAGGAGCCGTTTTCGGTATTCCGCTGGGCGGCGGCGGGCTGGCCGGCGCGGATCATGGCCGTTCTGGCGCTGCTGGCGGCCGTGCTGGGGAATCCACCGCCCGTGGTGTTCGTATTTCTGTTCGTCCGGCGCGCTGCTGGATGCGATCCGCAAAACCCTGAAGAAGAAACGTGTATCTCTATTGCGCGGCCAACGGACTGTCCACGGTGGTGCTGGGCATGGTGGACAAGGAGGCGCTCAAGCAGGCGATGGGCCTGCGCCCCGGCCAGCATGTGCAGCTGACGCAGCCGGTGGGCCCCCCGCCGCAGGCGGATTAGCACCGGACATTTTCCACGCTGTGGAAAATCCTGCTGAAGCAGGACAAGCTTTTTCCATAGCGTGGAAAACCCGGCAAAACATTTTCCATGGCGTGGAAAATCCGGATTATTCCGGCGGCCCGCCACGGCCCGGCCAGAATGGCGGGGAGGCGGAGCCTCGGCCGTCAGGCCAAATCAATCCTCCAGCCGGATGAGGCGGTAAAAGAAGGTGGCGTCGTCGGCGGGGGGATGGTCGGTGTAAACGTTGAGGGGGGGAGTGGCGGACTGGTCTAGGCCGACACGGGAAAAGTCGCCGGGGAGCAGGGCGGCGGCGCGTTCAATGCGGTAGGTGCCTCCGGAGATGCTGTGCCAGCGAAGCCGGATGCCGCCGTCCTCCGGTCCGGGTCGGGGCGGAACAATGGCTACGCAGGAGTCCGGATCGGTCGGATCGGTGCCGGAGAGATATTCCCGGAAGTCGGAGAGGCCATCCCGATCGAAGTCCGTCTGGTCGGTCACGTTGGTGATCGCGCCAAAGAACAGGCTCTCCCAATCGTCGGGGATGCCGTTGCCGTTGCTGTCGCCGGGAGTACCGGACATCCGCACCGACAGCAGACCGTTGCCGACGACATGCGCCAGCGAAGAGGAGCCATCCGCACTGGAGAAAGCATGGCCGGGGACCGGCGGCGAGCGGTCGGGGACATCGAGGAGGACGGGATAGTCGCCGGGTCCTGCATCGGCTGGAATCGCCACCAGCAGGGTGCAGAGGGTGCCGGTGGCGGAGAGGGTCTGCGTGGTGGAATAGGCGAGCAGCGTGAAGGCGTTCACCGAGGGATCCAGAAGGGAATGGGCTGCCAGCCGGAAGTCCGGGGCCGGCAGCAGGCCGCCGCGCAGCACGTCGGCCAGCACCATGCCGCGCGGCAGATGCACAGTGGCGTTGAATCCGGCGGATTCCGGCGCGGTGCCCGTCAGCCGCAAGGGGACGGCAACCGTCTGCCCGGGCGCGCCGGTCACGGCATCCGCCGCCAGATTCGGCGCGCCCGAAACCACTGCCGGCAGCAGGGCCAAAACCGCAATAAGTTCTTTCTCGCGCACTATTCCCTCTTCAGGTGGACGGTGACCGGCGTCGTATAGGTGTCGTAGGATTGAGCTGGGCCGTCGGGCTCGCCGTCCGTGTAGGTTTGCACGCTGACCCGGAAGGTGATGTGGACGGTGTAGTAAACTTCGTTTTCCCCCTCGTCGAGTTCCAGCGTGCGGCTGCCGCTGAAGGACTCGCGCGTGAAGACAGCCGGCTGGTCTTCGGGTTCTGGTCCCAGATAAAGGAACTTGGAGATTTGATAGCCGGTGGTGGACAGATAGGTGAAGCGGCGGAAATCGTTGGTGTTGCCGCCGGGACGGACAATGTCGCGCCAGGCATTGGTAGGCGGGTCGGCGCGGAAGGTGAAGGGCATGGGGACCCGGCTATCCTGGAAGACGGAGATATAGATGCCGCCGTGGGTGACGCCGGGCTGGGTTTCGCCTGCGACAGTGTTGGCCAGGCCGGTCAGATCGTTCAGATCCAGACGGGCGTTGCAGGTGAATTCGGGGAAACCCGCATTTTCGGAATTGTACCAAAACTGGCCGTGCTTGAATTCGGGCAGTTCGACGGTATCCAGCCGGTCGGCCACGGCCATCTTGAGGATGGCGCCATGCAGACCGTACGGGTTGCCGGGGTCGGTGCAGGACACCACGGAGATGAAACTGCGCCAGGGGGCGCGTTCGTGGGGAGGCGGGGGCAGCGTGGATTTGAGGTTCAGCACGCGGCGGCGCAGGGTGCCGGGGTCGGTCCCATAGTCTTCGACGGCAATCGTGCCGGGCGGATCGGCTGAAATCCGGGCGGAAATGACGCTCAGGCCCATGTCGCCGCGAGGGTTCGAGAGCGACACGGCCAGGACGCTGGTATCGGTGAGATTGCTGACGGCGGCGGCCGTGAACAGGAACCGGTAGCCGGCGGCGCGGAAGCCGTGCAGGGTGACGGGAAAGGTCTTCATCTGAACGGCGTTGCCGGAGGTCGTATAGGTGTCGCGGGCGGGAGGCCACGAGGGGGGAACGCCGAAGCGATTGTTGACGATGGGCGTGATGGGATACACCTGCCGTTCGGCAACGGCGCGATAGAAGTCGTGGTGCCATGAATCGTCGGTCACTCCGGGCACGGCATAAAACAGGGACGGAATCGCATCGTTGCCGGCCGCGATATACTCGTAGAGACGTTTGACGTAGGCGATGCCGTCGAAGCGTCCCGTCAGGTATTCGATCATGGCGGAAAAGGCGTAGCCGGTCTCGGCGTGGGCGACGGAATCATAGGCGGCCGTCTGGAAGAGGTGCGGTTGGAAGGTGCGGTAGTTCTGGGGTTCGTAGGTGGCCGGATCGGTGGAGCCGAACCGTTCCATCCAGGTGGAGGTGGCTTCGCTGACCAGCAGCAGGTTGGAGTCGCGGGCTTCGATGACGGCAAAGGCGGGATTGACCAGGCCCTGCACCAGGTGGAACAACTCGTGATAGACAGTGGTGCGCCGGAATTCATCGTTCGCCATCGAATGGATGTTGAATTCGATATAGGCGCCGTCGTCGCTGGTGTGGACTTCTCCGCCGGCATCGGTGAGTTCCTTCAGAAATACCTGCACGGGATTTTTCTCCCAATCCCGCTCGCCCGTGAAAGGAAAGCCGCTGGCTTGGAAGAAGGCAAAGGCGTCCTCCAGTTCCTGGCCGAGCGGGAGCACATAGGCCGGGGCCAGACCGTCCCACTGAATGATGAAGTGGTCGGTATGCATCCGGTAGGAATCCCACAGCCAGCCTGCGTCCACGCTGAAGGTCCAATTGGACGTGGTGGCGGCGCGCACCGCCCGGCTGACCGGGGCGGCCGCGGTTCCGGCGGCGCCATGGAGCAGCGCGGCCGGCAGTTGAGTGCTCAGAAGTCCGTTGGTGGCGTTTCCCGGAACGGTGGAGAAGGTGCGGCGCGGTGCCAGGGTGTCGTCATTGACGCCAAAGGGACGGGCCCATTGACCCAGCGCCAGGAGTACCTCATTGGTGGGCGATGAGCGTACATCGGGACCGGTCAAGGTCAGGGTGCCCGTCAAGCCGGACGGCAGGCCATCGATGCGCCACAGCAGGCGCGGGGAGCCCTTGCCCAGGACGGGATCGTTGGCCGTTATGGACAACGCCAGGTCGGCGGTGGAAGGGAAGGCGCCGGGCGGGACCGTCAGCGTGAAGAGGCCATCGCTCAGCGTGCCGCCGGAGGGACCGATGGCGGCCTCGGCCACGGGAAGGAAGCCATTGGCTCCGAGGCCGAGGATCAGATTGGCGAGCAGGGAGGCATCTGTTTCGCCGATGACGCCGTCGGCGTCGAGGTCGGCGCGGTTCGGATCCGGTGGTACGCCGCCGGCGATCATCTGGCGCAGGCGGACGAGGTCGGCCACGTCCACGGCGCCGTCCCCGTTGACGTCGCCGTTTCGCAGGCCGGAGGCGGTGATCGTGAAGGCTTGGTCTGCACTCCACGGCGACCGGGCGCGGCCGCCGTCGACGGAGCGCACGCTCCAGTGATAGCGTCCCGGCGGCAGGTTGCGCAGTCGGATGCCCGGCAGTCCGTTGGTGTTCTTGTAGCGGGGCCATGAAACCGGCTCCGCCGGCAGTTCGAGGGCGCCGATCAGGCGTGCGTTGCCGGGGAGGGGACCCAGGCCGAACGGGGAGACGACGTCGGCGCCGCCAGGGGTTCGGCCCACGCGCACTTCATACGCCAGGCTGGTCTCCGGTGTGCGATCGTCGGTGGCCGGATGCCATTGCAGCAAGAGGCTTTCGTTGGTGCGGGTGGTCAGGAAGCGCTGCGGAGGCTGCGGCGGGGCATTGGGCCGCCCGCCTTCCGCCAGGCGGTTCGCCAGCGCGGCCTGCTGCGGGGCGTACGCGGCGTCGTAGCCGCCGGCCAGCAGGTCCAGATCGCCGTCGCCGTCCCAGTCGCCCCATTGCACGCCGCCGGAAATGAAACCCGCCTGCCGCAGGCCAATGTCAGTGAAGGCTGAAATGGCGGGGGTCTGGTGAATGGCATGTATGAGGTTGTACCGGTTGGTTTCCTGACGGAAGACCGAGAAGCGGGGTTCGTCGCTGGACCCCACGGCCCCGGAGACGGCGAAATCCAGCAGGCCGTCATGGTTGAAGTCGGCCCCGTCGAGAACCGGCCAGCTCCAGTTGGGGAAGGCATTGCTGCCCGGTTCATACCACATCTGCCAGGCATTGGAGATGGTGGAGTGGGAGTCCACACCCATGTCGTAATAGATCCCGCCCAGCGCCACGGCATCCAGCAGGCCGTTGCCATTGAAGTCGTGCCAGAAATGAACGGTCATCTGCTGTCCGGGGGCACCCACGCGGGGTGGATTGATGGGGTCCATGTGGAAGGGGCCGCCGAACCCTCCTCCGGTGTTCACGTTGATGGTGCCGTTGAGAATCAGGTCTTGCAGACCGTCGTTGTTGAGATCGGCCCAGTTGACGGAACGGGTTAGGGTATCGCCGCCCAGGAGGGCGAGGCCGGTTGCGGTGAAATTCGTGCCGCCGTCATTGCGGAGCAGGATGCCCTCGGAGGTCGCCAGATCCAGGTCGCCGTCCTGATCCAGGTCGCCCCAGGCCAGTTTGACCGCCTGTGCGGGGGGGGGGAGTGCGAGGCCGGACTCCACCAGCGCGCGACCCGAATCGTTGCGGAACAGCAGCAGCACGGCATCGAGATCGGGCATGCGGCCTGACACGGCCAAGTCCGGGAACCCGTCATTGTCATAGTCGCCCCAGGCCGTGAAGGCCGTGTCCAGCGGAGGCAGGTCGGGCGGTAAGCGGACAAAGTCTCCCTGGCCGCTGTTCCGATACAGGGCCGCGTGGGCATTGGTGCCGTCGTAATGTCCGAACACGACAAAATCCAGATGCCCGTCCTGATTGAAATCCACCCACGTGAATTTCGGAGTTTGCAGATTCTCTTCCCAGAACCGGCGTTCTTCTGCATCCAGGGTGCCTACGGAAAGCCGGTTGGCGTTCCAGTCGTCGGGGAGGCTCTCAATGTCGGAATTGACCAGGGTGACGGGCGTTTTGCGGTTGGTCAGAATCATGCCGTCGGCGCGGAGGATGGCGAAGCGCCGGATGGTTCCAACCTCCGGCGTATGGGTGGAGCCGTTCCAGTCCATGGCCCAGAGATGCCAGGTTTCGGGGCGGTCGGCCATGAAATCGGTGATGTCGAGAGTGAGGGTCCCGTGATAGGGCAAATGGCCGCCGCCACGAGGGAAGGCCGAGGGGCCGTTGGTGGCATACGGACCGTTGCCGGGGGCGATGGACATCTGTAAATCGCCTCGCGCCTGGTGGGAAATCTCCAGAAGGGCGAACTCCCGCGGGACGTAATTCGTGCGGTCCACCATGGCCAGCACGCTTGAATCTCCCGCCCGGTTGGTGCGCATGTAGTCGTAGCCCAACCAGCAGAAGCCCGCGGTGCCGGCGCCGGGCACCTCCACGCCCCAGCCCGGGCCCCACGAATTCACGGCGAGAAAGGCGCCGGTCCGGGTGGCGGCACCATCGTAGTAAGTCCTGGCATCGTCGTACCCGATCAGCGTCAGCGCGTGGAAATCATAGATGGGGCCGTTGGCGAACAGCACGTCGTTGTTCACGCCGGAGCAGTCGGGATAGCTGTGAAACCCCGCGCTGACGGGCATGGCGAAAACGCCGAGATCGCCATCGGCCAGATGCTGTTTCATGGCTTCGAGACCGTCGTTGGTGGCGAGGTTGAAGCCGATGACGCGATCGCCGCGATAGGGCAGGGCCTTGGCCCAGACGTCGTCGGCGGGATAGGTCCACCAGTCCAAATTTTCCGGCATGTCGTTCCAGGCGGCGATGCCGTGGCGACAGATCACGTTCATGACCGTGGACAGCCCGGCGCCGTTGTTTTCGCCGCGATTGGTCAGGGGAAAGGTGAAGCCGGGGCTCATGACGCGTTCGGGGTTCACGTCGGGATCCGGGCGCACCCATCCGCGTTCCCGCGCCTCCTGGTAGGTCTTGTAGTAGTAGCTGGGCGCATAGGCCCCGCAACTGGCCAGGAGCTGATTGCGCACCATCGGCAGGTGGAGGAGGTTGGCGCAGGCGGCGGGGCGGGTGCGCGGGAGGGCCCGGGCTCTTTTCACGGCGGCTGCGGCATCCACCCACTCGATCGGGCTGTCCTCGCTCAATTCCTCGCCCAGGGGAATCAGGCCGGTGGGGTGCGCCCCCGCTCCGGCAAGGATTGGCCATAGCCCCCCCCAGAGAATGCAGCATGCCACAACCCGCATCATGGCTGCATCTTGGGTTTCGGGCCGGGGGAGGGCAAGACTTATTCCCGCTCCATTCCGCATATTTTCGCCGGACGGCAACGGACGGCGGAGCGTTTTGTTTCGTCCGGCACGGAGGCGGGCGTCAGGCCGGGCCGGCGCGGCGCTGTTCCACGAGGGCTTTGGACAGCTCGCGGAGCTTGAACTTCTGGATTTTGCCGCTGGCGGTCAGGGGATATTCGTCCACGAAAAAGACGTATTTGGGCACCTTGTAGGCGGCGAGGTGCTGGCGGACATGGTCGCGGATGTCTTCCTCGGCCAGGGCCCGGCCGTCGTTGAGGATGACGAAGGCGACGGGAATTTCGCCGTATTTCTCGTCGGGGGCGCCGACGACCTGGACATCGCGGATTTCCGGCAGCGGCAGCAGCAGGTCTTCGATTTCCCTGGGGGAGATGTTTTCGCCGCCGCGGATGATGATGTCCTTGATGCGCCCGGTGATGCGGTAGCAGCCGTTTTCATCGCAGGTGCCGAGGTCGCCGGTATGCAGCCAGCCGTCGGGATCGATGACGGCGGCGGTCTGCTCGGGCATCTTGTAGTAGCCCTTCATGACGTTGTAGCCGCGGCAGCAGACTTCGCCTTCGGTGCCGGGCGGCAGGGGCCGGCGCGTGGCCGGGTCGAGGATGACGGCCTCCACGCCGGGAAAGGCGGGGCCGACGGTCGAGACGCGCCGTTCGACGGGATCGGTGCCGTAGGTCTGGGTGATGCCGGGAGAGGCCTCGGTCAGGCCGTACACGGAGGTGATTTCCGTGACATGCATGTCGGCGATGACGCGTTTCATGACCTCCATGGGGCAGACGCTGCCGGCCATGATGCCGGTGCGCAGGCTGGACATGTCGAACATCCGGAACATCGGATGGGAATACATCGCGATGAACATGGTGGGCACGCCGTAGAGGACGGTGCATTTTTCCTGGTGAATGGCGGCCAGCCCGAGCAGCGGGTCGAAGACCTCGACGGCGACCAGGGTGGCGCCGTGGGAGAGGATGGCCATGACGCCCAGGGTGACGCCGAAGCAGTGGAAGAGGGGCACCTGCAGGCACAGCTTGTCGGCGGCGGTGAAGCGCTGGCGGTGGCCGATGCTCCAGCCGTTGTTGAGGATGTTGTGGTGGGTGAGCATGACGCCCTTGGGAAAGCCGGTGGTGCCCGAGGTGTACTGCATGTTGACGATGTCGTGGCAATTGATGGAGGCCTGGGCCTCGGCGAGCCGGGCATCGGGCTGGTGGTCGCCCAGCAGCATCAGTTCGGCGGTGGTGTACATGCCGCGGTGCTTTTCCTGTCCGACATAGCCCACGTGCCGGAGGTGGGGATAGGCCTTGCTGTGCAGGTGGCCGCGGGGGTGCTGCTTGAGCTCGGGCACGAGCCGGTTGACGATCTCGATGTAGTCCACGTCGCGGAAGCCGTCAATCAGACCGAGCATCTTCATGTCGGACTGGCGCAGGATGTAGTCGAGTTCTTCGGCCTTGTAGGCGGTATTGACGGTGACGAGCACCGCGCCGGTCTTGGCGCAGGCGAACTGGAACACCAGCCAGTCGGGCACGTTCTTGGCCCAGATGCCCACGTGGTCGCCCTTGCCGATGCCGATGGCGAGCAGGCCCTTGGCCAGGCGGTTCACGCGTTCGTCGAACTGCCGGTAGGTCCAGCGCAGGCCGCGGTCGGGATAGACCAGGAATTCGTGGTCGGGGGTTTCGCGCGCCCAGAATTCGAGCTGCCGGCCGAGGGTCAGCGAGGTGAAGCCGTCGGGGCCGGCGTCGACGGGGGCGGACGAGGTGTCGGGGGAGAGGGGGGAGGTCATGGCAGCGGGTTTCTCCGGAGGGGAGGGGGGCAGGGCGGGGGCCTCAGGCCGGGGCATAGACCACGGCGAGAATGCGGGCGTCGCCGCCGAGGGCATGGACATGGTGGGGAACGGCGGATTCGTAGTAGATGCTGTCGCCGGCCTCGAGCCGGTAGGCGTCCTTGCCGTACAGGATTTCGATGTGCCCGGACAGGACGTAGATGAACTCCTCGCCTTCGTGGTCGTTCAGGACGACATCGCCCGCGGCGGGATGCACATCAATCAGAAAGGGCTCCATGTTGCGGGCGGCCTTGTGCGGGGCCAGGGGGTGGAAGTCCAGTGTGCTGCGCTTGCGCGCCGGATCGTTGCCGGAGAAATGAATCGCGGCGCCCAGGTCGTTCCGGCGGACGACGGCCGGCCCGTCAAGCGACTGGTCGTCCAGCAGCGTGCCCAGCCGGACGCCGAGACCCCGCGCCAGCCGGAGCAGGGGGGTCAGGGACGGCACCAGGTCGCCGGCTTCGAGCGCCGCGATCATTTCGGCGCTGCAGCCGCTTTGCTTCGCCAGGGCTTCGATGGAGAACTCGCGCCGTTCGCGGAGCTGGCGAAGGCGCGGGCCGATGAGATTGAGTTCTGTATTCATGAGGACGACTCTCCGGTTGTGCAAAACGGAGATTAAAGCGGATCAGAGGGCATTTGAAAAGCCGCGGGTGCAAATAATCCGCCAGACGGGCGCATCTGCGATTCGGTGCGCATGCTGTGCAAAAAGGCCTTGTAGTCCTGTATGGCTGTCATCCCGAGCGGAGTCGAGGGATCTCGGCTTGGTCCCGAAGGCTGGCCATCGGGATTGTGCTCAGATCCCGCGGCGGCGGGACAAGTGATTTCGACTCCGGCGCTACGCGCCTACGCTCAATATGACCCCAAAGGTGCACCAAATCGCAGTTGCGCCCTGCCGGGAAGAGCCGCCGTATAGTTATTGCAATAAGTATACATATTGCAATAACTATACTTTCCCCGGGGGCATTTCCTGTGCAGGGCGCGGGGCGGAGGCCGTCAACTCCCGGCCGCCGGAAAAGCGGCCGGCAGGGCGCGGCGCAGGCGGTCGCCGACGGCGGCCAGTTGCGCGGAATCCGTCAGGAGGGACTGGTTCACTTCCAGTTCCATGCCGGCATACAGCCCGGGGGAGAAGAGCGTGCGCAGGCGGGTGACATGGCCGTCGTCGGTGCCGGCATAGGGCGCGTTGCGCCGTACGCGCCACGCGGGGGCGGACAGGCGGAGCGCGGCGTCCCAGGCGTCGGCCCAGCGGACTTCGAGGGGGCGGGCGGGATCATAGAGCAGGCCGATTTCCAGGTTGCGCGTTTCGCCGTCGAGTACAGGCGTGAAGCTGTGGACGGAGAGATGAAAGACCGGGGCGATTCCGGCGGCGAGCCGCCGGCGGATGGCCCGGAGCGCGGCGCGGCGGAAGGGCGCATAGACCTCGCGGAAAACGGCGGCTTTCTCCGGGGGCGGCAGGCCGCGGGTGAAGTCGCTCCAGAAGTGCGGATGTTCCGGGGAGCGGTTGAGTTCAATCAGCAGGCGCGTGGCGGTGCCGAAGAGACAAAAGGGTGGAGATCGAGGTCCGGAGTCCGAGGTCTGAGGTCCGGGGGGGCGGGAAGAGAGGGCGCGGGCGAGATCGGCGGCGCCGGGATCCCAACCGCGGTGGGAATGGCGGGCGTCGCGGGCGGCGGGCGAATCAAAGAGCGGGGCCCAGCGCGCGGGCACCGCGTTGGAGGCGTGCTCGCAGGTAATCAGCAGGGCGGACGCGAAGGGGGAACCGGCGGATGAACGGTTTGGGCACATGGCAGGAGAAGTGGCGCCAGTATAAGCCGGTGCAGGCCTCGCGGCAAGGGCTGGGCGTTTCCCGGATTGAAGGAGGGCGCGGTTTCGGGTAGAGAGAATGCATGCCGTGGGTGCTGGCCATTTCCATTGCGCTGCTTGCGTATATCTACGCGGGCTATCCGGTGCTGGCCTGGGCGATGTCGAAGGTGCGCGGACGACCGGTGCGCAAGGGGCGCGTGGCGGTCGGCGTGACGGTTCTGATCGCGGCCCACAACGAAGCGGACCGGCTGCCGCGCAAGCTCCGCCAGCTGCTGGACCTGGCCCGGCGGGAGCCCATCCGGGAAATCCGGATCGGACTGGACGGCTGCACCGATGGCACGGCCGGGGCGCTGCGGGCCGCCCTTGCCTCGGCCGGGGAGGGGAAAGAAGCCGGGGCGGCGTCTCCGGAGGTGCGGATCCTGGAGTTTGCGGAACGACGCGGCAAGGCGGCGGTGCTGAACGATCTGATGGAGACCGCAGGGCAGCCCATCCTGGTGCTGATGGATGCCCGGCAGCGGGTGGAGGAAGGGGCCATTTCCCGGCTGGTGGAAAATTTCGCGGACGAGACGGTCGGAGTCGTGTCGGGCGAACTGGTCTATGAAAGCGCTGCCGGCGGGGTCCAGAAGGGGGCGCAATCCTATTGGGGCTATGAAAAGTTCATCCGGAACTGCGAAAGCCGCTGGTGGGCGGTTCCGGGCGCCACGGGAGCGCTCTATGCCATCCGGCGCGAATGTTGTGACAAAATACCCGAAAACACCCTCGTAGATGATGTGCTAATTCCCATGAAGGCTGTTTTGCGCGGTTATCGGTGTGTTTTCGAGCCTTCGGCACGTGTTTTTGACCTCCCAACAGGCGATTACGCCTCTGAAGGGCACAGAAAACGGCGTACACTGGCCGGAATCTGGCAAATCGGGCGACTGGAGCCCGATATTATCTGCATTCGAAGAAATCCCATCTGGTTTCAATGGATTTCGCACAAATTTTTGCGTCTGTTGAGTCCCTTTTTGGTTGTTTTGGTTCTGTTCTCCGCGGGATGGATGGAAAGCAGGCAAGGGGTGACAGGGGGCGGGAAATGGGCCTGGTGGAGCGTGGTATTCTGGGGCGGGCTGGCGGGGCTGGCGGTCAGCGGGCTGGCCTACGGGACGGGGCGGCGCGTTCGGTCGAGGCTGGCGGGCTTGCTGGGGGCGTTTTGGGGCGTGAATTGGGCGTTGGTGCAGGCGGCGGGGGATGCGTGGACGGGGCGCTATGAACCCAGGTGGAAGCGATAGGCGGCGATGAGACCGATTGGACAGCTGGCGACGGAGGAGCAGGCGAAGACGTTTGCGGATTACCTGTATGTGCACGACATCGAGGCGCAACTCGAGCCGGGCAAGGATGGCGGGCATGCCGTCTGGGTGGTGGACGAAGACCGGGTGGACGAGGCCCGGGGGCTGCTGTCGCGCTTTCGGAGCATGCCCGACGCCGAGGAATTCTACCAGGCCAGCCAGGCGGCCGCCGAACGGCGCCGAGAAGAGAAGAAGGAAGTCAAACACGAGAAGAAGAAGCTGAAGCGTCCCGGCGCGATGGCGTGGCAAATGAAACGGGGCGGGCTGACGATGGTGCTGATGGTGGGCAGCATTCTCGCGGCGCTGCTGACCGGCTTCGGGCAGAATGCCGAATGGACCGGGTGGTTTTTCATTTCCAGCCGGTTTGCGCCGGACCCCGCGCGTTTCTGGGAAGGCCTGCCGGAGGTGCTGAACGGGCAGGTCTGGCGGCTGTTCACGCCCATCTTTCTTCATTTCCGCCTGTGGCATCTGGTATTCAATTTGCTGTGGCTGAAAGATCTGGGTGGAGTGATGGAGCAGCGGATCGGCACCTGGCGCTATGCGGGGGCGGTGGCAGTCGTGGCGCTGGTGTCCAACCTGGCGCAGTTCATTTTCGGCGGGCCCGCCTTCGGCGGCATGAGCGGGGTGGTGTACGGAGTCTTCGGCTATCTGTGGGTGCGCAACCGACTGGACTTCCGTTTCGGGGTCATTCTGTCTCCGGTGGCTTCGGGCCTGCTGATGGTGTTTCTGGCCGTGGGCGTGTTCGGCCTGCTGGGGCCGACAGCGAATGCCGCGCATTTTTCCGGCCTGCTGGCCGGCGGCGTTCTCGGCTGGGCCGCCGCGGCCTGGAGCAAATGAACGGAGCGGCCATGAACAACGACGCGTGCATCGTCCTGACGACGTTTCCCGATGAGTCCGCGGCGTCGAAAGTTCTCGACGGGCTGCTGGAAAAGCGCCTGGCCGCCTGCGTGCAGACCCTGCCCATCCAGAGCGCCTACCGCTGGGAAGGGGAACTCCGACGCGATCCCGAAATCCTGGCGCTGATTAAAACCCAGGCCGCCCTGTATCCCGAGGTGGAGACCTTTCTCGGGGCCCATCACCCCTATGAAGAGCCGGAAATTCTCCGTGTCCCCGTCACCGGCGGTTCTCCGGGCTACCTGCGCTGGCTCGCCGCCGAAACACGTTCCCCGAGCGGAACCGACTGAAACCCAACCCGCCTGCCGGACAGGGGCAGGGAGGGGCATGCATAGCCGGGAGGCGAAAGAGCGTCAGCGGGTCAGCGTGACGCTGGCGTTGCGCGGGCCGGTGAAGGCGGCGCCGCCGAATCCGGATTCGACCCAGTCCAGCGTCATGGTGTCGCCGCCGACCGATCCGTCGGCGGAGCCGTGCGGCGCCAGGGTCATGGTGATTCGGCCGCCGCCGACCGAGCCGGAAACGGTGCCGGTCATCAGGTCGCGGGCATCGCGCTTGATCGCATAGGTGCCGGAGACGGCGTTGCCGGTTTGGGCAAGGTTCAGCGTGAACTGGGTGATCGGCACGCTGTTGAACACATAGTTGCCGGTTCCGTTCCAGGTGCCGGCGACCCCTGCGGCCGGGCCCGACGAATCTCCGTCATCGCTGTCGCAGGCGCAAAGTGAAACCGCCAGCAGAAATCCCAGAAGAATCATCCCCGTCTTGCGCATCGCCGCCTCCTTTGTCTTCCGACCCGATACCCCCGGGCAGCGGATCAGGATGTGAATCTGTCCGTCCGGATGGTAGAGGCGGAGGGGCTCGAACCCACGACCCGCTGATTAAGAGTCAGCTGCTCTGCCAACTGAGCTACGCCTCCATCCAGAGTGCGGGGGCATCCTACGCCAGACCGGAGAAGGATCAAGTTTTTTTTGCCGGGTTTTTTCCGCGGATGGAGAGTTCGGGATGGATGGAAGACACGATGCTGCCGGGCGGGACGCTCTCCATGAGAAAGACATTGGAGCCGATGACGGATCGGGCGCCGATGAGGGTCTGGCCGCCGAGGATGGTGGCGTTGGCGTAGACGATGACGCGGTCCTGGATGGTGGGGTGGCGCTTGATGTGCTTGACGGGGTGGCCGTCGGCGCCGAGGTTGAACGAGCGGGCGCCCAGGGTGACGCCCTGATAGATTTTGACGTGGTTGCCGATTTCGGTGGTTTCGCCGATGACGACGCCGGTGGCGTGATCAATGAAGAAGGCCTTGCCGATTTTCGCGCCGGGATGGATATCGGTTCCGGTCTTGGTATGGATCCACTCGCTCATGACGCGGGGAATGATGGGGACCTGGAGGCGGTAGAGTTCATGGGCGAGGCGGTGGGCGGCGATGGCCAGCAGACCGGGGTAAGCGAGGAGGACCTCGGCGAAGGTGAGGGCGGCGGGATCGCCGTCGTAGGCGGCCTGGACATCGGCGACCAGCAGCTCGCGCACCCGCGGTAGCGCATCGAGGAACGCCTTGAGGATGCGGCGGGTTTCCTTTTCCAGGTTGTCGACCTTGGGCGGACGGGTCCCCTCCACGCGGGCCGCCTCCCCGATCCAGCGGTACGGCAGGGCGCGGAGGATTTCGCGGTGCAGCAGCCGCCAGGCCTCGCTCAGGCGGCGGATCAGAAACACGCCCAGTTCCGGAGCGGCCACGGGCAGCGCCCCCAGCTTGCCCGGAAACAGCACGTCCAGCAGCACCCGCAGCGCGTCCACGATGTTTTTCGGCGCCGGACTGTTCGTCAGCAGCATGTCCGGCGCGTCCACGGCTTTCGTGTTGTAGAGCTTGGATAAAGCTCCGGCAACGGCGTTGCAGATTTCGGATTCGGGCGCGCATCGAGCAGGCGCGCCTTCGGCTTGGCGGGGGCTCTTTCCATGGGCAGGAGATGGAGGCGGTGTCGTTGAAGCTGCCGGAAGTGACGGTAAGCTAAAAGCCGCTGCCGTTGTTGGTGGCAGAAAGTGGTTCCACGATCCGAAGTTCTATCGATGGTCCCGACGCCTACCGAAATAGACCAGGTGTAGGATCTCGCTTCGCCCGTGGCACGGAAGGTTTCCTTATCGTTGTGTTGTCGCTTGTGGAGCGTGGCGGAGGAAGGGGAAATCGTCACCTCCTTAATGGCGGTTGGTATGGCGGGAGAGACCGTGGCGGTGGCGAAGATGCTGCCGGAGAACGAGGGTTCGATCCAGGCGGCATCCATGGTGGAATTCCAGCGCGCAGCGAGAGAGCCGATGATTTCGACATCGGCGCCGGCGGTGGTTTTGCCGGTGAGGGTGGCGCTGGCGGTGCCCTCGGCAGTGACAGAGAACGGCCGTCCCAGGACATGCCGGCGCGTCATAGCCTTCCAGGACAGAGCCGTATTGAGTGAGGCGCAGCCATATGAGCGCTCTGCCGGATTGCCTGCCTTCCGCTGAACCAAATACACAACCGGAAGGAGGGTTGTTCGCATCCTCTGTATTGGCTGTATTATCGGTGATGCCGACAGCAGCCCGGAGAATGATCCTGCCGGAGTTGTCCGACACAATGGCGGTGAGCCGGTGGAGCCGATGTCGCAGGCGGCGAGGCGAGGGGCGAGGGGACAAAGAGGCGGCGGCGCTGGCGCTACGCGCGGGAGGCGGAAGTGAAAAAAGTTTTATGGAAGCGTGCGGGGGGGAATCCCTCGTCATGTCGGGGTCAAACTTCATCCGGAGTATATTTTGCAAGAGCGGGTCTATGCGGGCGGGGTCAATGGTATTCGGCGTAGGCGACGGCGGATGGCGCCGCTGGCATCCACGACGTAGGTATTGGTACCGACGGCGCGGGTGGTGGTGGAATCGAGGACCCCGAATCGCAGGCGACCAGGAGGCCGGGGCAGGTGCTGCAGGAGCGTCAGGCAGGCGGACAGAAGAAGAGGCAGCGGATGTCGGGCAAGGGGACTCCGCGATTGCCCTTTAAGCTTCCCCACCGGAAGGCTTTTGGCAAGAAACGATATCCGAAACCGCCGCCCTCCAGCAGGAGACGTCCGACATGAGACCGCACCACTGATGAGGTGATGATAACCCCGCGCCAGCTGGAGCGGCGGGTGGACGAGCTGGCGCGCGAGATGGCGGCGGGGGGGCACAGCGACAACCTGGTGGTGATCGGCATCCTGCGCGGAAGCTTCATTTTCCTGGCGGATCTGGTGCGCTGGTTCTGGCTGAACGATCTGCATCCGCGGATCGATTTCATGATCATGGCCAGCTACGGCAGCGGGACCACGGCGGCGCAGGAGCCGGTGGTGAGCCGGGACTGCACGGTGGATCTGGCGGGGGCGGATGTGGTGGTGGTGGACGACATTCTCGACACGGGGCGGACGCTGCAGAAAGCGGTGGCGCACTTGCAGGCCCGGGGGCCGCGGAGCGTACGCACCTGCGCGCTGCTGGACAAGCCGTCGCGGCGGCTGGTGCCGTTCGAGGCGGACTTCACGGGGTTCGAGATCGAGGATGCCTTCGTGGTGGGCTACGGGCTGGACTACGACGGACGCCACCGCGAGCTGCCGCACATCGCCAAGGTGACGTTCACGGACGGGGAAGCGGCGGATTGACGGCCATGCGGACCTGGTTGAAAACCGCGGCGGGGCGCGCCTATGCCGCGGCCGGAGGGTTGAGACGCCAGCACAAGGGGCGCCTGGTGATCCTGACCTTTCACCGGATCCGGCCGGACGGCGAATCCGCGGCCGGGCGGCCCATGCGCAGCCTGGAGGTGGCGGTGTCCGATTTCCGCCGCATGCTGATGTGGATGCGGGAACGGTACCGGCCGCTGTCGCTGGCCGACTGGCTGGAGGGGGGGGCGCCGCCGGAGGGCGGGTCATTTGCCGTCACCTTCGATGATGGATGGGCGGACAATTTCAATGTAGCGTTTCCGGTGCTGCGGGAGCTGGGGATTCCCGCCACGGTGTTTGTGTCCACGGACGCAGTGGAAAACCGGGTGCCGTTCTGGTGGCAGACGGCGGGCCTGCCGGATGACGAGATCGAGCGAAGAAAGGCGTCGCCGCCGGCCGCCGGGGGGCCGCGCGACGGGATGGAAGCCGCGGCTCGGGAATTCCTGACGTGGGGGCAGATCCGGGAGATGGGCGCGAGCGGGCTGGTGCGGTTCGGGCCGCACGGTCATCGCCATATGCTGCTGGACGGCGTGAGCCGGGAGGAGGCCCTGGCCGACATCCGGACCTGCCGGGAGCTGCTGCAGCAGCGCATTCCGGAGGGGAGCCTGGCGATGCTGGCATGGCCCAACGGCAATGCGCGGGAGGATCTGGGCGCAGAGCTGGCCGCGATGGGATTGCAGGCGGCGGCGGGAACGGGGCGGGGGGCCGCGGGGACGGTGGACGAGGCGCGCTGGAACCTGCCGCGGAACAACGTGGACCGGCGGCTGGCGGCCACGCCCGGATTGTGGCCGTGGCTGCTTCTTCGCGCGCGGTGACGGGGACAGGGGCAGTCGCTTGACGCCAGCGAAAAGCCCCTCCCGGGGGGGAGGGGCTGGAAGAACCGGCGGGACGGCTCAGGGAGCGGCCAGCAGCCAGTTGTCCCAATAAATGTTGCCGGCAAACTGCCCGGCGGCCGGGGGTGCCACGCCCCACCAGTTGTTCTGGGCATCTACTGTGATCGCCGTTCCGTTGTTGTAGCGGAAGTCGCGGTTGCCGTTGCCGAAGAACGAGCTGAGGCCGCCGCTGGTGCCGCCGCCGCCGAAGTCCAGTTCCAGGAGGCCGGCGCCGTCGGAGACGATGCGCACGCCGTTGGCGGCATTGTTGACGGACGTCAGCAGCTCGCCGCCGACAAAGAGGTTGCCGGTGTAGTTGTCGAGGATGTTGAGGCCGTTGCCGCCGTTGTCGGCGGTGGTGACCCGGGTCAGCATGACGCCGGAATTCCCGCCGCCGCCGGCCAGGTCGAGGGTCAGGCCGTGTCCGCCGTTGTTGGTGGCGGCAGTCCAGAGGACATCGCCCAGGATATCGCCGTTCGCGGCCGTGAGGTTCAGGTTGAATCCCATGTTGCCGTTGTTGTTGGCGGTGGCGCCGTTGAGACCGAGGATGACATCGCCGCCGGTGCTGACGGCATCCAGGAACAGGCCGCCGTTTCCGTTGCCGCTGAAGTCAACGGCACCGGTCGGGATCAGGTCCACCAGCGGGCCGATATCCGCGCCGAAGTTGAACACGTTGTCGAGGTCTTCGGCGGCGAAGTCCCCGGCGAAGAAGTAGGCATCCTCTCCGGCATTCAGCTGGGCATTGAGACCGCGTCCGGTATTGCCGACGGAATCGGAATCGGTGACGGCCAGGCCGGCATCCTGGGCCGCCGTGAGGTCGGCGTAGATGCCGACGGCGCCGTTCTGCTGGACGTTCACATCCGACAGCAGGGCGATGGCGGAGCCGTCCAGGCTGTTGGCGGTGAGTTCGAGGCCGCGCAGACCGTTCATGTCGGCGTGGATATCCACCAGGCCGGCAGTGATATTGCCCTGGTCGGTGGTTGCCAGGTCGAGGGCGATGCCGTCGCCGGTGACATTGAAGTTGGCATCCACGTCCACGAGGAACGCCATGGCGCCGCCGCCGAGCAGGCCGCTGTTGCCGTCGGTGCTGGTCAGGCTGGCGTTGATGCCGCCGCCGAAGTTGTTGTTGGCGTTGACGCCGGCGAGGAGAGCGACGGCGGAGTCATAGCCGGTGACGGCGAGATCGATGCCGTTGTTCCAATTGAAGTCGGCGGTGAGGTCGCCGAGGCCGGCATCGGGGAGCGGCTCGCCGATCAGGTCGGAGACCAGACCGTAGGCGAGGTCGCTGGAGACAAAGGCGGCGATGGCCGAGGCTTCGCTCGCTTCCACGGTGACATCGAACCCGGTATCGTTGTTGTCCGAGCGGGTATCGAGGAAGAGGGCGAGCGCGCCGATGCCGAGCGGGCCGTTGCGGCCGGTGACGGTGACATTAAAACCGTCACCGATATTGCCGGAGGTGGTGACGGGGCCGAAGGGCAGGCCGGGGACGGTGACGGGGGCGCCGAGGAACTCCTCGCCGAGGAGGGCGGCGGCGGGCCGCAGGGCATCGGTGGAGAGAGAGGCAAAGGCGGCGAAGCCGTTGGGGCTGTCCACCGAAGCGGTAATGCCGCTGTCGCCGTTGTCGGAGGCATTGACGTCGGCGACGAGGCCGATGGCGCCGATATCCAACGCCCACGCATCCATCAGCAGGCCGGCGCCGGTGTTGTCGGTGCTGTCGAGGCGGGCCACGGCGTTGATGGCGATATCAGGGGAGTATGTGAGGGATGCGGTGCCGAAGTCGTTGTTGTCCAGGGTTTCCATGCCGACGATGGCATTCAGGGCGGCAAAATCGCCCTGTGTTTGCATCCGGAATCCCCATCCGCCGTTGTCATTGACCTGCATGGTGCCCGTGCCGGCCAGGTCAAGGGGCAGTTGCAGGCCGAGGGCCGCATCCAGCACATTTCCGGCCAGCTGGGCCATTTCGCCCCAGTTGGCGGTAGAGCCGGCGAGACCGGCGGCGACGCCGTTGGGCGCCCAGTGGTTGGCGGTGACGCCGCCTCCGGCCGTATTGTGGTTGGCCGTGACGTCGAAATAGCCGCCCAGGGCGAGATCGCCGTCGGAGGTGATCTGGGAATTGATGCCGAAGAACGCGTTGTGGCTGGCCGTGACCGGGCCGGAAGAAGCCAGGAAGAGGGCGACTTCGGGCGGCAGCGGGAGGCCGGCGTCTTCCAGGGCGCCGGCGGCGTCACTCAGGACGGAGGGGGCGCCAAAGAGGCCGATGGAAACGTCGGAAGACCACTGGACGAGGCGGAAGCCGGCTTCGCCCTGGTTATAGGTCGCCGAGCTGCCGGAGATATTGGCGAGAGCGATGTCGTTGCCCTGCTGGCTGACGATGAGCCCGCCGACCTGGTTGTGATGCGCCTGCAGACCGCCGGCGACGGTCATGGCCAGACCGCTGTTATCCTGGACGACGCGGGCGCCCCAGTCTCCGTTGCGGGAGAACGCGCTGCCTTCCAGCTGGACCAGCGAGTCGTCATAGACGCGGGATTCGATGCGAGCGCCGTACAGGGCGTTATCCGTGAACTGGCTGTTGCGGATGGAGGCGACAAAGGTGCCGCTGGAGCCCAGGCCTTCGACCCACATGCCGTTCAGATCGTTGTTGCGGACCTGGTTGCGGTTGAAATCCAGGTTGAGATCGCCATAGCGGGGGATCAGCACGCCTTCGCTGTTTCCGGCGATGAGGTTGTCGTGGATGGTCAGGTCGGTAACGCTCGGGCCATAGATGCCGACGCGGCTGATTTCAAAGGTGGGAAGATTCGGGAGCATTTCCATGATAATGGGCAAGCCGCGGTCGGTGTTGCGGATGGAGAATCCGCGGACGGTGGTCTGGTTGGCCATGGTGACGGCGGGGCCTCTGCTGCCGCCGTCAATGACGGGCCGGATGCCGGAACCGAACGTACGGCCGCCGTTGGCGGGGATGAGGCTGCCGCTGCCCCAGAGGGTGGTGCCGTCCTGCAGGACAACGTTATCGTAGGGCTGCGAGGCGTTGAAGACGTAGACGTTGCGCTGGCCGTACACGGCGTCGGCGGCCTCCTGGATCGTGGTCCAGGGGCGGCCGGCGGTCCCGCTGCCGGAGGCGGGGACGTCGCCGTTGACGAACTGAATGTCGTCCATGAGAGTCACGGTGCTGCGCTGGGAGGAGCTTCGGGTGGAACTGGTTTCGCTGGCGAGCGCCTTGTTTTCCAGAAACTTGGAGGTTTCGAGGCGGATCTGGGGATCGCGCATGACCATTTCGGTCAGGCGGGCGGAGAGGTCGCGGGGCTCGGCGTTCCATCGGGACCGGGCGGCGGCGAAGGGATTGCGGCCCTGGGAAATGGCGGCGAGATCGAGCGGGACACTGACGCGGGCGCCGGCGAACCAGTCGCTGCCGGTCAGTTCGTCGTTTTCATAGACGCCGGCATCGAGGAAGAGAGAGGAATAGAGGCGGACTTCGGCGCGGGCCTTCCAGCCTTCGGCGTCGGAACCGTAGTCGCGATCAAAATCGTAATAGCCGCCGAAGACGCGGGCTTCGAGCTGTTCGGGTTTGGTCGGGAGGGGCAGGCGGACGCCCACTTCCCAGTCATAGCCGCCGAGGGGCTGCTGGTACTGTTCGTAGGTGCGGGAGAAGGTTTCCGTCAGCAGGGTGCGCGTGAGGACGTAATCCTGCAGGATGGCGTGGCCGGCGGCATAGGGATCCTGCCAGTCCTCGGAGGTTCTGACGGACTGGCGGGTGGTGGTTTCGGTTTCGCTGGCCACGACGATCTTCTTGTCCTCGGGATCGTAGTAATTGGCGCGGGCGTCGATCCAGGGGCTGAGGATTTCCAGGCCGACGCCCCACTGGTCGTAATGGGCATAGCCGGTGTCGCGGTAGTCATAATAGGCATTGGCGCCGAGGATGAGGTTGTACTTGTCCAGCAGGTGGCGGTACCCGATGCCGACATTGAATTCCTCGGCATCGTGATCGGTGAAGGCGGTACGCGGATTGACGAACAGGAGGCCCTTTCCGCCGGGATTCCAGACGGGGACCAGCAGGTCGCCGATGCCCTCGGTTTCGGAACTGCGCGACTGGAAGCCGACGGTGAGCTCGGCGGCCGGCCAGACGGCAACCGGTTGCGCGGCGGGCGGCGGCTCCTTGGCCTTGGATTTCTTTTTGGTCTTGGCCGCCTGAACCGACGGAGGGGGACCAGAAAGGAAAACGATCAGAACCAACGACAACCAACGGCACCACCGAGTCTTCATTGCAACCTCCTTGGGAGCCGGACCACCCATCCGGAACGCGATTGTGACCGCCCTCCGCGGGTGAACCGATATCCTGAAGACAGAATGAAAAGGCGCTATGCCATGTGCAACAGGAAAATACGGGACAGGATAAAAATTAACACATTCCTAACATTCCGGCATCTTCATCAGGAGGGCGTCAGCAGCCGGTCGAGGGACCATTTTCCGGCGCCTTTGAGGAGGAAAAAGACGGCGGGGAAGAAATAGAGCCAGGCCATTTCCTGTCCGGAAAAACCCTGTCCGGCGTGGACTTTCAAGGCGGCGCCGGCCATGGTGGCGGCGATGAGAAAGGCGGCAGGGCGGGTCATCAGGCCGACGGCCAGCAGGATGGCGCCGATGCTTTCGGCAACCGCGGCCAGGAAGCCTAGCACCGCGGGGGCCGGGAAGCCCATTTTGGCGACGGTTTCAATGAATCCACCGAGTCCGCCGAACAGTTTGTCCCAGCCGTGGGTCAGCAGGGCGAGTCCGGTGAAGACCCGCAGGACGACCAGCCCGGGGTTGGCGTCCGCGTCCGCTCCGATCAGATATTTCCGAATGTTCATGTGCATGCTCCTTGGTTCGGGTTCAGGGCCAGCCGAAGACAGCCGGCGAAATGGCGCAGGGAATAGTTGCGAAGACCGCACATCAGGTGATGCAGGCGGACGCCGAGGCGGCCGCGGATCCAGAGGCCGGGGGCGAGGCGGCCGATGCTGGCGGCATGCAGCGGGACGATCCAGCCCAGGTCCACGGGACGGAACGGGCGGGCGGGGCGGCCGCGGCGGAGCCGGAGCATGTTGCGCGCGGCGTGCCGCCCGCCGTAGTACGCGAAGTTCACGGCCTTGCGCAGGACCTGTCCGCGCTGACGGATGGCGGCGGCATCGCCGGCGGCAAAGACGCCGGGATAGCCGGGGAGGGAGAGATCCGGCGCGACAACCAGGCGGCCGTCTCGCAGGCGCTCGACGCCGCCGCGGATTTCCGGCACGGCGAACGTCGAGCCGCCGGCCCAGCAGACAAAGGGCGATTCCAGTTCCCGGCCGCCGACAACGGCGCGCCGGCCGTCGAAGGAGTCCAGCGGGGCGCCCAGCCGGATGTCGGCGCCCTGCGAGGTCAGGAAAATCCAGGACATACTGCCGCTGCCGGGCAGGGAGGAGGGAAGCAGGACAGGTGCGGGATCCGCGAGGGTGACGGCGCAGGACCGGCCGGCGGCGCGCCCGGAAGTACAGGCTCATAGCGAGTTCGAGGCCGGTATAGCCGGTGCCGAGCACCAGCACCTGCGGCCGGGGCGTTTCATGAAGATAGGCGGCGAATTCGTTGCGGATGCGCAAGGCATCGGACAGGGTCGCCAGGGCATGAATGGACCCCGGCGGGAATACCGTGCCGCGGAAATCGGGCACCGATCCGGCGGCGATCAGCAATTGATCGTAGGCAACGGGCTGGCCGTTGGCGATGATCTGGCGTTGGTCGAGATCCAGGCGCGTGGCGGCGGCGGGAAGAAGGTCCACGCCGGCGGGGAGCAGTTCCCGCAGGGGACGCGACACGATCCGCTCCGGGACCCAGCCGCCGGCCAGGTCGGGCAGGGCGGGCAGCATGGTGGTCACGGGACTGGGATCCACGAGCAGGATGTCTCCGCCGTGCCGCGCGAGAATCCGGCAGGCCTGGAGGCCTGCGAAGCCGCCGCCGAGAATGACGGTTTTCCCGTGCATGACGGGGCAACCTACCGTAGAATGCCCGGAATGCAACCGATTCCGGACGAATTCGAGACGCTTTGGCGGCGTCATCTGGAGACGCACTCGCTCTGGCAGAGTTGGAAAGCGGCGGATCCGGTCCTGGCGCCGGTTGTGCTCGAAAGCCTGCGGGTGCCCGGAAAGCGGCTGCGTCCACGGCTGTTCTGCGCGGCCTGCCGGGCGTTCGGGCGGGACCCGTTTCCGGGACTGATGCCGGCGGCGCTGGCGCTGGAACTGGCGCATGCGTTCATCCTGATTCACGACGACTTGATCGACGGTTCGGAACACCGGCGGGGCGCGGCCAGTCTCCCCCGTCGGCTGGACGACGCCATGGGCGGATCCCGCGGCGGCAATTTCCGGGGGAGCGACGCGGCGCTGGTGGCCGGCGACGTGCTCTACAGCCTGGCGATGGAGAGCCTGACGCAGGCGGAGGCCCCGCCGGAGAGGCTGCTGGCCGCCTCGCGCGAATTCATGCGCGCGGCGCTTGACACCGGCCGCGGGGCATTGCTGGAAATCCGCGCGGCGCGCACGCCGCCGGATGAGCTGTCGCTCGATGACGTGGAAGAGATGTATGCGCTGAAAACCGGCGCCTATACCTTCCGGCTGCCGGTGCGCCTGGCGGCGGTGCTGGCCGGCACGGGCGATGACCTTTCCCTGGATGACTTCAGCCGGCCTGCCGGGATCGCGTTTCAGCTGTCCAACGACCGCCAGGGACTGGGGGAATGGCTGGCGGGCGGTCCGCTGCCCGACGATCTGCGCGACGGCCGTCCCATCTGGGCGGTGGTCTGGGCCCGGCGCGCGGCGGATGCCGGCGCGCAGCGCCTGTTTGTTCCGCCTCCCGGACCGGCGTTTCGTGACTGGTTCCGGACCTGCGGCGCCATGGAGGCCCTGGATCGCGCCATCCAGGAGCATGCCGACGCGGCCCGCGACCGTTTGCCGGATCCGGCGTTGCGCGACGAACTGGACGCGGCGATCCCGTCCTGAATCAGACGAATTGGCCGCGGGCTTCCCGCGTTTGATTGCTTCTTTGTAATTTCTTGTTGGGCAAGCTGGGGGATATGTGGTTAAGTAGGTAAAACGATTTATCCAGGAGGGGACATGCCCCGGAGAGACGACCTATCCAAAATCCTGCTGGTGGGCGCCGGGCCGATTGTGATCGGCCAGGCGTGCGAATTCGATTATTCGGGCGCGCAGGCCTGCAAGGCGCTGCGGGAAGAAGGCTACGAGGTGGTGCTGGTCAACAGCAATCCCGCGACGATCATGACCGATCCGGGATTTGCCGACCGAACGTACATCGAGCCGCTGACCGTGGACGCGCTGACGGCGATCATCCGGCGCGAGCGGCCGGATGCGCTGCTGCCGACGATGGGGGGGCAGACGGCGCTGAACCTGGCGGTGCAGCTGCATGAGCGGGGAATCCTGAAGCGCTACCAGGTGGAATTGATCGGGGCGACGGCGGAGGTGATCCACCGCGCCGAGGACCGGGGGCTGTTCAAGAAGGCCATGGCGGGCATCGGACTGGCCGTGCCGCGGTCGGGATCGGCCCACAGCCTGGACGAGGCCCGTGCCGTGCAGGCGGAGATCGGCGCGTGGCCGGTGATCGTGCGGCCGGGCTTTACCCTCGGCGGGGCCGGCGGCGGCATCGCCCGCAGCGCGGAAGAATTCGAGGCCATCTGCGCCAACGGCCTGGCCCTGAGCCCGGTCGGCGAAGTGCTGATCGAGGAATCCGTCCTGGGCTGGAAAGAATTCGAAATGGAAGTGATGCGCGACCGCCGGGACAACGCGTGCATCGTCTGTTCCATTGAAAACCTCGATCCGATGGGCGTGCACACGGGCGACAGCCTGACGGTGGCGCCGGCGCTGACACTGACGGACCGCGAATACCAGACGTTGCGCGACGCCAGCCTGGCGGTGATGCGGGCGATCGGCGTTGAAACCGGCGGCGCCAACGTGCAGTTTGCGGTGAATCCCCGCGACGGCCGGCTGGTGGTGATTGAAATGAATCCGCGCGTGAGCCGCAGTTCGGCCCTGGCCTCGAAAGCGACAGGATTCCCGATCGCCCGGATCGCGGCCAAGCTGGCGGTGGGCTACACCCTCGACGAACTGCCCAACGACATCACCCGATCCACGCCGGCGTGTTTCGAGCCGTCGCTGGACTACATCGTCGTCAAGGCCCCGCGCTTCGCCTTCGAGAAGTTCCAGGGATCGGACGATACGCTGACGACCCAGATGAAATCCGTCGGCGAGACGATGGCCATTGGTCGCACGTTCAAGCAGGCGCTCCAGAAGGCCCTGCGGTCCCTGGAAATCGGCCGGGCGGGCTTTGTCCGCCGGGAGGAGGTGGAAGGCGCGCTGTCCGACGGCGAACTGGAGACGGCGGTGGCGCGGCCGAGTCCGATGCGCCTGTTTCACGTGCGCGAAGCGCTGTTCCGGGGTTGGGGGGTGGAGCGCGTGGCGGAGCGGTCCGGCATGGATCCGTGGTTCCTGCGGCAGATGGAGGAACTTATCGCGTACGAGGAGGAAATCGGCGCCGTCCGGCCGCTGGCGGGGCTCGAAGCGGACCCGGCGCGGTTTGCCCAGGCCAAGGAATTCGGTTTTTCAGACTCCGGCAGATCGCGGCGATTCTGGCGCCACGGAAGGCGAGGTCTGGGCGGCCCGCGACCGCCTGGGCTCGTGGCCGGCCTTCGGGGTGGTGGACACGCGCGGCGGAGTTTGCCGCCGCCACGCCGTATTTCTACCTTCCACGGCGGGAGCGCCGGAACTCCCGCCGCCGAAGTCGGACCGGAAAAAAATCATGATCCTGGGCGGCGGACCCAACCGCATCGGACAGGGCATCGAGTTCGACTACTGCTGCGTGCAGGCCTGCCAGGCGCTTCGCGCCGCGGGCTGCGAAACCGTCATGGTCAACAGCAATCCGGAAACGGTCTCGACCGACTACGACACGAGCGACCGGCCAGCTTCGAGCCGGTGACGCTCGAAGACGTGCTGGCGGTGTACCGCCGGGAGCGCTGCGACGGCGCCATCGTGCAGTTCGGCGGCCAGACCCCGCTGAATCTGGCGCTGGAGCTGGAGGCGGCGGGGGTGACGATCATCGGCACCAGTCCCGGGAACATCGAGAAGGCCGAAGACCGGGAGTTTTTCAAGCGGCTGGCGGAGCAGGTCGGCGTGAAACAGCCGGCGAACGGAACGGCCACGGATCCGGACAGCGCGCGGACGATTGCGAATCGCATCGGGTTCCCCGTGCTGGTGCGGCCGTCGTTTGTGCTCGGCGCCGGCGGGCGGGCCATGGCCATCGTCTATACCGAACCGTTCTTCGAGACCTTCGCCGGGAGGCGTTCGCCGCGTCGGAGGGCCGCCCGGTGCTGATCGACAAGTTTCTCGAAGACGCCGTCGAGGTGGACGGATTGCCTTGCCGACGGAGAAATCGAAGCTCTTCATCGGCGGGGTGATGGAGCACATTGAAAAGGCCGGCATCCACAGCGGCGACAGCGCCTGCTGATGCCGCCGCAGGGACTGGCGCCGGAGATCGTCGAACGCATCCGCGAACACACCCGCGCGCTGGCGCGGGGCTGGACGCGCGCCCGATGAACGCAGTACGCCGTGCAGGACGGCGAGGTGTACATCCTGGAGGTGAACTCCGCGCGTCCTTCGACGGTCCTGCTGGTTGCAGCCAGCGGCGCGCCGCTGGCGGGGCTGGCGGTGCGCGTCATGGCCGGCGAACCTCTCCGGTCCATCGGCTTCACCCGGGAGCGGTCGCGCTGCGCCACGTGGCGCTCAAGGAAGCCGTGCTGCCGTTTGCGCGTTTCCCGGGCTGCGACGTGCGCCTGACGCCGGAAATGCGCTCGACGCTGAAGTGGATGGGGATCGACTCCGGATCCCGGCATGGTTTTCCTCAAGAGCCAGCAGGCGGCCGGCAATCCCATACCCCGGTCCGGCGGCGTCTTCTTTGTCAGCGTGTCCGGCGAACGCGCCTCCGACCGGACCGAAATGGTCACGTGCGCCCGGGAGCCGGCGGCCATGGCTACGCCATCTGGGCCACGTGCGGCACCGCGACGCCTTGCGGGATTCCGGCGCTTCCGCCCGCGCCGCTTTCGCCATCTCCGAAGGCCGCCCGAACGCGCTCGATCTGATGCGCGACGCGATGCCGGCTGGATCATCAACGTGCCCTCCGGCTGCCAGCCGCAGCTCGACGAAGTGAAGATGCGCACCGAAGCCGTCCGGCGCGGCGTGCCGATGACCACCACGCTTCGCGGGCTGCGCGCGGCGATTGACGGGCTGCGCACGCTGGCGGCGCATCCGGAAGTCGAAGTGCTGACGCTGCAGGAATACCACCGGGCCACGGTCCGCAAGGGGAAACCGTCATGAGCGCGATCTCCCGAAACTGGGCGGAGCGGCGGGAACGGCGCGCGTTTCTGGCGCTGGCCGATGGCACGGTGATCCGCGGCTGGTCGTGCGGGGCCGCCGTGGACCGCCTCGGCGAAGTCGTCTTCCATACCGCCATGACCGGCGTGGAGGAAATTCTGACCGATCCGTCCTATGCCGGGCAGATCGTTGTCCTGACCATGCCGGAAACCGGCAATACCGGATTCAACGGCGAGGATCACGAATCCGCCGCGATCCAGGCGGCCGGCCTGGTGGTTCGCGAAATGAATCCGCCCTCCAACTGGCGCACGCGGGAAACGCTGCCGGAAGCCCTGTCGCGCGGGGGGGTGCCGTCGCTGGCCGGGGTGGATACGCGCGCGCTGACGATCCGGCTTCGCGACGGCGGCACGCAGAAAGCCTTCCGTGCGCCACGGGCGCCCTGTCGCCGGAAGAGGCCATCGAAAAGGCCCGCGCGTGGGAAGGGCTCGACGGACAGGACTACGCCTCGAAGGTGTCCACGCCGTCGCCCTATGACTGGCCGTCGGAGGCCCCGGCGGACGCTCCGCTGGCGGTCGTGCTGGACTTCGGCGTCAAGCGCAACAGCCTGCGCCTGCTCGCAGAGCAGGGATTCCGGGTCCGGGTGCTGAATGCCCGGAGTTCCGCGGCCGACGTGCTGGCGCTGAATCCCGCGGGCGTTCTGCTGTCCAACGGTCCGGCCGACCCGGCCGCGCTGCCGTATGCCGTCAAAACCATCCGGGACCTGCTCGGGCAGGTGCCGCTGATGGGCATCTGCCTGGGACATCAGCTCCTGGGACTGGCGCTCGGAGGAAAAACCCGGCGCCTGGCCTTCGGCCATCACGGCGGCAACCATCCGGTGATGGACCTGCGCACGAAAACCGTCGAAGTGACCTCCCAGAATCACAACTACGTCGTGGATCCGGACAGCCTCGATCCCGCGGCGGCGGAGATCACGCACATCAGCCTGAACGACCGCACCGTGGAAGGATTGCAGGCCCGGCGGTTTCCGGCCTTTTCCCTGCAATACCATCCCGAAGCCGCGCCGGGCCCCCGCGATGCCGTGGCGGCGTTTCTCCGCTTCCGGACCCTGGTCGGTTGACTTCCACAGTTCTTACCGACTCCCGGACGCACCCATTGATCTGCTTCCTGCGGGTTGCCGTTCCGGGATTGATGGGCCGCCGTCGTTCGACCGGGCGCATCTGCGATTGGGTGCAAGCTCGGGTCATATTGAGCGAAGGCGCGCAGCGCCGGAGTCGAAATTACCTGTCCCGCCACCGCGGGATCTGGGCACAATCCCGATGGCCAGCTCTGCGGGACCAGGCCGAGATCCCTCGACCCTCCACGGGCGGGCAGGCAAGGCTCGGGATGACAGCCATACAGGACCACAAGGCCGTTTTGAATCGGCATGCACCAAATCGCAGATGCGCCCCGTTCGACCCGGCGGGCGCAAACCGGATTGACCCGGGTGGGGCGGGATGGTTTCATGGGGTCTGCCGGGGCAGGATCCCGGCCGGGAGCCCAAGAGATGAGTGCAGTCCATTACGCCAAGCGAACCAGATTGTCCGCCCGGCTGCGGCTGGGAGAGAAGCCCTGGATTATCGGATGCGTCGCGACGGAATCGCGCCTGCGGGCCTGCGCCCGAAAGGCGCCGGCCGATTGCGACTGGCTGGAAGTCCGGTTGGATCTGACGGGGTTGTGCAAAGGAAATGGCTGGAATGGTGCGCGGCGGCGCAGGCGCGCGGACGCCCGGTGCTGCTGACCATCCGGGATTCCCGGGAGGGGGGAAATGGAAGGGCCGCGAGGCCGACCGGCTGGCGCTGGTGCTGGAGGCGCTGCCGGTGGTGGCCGGGGTGGACATGGAAATCGGCGCGCATGCGCTGATGACGGTGGCCAAGGCCGCCCGTCTCTGCGGGACCCAGGTGGTGGGTTCCTTCCATGACTTTAAGGGAACACCCGATGCGAAGACGCTGCGGGCAGTGGAAATGCGGGGGCGTCAGATGGGGGCGGACGTGGTGAAGATTGCCGCAACGGTTCGTTCCGGCGCCGACCTGGCGCGGCTGATGGCGCTGCCGGCGCAAGCCAGCGGGCCCTTGTGCGTGCTGGGGATGGGTGCGCGAGGGGCGGTTTCCCGGGTGGCGCTGCCCTGCGCCGGCTCCTGCCTGGCCTATGGGGCGCTGGATGCCGCCACGGCACCGGGACAGCTGTCCTGCCGGGAACTGGCCCGGGAACTGGCCCGGTGGGGAGTCCGGAAGCGCTGACTCCGCCCCCCAGGTTCCTCCCGGGCGGCCTGGGACGCATCTGCGATTAGGTGCACGCCCCAGTCATATTGAGCGAAAGCGCAGCACCGGAGTCGAAATCACTTGTCCTGCCGCCGCGGGATCTGGGCACTATCCCAATGGCCGGCTTGCGGGACCAAGCCGAGAGATCCCCGACTCCGCTCGGGATGACAGCCATCCAATACCAGAAGGTCTTTTTTGATCGGCATGCACCGGAATCGCAGATGCGCAACGTCAGCATGGGGATGTCCGCAAGAGGATTGACAATTCCGGGCGCAGGGGATATTTCCTCACCCCGTTATGGCTAGTGAGGTCAAGATACCGCTGGGCGACCGCTCGTATTCCATCTGGATCGGCACAGGGGTGCTCAACCGGCTGGCGGAGACGGTACAAGGCCTGCGGGGCATGGTGGTGACCGACGCCCATGTGGCGGCGATCTATGGCGACCGCGTCAGGACGGCGCTGGGGCCGGACTGGGATCAAACCGTGCTGCCGCCGGGGGAATCCACCAAGTGCGCCGCCGCGTGGTCCGGGCTGCTGGAGCGAATGGCGGAGGCCCGGCTGGATCGCCGAGCGGTGGTAGTGGCGCTGGGCGGGGGGGTGGTCGGCGATCTGGCGGGATTCGCCGCGGCGTCCTACATGCGGGGCATCCGGTTTGTTCAGATCCCCACGAGCCTGCTGGCGATGGTGGACAGTTCCGTGGGGGGCAAGACGGGTATCAACCTGGCGGCGGGGAAGAATCTGGCGGGGGCGTTTCACCAGCCGATGGCGGTGCTGGCGGATCTCGACACGCTGGCGACGCTGCCGCCGCGGGAGTTCGCGGCGGGCATGGCCGAGGTGATCAAGTACGGAGCGGCCCTGGATGAAGAATTCCTGGCCTGGCTCGAGGCGAATGCGGCGGCGGTCCGGGCGCAGGAGCCGGCGGCGCTGGAGCGCATGGTGGCCCGGTGCTGCGAACTCAAGGCGGCGGTGGTGGCGCGCGACGAGCGGGAGGAGGGGCGGCGGGCCCTGCTGAATTTCGGGCATACGCTGGGGCATGCAATTGAAAAAACGGCCGGCTACGGAACGGTGCTGCACGGCGAGGCCGTGGCGCTGGGGATGGCGTATGCGCTGGCGCTTTCGGCCGAGAGGCGGGGGCTGCCGGCGGAGGAAGCCGGGCGGGTGACGGCCTTGCTGCGGGCGTTCGACCTGCCGGCGACGCCGTCCGGCGAGTGGTCGTGGGACCGGTTGAAAGCGGCAATGGCGGTGGACAAGAAATCGGCGGGCGGCCGGGCGCGGTTTGTGCTGGCCGGACGCCTGGGCGACGCGGAGCTGCCGGCGGCGGTATCCGATGCGGAACTGGAAGCGGCATGGAAAAGGTGGTGTGCGCATGGCGTCGGTGAATGAATGGATGGTGCGTGAGTATCTGGAGGCGCTGGGGTTCCTGGTGCGCCAGCCGCGGAAGTATCAGGTCGTGGCCCGGTCCAAGGGCATCCACGAGGAAGTGGATCTGCTGGCGGTGAATCCGCTGGCCAAGGCCGGCGCGGCGTTCCCGGAGGACATGCTGTGGGGCGCGCGGGAACTCGCGCAGGTGCCCGGAGTGATTGTCGCGGTGCGCGGCTGGCATTCGGAGCGGTTCACCGCGGCCATGCTGGCGAGTTCCCCGGAGATCTACCGGTTTGCGGAACCGGATTCGGTCCGGGCGGCGGCGGCGGAGATGGGGATGGACCCGCCGGCGAAAGTGCTGTGCATGGCGGATCTGCCGGCGGACCCCGATCAGCGTGCCGAGGCGCTGGAGTTTCTGCGCTCGCAGGGCATTGACGGGGTGATTCTGTTCCGGCCGATGCTGCTGGAACTGGCCGAGCGGGTGGATGTGAAAAAGACCTACGAGAAATCCGATCTGCTCCAGATTCTGCGCATTCTGAAGAACTACGACCTGCTGCGCAGCGGCCAGATGGATCTCTTCCGGCAGACGCGCCGCCGGCGCGCGGCGCCGCCCCGGCCGGACCGGACGGAAGATCTGCCGCTGGGCGACGGCGCGGACGGCCGGGAAGGTCCGGACGCCTGAGGGCGGGCAGCAGGGAAAACAAAAGCATCCGCCGCCATGACCTCTCGCGAAGCGTACATTGTCCTGAACCAGATCGGGAACATCGGTCCCGTTCGGGTGCGGGCGCTGTGCGAGGCGCTGGGCTCGCCGGAGGCGGTGCTGTCGGCGTCCGGTGCGGCGCTGGCGGCGGTCCGCGGAGTGGGCCGGAAGGTAGCGGAGGGCATCGTGGCGCAGCGGGACGGGCTGGACGCCGGGCGCGAGGAAAAGGCGGCGGCGAAACTGGGGGCGCGGCTGATCACGCCGGCGGATCCGGACTATCCGCCCCCGTTGAAGGCGATTTACGATCCGCCGCTGTGCCTGTATGTGCGCGGGACCCTGGAGACAAAGGACGAGCAGGCGCTGGCCGTGGTGGGGACGCGGCGGGCATCCCACTACGGCGCGGCGCAGGCGGAACGGCTGTCGTTTCTGGCCGCCAAGGCCGGGTTCACCATTGTCAGCGGGCTGGCGCGGGGCATTGACACGGCGGCCCACCGGGCGGCCCTGAAGGCGGGCGGGCGCACGATCGCCGTGCTCGGCGGCGGCATGGACCGGCTCTATCCGCCGGAGAACCGCGCCCTGGCGGAGGAGATCTGCGACGGCGGGGCGCTGGTGACGGAGTTCCCGCTGGGGCGGGAGCCGGACCGGACGACCTTTCCGTACCGCAACCGGATTGTCAGCGGGCTGTCCAAAGGCGTCCTGGTGGTGGAAGCGGGACTGAACAGCGGCGCGATGAACACGGCGGAGCAGGCGCTGGAGCAGGGGCGCAGCGTGATGGCGGTGCCCGGGCGCGTGGACATGGAGGGCTCGCGCGGCCCCCACCGCCTGATCCAGAACGGCGCGCGGCTGGTCGAGGATCTGCCCGACCTTCTCAAGGAATTCGAATTTCTGTTCCCGCCGGACGAGCAGGCGCGGCTGGCGCGCCGGCAGGATGCGCGCCAGCGCCTGACCCTGGCCCCGGCGGAAGCGGCCATTGTGCGCGCGCTCTGGAACGAGCCGGAGCTGGATTTCGACGAGCTGATCCGGCGCGCCGACCTGCCGTCCGCCCGCCTGATGACGGTGGCGATGCAGCTGGAGATGAAGCGCGTGATCCGGCGGCTGCCCGGCCGGCGGCTGGCGCTGATGGAGGAAATCCGCCAGTGGGACCCGCCGGCGGAAGACGGACTTGAATGAAAGGAAAGCAAGACATGGCGAAGAACCTGGTGATCGTGGAGTCGCCCGCGAAGGCGAAGACCATCAACAAGCTGCTGGGCAAGGAATATGTGGTGAAGGCCTCGATGGGGCATGTGCGGGATTTGCCGGAGCGGTCCCTGGGCGTGGATCTGGAGAACGGTTTTGCGCCGCAGTACGTGCCGATCAAGGGGCGGGCCAAGGTGCTGTCGGAGCTGCAGGGGCTGGCCGCCCAGGTCGAAACGGTGTTTCTGGCGCCCGATCCGGACCGCGAGGGAGAGGCCATTGCCTGGCACCTGCGCGAAGCCCTGCGCGGAAAGGATGCCGACGACAAGTTTCTGCGCGTGACCTACAACGAGATCACGGCGCCGGCCATCCGCAAGGCGTTCGATCATCCCGGCGAAATCAACCAGCGCCGCGTGGACAGCCAGCAGGCGCGGCGGATTCTCGACCGCGTGGTGGGCTACAAAGTCAGCCCGATGCTGTGGCGCCGGGTGCCGGGGGCCTCGAGCGCGGGGCGGGTGCAGTCGGTGGCCCTGCGGCTGGTCTGCGAGCGCGAAAAGTCCATCCGGGACTTCCAGCCGGTGGCCTACTGGGTGCTGGGGGTGCGGGCGGCCAAGCAGGTGGATCCACGCGATCCGTTCACGGCCGTCCTGGCGAAGCTGAACGGCGAAAAGGCCGACGTGAAGGACGAAGCGCTGGGGCTGCATTTGATGGAGGAACTGAAGCGGCGGTCCCTGCGGGTGGCCGACGTGGTGCGCAAGGAAATCCGCAAATCGGCGCCCCCGCCGTTCATTACCAGCAGCCTGCAGCAGGCCGCCAGCGGCGCGCTGGGGTTCTCGACGTCGCGCACAATGCGGATCGCCCAGAAGCTGTACGAAGGCGTCAATCTGGGGCACGGAATCGCCTCGGGTCTGATCACCTACATGCGCACGGATTCGTTCACGGTCGCCCGCGAAGCCGTTGACCAGGCCCGCGACTTCATTGAGAAGACCCACGGCGCCGACTTCCTTCCGGAGACGCCGAACGTCTTCCGAAACCGTTCCAGCGCGCAGGAGGCACACGAAGCCATCCGGCCGACGGATCCCGCGCGTACGCCCGACGAATTGAAGAGCATTCTGGACGAGGATGACTGGCGGCTGTACGACCTGATCTGGCGGCGGTTCATCGCCAGCCAGATGGCCCCGGCCCGCATTGCCCAGCGCACGGCCGAGCTGGAAGCCGTCGGCGGCGCGGATGCCGGCCCGGAGACATTTCTGTTCCGGGCGACGACCTCGGAAATCGTGTTTCCGGGTTTCATGCGCGTTTCCGGGCTCGAACAGCGCAAGAAGGAGCAGGCGGCCAACGGCAACGGCGATGAAGAAGGCCCCCTGCCGCCGCTGGAGAAGGGCGAAGCCCTGGATGTGGCAGAGTGGCTGAACGACCGGAAGGAAACCCAGCCGCCGCCGCGTTTCACGGAAGCCTCGCTGGTGAAGGTGCTGGAGGAAAACGGGGTGGGGCGGCCCAGCACCTACGCGCAGATCATTTCGACCCTGCTGGGGCGCAAGTATGTCGTGCGCGAAAAGCGGGCCCTGGTGCCCAGCGAACTGGGCATGAAGGCATGGGACTTCCTGGCTGCCAATCTCGATGCGCTTTTCGATGTGCAGTTCACGGCCGGCATGGAGGA
>JAXGNL010000002.1:0-105998 GCA_040768005.1 Kiritimatiellia bacterium
CGCCAGGGCGTCGGCTTCCGGCACATCGCGCATCCGCCGTCCGATCACGAGGGCCAGCTCGACCTCGGCATCCACGCGGTCCCTGCCCGGCCGCAGGCGGATGGCGTCGCCCGCGCCGCAGAGCGAGCCGGGGCTTTTGGAAAAATAGACGGGATGCTCGGGCACCTGCGAATCGAATTCCTCGGCGTGGTCGCGGTAGTTCTTGCCCAGGCAGATGATCTGGCGCGGCGTCGCCACGGGCGGCCCCAGCCGCACGCCGTCCGCCGGGACGGTCTTCACGCTTTTCTCCTCCAGCAAACCGCGCAGGCGGTCTGCGCCCCACGTCCGCCAGAACCGCGCGTCGTAGTCTTCGATGTCGAAGACCATGCCGCGCACGTCCACGATGCGCGCGGGCTGCCCGCCGTCCGCCTCCAGCCAGATGCCCGGTCGTTCGGCGCCGGCCGCGCCATAGCGCACCAGCTTCATTTCGGTCCCCTTCTTTTGGGGGGCTTATGATAAGGCCCTAGAAACCGACTGCCGTTCAGATGAATCATGTGGTCGGGGTATTCCGCCACCCACACCTCCGTTTCCCATGCCAGCTCATTCCAGTACCTGTTCATGATACTGCGCGTTGGGAATGCCGTCACAAACACCAGCCCGGCCTTGGATTTGGAAAACTGCGCTTTCAACTCCGCGTGCCGTTTCGGATTGACCGGGCCATGACTTGTGACCACTTCGACCAGCAGCAGCCAGTTGCGCTTGGTATCGTTCAGCACGACATCCGGCATCTTTCCGTGATCATCCAGCGTGATCCCGAGCTTCTTGAACCCCGCTTCGTCCCGAACCGCCCACTTTTTGCCTGTGTCGCCCAGGCTGAGGATATGCGCGCCGGGAGTAAAGCGCGGAGCGAACTGTTCAATTACATCTCGGATCAACAGGCTATGCTTTCCTGGCGTCAAGTGAACCTCCTCGCCCTCCATCCGGACGGGAATCAGTTTCATTCTGCGGGCATCGGCATAACGCGCAGCCAGGGATGTGTGCTTCTTACTATATGCCGCCAGCAATCGATTCCAATTGCGGGTACCGTACTTCCGCACAAGGTCCAGGGCCGCCGGAGCCACTTGATAAACCGTCTTGGGACTGTTGACCGGCCGCGTAGGATTGTCCGGATTCGGCCGCACCAGCCCGGCCTGCACCATCTGATGAATCGAAAAGCGTCGGAAGGTTTCCCGCGTATTCGGGGCATACTTCATGCCGTAGTGGCCGCGCGCAAACTCCATCATGGGCGTAATGCCGACCAAAGGGGCTGCCGCTTCGCTCCACTTCTTATCCGGCGTGAGATTCAACAACGACAACAGACAGAGCGCCGTCCGGTCATTTTGCTGTTCCCGCGGCATGCCCAGTTCCTTCAGCACTTGACGGGCTTCCTGTATCCGGGTCTTAGCACTCATTCAGTTCCTCCACCATCGAATCGATCTGAGACTGGGTTGGCCGCTTGATCTTGGCCGCCTGCCGGCCCAACTGCCGCAATTGATCGGGAGAGGGATACGGCAGCTTGCGCAAATCCATCGCGTTGACCTGGGTATGGCCATTGAAAAGCCGGAAATAGCCATCCACCTGCGTGGAGTTCAGATAGGTGCAAAGCCCCCTGGCCAAATCCTCTTCCATTCCGTTTTTGGCGGTATGGAACACATTCAGATGGTTTTCAAACCCGAGCCATTCGTGTCCCGGGAAATCACCCCGGACCACCATATGGGCGATAATTCTCCGGGATTCTTCCTTGGAAGAGAGGCGACGGGTCACGACATAGCAACCCGTTGGATACAGCCAGCGATGCGTTTCCGGCACATCCTGTATGGCGGTTTTTTTCTTTGTGGAACCTTCGGGCCAGCGCGACCGGCCATCGGCAAAATGACAGGCATAGATGAGCGGAACCGCCCTCCCTTCGATCCCGTCGAGGAGGTAGTCCTTCAAGCGATAATCCACCACGGGACCTGTCGATACCTGCAATCCCGAATCATGCAGGTCATGAGAAAAGGTCAGACGCCCTCTCCCTGCCAGTTCGGATTGCGGAATCCGGATGAAGCTGTCGTCGTCATCCGACCGGACTACTTCTTCAAACGGCACCTTGCGGCGCTCGATATCCTGAAAGGAATCATCCCGGCTGGTGCTGATCTCCACGGGGCCCTGTTTCCCACCGCGGATGATCTTGATGATGACGTTTTCCTGCAAAACGCCATCCGCCTGGAATGCCTTGGTCCGCGATTCGAACAAATGAATCCGTTCAATGGCCGCATTTCTCAGCAGCATTTTGCGGAAGGGCCGATAATAGGGCCCGTTGCAAAAACTCCGGGGGATGATCGCCACCAATTGTCCGCCGGGGCCGAGCAGTTGCAGAGCCACGGCAACAAACCCCGAATACAGATTCACGGTCTCAATGCCCAGGTCCCGCAGCCAGATCCGATGCATGGAGTGGCTGTTGATCTTCTTGTAGGGGGGGTTCAGGATCGAATGGGTAAACACACCCGGATTGGCATATTCAAAGGGATTGGCCACGGCCTCGATGAAATCCACCGGCTGGATAACCGCATCAATAGTCCGCCCTGCCCGCTGCTGATCTTGCACGCACTCCCGCAATACAGGTCGCAACTGCTGCAACATGCCCGGGTCAACTTCATACGCCGTGAGATGAAGTGACGACTTGCGGGTCGCCTTTCTTCCCCATTCGGCAATCAATGCGCGGGAAAGAGCTCCTTGACCGGCTCCCGCATCCAGGATTTGCACATCGGCGGTACGCTTGAATGAAAACAGCGACGCCATGAATTGCGCAATCCCGGGCGGCGTCATGACCTGCCCCAACTCTGATTTCCGCTCGGACCGCGCATCGGCATTCCATAGCCGCGAATGCCTCCCTTTGCGCTTGGTCACAATTCCAATCATGGCCTTCTACACACTGGAAGATGACCTGCGCACATACACCTTCTTTACGGGCGCGGGCGGGAGGCCTTCGCTTTTGCGGGTCTTGCCGAGCGGGCCGAGCACGTCGTCGGTGGTCTTGAAATGGCATTTGGCGGTCTCGAGCAGGACGGCGCCGCCTTTTTTCCCCACCAGCTCGGCGGCGGCGGCCCGGACCTTGTCGGATGCGCCCTTGGGCAGGGCCACGCCGTGTGCCTGCCCCAGCTTGTCCATCGCGCTCAGGAATGCCGACCGCGCCAGGATGGACGCCGCGGCCACGGCGATGTCGCTTTCCGCCTTGTGGCGCTGCTCGAGCTTGATCTTGCGGCCTTTCTGCTGAAGGGCGCGCTGGATCTGCTGTTCGGGGCCGAACTGGTCGCTGAGGGCCCGCGGGCAGTGCGGGACCTTCTCCAGGAGGTTTTCGATGGCCTTGGCATGGCCCCAGGCCAGGATGCGGTTGACGCTGCCCATCTTGTCGTAGAGCCGGTTGTAGGCGGCGGGGCCGATCGCCACCACGGCAAACCGGTCGCCCAGCCGCGCGCGGATCTTTTTGGCCAGGTCTTGCATGGCCTTGTCGGTGGTGACGGTCTTGCTGTCGCGGACGTTGATGGCCTTGAGGTCCTTGGCGATGGCCTCGTCCACGTAGGCCGCCGCAATCACCATCGGACCGAAGAAATCGCCCTTGCCGCTTTCGTCCACGCCCATGTGCGGGGCGTTGGCCTCGGGATTCAGCACGTCTTCGTAGCCCAGGCGCGCCTCCATCAGGACCTGCGGCTCCAGCGTGAAGGTGATCCAGTCCGCCGCCCCCTTGCCCTGCACCAGGCACTTGCCGCTCTTGTACAGCACGATCTGGCAGTCTTCGCCCGCCGCCGCCGCCACGGCATGCTCCACGGTGCGGCGGCGGTAGTTGCCTTCGCGCAGAATCCGGGCGGTCTCGTCCATCTGCTGCGGCGTCAGCTTGATCGTATAGGACGTCTTGTTTTCCATGCCGCGAACCCTAGCATGTCGCCCCACCACTGGCAATCGCCCGGCCATGGACGCCGCGCCGGTTGCCGGATGCCGCAGCGGTGCGGCATCCGCCCCCTTCCCCTCCCCCCGGCCCGTTATGGAGGGGCACAACGGGCAAACAGATCGGCATAGCCGCCGCCCGCCCGGATCAGGCGGTCGTGCGGTCCGGATTCCGTGACGCGCCCCCCCGCCAGCACCAGGATGCGGTCCGCCGCCTGCACGGTGGACAGGCGGTGGCTGACCACCAGCAGGATCCGGTCGCGGGTTTCCTGCACGACGGTGTCGAGCAGCTGCCGTTCGGCGCGCGGATCCAGCGCGCTGGTCGGCTCGTCCAGCAGCATCACGGCCGACGGCCGCAGCAGGGCGCGGGCCAGCGCGATGCGCTGCCATTGGCCCTCGCTGGGTTCGGTTCCCCCGCCGAACAGGCGCCCCAGCCGCGTGTCATAGCCCGCCGGCAGGCCCTCGATCATGCCGTCCGCCCCCGCGCGCCGGGCGGCGGCCGCCAGCCGGGCGTCGCCCGGCGGGACCCGGACATCCCCCAGGCGGATGTTTTCGGCCGCCGTCATCTGGTAGCGGGCGAAATCCTGGAACAGCACCGTGCAGGCCGAGCGCAGCTCTTCCGGATCGAACTCGCGCAGGTCGGTCCCGTCCAGCAGAATCCGGCCTTCCGTCGGGTCGTAGAACCGGCAGAGCAGCTTGACCAGCGTGGTCTTGCCGGAGCCGTTTTCGCCCACCAGCGCGACGTGTTCGCCGGGGCGGATCTCCAGGTCCAGGCCGCGCAGCACGTCGCGGTCGGTGCCGGGATAGCGGAAGGACACGCCTTCGCAGCGGATGCCGCGGGCCACCCGGTTCGGCACCGGCTTCGGGCGGGCGGGCGGCAGGATGCGGCGCGGCAGTTCCATGAAACGGTGGAAATGGGCGATGAACAGCGAATCCTCCACCAGTCCGGCCAGGCTGCCCAGCACGCCGGTGAACGCCCCCCGCCCCTTCTGGTAGCCGCCGTAGAGCAGGGCCAGGTCGCCCAGCGTCGCCCCGCCCGCCTGCATCCGCGCATACACCAGGCCCAGCCCCGCCAGCAGCACCGCCGCGGACAGCGCGTCGGCCCCGATCTCCGCCGCGGCGCGGCGGCGCATCAGCGCCAGGCGGCTGCCGCGCAACCGGTCGCGCAGGCGGCGGGACTGCCCGCGCAGTTCCCCGCCCAGCCCGAACAGGCGGATTTCCTTGGCAAACGGCAGGCCGGTCAGCAGCAGGTGCAGATAGCCGGCATAGCGCGCGGGCGCATTATGCTGGATGCGCCAGCGGTTCCAACGGCGGGCGTTGAGCAGCCGCACGGCGGCCCCGGGCAGCGCCGCCAGCAGCAGCAGGGGCAGCAGCAGCCCCTGCGTCGCCGCCAGCACCCCCGCCACCGAAATCAGCACCAGGCCGCCGCCCAGCAGCTGCACGAGATTGCGGACAATGCTGGTGGACCGGCCGGTCGCCTCGGCCTGGGCCAGCCGCATCTGATCATGATAGGACGATGTCTCGTAGTAGGCCAGGTCCACGTCCGCCGCCTTGGTCTGCAGGGCGTCCTGGACGGCATCCGACACCACCTCGACCTGCGCCGACGCCACGAGGGCGGACAACGCCCGGCACAGCCAGCCGGCAACCGTCACCGCCGCCACCCACGGCGCCAGGGCCAGCAGCGGCCAGGGATCTCGCGCGCCGGGCGCCTGGCCCAGGAAGACAGTCACCGCATCCACCAGCCGCCGCGTCAGGAACAGCGTGGCGACCGGCAGCGCGCCCTGCGCCAGCACCAGCGCGCCCTGCCCGGCCGTCCAGCCGGGTGCGCTGCTCCAGACCAGACGGACCGCCTGGCGGATGTGCTGGAAGCGGGGTGTTTTCATGGCGAAGCAGCCTCTGCCGGCGGATGAAGGCGGCGGGAACGGCCCCGCAGCGCATCCCAGACCAGACGGACAGGCCGCAGGCAGGCATACAGCGGATCGAGTGCCGGCGGCAAGGCGAAAGCCTCCAGATCGGCCGCGCCCGGCACGCACAGCACCCGCCGCAGATAACGAAACCGCGCGCGGCCACTCTCGCGGGTTCGCCAGGCAAAGCGCGCGGCGCGCCAGCCGTCATCCCGCGGCAGGCGGCCGGCCGCCAGCGGACGGGCGGCCGATTCCGCCAGGCGCCGGGCGAGCGGATCGCGCCGAAGCGCCTCCTCCAGCGGGGCCGGAAGCGGACAGGCCAGCAGGCGCTCCGCCAGGGCCGCGCCGGTCAGCAGGCTGCGCCGCTGCCCCAGGCGCCCGGCCTCCGCCAGCAGCCCGGCCCAGTCGGCCCCCGCCTGATTCGCCAGCACCGCCGCGACATCCGCCACCGCCGAGAGCTTGGGCCAGCCTTCGTTGGCCCCGTCCACGCAGACCGCCAGCAGCATCGCCTCCGGCCCCGGGGCCTCGAGACTTCCCCCGTCGCCCATCGGCAGCGGCCGGCTCGCACGCCACAACCAGTCCGCGGACTCGAACCCGCACAGCGTGTGGGTAATCAGCACCGGTTTGAGATCCAGATGGGGCGGCTTTTCCGGCTGTTCCATGGACCAGTCCTGGCCGGTGGCCAGATAGCGCCTCCGATCCACTCCGGCCGGCAGCTCGCGCAGCCGGTAGCCTTCCGCCTCCAGCATCTCCACGGCCTGCAGCAGGTCGCCGCGCCGAACGACGAGATCCAGGTCCTCGAACTGCCGCAGGGCGATGTCGCCGTACGCCCAGGCGGCCAGCGCCGGGCCCTTGACGGGGATCAGCTGAATGCCCCGTTCTTTCGCCCGGCGCTGCAGGCGTCGCAGGATACCCGCGGCGCGCAGGTTGAAGGCGGAAATCCGCGCGGCCTGCCGCTGGAAATACTCCAGCCATTCCCCCGGCACCCGCGCGCCGGAGTCCGCGGCGGCTTTCAGCCGCCGGGCGGCCGGCGGCAGGAGATGGTGATGGGTCGCCAAGGCCAGAAACCGCGGCCAGTCGAGAACCGGCACCTCCGCCGGCTCCGCCCCGGGGGCCGCGCAGCGCAGCAGCAGCGCCATTTCCGGCGAAGGGGGCATGCTCGGGTCCGGCGGGTTCATGACGACGGCGGGAAGAGTATCAGATCATAGGGCCGGCGGCAGGTCCATCCGCGGGACGCGTCATGCCAGCACGCCACCGTTCGCCCCCGGTGGATGTATTTGGTCCGCCGGCCGCCGGCGCCGGCAAACCGGACGGTCAGGATGTCCGGCCGCCAGAAGCGGGCGGCCAGCCGGCTCCTGCCCGCCAGGCGGTACAGCGGGGCCAGCAGCGAGAGAAATCCCCATCGGAGAAAGGCGGCGGCATGCCGTCCAATCGCCTGCCGCCGGCCCCGCGCACCGCCAACCAGCCGGCGGCTTCC
Organism: Kiritimatiellia bacterium; assembly: GCA_040768005.1. Lineage (GTDB taxonomy): Bacteria > Verrucomicrobiota > Kiritimatiellia > CAIQIC01 > Lenti-01 > JAAZFE01. The sequence continues at coordinate 7,324 of JAXGNL010000002.1, forward strand.
CGCCGCTCCAACGGCCTCTTCCACCCGCCCGATGAATTCGTCCGGCTGCAGCGGGTCGGCATCACGCCGCCAGTTGCCGTCGCCCTGCGTCCACCAGCGGCCCTGGCGGATGGCCATTACGCGATGAACCCGCACGCGCCCGCCCCGGCGGAACGCCACAATATCCCCCGTTTCCACCGCCGGCAGTTCCATGGCCCGCACAAGCAGACGCTCCCCGGGGGCAATCGTGCCGCGCATGCTTCCGCCTTCGGACGGAGCGGTCCATCCGTCGTACGGGATCAGGCGTTCGGCTGCCGCTGATAAAACGTCCATCACCCACCCGTTTCCGGCCGTCCCGTCGCCGGGCCGGCATTATCCGCGAAGAGCGGATGCCCGCCGGATGCGCCGTGCAACCAATCCGCGCCCCCGCCCTTAAAACGCGCCGGGCGTCGAAATTCCGCCGGCATCCGGCTCTCCGCCCGGCAGACTGGTCGGTTCGGTTCCGCCCAGGGAATCCGTTCCCCCGTCCAGCGAATCCAGGCCGCCGCCCAGCGTGGAGGGCGAATCGATTTCATATCCCGTCGACCGGACACTGCCGAATCCGCTGCCGGCCAGGCAATAGACCGCCGCCCCGGACCCGGTCGGCCAGCAGAACGTGCCCGCACTCGATCCCACCCGGCAATCGTTGTCGGCACCCGACCCCGACGGGTAGCAGACCGCCACCATGGCATTGTTCATGCCGGCCGGGCAGTCGGCCGCCCCGTTGCCGACGCTGCACGTGTCGCCCAGGATCGGAGCCACCCGGCCCAGATCGATGCTCACCGGTTTTTCATATTTCAGGCGCTTGTCAGACATAGAGGACTCCTTGCAATTTGCAGAATACCATCCGCTCCTTCGCCTGGCAATCTAAGGCTGTTTCAGCAAGACCTTGATGGTGCCGTACCACTCGCCGGACACATTGGTGGAAAGCAACCCCGTCCCCCCCCATCCCAAATCGCGCACCAGGCGCGGGCCGGACAGATTGGTGGAATAGTGCAACTGGTAAAAGCGATTGCTGCTGACCGGAAACTCGAACTGCAGCATGCCGTTTTCCACCCGGCTCTCGATCACCAGCACCTGACCGTCATCCAGCGGATCGGTATCGGCGATGTACTCGTCCCACGTGGTGCAGAAATCGCCGTCCTCGTCCGCGTTTTCGGCAAAGCGGACGTCCAGGGGGTTCAGGTGGCGCGTTTCGAGCCAGATTTCGAACGAATCGACGAGCTTCCAGATCGTCAGCGTGCCGCTGGCGGCGCCCGTGAAATTCGCGTCGTCGACCGTGGCATCAACCACATACCGTCCCGGTTCCGTGGGCAGGGAAGAACGGCCATTGTAGGTCAACTGCACGTTCAGGCCGGCGGGGGTGGTCGACGCGGTCGCGGCCTTGGGCTGCCCGTCGTAGATCTGCAGCAAGCGGCCCAGGGAGATGTCCGCCGTGCCCCGGGTCACCATGAGCGTGTCGGCCGCAGCGCCGGCGTAGTTGGGATCGGCCACGGTGGCGGCCACGGCATACCGGCCTGTTGCCGTCGGCGCCGAGGGAGAGCCATCGTAGGTGAAATCCACCGCCAGGCCGGGCGGATCGGTCGTCGCGGTCGCATGGATTTTCCCGCCTGTGCACGGCTGGAGCAGGCTGCCGAGTTCAATGCCGGCCGGACGCCGCGCGATTTCGAGGGTGCCAGCGGCTGCGCCGGCATAGTTGTCATCGGCGACGGCGGCGACGACCTCGTAGCGGCCGGCGGCAACCGGCGGCGAGCCGGAACCATCGTAGGTGAGCCGGACGTCCAGGCCGCCGGGGTCGGACTGCGCGGCGACGCCCTGCGGCGCGCCGCCATACATGCGCGTCAAGCCGGCCAGCGTCACGGCGACAGGCGCCTTGGCGATCGTCAGCAGACCCGTGACGCCGCCGGCGTAATTGGCATCGGCGACCGTCGCGACGACTTCATATTCGCCCGCCGCCGCCGGCGGTTCGGTGCCGCCGGCATAGGTCCACTCCACCGCAAGGCCGGCCGGCCGGGTGGCGGCGGTCGCCGTCTTGGGCGTGCCGTCGTAGGTATGCGCCAGATCACCGAGCGCCACGGAGGCCGCCGCCCGGGCCACCACGAGCATCCCGGTCGCGAATCCTTCGTAGCCGACGGTCGCGACGGAAGCGACCACCTCGCAGGTGCCGGCATTCACCGGGGGCTGCCATTGGCCGTCGTAGGCGATGCGCACCGCCAGGCCCGCCGGCACGGTCGCGGCGGACACGGTGCGCGGCCCGCCGTCGTAGGTTTGGTCCAGGTTCGACAGGATGATTTCGGCCGGCGTCAGCGGATCGTTTGCCGGATCGTTGCCCGCGATCTTCAGCGCCGGATCGCCGAGCAGGTTGTAGACCGCGATGGTGTCTTCCGTGAACAAGGAGGCCGGCAGCGAACGGCGCGCCTTGAGGAACGCGGGGCCGAGTTCGCCGGCGCCATCCTGGAAAACCGTGCGATAGAACGCCTCGCCCATTTCGAGGGCGGGCGCGTTCTGCGACAGGCCCGAAGGCCCGATGACCGCGACCGCGCCGCCGGCCCCCCTCATCAGACGTTCGCCGAGACTGGCCAGCGCAGGCACCTCATAGCGCGCCGCGAGACAGGTCAGCGTCGCCACCACGGCGGGGCGTTCCGAATTGGTCAATGCGGCCACGTCGGTATCCCGCAGCAGGCTGGCGGTCGTGCTGTCCGGAAGCGTTTCCAGCGACAGGAACCGGATGTCGCCGTGCCCGATGTAATTGACAAAACCAACGCCGGAGTTGAATCCCTGTTGCAGATTGGTGCGCGCCTGGCCGATCTCCATCGTTTCCAACTCGATCCGTTCCGCCGCGGAATACGGCGGGAGAACCAAATCCGCCAGGCGTCCGTTGGCCTCGGTGAACCCGCCGGCGGCATCGGGATTGTCGGCCGCCAGCACGATTTGATTCTGCCATTCGGCGCCGGAACCGGCCTCGTAGGTCTTGATTTTGGCGATCATCGCGGTCAGTTCCGCCGCATTCAGCGCCGGCAAACGGCCGATGGCGACGTCGGGAGAGTCGTCGCCGCCCGTATCCGCCAGCAAGCCGTCCGAGGCGCACACGCCGGCCGGCATCTGGATCATCAGCGGCGGCAGGTGGTTGGCTTCCGTGTAGGTGATGCCCTGATAGTCGTAATGGCCATTGCCGGCCAGCACGACCATCCGCGGCGCCGCCGCCCAGGTCGCCGCGGCGTGCCGCAGCAGTGCGGGAATGGCCTCCGGCGTGCACACGCCGCCGGTCAGCAGATCGCAGGCATCCTCGAAGGTCGCCAGACCGGTGCGCAACCCCTGCCCCGCGCGGTACTCCACGAGTTCCTGCGCCGCCGCCGCCAGGTCGCGGGAAGCGATCACGAGATAGTCGATCCGGTTGGTCGCCGAAAGGAACCACGCGTCCGCCGCGGCCGGCTCGGGCGCCAGCCGCGGAACCGCATCCGCCTCGACCACCGCATAGCGCTCGTTCGGATCGGCTACCGCCCAGGCCCTGGCCGGCAGGCTGCCGTTCTCATCGGCCAGCCATGCGGGGTTTCCCGTTTCGTCCACCGCCACGGCCAGCGGCTCGGTGAACGCCGCCGCGGAAACCGCGGACGCCCCGGCCGGTCCGAACATCGCCGGAATCGGCCACGGCGCGAGCGTGCGGCGGAAGGCGGCTTCGACCGCATCCACGAAGAAGAAGCTTTGCGCGAAGCCTTCCTGCTGGACGCCTTCGATCGTCAGTATGTTGGATTCGGCCGCCACGAGGGACCCGGGCACGGTCAATTCGGCCTCGGCGACATCCTGGCCATCGAACGTGACGGAACCCACCTCGACGCCGTTGAACGCGAAGCGCGCCAGATGGTCGGGATACTTCGCGGAACTGGATGATCCGACCAGGCGGACCTTCAGCATCACGTCGCCGCCCGCATAGCCGCTCAAATCCAGCGGCACGGGATTCACCGACAGCGCCCCCGCGCCGCTCATCACCGGAATCCAGAAGTAGAAGTCGTCCGGCATCCGGTTCAGGTTCACCAAAAAGCGGTTTTCCTCGAAATGGAGCTTCGTCGGAAAGACCGAGGCTCCGGAGGTGGCGGCGGGTTCGCGGCGCGCCATCGCGACGCCCTCGCCGGCGGAAATCAGGTAGGCGTCGCGATGCACGTACCACGAGCGCACCGGCTGCCGGGCGTGGAAGATCAGCCGTTCACGCGCCGCGTCCGCCAACACCGGCACCGGCCGGCCCTCCCGCGACATCCGGATTTCACCCGCTTGCGCCAGGGACTGCACGTCCGCCAGCGGGAGACCCATTCCGTCCGCGATGGCCTGCCAGGCCACGCCGTAGAGCCCCTCCCGCTCCACCTGCACCTTGAGCACCGGCGAGGGGCCTGTCAGCCCTTTGGAGCGGACGGTTTTCACCGACGGTCTGGGGGCCAGCGCCGAGCGCGAAACGACCGTAGGCACGGCCGGCGCATCGAAGCGGACTTCCCGCGTGCCCAGATCGAGCCGGGCACCGGAAAGCTCGACCTCGACCAACCGGTAGTTCCCCGTTTCGCCCTCTCCGGCGGCAGGCTCCGGCAGCGCATAGGTGGCTCCGCCTTCGTTGAACGCCGAACTCACGAGCCGGTCGTTCAGGGGCGTCTCAACGCCGTTTTCCGGATCGACGCGGGTCACGACGAATCCGGCGGTGCCGAATTCCGAATCCGTGCGCCAGACCACGCGGGCCGCGCCGTCCACCCACTCGCCCCAGACCTCCGCCAGAGCGGCGCGCGTGGGCGACCGCGTGGCGATGCCCAAATCGATGTTCAGGTTCGTCTCCCCGCCGGAGACGGAAAACAGCGACGTCCAGGCGTAATCGGCCGTGTTGCCCGAAACCCAATCGTTGTCCAGGGCATCGTCCTCGCCCGCCTTGGACGGGCTGAGCATTTCATTCGTGCTGAAGCCCGACAGATCGTACCGGACCAGATAGGTCCCCGTCGGCATGTAGGGAAAGAGATAGCGGCCTTCGTCATCGGTGAGGGTCTCGGCCACGACCTTCCCTCCGGCATCCAGCAGCGCGACGGAAACCCCCGGCAATCCATTGGTTTCACCGGGGTTCTGGATGCCGTCGCGATTCTCGTCGAACCACATCCGGTCGCCGATGGTGACGGGGGGGGGCATAGCCGAAATCGACGGTGGGAACAAACTGGTCCAGGGCTGTGAGTTCGACGGAGGCCTCGTGGGGAGTGCCGATGCCGTCCAGGTCGTACGTCGGCGTGACGCCGGCCACCAGCGTGCCGGTATCCACCACGATGGAATACGTGCCGGGGATCAGCCCCCCGATGCCGTAGAGCCCGTTGGCGTCGGTGGTCGAAGCCGGCTCGCCGGCCTGCCAGATTCCATCGTCGTTGAGGTCGGCAAACACGCGCACACCGGGGATCGGCGGCTCGCCGGCATCCTGGACGCCGTCGCCGTTCAGGTCGTACCACACGGTGTCGCCGAGGCCCGCCAGATGCCAGAGGTAGTCCTCGACCTCGCCGTTGGCGGCGGTGCCGGCATAGGCCAGTTCGGGAAACAGCGGCGGTTCGGGAAACAGGCGGAACCGCGCATAGAGCGGCGTGGAACCGGTCGTCGAAAAGGTTCCGTCGGGAATAAAGAACAGATTCGTGTAGACCCCGCTGCCGTTGCCGCCGGTGCTCGCCACGGCCATGTCGATCACCAGTTCGCCCGCATCCACGAAATTCCCGTTGCCATTGAAATCGATGTAGCCCGTCAGCCAGCCGCTGCCTGTGCCGACGGTCACTTCGACGGAGCCGCCATCCGCGCCGATGCGCCAGATGGAATCGACAATCTGGATCACGCCGTCCTCGTCGTCGGTGCCGGCCAAGTCGTCGCCGTCGGCGCCCGCGGAAGGCACGCCGTTTTGTTCGGCATCCACGCCCTCCCCCAGGACAAGAGTCGGTGTCAGGGGCACGATATGCCGCGCGCCGTCGGCCAGCAGCGTCTGATAGCTGTCCGGCAGGTCGCCGTAGTCGTAGGCCTTCTGGGAGGCATACGCGAAATCCATGTTGGTGATGTCCGCCGCGACCGCCGCCGTGAGATAGGCCGACTCGGTGTAGCCCTGCGCATTGGATGCCGCGGACACCGTCACGCCCGCGATGGAGCCGTTGGTGGTGGTCAGCTTCAGATAGTCCTCGGGCGCGGCGCTGGACACGATATACCGGTCATTGCCGTCGCCGCTGGGCAGATTGGTGAACGCATAGTCGCCGAGGGCGTCGGTCCGGGTGGTGCCGAGCAGGACGTATTCCCCGGCCTCCACCACGCCGTCGCCGTCGTCGTCCCACAGATAGGCGGAGACCGTAATCCCCCCGTAGGGCGCCTCGCCGGCGCCGGGGCCGGAGGGATTCAATCCATTCATCAGGCCGTCATAGGGCGTGGCGTCCTGGCCGATGGTTCCGCTCAGGCGGTTGCCGCCCTCGTAGCGGTAGCCGAAATCGACGTTCAGATCGCAGTCCGTGCACGGGTAGCCGCCGATGGACGTCACGGCGCCGCCGGACATCACGATGTTGGTGGCGTAGTTGTCAAAGGTGAAGTCGGCGGCATAGGTGTTCGCCAGACCCGCCGGGAAATCGGGGTCGCCAATATCCACCCCCACGCCGTACGTGCCGTCGGCCAGGCCGCTGAAGCCGTAATAGCCGTCGGCATCGGTCACGTTGGTGGCGATCGCCACGCCGTTGGAGTACAGGATGACGGACACATAGGGGATGCCCGGCTCGCCGGCATCCGGCATGCCGTTGTTGTTCGTATCCACCCACAGCAGGTCGCCGATGACGCCGGTGGGCGCATAGCCGAAGTCCGCGCCCAGGAAAATCTGTCCGGGGGTAAGCGCCCAGCCGCACTGGTCGTCGCAGGGAATGGTCAGTTCCGGATCGCCGCAGGCCAGGCCGTCCGACTGGGGATCGGCGGTCTGGTCGGCGCCGGCGAGCGGCCCGCTGTCCGCCGTCACCACCACCGCATATCGTCCCGGCAGCAATTGGTCGAAGAGATACTGCCCGTCCGCATCGGTGGTTTCGGTGGCCAGCAGCGTCTCGCCGGCATCATAGAGGCCGTTGGCGTTCGCATCCGCATAGAGCCGGACTTCCACGCCGGGCACCCCCGGGTCGGTGTAGTCCTGGTCCCCGTTGCGATTGACGTCCCAGAACACCGTGTCGCCGATCGCGCCATACGGTGCGAACCCGAAATCGGCGTCCAGATAGGTGTTCCCGCCGCTGATCGTTGCGTTGTGGTGCGTGGCCGTCGTGGGATGCCAGACGTTTCCGAAGACATCGACGGGCAGGTCGGCATCCGCGTCGTCCACGACGACGCGGTACTGTCCGTCCGGCAGGGAACCGAACAGGTAGGTGCCCGCGGCGCTCGTGTTCGTGGTCCGCAGGGGCCACCAGGTCCCGTTGGCCTGGTAGTAGAGCGTGACGAGCACGTTGGAGATGCCCGTCTCCTGATAGCCGGACTGGATCCCGTCGGCGTTCACGTCTTTCCACACCGTGTCGCCGATCGCCCCGTTGCCGTAGGGCCAGAATCCGAAGTCCTGGTCGAAATTGTCGGCGTTGACGATCGTCACGACGCTGCGGCCATCCTTGGCGCCCCAGGGATCCGCCGTCACGATGGAATTGGCCGGCAGGTCGGGGTCGTCCCGGTCCACCATGACCAGGTACGTGTTCGTCGCGAACAGGTTCGTGAAGACGTAATACCCGTTGGTGGCGGTGACCGTCGAGGCGATGAAGGCGTCCGTGTTGGTGTTCACCACCCCGTCGCCGTTGGCGTCTTCGTAGAGGCGGACCGTGACGTTGGAGATGCCGCCTTCGGATTCGACGTTCTGGACGCCGTTGCCGTTCCAGTCGTAGAACACCGTGTCGCCGATCCGGTAGGGCCCCGTCTTGAAGTAGCTGAAGTCCGCCCGCCCCACCCCGCCGAGCGGGACCGTCACCGCGGAATAGTTCGCCGTGTTGGTGCCGTCCGTGTCGAACGAAATCTGCCACGCCCCGTTGCCGAGCATGCCGGAATTGGTCGCGACGAAAACCGTGTAGGTGCCGCTGAAGTTGCCGGTGAAGCGGAAATAGCCGTTGGTGGTCGTGACGTTCGTGGCGATGGACGCGCCCGGGCCGCACGGCGAGGGACTCGCGCACAGGTAGACCGTCACGTTGGTCATCCAGTCCTCGCCGGATTCGCGATAGGTCTCCTGGCCCCGGTCCCAGTCGTGCCAGATCGTGCCCTCGATGGTGCCGGGCAGCGTGTAGCCGAAGTCGGTGGTCAGGTGGAGGTTGTTCGTGCCGTTGGTGTAGACGTTCAGGTAGATGGCCGCCGTGCTGTCGTAGGCACCGCGTTCATCGTAGGTGTTCACGCCGGTCCCGCCCGGCAGGGTCGCCGTCACCACGCGCACCGTGTAGACGCCCGTCGCGGGGATTGATTCAAACAGGTAGTAGCCCGTCGCGTCCGTCCGGTTGGTGATGGGCTGGCCCGCGCCCGCACCCAGATCGATGCCGGCGGGCGGCGTGATGGAGACCGCCACGTTGGGCACGCCCGGCTCGCCGGCGTCCTGCACGCCGTCGCCGTCCAGGTCGCGCCAGACGTAGTCGCCGACCGTCGCCGCGGGCAGCAGGACGTTGACGACCTGGGCGGTCTGGTCGTTGGCCGGCAGGCCGCTGGTGAACATCGCGTTGGTCGTCCAGCAGATATTCGTGACGGTCGCGTTGGTGTTGTTGGCAGGCTCGAGAAGCTTGAAGGTGACGGCCACCGACGACGTGCCGCCGGGATACACCGGTCCGACGTTGTCCCAATAGAGCTGCCCCACCGTCAGCGGCGGCGTCCCGCTGGTTGCAACGGTGGTGATGGGCGGCTCGGCGCCGATGAACTGGAACAAATCGGCGTCGTAGCGGTCGGCCAGCGGCACGGGGTCCAGCGTGGTGGTCGGGCCGGCTTCGCCCACGGTGGCGTCGGTTTCGATTTTGAACCCGATGGCATCCAGCAGCATCCAGCCGGCCGTCGCGCCGCCGGCGTTCTTGCGCGCGGTCAGGGTCACGGTGCAGTTGGTCGAGAAATCGGCCCACGACCACGCGTAGGTGCCCGTCATCGGAATCGTCCAGACACCGGTGACGTTGTTCGTCACCAGGAATGTCTGGTTGTAGCGCGTGACGGCCGGCTCGCCGGTTTTGACGTCGATCGTCAGCGAATCGTCGTCGCCCATCGGGGGAATCACCACAATGGGCATCACCAGCGAGACGCCGGACACGGCGCCCATCTGCGCGTCGATATGAAAATTCGACACGGTCATGATTTTCGAGGCAGCCGCGAAGTTGTTCGAGGCGTAGAGCCCGTCGGGCCCCGGCGGGATCCAGACGTTCGTCGCCGTGAACCACTCGTCCTGCTTTTCGTTGAAACCGGATTCCGCCCAGGAATAGAACGTGGCCGGCGAACCGTTGCCCGAGCCATCGCCGGGCAGGCTGTTGGAAACGACGAGGCGGTAGGTCGCCAGCTGCCCCTCGCGGACGGCGTTGGTGCTGATCAATTCCTTCGTCAACGTCAGCGCCGGGGCGAAACCGAAGTCGGCGGTCCAGTCCACGGCGGGATTGACGTTGGTCCGGGCGGGATCCAGCGCGATGGAATACGTGGTCGGCGTCGTGGGCGTGTAGCCGAAGGGGATGTCCGGGTCGAAAATGTCCACCTGCACGACAAAATGGCCGTCCGGCAGGTTGGTGAAGGTGTAATATCCGCTGGTTCCCGTATGGGTCGTGGCGAACAGATAGTCGGCCGCCCCGTCGCCGGTGGTGTCGTAGTAGAGCCGCACCGTCACGCCGGTGATGCCGGTTTCTCCGCCTTCCTGGAGCAGGTTGCCCAGATAACCGCCGCCCGCGCCGTCGTCGCGCCACACCGTATCGCCCAGCGCATTGTTGCCCAGCAGCAGGGTCTGGGCGTCCGCCGTCAGGAACGGCGCCGTGTTGCCCATGCTCAGGCCCGCCGTGTTGGGCACAATCGGGGACGGGAAAGGCCAGGGCGTGTTGACCGTCACCGAAAACCGCACAATCCCCGCCGCAGCGGGCTCCAGCGGGTCGCTCAGCCACCATTGGATGTCCGTCACCGTCGCGGCAACGGCCGGTTCGTTCAGCAGCCAGGTCGCCCCGCTGTCGGTCGAATAATAGACGGTGCAGGCCGAGACGCCCGCAGGCAGCACGTTGGCGCTCGCGGCACTGCCCGGCACGTAGACCGTGCCGGCCGGAATGGCATCCTGCACCACCAGCGGCAGGCCCAGATCCGGCCGGCCGAGGCTCGCCGCGCCGGAATTGGTGAACGACACCGTGTAGGCGATGTTGCTCCCGGGGCGGGTTGCGAGAGGATCGGCCGACTTGGCCAGCTGTACCGACGACGTCGTGCTGTAGAGGCTTTGCCCCGGCGCGCCGTAGTCGCCGTTGAACTTCTCGTTGTCGTAGCCCGAGGCGACCTCCTGATAGGGCGTCAGCGTGCTGACGCACCCCGAGCCGATCCCCATGAATTCGTACATCACGTAGCCCACCGCGCCCCGGTTGTCCTCGGGGATCTGGGTGAAGTAGAGCTGGTCTTCCGCAAGAATCACCTGTTCGGTCCCGTCGTTGAGTTTGACAATGACCATGGCATAGGTGCGGATCAGCCGATGGCAGGAGGGATCGAACAGGCCCGGATCGCCTACGGGCTGGAGCCAGGCGTTGCGATCGGGCACCAGATCGTTGTCATTGTCGAACCCCGCCCCCACGTTGCCCAGATCGTACCAGATGCCCTCCGTGCGCAGGATCCCCCCCGGTTCGGCATAGCTCGAGGTATTCGTCCACATCGGCGCGTACTGCTGCAGCAGATCCTGGTACTCCTGCGGCACCTTGTTGGCGCCGTTGGGCCAGATCTTGTTGGCCATGGCCGAAATCTCGTTGCGGCACGTCAGGGTGCGGGTGTCGTCCGCCTGGAGATAGGCCGCGCCGTCCCGCGCCGTGGCCCAGATGTCGAATTCCATCCACAGGTCGTCCTCGGGCTTGACGCTCGTGCCCCACGTGGGGACGCCGTTTCCATCGAGTTGCGGATAGCTCACGAGCCAGTAGGCCGTGACGCATTCGCCTGGCTGGATCGTGCCGATGTAGCGCGTCGCATCGTCCGTCCCCATCGCCCCGCCCTCGTGAGTCAGCGCAAAGGCCCCGCCCGGCAGCGGCCCCGTCAGCCCCGGGTGCACCCGGCTCGGATAGATCCCCGGCGTCCCCGCCCCCAGGTCGCCGATGTACGCCCATACATTCGTCAGCGCCGTATCCCCGTCATTGCAGAACTGCGCCCCGATGTACGCCGATTCCGGCGCATAGGACGACGGGGTGCCCGCATTGGAGTCCACGATCAGGTTGTAGGCCGTGATGATCTCCACCCGCAACGCCCCGTCCGGGTTCGCCGCCATGACCTCCAACGGCCAACAAGCCAGCAGCAGTCCTGCCGCGGCGACTATGCCATAGAATGTAAATGAATAACGCTTGCGCATTGCATGCATGGAAAAACAGCGGAGCCCTCAACCCATCGTGTCTCTCCGTGCTACACATGGGCCGAAACCTCCTTATCCCTTTTCAATACAATGCACCGTGTCGTTTTGTTTGGCTAACGCTATAGTGTTAATTTATTGTTAAAACAGCTCGCCGGGGTCATTTCTACGCGTCGTCTAACCGCCCCTTGTTCCGAACCCCCTACCCCCCTTTTCCAAAACCGGAACTGAACAGGACCGGATCAGTAGGAATCCGGCCATATCGTCGGCAAACCGCCTGTCTGGCAGGCGCAATGGCATCTGCCGCTGCTAGTTATGAATTTCCGCGTCTCGGATTGCCTCTTCCATGCGGTGAAGAATCCGACCGGCTTCCGTCTCCTTATCGAACCACAAATGCCAGCCCGGCACCTGCCGGGCAATGTCCGCCGCCTCGCCGAACCAGCGTTTGCGCATCTGCAGAACAGCGGACGCAACGGCCCCGGTGCCCCGTCCGGCCTTCCGCTGCAGATCCATCTCCATCACGGCATCCAGTAAATGCCGGGCCAGTTCGATCGGCTCCATGGGTTCCACGCGAAGGTCCGGCGCTTTGTGCAGACGGTAGCAACCGTTCAGCCGGACCGCCCCTTCGCTTGCCCGGCGGCTCAATTCCCGCGGCCAGTCTTCCGGGCGGCAATCCTCCTCGAACCGGAAACTGCCGTCCACCACCCGCCATTCGCTTTGACCCCACCGGGTGACATGCACCGCATCATCCGCCAGCACCGGGCATCTCGTCCCCAGCCGGCGCGCCATCGTGCTTTTCCCCGCCGTGGAATGCCCCAGAAACAGCACCGCCCCGCCATCCACGACCACGGCGGAGGCATGGAGGAAGAACCCGAAGTCCGGGATCCGCGGTCCGGGATCCGTCTTCACTGTCCGGGCCTCTGACCTCTGACCTCTGACCTCTGTCTCCTGTCCCCTGTCTCCTGTTTCCTTCGACTCTGCGGAAAAACGCCCCGCCGCACGGCCTCCGCGCACAGCGGCGAAGGGGCGACGAGCTTGCCGCACGCTTCGTAGTTCTGCGCCAGGCAGTGGGTCATGCAGCGGCCGGCGTGCAGGCAGTCGCCGCACACGCCGGGGAACGGCCCCTTCAACTCCTCGCGCATCCGCACCAGCACCGGATGAGTCATCCAGACCTCGCGCAGGCTGTCCCGCCCCAGCCGCCCGAAACAGAGTTCCGGAATGCTGCGCCCGATGCCGCACAACGCCATTTCGCCCGTGCCCAGAATGCCGAGAATGTGCCGCACGTGGCAGCCCGCGCCCTCCCCGCCGAAGCGCAGAAGTTCCTTCACCGTGGACATCGCCGGCGGCACCATGGCGCCCAGATGGATCGGATACCGGTCCTGCAACGGTCCGCGGAGGCGGCGGATCAAGGCCAGATGCCCATCGAAATCCAGTCCCAGTCCCTGGCGATGGATCTCCTCCCCGCGGCCGGAATGCGTCACCGGATTGAACTTCACCGAAGACGCCCCCAGGTTCATCGCCAGTTCGATCAGGCCCTCGATCCGTTCCAGATTGCCGCGATAGACCGACATGATGATCTGGGGAGGCAGGCCGGCCTCCACCAGGAACCGGATGCCCCGCACCGCCTCCCGGAAGGCTCCGGGCTTGCCGCGAAACCGGTCGTGTTCCTGTTCCACCGGACTGTCCAGGCTCACCGCCACCCGTTTCAGGGTGGTGTGCCGGACCAGATGCACGGCCAGATCGCGATCCAGCAGCGTCGCGTTGGTCTCCATCGAAAGCTCCAGGCCTTCGGAAGACAGCACATCGGCGATCTCCCGGAACTGCGGATGCAGCATGGGTTCCCCGCCCGTCAATTTGGCGGCCGACAATCCCATCGGCTTGGCTTCCGCCAGCGCTCCTTTCAGCTGCTCAAGATCGAGGCATTCGGCCGGCACCGGCTTTCCCTTCACGAACGCGGGCGTGATCCAGCAGTGCCGGCAATGCAGATTGCAGCCGGCGGTGAGATACAGATACAACACCTTCAGGGCCGGCACCTCCGGCGGCATGTCCGGCGCGGGAGCGGACGCCGTCCGGTCGTCCAGCCCGTCGCAGGTGTCGGCGGAATCCGTCACGCGGGATCCTCCACCACGCCGATGAAGCCCTTTTGAACCATGCCGTCCAGGAACCCGGCCACATCCCGCTCCACCTGCTCCGGCACCGCGCCCTCGCACACCTCGGCCAGATGCGCCGCCACCTCCGCCCGGGTGTGCGGCGCCGACAGGAATTTCCAGATTTCCACCGCCACGGGATTGATGACCTCCAGCGTGTCCGTTTCGGCGTTGTACAGCAGCCCGCCGTCGTCGCCTTCCGTCCGGAACGACACATCCGGATCCGCCAGGTATCTCGCTTCGCTCATGTTTCCAGGCCTTTCCTTGATCAGAGTCGCCACCCGCCGCACCACCCCCTGCTGCTCCATCTCCAGCAGGGCCTCGGCCACCCGGCCGGCCGGCATCGCCGTTTGCGCGGCAATATCCGCCACCGTCCGCGCCCCGTCAACCCGTTCCAGAACGGCCCGCGCCGCCGCGTTGATCTCCCGCAACTCCAGCACCCCGGCCAGCAGCACCAGCGACCGCCCGCCGAAGTCCTCGATGGCCACGTCGTTCCGCAGACGGAACGTCAGGAGACAGGGGACAGGAGACAGCGGGCAGGAAGAATCCGTCATGGAGCCAGGAAGGGGGTTGGCGTTTTAATCATCGAACCGATCATTCTCCCCACTTCTCGATTCAATTCGACCAACTCCCGATGCTCCGCGGAACTGATGTAGCCGCAGTCCCGTGCAAAATCGAGCGAAGAGTCTGTCTCGTTGTTCTCCCCATCGCAGTCGGTCAGTTTGGATACAAAATGCGCCTCGTACCTGCGTTTGGCCCATGCTTCGCGTAAATTCAGACATACCGACCGCGAAGACCGCCGAATCTGGCCGGTTAGCGCATATCGCTCTTCCGGCGGAAAGCTTTTACTGCCTTCAAATACCCTCATCGCCAGGTCATAGGCCTTCTGATACACGGCCAGCTCTTTAATCGTTAGCGCCATTTCCTATTCTCCCCTGTCTCCTGTCCCCTGTCTCCTGTCCCCTGCAGAAACCGCCGGAAGCAACACTCCGGATTCGCCACGTTCATCTCGCCGGTCCGGGTGTACTCCGCCGCCGGGCAGCCGCCGCTGCAGTACGGCGCCCATTCGCAGTCTTCGCAGCCGGGGACCTGGTCCATGGGGATCCGCCCCCGCCGGCGCATGTCCTTGAGCAACGGGTGGTCCTGCCAGATGGAGCGGATGGAGGTCTCGCCGATCCGGCCCAGCGAGGCGGCCGCCAGCATGTTGCACGGCACGATCATGCCATCGTGATGCACCGCCAGCTTGGCGAACATGCAGCCGCAGGAGGACAGGAACCCCATCTTCCAGCGCCGGGTTTTCCGGCCCGTGGCCCTGGCCTCCTCCATTTCCCGGAACATGTGCCACAGGGCCAGGGACCCCGCCGAGGCCTGGATGCGGCCGGGATATTCCCGTTCCAGCCGCACCAGCGCATCCATCGCCGTGACGCGCTGCGCGGGGGTCAGCACGACTTCCTGGCGATGCGCGCAGCCTGTCCCCATGGGCATGGCGTCGTTGGTGCCGATCCGGGCCAGCCCCACGTCGTCCAGCAGAAGCCGCACCGCGCGTTCCAGGTCGTCCACGTTATGCTGGTTCACCGTCACGCGGGCGGTAACCGGCAGGCCGGCCGCCTTCAGCAAACGCAGGCCGCCCAGCGCCCGTTCAAAGCTCCCTTTGCCCCGCGACGCGTCGTGCACCTCCGCGCAGGAACCATCAATGGAGACCTGGATCGAGTCCAGCCGGTTACGGCGCAGGCCCCGCGCCAATTTTCCCGCCGTCTCCTCCGTGATCAGCGTGCCGTTGGTCAGCAGGCTGTAGCGCATGCGCCCTTCGATCAGCGCATCCACCAGATCCCACAGATCCGGCCGCAGGAAGACTTCGCCGCCGCTCAGCGTCAGGCCCCGGACCGCCAGGGACTTCAATTCGGCAAAAAACGCTTTCCACCGTTCGCCCGGCAGATCGGCGCGACCGACCATCTCGTCGGCATAAAAACAGTAGGCGCACCGCAGGTTGCACCGGCCGGTCAGCGACAAGTCGAAATTCCGCGGGGCCTCGTTCAGCCGGGAATAGTCCTCCGGCGGCAGCGGAACCGGAGCCGGCGCGTGCAGCGTCCCGGCAAAGCCGTCGCGCCGCAGCTCTTCGGCGAATTCCGCGGCATCGGCCCGGATCGCGTCGGTCAGCGGGACGTCGTAGCGGCGGGCCAGCGCCTGCGCCAGGTCTTCGGTCCGGGCCACGCCGTCCATGGCGTCCCAGACGGCATGCCCGGCCCGGTTGACCACCTTTTCCCGGCCGGCATCCGGATCGAACAGAATGAGATTGTCCCCTTCCCGGCACGCGGACACCTGCGGCCGCCGCAGCCAGCAGGCCGTGGACCCGTCCGGGCTCATGCCCCCGGACCGGACGGCGCCGGGGCGTATTCCGGCACGATTTCCTTCAGGACGGACCGGATCTGCTCCGCCTGGAAGGTATCCCCCGCCTGGATCAGCCGGTCGATTTGAGCGCGCACCGTCCGGTCGGCGTCCGCCTCCGGTCCGCCCGCCCCGTCGCGCCGGAGCACCATGATTTTCTCGTGCGCCGTGGCCACGATGCCCTCCCCCTGCGTGATCAGCTCTTCGTGGAGCTTCTCGCCGGGCCGCAGGCCGGTATAGACGATCTGGATATCCTGGTCCGGCACCTTGCCCGACAGCCGGATCATGTCGCGGGCCATGTCGGCAATCCGCACCGGCGTTCCCATTTCCAAAATGAAAATCTCCCCGCCTTCGCCCATCGCCCCGGCCTGCAGGATCAGCTGGCAGGCTTCGGGAATCATCATGAAATAGCGGGTGATGTCCGGATGCGTGACCGTCACCGGCCCGCCGGCCTGGATCTGACGCTGGAACAGCGGAATGACCGACCCCGACGAACCCAGCACATTGCCAAAGCGAACCGCCATGAAGCGCGTCTTGCCGGCGGGGCGCGACTGAAGGGCGATTTCCGCCACGCGCTTGCTGGCCCCCATCACGTTGGTCGGCCGCACCGCCTTGTCGGTGGACACCAGCACGAACCGCTCCGCCCCGTACTCCTCGGCCACGTCCATCGCCGTCAGGCTGCCCAGCACGTTGTTCAGGAGGCCTTCGCGGGGATTCAGTTCCACCATCGGCACATGCTTGCAGGCGGCGGCATGAAACACGACATGCGGGCGGTACCGGTCGAAGACGCCGGCCATCAGGGTCCGGTCCTGCACCCGCCCCAGCACGATCCGCAAGCCCTCAAAACGGCTCTCCATCCGCAGTTCCTGTTCAATGCGGTACAGGTTGAATTCGCTGGACTCGATCAGCACCAGCACCGCCGGATTGAAACGCAGGATCTGCCGGCACAGCTCCGACCCGATGGAACCGCCCGCGCCGGTGACCGCCACGGTCTTGCCGGTCAGGCAGCGGCCGATGCCGGCATGATCCATCTGCACCGGGGTGCGGCCGAGAATGTCTTCGTATTCCACGCTGCGCACGTCGTTGACCGTCACCTTGCCGTCCACCAGCGACCCCAGCGAAGGCAGGGTCTTGAACGGCAGGCCGCTGGCCTTGCACGCTCCGACGATCTGCCGCATCGTCTCCCCCACCACCGACGGCATGGCGATCAGGATCTCGTCCGCCTGGAACCGGTTCACGTAAAACAGCAGCCGGTCGATCGGCCCCCGGACCGGCACTTCCAGCAGGGTCTGGCCGTGCTTGCGGGCATCGTCGTCCATGCAGGCCACCACCTCATATTGCGACCGGGGGTTGCCCTGGATTTCCCGGATGATGCTGGCCGCCGCGTCGCCGGCCCCGATGATCAGCAGCCGCACGTGGCGGGTCGGCAGGCTGTCCTCCTCCTCCCGGTCCCAGAACCGCAGCACATGGCGCTTGTTCGTGCCCATCACCCGGATCCCCAGCCGGAAGCCGCCGCAGAAAAACAGCGTGAAGATGCAGTCGGCCAGGAAAATGGAGCGTGAAAACCCCTTGAACTGATGAACCAGCGTCAGCGCGGTCATGATGGCCAGCGTGGCCAGGACGGAGGCCTTGGCCAGGCGCATGGCGTCCGGAACGCTCGTGTACCGCCACATGCCGCGGTACACCCCCATGGAATAGAACACCGCCACTTTGGTCGCCAGCAGCCACGGCAGCAGGAAGGCGATCCGTCTCCACTCCACGTCGGGGATATCCAGCGAAAAGCGCAGGCCGTAGGCCAGGAGCAGCGAGGCGGTGAAAAGGACCAGGTCGCCCGCCAGCACCACGTAGAAATTACGGTTTTTCAACTGCTGTATCATGTCTTCACCCCACGGCCTGTGAAGCTGAGGATGTAGTTTACGCCTCCGGCGCGCCTAATGGAACAGGCAAATTCGTTTGATTCGCGTTAAATCCGCGGCGCAGCCGACCACTGGATGGCCAGCCAACCCACCGCCGCGCCGGCCGTATTGGCCAGCGCATCTCCCCAGCTGAATCCGCGGCTGCCCGCGCACAGCGTCAGTTGCAGGACCTCCATCAACAGGCCGTAGCCCGCCGCCGCGGCCACCCAGGCCGCCCCGCGCCGCCCGCTTCGTCCCGGCGGCTGCGCCCAGCGCAGCAACGCCCCCAGCACTCCGTACAAAACAAAATGAACCGCCTTGTCCAGGCCGGGAACGCCCCCGGTCGAAGGCGGAAACATCCACGCCGGCACCAGCGACAGCACCGCGATCAGCCCCGCATGCGCAGCGCAAAGCCTCCGGCGGATGGCTTGGGGAACCGCAGAAAAAAGAAGCCCCATTTACCCCTCATGTTCCCGCAGCGCCTCCCGTTGCAGGATGGCTTCCTGGTCCCGGGGACGATTCATGACCCTTCTGGCTTCGATCAAGGCGTCCATTTCAAGCAACCGAAGTTCATGGCCGTCCACATCAACAGCCGCCTCTGTACGCTACCTGCCTGCCCGGCCACTGTCAATCGGCCGCCAGTTCAAACCAACAGGCTGCGGATGATCCCGCACACCCGGTCCAGATCGCCGTCCGTCATCGCCGTCCCCGACGGCAGGCACAGCCCCTGTTCGAACAGCCGGTCGCTCACGGGATGCTCTCCCGCTTTCCACAGCGCGGCTCCCCGGAACACCGGCTGCAAATGCATCGGTTTCCACACCGGGCGCGCCTCGATGTTTTCGGCTTCCAGCGCCTCGCGCACCGCATGCGTGTCCGCCCCGAAAGCCGCCGGATCGATCCGGATCACCGTCAGCCAGCGGTTGCCGCGGCACGCATCCGGCTCCGGCATGAACGTGATGCCCGGCAGCTCTCCCAGCCGCGCCCGGTAGCCGTCGAAAATCTCCCGGCGGCGGGTCACCCGCTCGTCCAGGACTCCCAACTGGCCCCGGCCAATGGCGGCCAGGATGTTGCTCATGCGGTAGTTGAAGCCGATCTCCGTGTGCTGATACCACGGCGCGGGATCCCGCGCCTGCTGCGAAAGCTTGCGCGCGTGGTCGATCAGGTCTTTGTCATGCGACGCCAGCATCCCCCCGCCCGAGGTGGTGATGATCTTGTTGCCGTTGAACGAGAACACCGCCGCCCAGGCGCCGGCACCGGCGTGAGGCCAGGGATCCGCGGGCCGATGTCCGATATCCGAGGTCGGAGGTCCGAGGTCCGACGTCCGATCCCTGTTCTCTGACCTCTGACCTCTGACCTCTGTTTCCTGTCCCCTGTCCCCCTTGTCCTCCATAGCCTTGGCGGAGGAGGATGCCCCCCGATACCTCGCCCCCATCGCCTCGGCCGAGTCGCAGATCACCGGAACCCCATGGCGGTCGCAAAGGGCCCGGATCCGCGGCAGGTCGCAGGGCTGGCCGTAGAGATCCGTGGGAATGACGGCCCTGGGGAGCTTGCCGCGTCGCGCCGCGTCATCGAGGGCGAGTTCCAGCAGCGCCGGATCCATGTTCCAGCCCGACTCGTCGCAGTCGATGAACACCGGCGTGGCGCCCTGGAACATTACCGGCGTGACGCTGCCGATGAACGTCAGCGTCGAAGCCATCACCTCGTCGCCGGGCCCCGCGCCCAGATGCCGCAGCGCCAGATGCGTCGCGGCGGTGCCGCTGGACAGCGCCACGCAGTGCGGAATGTCGGTATAGGCCGAGAAGTCGGCCTCGAACGCGTCCACCATCGGCCCCAGCGGCGCAATGTAGTTCGACTCGAACGCCTGTCGCACAAGTTCCTGCTCCCGCCCGCTCATGTGCGGCGGAGACAAAAATATCCTCGGATTCTTCATGACTATCGCATCCTCTGCCCGTTAATAGCGCACGGCCTCCCGCTCCATGCGAGTGGAAAATTCCGCGCCGTCCAAGCCCAACCGCCGTTCCGCGCCCGTCCGTTTCACCAGGCCCGGTGCGACGGTGGCCAGGATGTAGCCGATGTCGCGCCAGAAGGACGCGGTCTCCAGATACTCCCGGTTGATCCGGACTTTTTCCGGAAAGATGACTTCATCGTTGAACGCCTTGGGATCTTTCGCCAGCGCCAGCAACCGCTCCTCTTCGCGGAACAGCAGGGTGGCCGGCCCGGTGATGCCGGGGCGCAGGTCCAGGATGCGGCGGTCTTCGCCGTGCAGGCGGTCGGCATAACCCGGCACATCCGGCCGCGGCCCCACGAACGACATCCGGCCCGTCAGCACGTTCCAGAGCTGCGGCAGCTCGTCGAGCTTCCAGCGGCGCAGGAACCGGCCGACCGGGGTGATACGCGAGTCGGTCGCCGTCGTCACGCTGCCCCCGGCATCCGCCCCCACCCGCATCGTCCGGAATTTGGCGCAACGGAACAGACGTCCCTGCCGCCCCACCCGATTCTGGACATACAGAACCGGCCCCGGCGACGACAGGCGCACCGCCGCCGCCACCGCCAGCATCACCGGCGACAACAGCACCAGACCGCTGAAGGACGCCACAAAATCGAAGGCTCTTTTTATGGAGAGATTCATCACATCGTTTTGCTGCGGATGGGATGGATTTTACGGATTCGATCCAGTGATCCCACCGGTCCTAATCCGTACAATCCGTGAAACCACGCCAGCCCGCGTGGCAAGTCCGTAGCTGGTTTTCATGGCATTAAGAATTTTGGCTACGGATGGGACGGATTTTACGGATTCGATCCAGTGATCCCACCTGTCTAATCCGTACATTCCGTGAAATCCGTAGCTGGCTTTCTTGGTATTAAGATTTTTGGCTACGGATGGGACGGATTTTACGGATTCGATCCAGTGATCTCAATGGTTCTAATCCGTGCCATCCGTGAAATCCGTAGCTGTATTTACTCTTGGTTCCCGTAGTTCTCGAGATTGGCCGCGCGCCTGA
This sequence comes from Kiritimatiellia bacterium, assembly GCA_040768005.1. Classification (GTDB taxonomy): domain Bacteria; phylum Verrucomicrobiota; class Kiritimatiellia; order CAIQIC01; family Lenti-01; genus JAAZFE01. The sequence continues at coordinate 28,280 of JAXGNL010000002.1, forward strand.
ATTTCACTCCCGTTCGGCCAAAGTTGATCAGCAGGCCAACCTCTTTGCGAATAGAGTGAAGTTCATTGATCAACTGGGCTTCATCCGGAAGATGGAGATCCGGCGCTACCTTTAATTCCACCACCACCTTTTCTTCAACGAAGAGATCCGCGGCATAATCGCCCACGCAGACGTCTTTGAAAAACACTTTGGCCGATGCTTCTGGTTGCACGTTCAACCCGCGCAATTCCAATTCAACCACCATGGCCCGCTGATAGACCTTCTCCAGAAACCCGTACCCCAGCACCCGGTAGACCTCATACGCCGCCCCGATAATCTGCTCGGTGATCTCTTTATGCTTCAGTTCCATTTGATCCTCCCATTCAATCCTCGTTCGACTACGGATGTAATGTTTGTGAGGGTCTGATCCGGTAATCCCACTTGTCCTAATCCGTACAATCCGTGAAATCCGTAGCTGGCTTTCTTGGTATTAAGAATTTCGGCTACGGATGGTACGGATTTTACGGATTCGATCCGGCGATCCCACTTGTCCTAATCCGTACAATCCGTGAAATCCGTAGCTGGCTTTCTTGGTATTAAGAATTTTGGCTACGGATGGTACGGATTTTACGGATTCGATCCGGTGATCCCACCTGTCCTAATCCGTACATTCCGTGAAATCCGTAGCTGGCTGTTATGGCTCTATCCTTGAATAGACTGGCGCGTCCGTCCGCGCTTTCTCGGCGACTTGCAAGGCCAGGGAGGTTTCAAACTCGCGGAGCATCCGGCGGAATTTGGCCTCGAATCCGCGCCGGCCCAGCCCCTGGTGCAGACGGGTTTTCAGCGGCAGGGGGTAACCCAGATGCCTGAATTCATCCGGGTCGAATTCGTAGGGATGGCAGTAGGCCGTAAAAACCTCGCCGGCCAGCACCGATTTTTCGATCGCCCAGCGAATGACCGGAAACGGCAGCAGGCGGTGGTAGCCCCCGCCGGCCACCGGCAGGGAACGCCCGAGGAACGGCAGCGTGGCCACGGGAAGCTCCACCAGGGAGGGCTTGCCGGCCCACTCCATCCGCACGGGCTGGCGCGGGAACCCGACCACACCAAAGCGGGCCATCACCGCCGGATTGATGCTGGCGTCATAGACGAATCCCTCTTCGGCCAGGATCTCGAGCGCCCACAGGGATTCCTTGATAATCGAGAAATCCGGCGCGCGGTAGCCCAGCACGGGCATCCCCGCCATCGCCTCCAACTGCCCCTTGGAGCGCCGGATGTCTTCACGGAACTGAGCGGGCGGCAGCCGGAACACGTCCACGTGCCCGTAGCCGTGCGAGGCCACCTCGTGGCCTTCCGCCGCGATGCGCCGGACGGTCTCCGGGAATTTTTCCGCAAACCGGCCGAGAACGAAACACGTGGCCTTGACCTTTTCCTCCGCCAGCACGTCCAGCACGTGTTCCATGTTCGGTCCCGCGCGGTCCGAAATGGGCAGATCCGTGTCCAGGGTGGACTGCGCCCAGTCCTCCACATCCACTGTGCAAACCAACGGCATTCAGTTCTCCGGCAATTCCAGTTCAGTCGTTTGCCCGGCGCGCACCGACACCAGCACGGTGCCGCGGCCGCCGCCGTCCAGTTCCAGATCCACGGGCAATCGCTCGAAATCCATGTCGCTGCCATTCTCCACCACCAGCCGCCGGCCGGCCAGCGAAACCGCCACGCGCCGGGTTTTCGGACTCAGCACCTCGCGCCAGTAGCGGCCCGCCCCGAACAGGGTATCCACGTAGAATTCGCCATGGAACCCGGCCAGCACCATTCGCAGCAGGTGCTCCGTAAACCGCGTGCAGGCGGCCCCTTCCCACTGCCGCATGTGCTGGTGGCACATGTACACCATGGGCCGGCCCAGCCGCTGCGACCGGTGAAGCCAGAAAAGAAGCATGGCGTAATGATGAATGTGCTGCGGATCGCAAGGATGGCGCGACGTCAGCTCCACCGCGTCGGTGCCGCCCGGGTGGTGAGGCGGCGGCTGGAACAGCACGTTGTCGCGCGCCCGGATGTCGGACCCGCTCAGCACCTCGCAGCCGGCCGCGGCCGCGGCCCGCGCCGTGTCGGCGTCGTTGCCGCGTCCCGGCTTGGCCCAGGAGCGGGGAATGAATCCAAAGCAGCGTTCGCACCACCGCGCCGCTTCCAGGATGTTGTCGCGCTGTTCGCCGAAGGAGGAGGTGTCCTCCCCCACCCAGGGGTAGCGCCCCGCACCGGGACGGGCGTGCGATTTCCATTCGTTCTCCGGAGCGGCCGAGGTGGCGGTGTCGTAGTGCAGATGCCCGTGATTGCCCAGTTCCATCACATAGGGCTTGCCGGCCCCTTGCGCGGGATAGGGGACGGCATGGCGCAGGTCCACCTTCTCCTTCATCCATTCGATGAAGCGCGGGATCTCCGCCGCGCCGTGGTCCTGTCCGTCGTGCGCGGCCCAGTCGCGCGCGGCGGACTCGTCGAGCGACAGCCGCGTGGACAGGCACATCGTCTGCGGAAAGGCATAGCGCGCCGCCAGCCCCAGCGCCCCCTCCAGGCCTTCGATGGACTGAAACGTCAGCGTGTCGTACAAGTCCATGTCGCCGCGCCAGCAAAAGGCGCTGCGCCGCCCCCCGGGGTAGCGGGTGATGCCGACCTGTTGAACCCGCAGTTCCGACAACGGGCGGCAACCGGCGTGACGAATCCGGATGCGCCGGGAAAATCCGCCGCCCTCCAGCACCAGCTCCATCTGGCCGGCCATTTGCTTCTTGCGCGGACACAGCGTCCAGGCGACTTGTGCGATTCCGCCGGGAGGAACGGGCCCAAGCTGTCGCTCCATCGGACCGGAATTCCGCCAGTCTGCCGGAGCATCCAGACTCACGTTCAGCCCGGAAGCAGGTTGGTCGGGGGAAGGATTTGAAACGACCAGTTCCAACTCGAAAGGCAGACCGACGCAGCAAACGCCAAGATCGTATATGGGACGGCGCGACACGAACGGCCCCTCCAGCGTCAGAATCAAGGCATGGTCAAACGGCCCTTGCACCAGCCGTCGGGCCAGCCGCCGATTGGCCGCCTCCAGCGCCACCAGCGCCGCGCCTGCAACTCCGGCGACAACCCAAGATGCCCCCCCGCAAATCAGCAGGGCCAACCCCAGCAGAGCCGCCACCGCCTCCAGTTGGAACCGCCCCAACCCGAGTTTCTTCGGAAAGATTTCCCATGCGACATTGGCCAGGTACATCGCCCAGCCAGCGCGCCAGCGGGCCAGAAAGAGACACCGCGCCAGCGCCACCCACGCCACCAGCGCGCCGCCGATAATCATCAGGATCACTTTCATCGGCTCCCGCCCCCTGTCTCCTGTCCCCCGTCCCCTCTCTCCTGGAACGGATCCCAGGGCGGCATGGAGCCGGCCTGCCCTTGCGCGACGGCTTCCAGCACCTCCGCATAGCGGTTCAGGATATCGGGCTGCGCCAGGCGGCTGCGAATGAAACGATGACCGGCTTCGCCCATGGCCCGGCGCTGCTCCGGATGGTCGGCGGCCTCGGTGATGGCCCGGGCCAGCGCTTCGGAATCGAAAGTCGGCACCACGACGCCCGCGCCGGCCTGACGGATCAGGTCCGCCTGCACGCCTTCCAGCGAAGCCATGATGGGCAAACCCGCGCCCATGTAATCAATGAACTTGTTTTCAAAATAAATATGAATCAGCGGGCTGCGGAACAGTGTCATGAGGCCGGCGTCCGCGGCCGCCAGGATGGCGGGAACCCGGCTTTTCGGCACCGGATCGTGGAAATGGATGTTGTCCAGCCCCAGTTCGCGCGCCAGGGCGATGGCCCCCGGCTTGCTTTGTCCCGTGCCGAACAGGTCCAGACGGATGTCGCGCCGATCCCGCAGGGCCGCCGCCGCACGCACGATGGTGTCCATGGCCGTCACTTCCGTATGGGTGCCCGTGTACACCGCGACGAACGAATCCGACCAGCCCAGCTCGGTCCGCAGGCGTTCGCGCCCGCCGGGCGGAATCCGGAACTGGGTTTCGTCGCAGCCGTTCGGGAACACATCCACCCGCGCCGGCGAAATCCCCTTGGCCAGGATTTCTGTTTTCAGGCCCGGCGTCAGGCAAACCACGCGGTCCGCGCCCGCGTACAACGAGCGCGCCAGCGCCTGCAGCGGGGCGGCCTGCCAGGGCGCGATGGCCTTCTTGACCACGAGGGCATCCGGCCACAGATCGCGGATTTCCAGCAGGAAGGGCCGGCGCCAGCGGCGGGCCAGCCGCAGAGCGGCCACGCCGCCGAACAGCGGCTGAATGCTCGCCATGACAACATCCGGCGCGGGCTGACGCCGGCCGAACCGCCAGGCCCGCCAGGCGAAGGTGCCGTAGGTTTTCAGCCGGTTGGCGAGGCTGGCGCGCAGGCCGGAGGGCACGGGCAGGCGGCGGACCCGCACGGAGCCTCCGCCGGGCATCTCCGTCGTCTCCTCCGGTTCCGCCTGCTCGTTGTAGGCATTCAAATCGCACGCGAGCACCTCGACCGCATGGCCGCGCTCCGCCAGCCGCCGTACCAGTGCACGCGGCTGGGCCGGCCCGGGGGAGTCCGGACCGGCGAAAAACTGGTGGATGTAGAGAATGCGCATGGGATTCCGTGGACGCAGAATCAGGAGGTTGTCCGCCTGGCGCCGGTCCTCAGCAGAAACTTCCGTTCTTTCCGGCTGAGGAGCCGCGAAAAGAACACCAGGACATAGGCAACCGTCGGCAAGGGATCGGCCCAGGAGAAAATTTCGTCCCGCAGGTTGCGTCCGAAGAACCAGAAGAAGCTCGGCCGCGCCTGGAAGCGGTCGGGCGACCGCAGGAACCAGACGCAGTCGCTGAGGAAATAGCGCATGAACAGGCCCTTCCGGTACCGGAACTGCGGCTCCACCGGCAGGCCCAGCGCCAGCCGGTACAGGATATACGGAACGTCCAGCCCCGCCTCGACCAGGATCTTGATGCTGCGGGTGAAGCGCGGATTGACCTCCATCAGTTTCGGCACGCGGTCGCGCGGATCCTCGATGAAATCGCAATCGCCCATCCCGTACCAGCCGATGCCCTGCAGGAAGCGGGTGGCGGCATCGAGGATGTCGGGGCGGTCCACGGTGGAATTGAGCGTGCTGGACCCGCCCGTGGGCGGATAGAAGCGCGGCTTGTCATAGACGCCGCCGCACAGCGCGCGGCCGGCATCATCCAGAATGACCTCGGCCTTGTACTGCATGCCCGAGTGCGGAACAAACTCCTGCACGATGCAGCTTGGGTATTCGGCGCGCGTGGTTTCGTACATCGCCTTCAGCTCGTCCGCGTTCTTCGGATAGCTGATGCCGCGCGCGCCGTTGCTGATGCAGGGCTTGAGCACCACCGGCCAGGCCGGAATGTCCTTCGCCACGGCATCGATGCCGGCCTCGTCCGGATACCAGGTTTTCGGAACGGGAATGCCCAGCCGCTCGGCCTCCTTCATGGTCCGGGACTTGTCGCGGCAGAGGAAAAACCGGTCCATGTCCACCAGCGGGAGGCGCGTGAACGGCGCCAGGCGCTCTTTCGCCTGTGCCAGCAGCCACGTCGCGGTTTCGCCGCACACCATCGTGACGGGATAGTCTCCGCCCTTCACGGTCTCTTCCACCCAGGCGACAAACGCCTCCGGCTCGCTGTTCGGATGGGGCGAAATCAGCCGGCGGACCGGATAGCGCGAAAACAGCCCCATGGCGAGCCGCCGCGGGGCGGCAGCCGTCACCGGCACCCCGTGGCGGTGCAGATTCGCCAGCACCGGCAGGCTTTCGTTTTCATCCGCCCCCAGCAGCAGGACGGGAGGATGTGTGTCGGATTTCATGCTTATGAATGTCGAATTTGGAATGATGAATGTCGAATTCCGTCGGAGTCATATCTCCAGATTCACCGTGGCCTCCGCGCCGACGTCCACCAACCGCAATTGCCGCCGGCCGCCGCCGAAGTCGAGTTCGAGCGGCAGGCCGTTCAGCGCCCGGGGACCTGAATTCACCACGGTGACGCGGGCCCCGTCCACCTGCACCTTCACGCAGCGGGTGCGCGGGCTCAGCACATCGCGCCAGTAGCGGCCCACGGACGTCAGCGTGCCGGCAAAGAGGTCGCCGTCGTTGTCCGCGAGCACATGGTGCAGCATCTCTTCGACCAGCGCCGCGCTTTCGCCACCCTTGTAGCGCATCAGATGATGATGGGCCAGAAAGACCAGCGCCCGCCCGGAGCGACGCGCAACGCCCACCCAGAATTTCGCCATGGCCAGTTGAAAGGCGTTCTCGGGGTCCCGCGGATGCATCCGCGGCAGCTCCACGAAACGCTCGCAGCCTTCGGGATGGTGCGGCGGACCGAGCCAGACCAGTTTTCTCCATTTGGGACAGTCCGTTTCGGATCCGACCTCCAGGCCGGCCGCCTCCATCGCCCGGGCGGTGTGGCCGTCGAACACGTCGCTGGGGATCGTGAAACTGACGGGTTCGACCCCCAGGGTTTCGCGCAGCACCCGCGATCCCTCCCGGGCGTTGTCGCGCTGTTCGGCAAAGGAATCCGCCGGATGACGGCTGAGCCAGGGATAATGCCCCGCACCGATGCCCGCATGGCTTTTCCAGCCGTTGCCGGGATCGGCCGCGGCATGGGTGCCGTAGTGCAGATGCATGTGGTTGCCGATCTCCGCGGCGTAAGGGCGGCTCGTCTCCACGGGCCATTCCTGCTCCGCCGACAGGTCCGCCTGCTCCCGGAGAAACCGGATGAACGACGGGATGTCTTCGGTCCGGCGGTTCCAGCCGAACCGTTCGCAGAACCGGCGGTGTTCGCCGGGCAGCAGGCTCAGGCGCGAGGACAGCATCAGGCTGCTGGGCATGCGGAAGCGCCGGGCCATGCCCAGCGTCGCACGCAGGCCTTCTTCCGACTGAAACGTGGCGGGATCGACCAAATCCTGGTCGCCGCGCCACACAAAGGCCCCCCGGGCGCCGTGCTTCCAGCGGCGGATGGATGCTCCGCGCAGGCTCCGGCCCGGCGGCAGCACCGAGCGCACGCGCAGGGTGCGGCGGAAATGGAAATCGCCGTGCTGGACATGCAGGCGGACTTCGCCCCCGGGACCGCACTGGGGCGCAAACAGGGAGAATTTCATGCTGACGATTTCGCCGCATCCGGGTCCCGGCCGCTCGCCGCCCGCGGATCCCCGCACTTCGATCTGGGCCGTGGCGGAGGTCACGCGGATTTCCACCGGCAGCTGGGCGGGAACGGAAGAGGGGTTCAGCACCAGCACTTCGTATTCCTGCTCGCACCGTTCGGGCCAGTCGCCCAGGTCATACCCCGAGCGGTTCCGTTCCAGCACCGGACCGCGAAGCACCACGGCCAGCCGGGGAACGGGAAGCGGTACACGGCCGTCGAGATCCCGTGCCTGCCGGGCGGGACGAGCCGCTTTCCATTCGGCATCGGCCCGAAGCGCACCGAGCCACGCCATGCCCAGGACAAGGGAGGCCGCCCACCCCGCCCAGGCGCCGGCCCACAGCCCGAACCCCAGCGACAGTCCCGCCCACGCCGCCGCATCCAGCGCCCGGCGGCTGAGGCGGGTTTTCCGTTCCGCCACTTCATAGGCCAGATTGGCCGCCAGCATGAGCCACCCGGCGGGATAAGGGGCCAGGAACAGACACTTGCTGAGCAGAAAAACGCCGCTCGCGCCGCCGAGACAGATTGCCATGATCCAGTCGCCCATGGTCTTTATTCTACCGTGGTTGCTTCCCCCGCCAAAGGGCTATTTTCCGGCAAAGCCCGCCACCAGGCGGCGATTTCGGCGCCGGGCGCGCACCAGGGGTTCTGCGCGGCCAGGCGTTCCAGCAGGCGTTCATAGGTCCATTGCCAGTCGGCATACTCCGGTTCGTTGAAGTAGTTGTTGTGCCACAGCAGCGACACCAGACCCCCGGCATCGATCACCGGCTCGATCGCCGCCCAGGCCGCCTCCAGCGCTGCCGGACCGTCCAGCGCCAGGTTCCGGAAGAGCGTGACATCCATGACGGTCAGGGGCAGCTCGAGGATGTTCCGTTTTTCGGGGAAGAACGGAAACATCCGCCCCTCGCGCGCGCCGGGACGATCGGCAAACCCGAATGTGGCGTCGTACTCGAATCCGGCGGCTTCCTGAGCGGCCCAGGTGTCCGCGCCCGAAAAGCGCAGGAGGTGGTTGCGGATGCCGACGGCTTCCACGCCCAGCGCCGCGCGCAGGGCGTCGCGGCTTTCCCGATAGGCCTCTGCCCGGTCGAGGCGCAGCACGCCTCCATGCAGGCCGATTTCGCCGCCGGCCGCGCGGATCCGGTCCGCGATGCGCCGGAGCTCCGGGCAGGTCAGGCGGTAGCGCGGGCCATGGCGGCTCCAGTAGGGATCGTGCAGCACAAAGAAGGTGGAGCGGAATCCATGCCGCGCCTCGATGTCCAGGAGGGTCCGGAAATCCCGTTCCGCCGGCTTGGGGGCAACCAGGGCGCGGGCGATGCGCCGCAGGGCCAGGCGGAGGTTCCCCCGTTCGCCCTGCGCGAGCATCCGCCGCACGTGATTCACATCGGCCAGGATGCGGAACAGTTCCCGGTCGTGGATCTGGTCAACATCGTGCGACAGAAACAATGCAAACGGCCGGTGGTCCGGCCAGCGGGTGGAAGGAATGCGGTTCATGGTGTCACCGGGTACGAAGGCGATCCAGTTCCAGGACGGCGGCCGCTCGGGGCGACAAGGGCCGCACCCAGCGCCGGAACGGACGGGCCAGGCCCGCCAGCAGGCCGAGCGGCGCGCGGTACTGCACATGCAGCCGGAGGGGCTCCTTGCGGAAATTAAACAGGCGGATCAGGAAGTCCTGGATCTCGGTGTCGTGCGAGATGGAACGGGACCCGGCGTTGATGTATTCGAAGCCCTGCTGCACGAGATAGTACTCGTTCATGGTCTGGAACAGCGCATAGGCGGGGTAGTGCTTCAGGTAATCGGGATGGTACTTGCCCAGCGTGTAGTCCACCTCGATGCGGTCATAGACCAGGTTCTGGTTGAAGCCGATGAGCTTCCCTTCGTGATAGGCCGCCCATTGGTGGCGGATGTCGCCGAACGGTTCGTCGCTCAGAACCCGCCGGGCGAATTCCTCCCGCGCGGGCAGGGCGGCGCCGGTGCCGTAGCCGCGCACGGCGGCGCAATAGGTCTCGTAGCCGTTCTTCGCGATCTCCTGCGCATCCACCTGCCGGACCTCACAGCGCTTCAGGCCGCGCCGGATATGCTTGCGGGCGTTCTGAGACGCCACGTCGTCCACGGGGACATGCGTCCGGCAGGTCAGCGCGTACCAGTCCGACCCGGCGGCATGCGGACCGAATCCGTCCGTCCACTGCACCCAGAGACCGCCCAGTTCGTGCAGCAGGCGGCGGCCTTGCGCGGGCTCGAGCGCTATCCGCCCGGCCGCCGGGCCGATCGGCGCGATCCAGCCCGCCCGGCGCACGAACAACCCGCCGTCGAGAAGCACAAACGGCGTGTTCTTTTGCCGCAGCATCTCGGCATAGCGCTCCATCCAGCTCATGCCGTCCCCTCCCCGCCGGGACCGGACACCCGGCGCATCCGCGAAAACCAGCGGAATACCGTGAGTGTTTCCCATTCGCCCAGCGGCCGGAAGCCCGCTTTTTCGATGCCGCGCCGCGAGGCGCGGTTCTGCGGCGAGGCGGCGATCAGGACCGGACGCCCGAGGTCGCATACCGTCAGGCTGTGGGCGAGCAGCCGCCCGTAAAGTCCCCGCCCGCGCTCCTCCGGCGCCGTCCAGTAGAACCCCAGCATCGTGCCCTCGCGGGCCACGGCGCCGAAGCGACGGCGGAACGGACTCCAGTCCTGCACCCACCCGTAGGCCTGCAGGCGGCGGCCGTCTTCCGACAGGCACAGCAGCTTCGCCCGGCCGCGCTTCATCCGGTAGAACATGGCATCGGTCCATGGCGAAGGCACTGCAACGGTTCGGAAGTGACGGGGAATGTCCTGCCATCGCTCGTACACCCGCACCTGCGGGTCGGCCGCGCCGGATCCCTGCCGGGGATCCCAGCCGTAGAAACCGACGCGGCGCCGGTCCAGCACGAATCGCCGCAGCAGATGGACCAGGCGTCTCATGCCGCGCCGCCCCGGAGTTTCCGATCCACGGCATCCAGCGCGCCGGCCGCCAGCAGCACGGCCGCCGCATAAGCCAGCAGCCCGGCCCAGGGATGCCCCGCCGCGCTGGCTTTTTCCAGCACCGCCAGCAGCGGCTCGTGGATGCAGTACAGCGCAAAGGCCATGCCCGACACCCGCAGCAGGACGCGCAGCACCGCGGGTGCCGCCCGCTTCAGCGTTTTCTGCAGCCAGGCCACCAGGACCAGCGCGGGCCAGGGAATGATCGTCAGCCCGGCGCAGCCGGCCATGTCCAGCCAACCCGACATCTCCTCGCCCCACTGGAAAAACTGGCGACCCTTGAACACCAGTCCCAGAAACGCCAGCAACGGAAGAAACAGCGCGAGATGAAGGCGCGCGTCGGACGACGCCTCGCCCCGCGCCGCCAGGCGGTCGGCCAGCAGCATGCCGGCAAAGAACGACGGAAATGCCACGACGGCCGCCTCCATGAAGCCGCCGGCCCGCAGGGCCCAGCAGGACAGCGCCAGCGCGCCCGCCGCGAGGAACTCCTTTCGGCGGATGCGGCAGGCCGCCAGGAAAAGCGCATAGCACGGCAGGAGCAGCGAAATGAACCAGAACGGCGCCGTATAGCCGCCGGACACGACGGGCTGGCGCAGCCACATGGGAATGCCCGCCGCGTTGGCCAGCAGCGCGCCCGGATCATAGAGCCGGCCGCGCAGGAGCCAGGCGAACAGCAGCGTGACCGCCAGCGAAATCCAGTACACCGGGTAGATGCGCCAGAAGCGCCGCTTCAGCCAGGCAACGGGGTCCACCCGTCCGCCGGCCCGGTTCACTCCGGCCTGCAGCAGCAGACCCGATGAAAACAGAAAGACCGAAACCGCCAGCTTGCCGGCGCTGGCAAACAGCCACAGCGGCTTCCAGAATTCGTGGGCATAGGGAATGTGACAGGCCACCACCGCCAGAATCGCCAGCCCGCGCGCCAGCGTATTGGACTCCAGCAGCTCCCCGGAGGAAATGCAGGCCGGCCTGGAACGGTCGTCCATCAGAAAAATCCCCTCCGCAGGAATTTCATGGCGGTTTCCAGCGGCCGCCAGCCCTTGTTGACCGTGTAATACGGCGTCAGCCGGCCGCCGAATCCCCGGAAAAAGCGCTCAATGGGCGGAATGACGGACCCCTCGAAATCGAAGGTTTCCAGGCCGGCTTCCTTCGCATGGCGGATCGCCTCCCAGACGGCCAGAGCGCCCGCGCCGTGATGGCGGTTTTCGGCGCGGTACCCGCCCAGCAGGTAATAGGCGGTCCGTTCGTCGTGTACGACAAAGCAGGCGGCGATGGGCGCCCCGTCGCGGCAGGCGACATAGGCGTAGTGGTTGCCGGGCCGGGCATAGCGGGTCAGGATACCCTCCAGCACGTCGCGGTCCACGCCTTTGGCCTGCCGTCCGAACGTCGCCAGCACCAGGTCGCGCACCTCGTCCGGTCCCTGCGCCGGACGCGCGGTCACGCCGTCGCGGACCGCCTTGGAGACGTCGTTGCGGCGGTCCGGGGACATCTGCCTGCGAATCTGCTCCAGGGGCGGCGCCAGATCGAGCAGATACGTGTACTGCGGCACCACCTTGAAACCGCGCCAGAAAAACGGCAGCGCATCGGAAATGCGCCGGTCCAGCGGCAGCATGCAGAGCGCCGGATGCCGGTCGTCCAGCCAGGACGCCAGGCACTCCGCGGCCGCGCGGCGCTCCTCCAGCACCGCCACCGGATTGCTGGATTTCACCGCCAGGAACGGTCCGCACGACGGGGTGAAGGGCGCGCGGCGGAACACCGTCAACCCCGCGCGGCGCTCGGCATAGACCGCCGCCCCGCCCACAAGGGTGCCGCCCCCGTCAAACAATCCCAGCAGGCGCATCCGGTTCCCGAACAGATCCAGCCAGTCCAGGCGGTTGAACAGCGACCCGTGCCGGCGGGCCAGTTCGTTCCAGGCCGGCCGTTCCGACGATGTCAGTTCCCGTATCTTCATCAGGTCTTCGCTCCGGCGAGCACGCGGCGGTACAGATCCAGCAGCACGGGCTCCATGTGATGCCAGCGGTATTTCGTCTCGGACAGCCGCCGCGCCTGCCCGGACATCGCCGGCATCGCCGCCCGGTCGGTGATCAGTTTCGAAATCGCCTCCGCATAGGATTCCGGCGATTCCGGATCGGCGAGCACGGCGGCGCCTTCCCGGGCCAGGACGGCGAAATGCGAACGGGGAAACGCGGGACCGACGACGGGCAGCCCGTACAGGAGATAGTTGAAGCATTTGTTGGGCGCGGCGATGCGGTGATTCGGCGTCGGCTGGAAGGCGATCAGTCCGATGTGGCACGAAGCGATGGCCTGTCCGACATCGGTGTAGGGCAGCCAGCCGGTCCGGACGACCGCGTGCTGCAGGCCATGCCGGGCCACAAAGGCCTCCAGCCAATCCTTCTCCGCGCCGAACACGTCGCCGACGATTTTCAGCACGACGCGATGCCGGGCCGCCAGCAGGCGTACCGCTTCGGCCATCGTCTTGAGCCCGCGCACGAAGGTCAGGCTGCCGTCGTGGCACAGGATGGTCTGATCCTCCGGCCCGCGCCCCCCGCCCTCGCCGAAAAGTTCCACCACGGGCACGTTGAGAAGGGTCGCGGTCCGGGCCGGCCCCAGGACCGCGGCCAATTCCTCCGTAATGGCCTCGCTGGCGCCGATGGCGGCATCGCATTGCGCCAGCCAGCGGCGTTCCGCCGCGCGATAGACGGCCATCGCCGCCGGCCACAGCGGTTTCGGGAACCGCACCGCCGCCACGCCCGCCCACAGCTCATGGCTGTCGAAAATCACCTTCACTCCCGTGCGCCGCTTGGCCCGGAGCGCCGCCACCAGCCCGTCCGGTTCGTGGCAGTGCACAATGTCGAAATGCCGGTCGGCAATGGCCTGCGCCAGCGGCTCCACGGTCCGAAAGCGGTCTTTCAGGCTGCCGCCGCCGTCGTAATGGGCGAAACGCACGCCGTCGGTCCGTTCGGGAAACGGCTTTCCGCGCGCGCAGAGCACGCAGACATCGGCGCCGGCCCGGGCCAGGCTGCGGGCCTCCTTGTAAAAGATGCGGTCGTCGTCCGCGGGATGCCCGCTGGTCGCCATGCCCACGCGGATGCCGGTCAGGTCGCTCACGATTCCGCTCCGCCGGCCGTCGCCACCGATTCCAGCCAGGCCGTGACCCGGCGCGCGCGCTCGTTCAACTCCAGGGTTTTCGCCTTGGCGACGCCCGCAGCCGCCATGCGCCGGCGGCGGTCCGGATCGTCCCGCAGGGCCAGGATGGCGGCGCGGATGGCGCCGGCATCCGCGGGATTCACGCGAATGGCCATGCCGTCGTCCACGATGTCATCCATGTGGCGCCCGCTGGCGGTAATGACGGGCAATCCGCACGCCATGGCTTCGATGACCGAATTGCACGACCCTTCGATGCGGGTCGGCAGGACGAACACATCGCAGGCTCCGAGATAGTCCGCCATGTCGTCGTGGGGCACCGTTCCGCAAAAGGCGGTCTGCGGATCCCCGGCGGGATGCGTCCCCCGCCCCAGCAGCACCAGGCGCACATCCGGCAGCCCGGCGACGGCCCGAACCAGTTCGGGATAGCCTTTCTGCGCAATGAACGGGCCGGCAAAACCCACCAGAAACGCTTCCGCCGGCAGCCCCCGTTTCCGGCGCAGGGCCGGCCGGTCACCGGGCCGGAAGCGGGCGGTGTCCACGCCGTTGGGAAAGACTTTGATTTTGCGCGCGGGAACATTCAGGCGGGCTTCCAGCGCCTCCCGGATGCAGGTCGAAACCGCCAGAAACGCGGTGGCATCCGCCAGGTCCCGCGCGGCGCGGGCGAACCCGAACGGCTCCACCGTCCAGAATTCGCCTTCGCCCACACCCGCGACCGACGGCACGCCCAGGCGCCGGCCGGCCAGGACCGCCGCATGCCCGGCGGGATACAGGAAATGCCCGTACACCAGATCCGGACGGGGCGACAGGCGCTCCACCGCGGCCAGCGCCGACCGGACAAAGCCGGCATGGGTCCAGCGCCCCGTATGAAAGCCCCCCAGGCGGCGGGAGGAAAACGACACATAGCGCGGACGATGCACGCCGACCGGCGGCCCGCCGTCCACTTGTTCACCGGCGCAGGCCGGCGGCAGCGGACCGAAACGGCGGTCAAACACGCTGACCGGCCCCACGACCGCGCAGTCGTTGCCCTGCCGCGCCATGGCCCGGACAAACTGGCGGACGAAGGTGCCCGGCCCCGGCCGGCTCGCCGTGGGATAGTTGCCGGCAATGAAGGCAATGCGCATCAGCCTTCTCCGTCCAGTTCGTCCAGCCGCTTTTGAATGGTCCGCGCCTTGAACCGCCAGCCCCGGTTGGCGCCGGGATCGCCCCGATTCAGCCACGGGCGCGCCAGGGCCAGCGCGCCCCGGATCGCCCCCGTCGCGAAGCGGTTGGTTTTCCCGAAGACGGGCAGTTCGGCCGGTTCGAAGCCCAGGCTGCGCTTCCGCCAGTCCACGGTGGGCGGGACGGGAATGGCCCAGCCGGCGTCAATCCGCCGGCATTCCGGCAGCGCCTGGTAGTGCAGGAACGAGTCGAACCACAGCAGATCGTTGGGATCCGCCGACAGATAGTCCCGATGGCTTTTGGCCACCAGCATGACGGCCGTGTCGTCCACCAGGCAGTTGTACAAAAACGCCACCAGCTTGCCGTTTTGAAAGGCGCCGAACCAGTCGCGGCCGGGCAGCGCGTGCTCGCGCGCGAGATTGCGCCACCACTCCTCTTCATGCTCGACGTACCACTCCGGAGGCAGGCCGTGCCGGTTGCGCGCGGCGTTCGAGATGTAAATGTCATGGAGGTCTCGGCGCCAGGGTTCCAGTTCCGTGATCATGTCCGTCTTGAAACCGCAGCGGACCGCCTTGTTGATCGCCTGGCGGCGCTTGCGGTCGGCGATGTTCGCCAGGCTGTAGATCTTCAGGTTGTCGCCCTGGATCACCCAGCGCGTCCGCGTGCGGGCCCCGGGAAGCGTGCCGGCCGGCACCACGTGCGAATAGCGGATGAACGACTTCAGCGGAGCGGGCCGGGCGGAACCCGGCGGAATTTCCTGCAGCGGATACAGCGGCTGGCAGCAGCCCCAGGAGGTGTTCTTCCACCAGACGCCGTGGTGAACATGCACGCCGGACCGGATGCCCGCCTCTTGGCGCAGATAGTCTTCCAGCTTCATGATGCCGTCTCCCCGGAATCCGGTTCCACCGCGGGCGGCGGGGCCGCCTTCCGCAGGGCGCGGCGGATCTGCTGCCGCAGCCGCAGGACGCGCTTGCCCAGTTCCACCAGCCCGGCATGGCTGGAATAGTACGGCAGCTCGTCCGCCCGGAACAGAAACTGCTCCTTGTAATGATTCAGGCTGGGATGCTGGGGGCGGCCGTTGAACAGGATCCGGCAGGCGGGATCGGCCGCGGCCCGGCTCAGCACCGTGAAGTAGAGCGCGTCCATCGGACAGGCCTTGAGATAATCCGTGTCGGCCTTGGCCTGCTGGATGATCCGGATGCCGTCCACCTGGAACGTGCGCAGGTAGGCGGCCAACACGCCGTCCACGAAGGCCCCCCACCATTCCCGGCCCTCGAGGGCCGCCTCGTTCCGCATTTGCTCCCGCCAGGCCTCCGCCTCCGCCGTATAGCGCCGCGCGGACACCTCGGAGCCGCCGCCCTGGTCGTGGCGCCGGACCTGGGACAGATTGATCTCGCGGAGGCGCTCCAGGCAGGAACCCACATCGGCCAGGGGACGGACTTCGCAGCGTTCCAGGGCACGGCGGACCTGGTTGCGCTTTTTCTGGGGCAGGGCCGGCAGGCCGAATCCGTCCAGTTGGTCGCGCGTCAGCGCCATCACGGGCAGGAACCGGTTGGCCTGGCCGGCGTCGGGCACCGGATGGCTGTAGCCCAGCCAGCTCCGGCTCCGGGCCGGCCGCGCCGACCCGCGATCGAAGGCCTTGTACACAAAGGCCGGCTTGCAGTAGAAACGGCGGATTTCCTCCCACCACACGCCGTCGTGCTCGTGAAGGCGCCGGCCCAGCCGGCGCTGCTGCTCCGCGTATTGCGCTTCCGTCAGCATGAACCCGCTCCCGTTGCCGCGTCCCGCAGCGCATCTGCCATGCTGTCCGCCCGGCGGTACGCCGCGGACGCCTCCATCCGGTCATAGCCCGCGCGGGTCCGGGGCCATTCCTCCGGCCGGCGCGCCACCCGCGTCAGGCGGCGCGGGGCCAGCGCTCCCGCGGCTTCGTCCAGATCGGTCAGCCGGAGGATCATGGGCAGCGCCGGCCCGATCCAATGCGAGCTTGGCGGATCGCGCAGAATCACGTGGCCGATGGACGGTTCGAGCAGCGCGGCATACAGCCCGGCCACGCCCGCTTCGCCCGCGCCGTACACGGTGATGTCCGACGGCTCGATGCCGCGGTCGCGCACGGCCCACGCCGCCGTCCGCAGAATGTCCCGGATGCACAGAGCCGACAGGCTCCGGCCGGTCAGCGCCGCCGTGCGTTCGAGGTCGGCATGCGCGTGGGCGGTCAGCGGCCGTTCCGAAAAACGCGGCGACAGGATTGCCAGCGCATGCGTGCGCAGGATCGGGAAGAATTCATCCAGATCCGGAAAGATGACCGGTTCGCCGGGCGACCGCGTCCAGATGACCAGCGGCAGCGGGCCCGTCTTGTCCTTCGGCGTCAGCAGGCACGCCTTGACCGGCACCCCCGCCTCGGCATCGAACTGGTAACCGCGGAACCGGGCCATCTCCCCGGCATAGCCCCCGCTGGCGGCGAACGCCCGCGTGCGGAAGGGAATCTCCTCCTGCGGAAATCCCCCCAGCACCGTGGAGCGCAAGCCCGACAGGATTTCCTCGCGGCGGCGCTGCCACTCCCCGCGGGTGGCCGGCTCCGGAGGCGCCGGACAGCGGATCCATTGATCCTGGATCAGGCCGTTCAGCGCATCGTCCGGCACCGCCGTCAGGCAGCGCAGGGTTTCCGGCGGTTGCGGGGGCGGCCCTGCCGCGGCCGCCTCGGACGCCGGCACGGATTCTCCCCGCAGCCAGCGGCACATCCATTGACGGGTTTCCTGCAGGAAATGCGGCGGATCGGCATGCCCGGCCCCGGACTCCACCAGGCGGATGCGCCCGCCGCCGTCCGGCCCGCACAGACCGTAGATTTTCCGGGCGCGGCGAACCGCCTCGCGGAACCCCTCGGGCGGGAAGATGACATCCCGGCGTCCGCCCAGAACCAGCAGCGGCCGCGGGGCGATCAGCGCCAGAACTTCCGGGAAATCCATGCCGTGCACATTGGGATAATAGGTGCAGTCGCACTGCTGGGGAATCAGGCCCCGGGCCGCCTGCGTGCCGAGGGTATAGGTCGAGCACGACGGCGCCGCCGCGGCGACGCGCTCGTCGAGCGCCGCCCAGAACTGGGTGATGACGCCGCCGCCGGAAATGCCCGTGGCGCCGACCCGCGCCGCATCCACCTCGGGACGGGTTTCGAGCCAGTCCAGCGCCCGCATGGCGTTCCAGACCTCCACGCCGGCCGGCGTGTAGCCCAGCGACAGCCAGTGCCACTGCTGCAGGCGATTGGTGCCCGGATGGATGCCGGGAATTTCCCCGTAGCCAACCGGGTCCAGCACCAGCAGCGCAAACCCGTGCGCGGGATACCAGAGATACCGGTCCTGGAAACCGGTCTTCGCCCCGTCCAGCGAAGCCCAGTGTCCGTTCAGATACACGACGGCCGGCACCGGTCCGTCCGCATTCTTCGGCAGGTAGAAATGGCCGGTGACGTACAGTCCCGGTCGGCTTTCGAACACCCATTTTTCCGCCCGGTAGTCCGCCCGCTCCCACCCGCCCGTCATCCGCGCCTTCAGCGGCGTCCGCTCCGGCAGCGGCTCCAGCCCCAGCATGTCGCGCAGGCACCGGCGCGCCTCGGGGCGGCGGCGATCCCAGTCGGCGCGATCGGCGATCTCCGACAGGCAGGCGTCCGACAGGCGCACCGCCGAGCGAACCAGCTCCGCGCGGGCCGCCGCCTCGCGGGCACTCACCGCCCGCGCATCCAGCCGCCGTTTCACGGCGCGGCGCAGGCCGGCGGGAATCCCCGCCGATGCAGACCGGACCCATCGGGATAGAAAAGCCGCCATGTCACGTTCTCCGATTGAAAGCCGGCAGGCCGGAAGCCGCCGGGACCATGGGCGATCCCGAAAAGCCGGCGCCCCACCCGGCGGGAGCCGGCGGCCCCCATCCCGGCGCCTCCCAGCCCGTCGCCGCCCAGGCGGGGGCCACCGCGGCGGCGCCCTGCCCGGCCGCCAGGCGCACCGTGCGCTCCGCCCAGTGCGAAACGCCTACCACCAGTCCCAGCAAAAACATCGTGTCCTGCGCAATGAAATTCGGCCGCGACAGAAACCCCGACAGCACCAGAATCAGCACGATCAGACGCGCCATGTTGATGCGATAGCCGATCAAGGGGTCTGCCACCCGCCGCAGGCATCCCGTCAGCCGCCGCCAGACCAGCAGATGGATGGAAAAATACATCAGGAACCCCGGCAGGCCTGTCGTGGCGATGATTTCCGCAAACTCGTTGTGGGCGTAATGCCCGGTGCGCGACACCACGCCGAACTGCCCCAGCCCGGTGCCGAAGATCGGATTCTGCGCAAACACGCGCAGGCCCGTCAGGAACAGTTCCAGGCGCGTCTGGCTGCTGCCGTCCTCCAGCTGCGTGGCGTTGGTGAAACGAACCCCGAGATAGGTGGATTCCACGACGAACTGGAACATCCAGTACGCCAGCACCAGCACGACCAGCGCGCCGACGACGGCCTTCGACTTGTCCTTGGACCCGCCCACCATGCACAGAACCGGCCAGAGAACCGCCGTGGCGATCAACGCGACAAACGCCCCGCGGGAAGCGGACAGCACCACGCCGTACAGGGCGATGACGCCGCCGGCCGCCAGCCCCCCCCGCAGCCACAGGCTCTTCACCTCCTGCATCAGCGCCAGCATGCCGATGATGCCCAGCACGCAGTAGAACCCCACGGCATTGGCCCCGGCAATCCGCTCCACCACCCGCGTATCCGCAATGCGGTCGAAACTGATGGGCCCCTGCCCGTACACCACGCGGAAAATGGCCACGCCGAAATAGGCCAGATACAGCCAATGCATCGAGCCGGAGCGTTCCATCACCAGCGACAGCACCGTCACGATCATCGTCAGTTCCAGCACCAGCTTCAGAAAGAGCCGGAACATCGCGGCATCCGTCACGAATATCCCGCCCAGCATGGCCCAGAGCGAAAAGCCCATCAGCAGCACGCCCTCCCGGGGCAGGTCCCGCAGGCGCACATGCCGCCACAGCACCGGCACGGTCGCCACGGCCACCAGCCCCGCCCCCATCCAGATGGTCCGCTGCACGAACTGGGGAATCTGCCCCAGCGTGAAGGCGGCGAAATAGTACAGCGCCCACACGACGGCCAGCCGCTGCCAGCTCCGCCGGATCCGCTCTTCCGGGCAAACGATCATTCCGCCGGTTTCCGTTCCGGGCCGTCTTTGCGCGCAAGCTCAGCCACCAGCCGCTCCACGCTTCCGGCCCCGGCATAGGCGTCTTCTCCGGCCTCCGGACGCCGGGGCCGGTTCGCCGCCGTCACGATCACCTCCGGTTCGGCGCCGGCCAGAACATTCCAGCCCTGCTGCACGGTTTCCACCCATTCGGTTTCTTCCCGCAGGGTCACGCACGGCACCCGCAGCCAGTAGGCTTCCTTCTGGATGCCGCCGGAGTCGGTCAGGATCACCGCGGCATCCGCCTCCAGCCGGGCCATGTCCAGATAGCCCGCCGGCTCCAGCAGGCGCAGGCCGGCCCCGGCCGCCGACGCCGGCAGCCGGCTCCTCGTCCGCGGATGCACCGGAAACAGCACCGGCCTGTCCCGCGCCACTTCCCGCAGCGCCGCCACCAGCCGCGCCAGCCGCGCGGGGTCGTCCGTGTTTTCCGCGCGGTGGATCGTCGCCAGCGCATACGTCCCCGGCGCCACGCCCAGGCGGTTCAGGACATCGGATTTTCCGCGCGCCACGGAGACGGCATGCATCAGGGCTTCATGCATGACATCGCCGACCCGGTGGACGCCGTGCCGGATGCCCTCTGCGGCGAGATGGTCCACCGCCGTTTGGCTCGGGCAGAACAGCAAATCGGCGATGTGATCGGTCAGCACACGGTTGATTTCCTCCGGCATGCGGCGGTTGAAACTGCGCAGCCCGGCCTCCACGTGCGCCACGGGAATGTGCAGCTTGACTGCCGCCAGCGCCCCCGCCAGCGTCGAATTGGTGTCGCCATAGACCAGCACGCGGTCCGGCTTTTCCCGCAGCAGGACCTCCTCGATCGCCGTCAGCATCGCGCCGGTCTGCGCCCCGTGCGCACCCGAGCCGATCTCCAGGTTCACGTCGGGCCGCGGAATGCCCAGTTCGTCGAAAAACACCTGCGACATGTTGCCGTCGTAGTGCTGGCCGGTATGCACCAGGATTTCGCGGAACCGCTTGCGCAGTTCGCGGCTGACGGCCGCCGCCTTGATGAACTGGGGACGCGCCCCGACGATGGTCACGATGGTCATGGCGTCTCCTTGCCTCCCGCGGCGGAATCCGCCGCCGCCGCCAGCGGACGCCCCTGCGCCCGCCACAGCATCCACAGCCAATGCTTCGCCTGATCCGCCCGTCCCCCGCGCTCCGGCGCCCGGGCCTCTTCATACACGGACCGGTACAGGTCCATCACCCGCTCCATGGCAAAATGCTCTTCATACAGGTTCCGGGAAAATCCGGACAGGCGCCGGCGGGCGTCGGGATCCGTCAGCGCCTCCCGGATGGCGGCATAGTTGCGCTCTTCGTCCCACCCGGCCGCTTCGCTGCGCTCGGAAAAATTCCCGTCGAACAGCGTCTGCCAGTTGCGTTCGTTCACCAGCGCCGGCAGGCGGCCGGAGCGCGCCGGCACCAGCAGGGGCCGGCCTCGCGCCGCGGCCTCCATCAGCCCGCGCCCCGTCCCCACCACCAGATCCCCGGCGTCCAGCACCGCCGAGGCCTGCCCGGTCAGCTCCGGATCGCTGATCACCGCGCCGTGGGGCCCGAGCCGCTCCCGGATGGCCTGCTCGGTCTGTGCGTTCTGCACCGCCCCCAAAAACACCAGTTGCACCGGCACGCCGTCCGACGCCAGGCGCTCCGCCAGCCGGATGCTCATTTCCGCCGTCCGGAAATAGCTGGGCGAAATCCGGCCGATCCGCAGAATGACCGGGCGGGCGGGATCCAGCCGCGCGCGCAGCGCCGCCACCTTGCCGGCATCCGCCGCCACGTCGCCGATCCGGTTCGGGATGCGCCGGATTTGCGTGCCGCGGAACGCCGGCCGGGAACGGAAATAGTCTTCGTTCTCCCGGCTGTACACGATCAGCCGCGGCACCCGGGGAAAGTAGCCCCACGGATAGGCGCGCGCCGCGGGATCGGGCCCGCCGCACTTGGTCAGCAGCAGCCCGCAGCCCGTCCGCCGTGCCGCCGCACGCGCGAACGCGCCGGCGATCGGATCGAACGCATGGATGACGTCGGGCTTTACCTGGTCCACGATTTGCCGGAACCCCGCCAGCTCCCGGCGGCGCAGACGCCCGGGGCCGAAGGACACCCGGTACGACGGGCAGGGCAGATCCGCCAGCGGCGGGCTTTGAGCGCATCCGAACACCGCCACGGCGCAGTCCGCCAGCGGCGCCAGCGCCTCGACCAGCGCCCGGAAGCTGTACAGATGCCCGCCGATGCCGGTGGTGTCGCCGGCATCGGTCGTCAGCAGAATGTTCAGACGTTCAGCCACCGAATCGTCCATCCCAGGCGGCCGGCCGGAACGGTTCGCTCTCGCTCAGGCGGAGGGGGGCTCCCGCCGGATTCTTTTCGGCCAGCAGATGAATCCGCCGCGACGGCCCCCACTGCAGCGGGGCCTCCCGCCGCAGCGCCAGGTGAACCAGAAAGGCCGCCCAGTGGCCGGCCACCTGCCGCCAGCTGCTCTCGTTCCGGATCGTGCTCGCGGTGAAACGGCGGAAGCCGCCCGGCCGCAGCATGGCGTTCACCGCCCCGATGTTCAGTCGCCAGTATTCCGGCGCATCCGACACCGCCGTCTCCGGCGTCCATTCCCCGGCGGCGGCCGCCGCCGGGCGGGCTTTCCCCGCCGGCCGGCCGTGCGTCGCCCCGCTGAAGCCCGGCGGAAACAGCATCGCCGGCATGCGCCATTCCAGCGACAGGCATTCGCACAGCGACCCCATCCGCGACAGCGCCGTGAACGGATCGGGGATCCGGTGCAGGAACCCCCACGCCAGGATCCAATCCACCGGCTGCAGCGTTTTGCGGTATTCCGGATCCAGAATGTCGCCGGTCTCGAAACGCACGTGTTGGAATCCCAGGGCGCGGCGGATGAAATCCGCCTTCCGGATGCGGGTTTCGTCCAGATCCAGCCCCAGCACCGTGGCGCCTTGCTCGGCCAGATAGAAGGAGTACACCCCTTCGCTGCAGCCGATATCCAGCACGGTCTTGCCCTGCACGTCGAACGTCTGCACCAGGCGGGTTTTGCGGCGGTCCTTGGGCGACCCCTGGCCGCCGGCGGGGCGCGTCAGGCGCCCGTCCGGCAGCCGGTAGGGAGTCAGCCAGTGCCCCTCGCGGGTCAGGGCCTCCAGTTCGTCTGCCGAATACGCCTGCGGATTGTCTGCCTTGTGTTCCATGCCGTCCTCCCTCTGCCTCACCGCTCCGGGCCGCCGCCGGACGACGCGGGCGTCCCCGCGCCGTCGAAAATCCGGTCGAACATCTTTTCGGCGCCGCGCCGGGTGTAGAGGCCCGACACGACGTTGGGCCAGACGCCCGCATCGCTCCGAAACACCAGTCCGCGGACCCGCACCGGGATCGGATCGGTTTCCAGCGCGGCCAGCACGGCCGCGCGGTGCAGGCCCCGGCTGACCTGCCACCGCCACTCGCCATCCTCCCGCAGGAATACCAGCGCTTCGATGTCGCCGTCGGCCCGGTCATGGCGCCGGTAGCCCGAACGGCGGATGGAGTCCAGCGCCGCGAGCAGCCGCGCGCTTTCCGCCCGCAGCTTGTCCTCCGTCACCGGCCCGTAGGCCTTGTCGCCGTGGGCGGCCGACAATTCCCGCCCCAGCCCCCGGCTCTCCCGCCGGGCCACGCCCTCCATGGCCGCCGTTTTCTGGGCGAGGGTGGCCGGCGTCCAGGGTTCCGGCACCGCCCAGACCGGCGCTTCCGGCAGCCCGGGCGCCTCCGCATCCTCCAGCCCGGCCCAGTCCTGCAGGCGACGCGGCTGCACCGCCTCATAATGCCGGCCCAGCACGGAGCGGATCGCCCCGCCCGGATCGTCCGCCGCCAGCGCCTCCGCCGCCGCGCGCACAAACGGGTTTGTTCCCGGCTCCAGCGGAAAAAAGCGGATCCGCCCGCCCGTCCGCGGCGCGGCCACCAGAACCCCCCGGACCGGATGGCCGAGCCACTGGCGCGGATCGTTGCCGGCGGCGCGCACGTCCACCGGGCCGGCCTGCCGCTCCAGGCGGTAGCCGAAACGGTGAAACAACCGCAGTATGGACGCCTTGATCATCGGGGGCCTAGGGAGAGCTCGCCGCCGGACCGCCCGGCGCCTGCTCCCGGATGATCGCCATGATCTTGAAATACAGATAGAACCGCAGCGCGCTCATGGACAGGCTGTACAACACCAGCGTCCAGGCCTGCGACAATTCCAGCCACCAGCCCGCCAGAAACGGCGCCACCATGAACACCACCCGCAGCAGGTTCATCTGGAAGTAATACGTCTGCTTGCCGAACACGTTCAGCGCGCTCACGATCGGACTGGAAACAAACTGCGTCAGCAGATAGACCGACATGATGCTGGCGAACACCCCCGCCGTCCGCCACACGTCGCCGAACACCAGCTGGAACAGCCACGGGCCGAACAGCAGCAGGATCAGGAACGGCGGCACGCTGATCCAGAACAGCTTGCGGGTGATGCCGCGGGTGATCTGGTAGATCGCCTCCGGCCGCTTGCGGCCCACCTTCGCAATTTCCGCGTAGTAGGCCTGCCCGATCGTATGCCCCAGCAGCGCCATCGGCAGCGCCATGATCATCAGCGCCAGCCCGAACTGCCCCGTCGCTTCCGCCCCGTGGTGCCACGCGAAGAACAGCAGCGGGGCCTTCGACGAAAAACTCAGCAGGAACTGCGACGGCAGCCGGTACTTCGGAAAGTCCGCGTATCGCCGCAGCAGAAATCCCATCCGCCGGAGGGACACCTGCCGCGCCAGCCCGCGGTGATCCCGCCGGAACCGCCGGAACAGCATCCACGACCCGCCCGACTGCATCAGGATCTGCCCGATCAGCAGTCCCAGCGGCTTGAGCCCCAGCAGCCCCAGCCCGATCTTCGAAACCGCCCCGATCACCGACTGCCAGACCTGGGTCTGGGCCAGCGACTTGAATGCCTTGTCGCGCACCGCCCAGTGGCTGACGATCTCGTAGAGCCCCGTGCCGATGATGGCCACCGGCAGCAGCCACCAGTACGGCAGCAGCCGCTCCATGTGCAGCGCCTGCAGCACCGGCTCCGAAAAGAACAGGAAGAACACCAGCACCAGCGGCGAAATCGTCAGCAGCAGCGCCCCGCACAGCAGCGCCAGATTCAGCGCCATCCCGTCGCGCTTGGGCAGCGGGATCGCCGTGCTGTAGGCCAGCGTGACGAACGGAATCAGCATGGCCGCCAGCGACGCGAACACCGACAGCACCCCCATGTGCTCCGGCGTGTAGATCCGGGTGATAAATGGCGCGGATCCCGCCGCCACCACCCGCGCCATCATCGCGCCGGACGTCAGCAGGGCCATGTTGCGGAAAATGGCCGCCAGCGGCCCCGATCCATGCCATTTCCGGGACAACACCGACAGAAGCCGGCGGCCGGCGCCGGCCCGGTTTCCGCCGGCCGCGGCGGCCGTCCCGTCTGGATTGCGGTTTTCCATCCAATGCGATCCCCGTTCGTCCCGTCCGTTCAACACCGCGCCACGCGTCCGCCCAGGCGCTGCATCTTGTCCACGAAGCGGTCATAGCCGCGCTCCACCTGCCAGGCGTCGGCCACGCGGGTGGTTCCCTCGGCCGTCAGCCCCGCCAGCACCAGGGCGATGCCCGCACGCAAATCCAGCGCCGTCACCTCCGCGCCCTGCAGCCGGCGCCCCCCCCGGATCTGCAGCAGATCCCCCACGACCGAATAGTCCAGCCCCATCCGTCCCAGTTCCTCCGCATAGCCGTAGCGCCCCGGAAACCGGAGGTCCACGATGCGGGTCTGGCCTTCCGCGCACGCGCCGTACACCGCGAACAGCGGCTGCATGTCGGAGTTGATCCCCGGATACGGCCCCGTGGAGATGTCCAC
Source organism: Kiritimatiellia bacterium (assembly GCA_040768005.1). GTDB lineage: Bacteria > Verrucomicrobiota > Kiritimatiellia > CAIQIC01 > Lenti-01 > JAAZFE01. Next base: position 53,812 of record JAXGNL010000002.1, read on the forward strand.
CGGATAGGGCCGCCCGCCCCGCGCAATCAGCCGGTCGCCGTTCCGGTAGAAATGCGCCCCGCTCTCGCGCAGGTGAATCAGCGGCACCTCCAGATGGTCGAAGGGAAACCCTTCGATCTCCACGTCGCCGCCCGTGATCACCGCGCCGATCAGCCACGTCAGCGCCTCGACGTTGTCGGGAATCACGGCATGCCGCGCCCCGCCCAGCCCCGCCCCGCCCCGGACCCGGATCGATTCCTGCCCGCGCACCTCGATCTCCGCCCCCATGGTTTGCAGCATCGCGATCAAATCCATGATCTCCGGCCGGATGTGGGGATTCCAGATCCGGGTCTCTCCGCGGGCCAGCGTGGCGGCCAGAATCGCGTTTTCGGTGGCCCCGGTGGACCGGAACGGCAGGTGGATCTCCGCGCCGCGCAGCCCGTCCGGCGCTTCGGCGCACAGCCGCCCGTCCTCTTCCCATACCCGCGCCCCCAGCGATTCCAGAACCAGCACGTGCAGATCATGCTTCCGTTCGCCCAGCCGGCAGCCCCCGGGCAGGGGCACCGATCCCGCCCCGGTCCGGGCCGTCAGCGCCCCCAGCAGCAGCAGCGTGTTCCGAATGGACCGCCCTGCATAGTCCAGCCGCGACGGCGGACACCGGTCCTCGGCGATGACAATCCGCCCGGAGCCCGTCTCGCAGCGCTTGCCCAGGGCCTCGAGCATCTCCACCTGCACCTGCGCGTCCAGCAGCGTGTCGGGATAGTTCGACAGCTGCACCGGCTCCGGCGTCAGCACCGAGGCCGCCAGCAGGCGCAGCGCGCTGTTCTTCGCCCCGCTGACCCGGACCCGGCCGGCCAGCCGCGACGGCTCCACCCGATAGGCGTCCCCGCCGGCCTGTTGGGAGGATTCATTCATGCTTCGATTCCAGTGGGCGCGAGCCGTTCCGCCCCGGCCGCTTCATGCGCCGGCACCATGCCGCCGTGCGGCCGCACGTACCGCGCTTCCGTCTCCATCCACAGGCCATGCCGCGCATGCACCGCCTCCCGGATCGCCCGGATCAGCGCCAGCACGTCCGCCGCCCGCGCCTCCCCCGTGTTGACAATGAAATTCGCATGCTGCGCGCTCACTTCCGCGCCGCCGACCCGGCGGCCCTTGAATCCGAGGGACTCGATGATCCGGCCCGGCGGGCCGGCCAGCGCATACAGCTCCGGCGAACTCTTGAACACCGATCCGCAGCTCGGCGCCTTGCGGGGGAATTTTCCGCGGCGCTCCTTCAGATATCCCAGCATCGTCCGGCGGATGTCCGCCCGCGTCCCGGCCGCCAGCACCAGCGAAGCGCAGACAAGAATCAGGCCCGGCTCGTGCAGAAACAGGCTGTCGCGATAGGCAAACCGGCAGGCCGCGCGATCCAGCCGCCGGATCTCCCCGCCGTCGCCGCAGACCTCCACCCATTCCACCGACTCGCCGACGCACCGCTGCTGGCTGCCGCCGTTCATGGCCAGCAATCCGCCCATCGTCCCGGGAATCCCCGCGGTGTGCTCCAGCCCCGCCAGCCCGTTCCGGCAGGCCGCCAGCGCCACGCGGCAGGCCAGCGCGCCCGCCTCGGCTACGATCCGGCAGCCGTCCACGGCGATGGCATCCATCTTCCGGCCCACCTGGAACACCGCGCCGCGAAACCCTTCATCCGCGAACAGCAGGTTCGATCCCCGGCCGATCACCGCCGACGGCACGCCCGCCCGGCGGGCCGCCTCCAGCCCGGCCCGGAGCTGCGCGCGCGATTCCGGCTCGACCAGCACGTCGGCCGGCCCGCCGATCCGCCAGGTCGTGTGCCTGCTCATCGGCTCGCCGCGCCGGTACGGCGCGCCCGCCGCCGCCAGCGCCCGGCACAGGATTTCGATGGAGTCGTCTGCGCTCATTCAACACATCCGCCGCGGCTAATCTCCGCTCCGGAACGAATCATAACTCCGCTCGCCCCGGGCCAGTTCGGCCGGCAGCGGACTCTCCTCGTCGAGATCCAGGCAACGGAGGACTTGGTTCGCGGTCGGTGGCCGGTGGTCAGTGGTCGGTTCGGTTCCATTCCGACTATTGACCTCTGATCTCTGACCTCTGGCCCCTGGCCCCTGGCCCCTGTCGTTTGAAACGATTTGATACCTGAATCCGCTCTCGGGGCAGGTCATCACGCCATCGGCATCCGGGTTTTTCAGAATGTGGCCGTGGCGGCTCATCCAGCCCTTCTGGCGCGCGGGATTGCCCATCACCAGCGCGTAGTCCGGCACGTCCTTCGTCACCACGCTGCCGGCGGCCACGAAACAGTAGCGCCCCAGCGTGACGCCGCAGACGATCGTGGCGTTGGCGCCGATCGTCGCGCCCCGCCGGATCAGGGTCTTCTCGTACAGGCTGTGGCGGTTCACCTGGCTGCGCGGATTCGTCACGTTGGTCAGCACGCACGACGGCCCCAGAAACACGTCGTCCTCGATCACCGTTCCGGTGTAGATGGACACGTTGTTCTGGACCTTGACGTTGTTGCCGATCACCACGCCGCTGTCCACGTTCACATTCTGGCCGAATCCGCACCGCTCGCCGATCTTCGCCCCCTTCATCACGTGGCTGAAATGCCAGATCTTCGTCCCCGCCCCGATCTCCGCCCCCTCGTCCACGTAGGCGGATTCGTGCTTGAAGAAAGTGGTCATAAAATCTCCTGATCAAGAGGACAGACGACGGAAGACAGAGGACAGAAAGGACACTTTATTTTCGGCACTCCAAGGGAGTCCAGGCATCGGGGTGTTGCATCATATTACCCAACATGCCACCAATACTTTTGCATTTTGTCATGAGATTATTGAAGGCTTCCTTCTCCATATATCCGCATAGAAGCGCTGATCTGAGCCAGTGCCTGGTTTCATTCTGTTCTCCATCCGAATCGCTGAGCTTGCTGATAAAGTGAGCCGGGTAACGGCGTTTAGCCCATGCCTCGCCAATATTTCCCCCGATAGACCGAGATGAACGCCTGACCTGATCAGTCAATGAGTAGGTTTCATCTTTAGGGAACGCCTTGCTGATGCGAAAAATTTCCTGCTGCAGCTCCAATGCCAATTGGTAGACCTCCAAATCTTCAAATGACGCAATCCGCCCTGCCATTTATTCCGTCCTCCGTCTTCCGTCTTCTGTCCTCCGTCCTCCGTCTTCCGTCTTCTGTCCTCCGTCCTCCGTCTTCCGTCTTCTGTCCTCCGTCCTCCGTCTTCCGTCTTCTGTCCTCCGTCCTCCGTCTTCCGTCCTCCGTCTTCTAATAACTCAGCATCTCCATCAGCCGGATGCCCGACAGCACGTCGGCTTTGGACGGGAACATCGCCCAGTTTTCCCCGGCAATATAGCCGTAGAGCGTGTTGTGGCCCTTGCCGTACTGGTGGTCGAGCTGGAAGTCCAGATCCGGCTTCTCCAGCCCCTCCACGTTCCAGAAGTCAATCTGGTTGAGGTTCGTCCCCGACAGCCGGATGGTGCCCTTTTCCGCGATCAGCGTGAATTCCGTCGCGAAATTCTTTTCATACACATCCACCGTGGCGTTCAGCGTGCCCACCGCTCCCGACCGGAACCGCAGCACGGCCGACACGCTGTCGAATACCTCGAATCCGCGCAGCGACCCGCCCTCCCCCTTGTGCGATTCCACTTCGCCGAAGAAATAATGCAGCATGTCCACGTAGTGGCTGGCCTGCGTGTAGAGCACGCCCCCGTCGAATTCCGACGTCCCGTGCCAGTCGATCTGGAAGTACTCGTCGTTGCGGTTCCACAGCACGTTGCAGACGAACTGGTGGATCCGCCCCAGCCGCCCGCTGTCAATCAGCTGCTTCACATGAGCCACCAGCGGATTGTAGCGGTTCTGGTACACCGGCAGCAGCCGCTTGCCCGCCTTTTCCACCCGCCGGTACACCTCGTGGGCCTCGCGCAGGGTCAGCGACAGCGGCTTTTCGCACACGATGAGCGAGGCATCGGTCAGCTCCGCCACGTTGGACACGTGGCGGGGATGCAGCCCCGACGGCGTCAGCACCGCCACGATGTCCGCGCCGCGGATCTGCCGGTAGTCCGTCACATGCGGCACACCCAGCTTCTCGCCGGCCGCCCGGGCCCGTTCCTCGATCCGGTCGCATACCAGGGCGATTTCCAGCCCGGGAGTCGCGGCAATGGCTTCGACGTGGCGGTTCAGGATGCGTCCGCATCCCATCAGGGCAATGGTTTTCATGTCAGGTCTTCCTTGGGTTCCGGCCCGGCCGGCGCTTCCGTCCCGCCGTCTCCGGCGGGCGGCGGGGAGGGCGGCGGCTCGGCATAGGAGTGATAGTGCTTCTGGTAATGGTAGTACGGTCCATATCCGTGATAGGCGAACTTCGAATGGTCCACGTCGTTCATAACCACCGCAATGGCGGAAATCCCCACGTCCCGGAACCGCCGGATGGTGTGCCGCACCGCCCGCTTGCGGCTGATGCCCGGCCGCGCCATCACCAGCACGCAATCCACCTGGCCCGCCAGCGACAGCGCATCGCTGACGATCCCCAGCGGCGGGGCGTCAATCACCACCCGGTCGTAGCTGGTCCGGGCCCACGCCAGCAGGTCCGCCACCTTGGCCCCGCCCACCAGCTCGGACGGACGCGCCTCCCCCGACACCCGCGACGCAATCACGTCCAGATTCGGGCAGCCGGACGCATAGGTGATGTCCCCGGGCCGGGTGTTCCGGCTGGCCAGGTATTCCAGCAGCCCCTGATGCCCCCGCGGCATCGGGAAAATCCCCCCGATGCGCGGCCGCCTCAGGTCGAAATCAATCAGCAGCGTCCGCTGCCCCGTCCGGGCGCAGGCCGTCGCCAGATTGCAGCAGGTGCTCGTCTTGCCTTCCTCCGGCAGCGAACTCGCCGCCAGAATCACCCGCGCCTGGTCCCGGTAGGCCGCGGAATCCAGCACCGAACGCAGCCCGGCGAACGCCTCGGCCATCTCGCCGTGCGAGTGCGTCCATGACGCCAGCGCGATCTCCTTGCGATCCCTCGTCCGGACATGCGGAATGATCGCCAGGATCTTGATCCCCGTCCCCCCCTCGATATCCTGGACATCCACCACGTGGTCTTCCAGCAGATCCGACAGGAACGCCAGTCCCAGACCCAGCCCCGCGCCCAGCAGCAGCGCCATGAACAGCACCCGCAGCGGACGGGGATGAATCTGAATGGCCCGCTGCGCGTGCTCCACCAGCTTGACCGTGGCCGTGTTCTCGTCCGCCGACAGCCGCGCCTCCTGAATGCGGTACAGCACCCCCATGAACGACGCGTCCGCCGCGCTGCGCGCCCGCTCCAGCGCCGCGATTTTCATCGTGGCATCCAGAATGTCCCGGTCCAGGTCCGAGGCCAGCTTCAGCTGGTCTTCTTTCTTCCGGCGCAGGCTGTCCGCCTGCTCGTCGTACAATGCCAGATTGGCCGCCGCCGTGCTCTTCGCCCGCTGCAGGGCCGACATCGCCTGCTCCCGGTACAGCTCCACCGCCTGGTCCTGGGCCTGCACCGCCGGATGCTTCGCGGTGTAACGCGACATCAGCCGGTCCCGCTCCGACACCGCCACGCGCCAGCGCTCCAGCGCGCCGGCCACGTCCGCCGCCCGCGGAATGTCCACCGGCAGGTCGCCGGCCTTCTCCGGCTCCAGTTCCACCGCGCTCAGCGCATCCAGCAGCTTGCGCTCCAGCGTCGCCTTGTTTTCCACCTGCGTCAGCGCCTCGTTGAAACTCAGCAGCGTCCCCTGCATGGTCTTGCGCTGCCCCTCCAGCACGTCCAGCTGGTACTGCTGGCGCGCATCCAGCAGCGCCTGGTCCGCGGAATCCAGCTCGCGCTTCTGACTCTCCGCCTGCGCCTCCAGCCACGCCACCGCCGAATCCGAGACCTCCCGGTTTTCCGCCCGCGTGCTCGCTTCCGCCCCCGCCGCGAACGCGTTGCATGCCCGGATCGCGAAGTCCGGATCCCGGCTCGCATAGGCCACCCGTACCAGCCGCGTGTGCCGCATCAGGGAGAAATTCGCCCGTCCCGACAGCCGCTGCGCCAGCTCGTCCTCGCTCATCCGGTCGTCCGGATACAGCTTCCGGTAGCTGGCCAGCACGTGCGGCCGCATGGACGAGCTCTTGAATTTCTCGATCTGGGTGTTCAGCGTCTCCTCGACCTGCACCGCCATCGTCGGATCCTCGATCATCGCATCCTGCTTGTTCAGGATGCGCGGGCGCCGGACGCTCAGCTCGATCGTCGCCCAGGCCTGGTAGATTTTGGGCGCCTGGCGCAGGTAGAACGCCGCCGCCCCCAGAATGAACGCCGCCGTCAGCAGAATCGTCAGCCATTTCTTGCGGGCGATCCGCAGCAGACGCAGCGGATCCAGCGCGTGCAGCGGCCCGCCATCCATCTGGGACTCGGCGTAGTAGGGCGACGGCGCGGACGGCGCCAGGGCGGCCGGGTCCGGAGCGGCCGGCGGACGGGAAACGGGTCGCGGTGCATTCATGGCCTGGTCCTCTTCACTTCCATCCGGTGGATTCACTTCGCCTCGTCGCCGCAGACACTGTGCAGGCCGAGGGCAGGGCCCCCAGCACCGCCACCCACGTCAGCAGAATGGCCGGGCAGCGGAACGGCAAATCAATCAAACTGAACACCACCACCAGCAACAGCCCCTTGACCCCCATCGTCCACAGCGCTCCCCGCCGGACGCCCCGCCCGAACAGCCGAGCCCCCATTGCCACCAGCGCCGCCAGCAGCAGCCCCATCCCCGCCACTCCGAACTCCGCCAGAAACTGCAACGCATCCATGTGGGTGTTGGCCCAGCCCCGCCGGCTCAGGTTGTCCCAGAATTTCTCCGGCACATAGTCGGCCACCCGGTACTTGTATCCCCACCCCCCCGCACCGAACCAGGGTTCCTCCAGCCAGACCTTCACCGCCGCCCGCGCGAACTGCGGCCGGTAGCCCAGTTCCAGTTCGATGCGCTCCCAGAGCGTCTTCGGCACTTCGCCAGCGAACGATTCCCGAAGGGTGAACTCCTGCCGGATTCCCCGCTCGCCCAGGCTGGCCACGGCAAAATACAGGCTTCCGACGGCCGCCACGGTCAACGCCGCCAGATTCAGCCGGCCGGCCGGCGGCAGGATCATCCAGCCCCGGACCAGCCCGTACCCCGCCAGACAGACCACCAGACAGCCCGTCAGGATCATGCCGGTGCGGCTGAAACCCAGCAGGGCTCCCGCCAGGCACAGCAGCAGCACGGCTATCAGCACCCCGACCCGTATAGGCCGGCGCAGGCGCGCCCGCCCCCCGTTGGCCTCCGCCAAACGGGCATCCAGCACCTCGCTGAACAGCAGCCCCGCCGTCAGCGCCCCCGCCAGCACGAAATACGGCGCCGCATGGTTGCCATAGGTGAAGGAAGCAAAGAAATGCCCTTTCAGCGGCTGCACCCAGTAGATCGCCTCCGTTCCGCTGGCCAGCTGCACCATCCCGAACAGCGCCAGCGCCCCCGCCTGGCAAACCAGGAAAAACAGCAGCCCCCGGACCTCGCGCCGCGACATCAGCCGGCACCGGAACGATGCCGCCACGACCCACGCCGGAAAAAACCACGTCACCATCTGCCAGGCCTCCGCCCGTGCATAGGCCGACGGCCAGCCCGGCCACCGCGGCGCGGTGTACATCCAGCGGTGATACCCCACGTCAAAATACTGCTCCCGGCCCGCATTCGCCCATTGCACCAGCAAAAACCCCGTAAAACACAACCCCAGCCAGAACACCGGATCGCGCACAACGGCGCGAAACGCATGCCGCAGCACCACCGCCAGCAGCACAACCGACGCCGCCATGCCCGCCCAGTGGAACGAAGGACGCAATCCGGCCCAGGCCCAGGCCGTGTACGCCAGCATCAATCCCAGCCAGAACCGAACGGCCAGCGCCCCGGGCCGGCTTTCCGCCCGGGCCCCGTTCGGCACGCTGGAATGAGAAGGGTTCAAGAACGCCGCCCGCAATCAGAACATCGCTTCCGGCACGAAGACCACATCCTCCGCCTGCAGGATGATGTCGTCCTCCAGCCGGCCCGCCGTGCCCACCGCTTTCAGATTGATCGTGCGCGACTCCGTCTTCCCGTCCGGCAGCGACCGCGTCACCAGAATCGCATTGTCCCGGGCGCTTGGCGCGAAGCCGCCGGCCTGCTGGATCGCCCCGCTCACCGTCAGATCCCGTGTCGCCGGAATCGCCACCCGCCCCGGCTCCTTCACCCGCCCCAGCACCGTCACGAAGCCCCACGGCGAGATCCCCTCGCGGTCAATGTCCCGCGCAAAATCCACCATCACCTGCGGACGCACATAATACGATTTATAGCGCTTGGTCAGCTTCTCCTGCAGCTCCTCCAGGCTCTGGTCGGCCACGGTCATCTCCCCCAGCAGCGGCAGCACCACCGTGCCGTTCTCCGATACCCGTTTCGCCGGCTCGTCGATCTCCTTCTCCCCCGCCACCAGCACCACCAGGCTGATGACCAGACCCGGACGCAGTTTCACCGCCTCCGGCACCGGATCCTGGTCCGGCTGGCCGAAAGGCGGCGTCGAACGGCAGCCCGCCGAAATCGCGACGCCTATCGCGAACGCCAGGACCGCAGGAATCCACCTCTCCCACACGGGACGGCCGATCTTGAATAGACTTTTTTTCATAAGATAAGACACCAGATAACGCCGTTGCCGGCATCCGGGCACGCCGATGGTAACTCGCGCCGCACGGTGCGAGCATGCAATGCCTTGGGGCTCATCATCCTACTGCGAATCTTCAATGTCAACACCCCGCAGGAGCTCTCTAGGTCACTTCCACGCCGCCTTCGGGCACCTCGACGGCGATCCCCCCCCCCATCATCTCCACCTGCAGGATCAGCCGGCCCTTGCGGCCGGTTCGCTCAAACCGCGCTTCCACCCCCTGCAACGGCCCTTCGGTGATCCGGCAGGTTTCACCGGCCGCCAGGTTGCGCACCGGCGCCACATAGGCCCCCTCGGTCAGCCCGCGCCAGATCCCCGCCAGCTCGCGGTGCAGCTGCCGGGCCTCGGCCGCTCCCCGCGGATCCAGCACATACGCCACGCAGCCCGTCGCCGTGAAATCCTTCTTGCCCAGCCGCCCCGCCACAAACACAAACCCCGGAAACAGAGGCAGTTCCGCCACACGGCGCTTCCGCCCCGTGACCGATTCGCGGGGAAACACCGGCAGAAAATGGGTCCATCCCCGCTCCTGCAGCCAGCCGGCGAATTTCTTCTCCCACCGCGGCCGCGTCCGCACACAGGTCCACCATGACTCCGGCGCCGCCTCCGGCCCCGCGAACAGCTCCGGCGGATACAGATGCGGCTGACGGGCCGGGATTCCCTGCCGCCCCCCCGCCCCCCTGCTTTTCCCAAGTGCCACCTGATACGCCATGTCCGCCGTCCTGCCCCGTTCCGCTCCCGTCAGTCCCCGCTTTCTTTCTTTCCGCGCAAAATCAACTACTGACGCTATTCTTTTCCTGTCCCCAAGGCAATGGGATTGCCGTTCGAATTCGATTAATTGTCAGTGTCAGGCACTGACATTGTTGACAATTGAGGGCAGGGCATCCTCGCGTCCCGGAGGGAATTCAGGTGCCGGCATTCTGTTCCCCCTCCGCCCCCGGGGAAAACAACGCGGACGGCGGCCGTCTCAGGACTTCCGGGAGCGCAGCCCGTCCACGAACACCGTCATGCGGGCCATGGCCTCGCGGATGTTGTCCATGCCGGTGGCATAGGCGCAGCGCAGAAAGCCCGCGCCGCTTTGCCCAAACGCATCTCCGGGCACCACGGCCACGCCATGCCCTTCAAGGAAGCGCATCGCGAACTCCTCCGACGACACGCCCAGGTCGCCGATGTACGGGAACGCATAGAACGCCCCGGCCGGCGTATGGCACGGCACCCCCATTTCCGCGAACGCCGCGATCAGGTAATTCCGCCGCCGGTTGTATTCCGCCACCATTTCCGCCACGGCGGCGTCGCCGCGCTCCAGCGCCTCCGCCGCCGCCTTCTGGCCGGTCGTCGGCGCGCTCATAATCGCGTACTGGTGCAGTTTCATCATGTTTTCCGACACTTCGGCCGGCGCGCAGGCATACCCGATGCGGAACCCCGTCATCGCCCACGCCTTCGACATCCCGTGCAGGAAAATCGTGCGCTCCTTCATCCCGGGCACCGAAATGAAGCTGACATGCTTCGACTCGTACGTCAGTTCCGCGTAGATTTCGTCCGTCAGCAGCAGCAGGTCGTGCTTCATGCAGAAATCCGCAATGTCCTCGACGTCCTTCTGCCCCAGCACCGCCCCCGTCGGATTGCACGGGAAGTTCAGCATCAGCACCCGGGTCTTCGGCGTCACCGCCTTCTCCAGCATGTCCCGGGTCAGGCGGAACTCGTCCTCGCGGCGCGTTTCCACGCACACCGGCACCCCGCCCGCCAGAATGATGCTCGGCCGGTAGCTCACAAAGCACGGTTCGTGATAGATCACCTCGTCGCCGGGGTTCAGAATCGTGCGCAGCGCCACGTCAATCGCTTCGCTCACGCCCACCGTCACCAGGATCTCCCGCTCCCAGTCGTAGGTTGTCCCGAACTGCCGCGCCACGTACCCGGCGATCGCCTTGCGCAGGTCCGGATCGCCCCGGTTCGACGTGTAGTGCGTCGCCCCGCGCTCCAGCGACCACACGGCCGCCTCGCGCACCGTCCACGGCGTGTCGAAGTCCGGCTCCCCCACCCCCAGCGAAATCACGTCCTTCCGCGACGCCACAATGTCGAAAAACTTGCGGATTCCCGAAAACGGCAGCGCCTTCACGTGCGCCGCCACCTGGCTTCTGTTGCTCATGGCCGTTCGTCTCCTCCGGCGCCTACGGGCTGACCTGCAGCCGGTCATCCACCTTGTCGCCGTCCATCAGCACGCCGTCCTGCTTGTAGGTCTTCAGCATGAAATGCGTGCCCGTGGACAGCACGCCGTCCAGGGTCGAAAGCCGTTCGCTCACGAACGATGCCACTTCGCGCAGCGTCCCGCCTTCCACGAACAGCAGCAGATCGTACTTCCCCGACATCAGGTACATGTTCACCACTTCCGGAAAACCGCTGATCCGCCGCGCCACGCGGTCGAATCCGCCTTCGCGCTCCGGCTGCACCTTGACCTCGATCACCGCCGTCACCCGCTCGCCCGGCAGATGGTCCTCGTTCACCAGCGCCCGGTATCCCCGGATCGTCCCCGCCTTCTCGTACGCCTCGATGCGCTCGGCCACCTCTTCCGGCGTCGAACGGATCATCCGGGCGATGTCCTCCAGACTCGTCCGCGCGTTCTTCTTCAAAATGTCCAGGATTTCGCTCATGCCTGCCTCCGGCGTTTCAATGGATTAATCATTTACTGTACCAGCCCCCTCCCGCCCAACGCCAACATATTTCAGGCCGCCATGAAATACGCGCATCTGCGATTCGGTGCATGCTGTGCAAAAAGGCCTTGTAGTCCTGTATGGCTGTCATCCCGAGCGGAGTCGAGGGATCTCGGCTTGGTCCCGAAGGCTGGCCACCGGGATTGTGCTCAGATCCCGCGGCGGCGGGACAAATGAACCCGACTCCGGCGCTACGCGCCTTCGCTCAATATGACTTGGGCGTGCACCGAATCGCAGATTCGCCCCCCGTCGTTCTCTGCCTGGTGCTGTTTTCCTGGGTTTCCTGTTTTCCCGCTTGGTCTTTCTGCCTGATCTGTCCCCTGGTCCCCGTCCCTTTCACCCCCGGACCTCGCCCCGCTTTCCCTTTGAATATTGAAAATTCCTTGTTGAAAATTGGATATTGTATCCTATCCGTCCTCCCCCCTGACCTCTCCGCCCCCGTTCTACCGCCTGTCCAGCGGCACATACGCGCGCCGCGGCGCCACGCTCTTGTACGCGGGCCGGATGATCTTTCCGCCGTTGGCCAGTTCCTCGAGGCGGTGCGCGCTCCAACCGGCGATCCGCGCCATCGCGAAGATCGGGGTGTACAGCTCCCGCGGAATCTCCAGCAGGCGGTAGAGGAACCCCGAATAGAAGTCCACGTTTGCGCTGACGCCCTTGTACATCCTGCGCTCGTGGCCGATGATCTCCGGACCCAGGCGTTCCACCCGCTTGTAGAGGTCCATCTCCTCCTCCAGGCCCTTCTCCGCCGCCAGTTTCTCCACCTGGCCCCGCAGGATCTCCGTGCGCGGATCGCTCGTCGAATACACCGCATGCCCGATCCCGTAGATCAGCCCCGAGCGGTCGAACGCCTCCTTGCGCAGCAGCTTCAGCAGGTAGTCCCCCACCTGCCCGTCGCTGGACCAGTCCGTCACCGCCTGCTTCATCTCCTCGAACATCGCCACCACCTTCGCGTTGGCCCCGCCGTGGCGCGGCCCCTTCAGGGACCCCATCGCCGCCGCGATCGCCGAATAGGTATCCGTCAGGCTCGACGTCACCACGTGCGTCGTGAACGTCGAATTGTTGCCGCCGCCGTGCTCCGCGTGCAGCACCAGCGCCAGGTCCAGCAGCTGCGCCTCCAGCGGCGTGTAGCGGCTGTCGCTGCGCAGCATGTGCAGGAAGTTCTCCGCCGCCGACAGGTCCGGCCGCGGCGTGTGGATCACCAGGCTCTTGCCCGCGTGGCGGTACGACGACGCCTGGTAGCTGTACACCGCCAGCAGCGGAAACGTCGCGATCAGCTTCAGGCACTGCCGCATCACGTTCGGCAGCGACACGTCGTCGGCCGCGTCATCCAGCGTGTACAGCGCCAGAATGCTCTGCGCCATCCCGTTCATCATGTCGCGGCTCGACAGCGCCAGCAGCGAGTCCCGCACGAAATAATGCGGCAGGTCCCGGTACGACCCCAGCAGCTTGCCGAAGCCCTCCAGCTCCTTGCGGCCGGGCAGTTCGCCCCCCAGCAGCAGATAGCTCGTCTCCTCGTAACCCGGCCGCCCCTCCGGCAGGAACCCCGCCACGATGTCCTCCACGTCCATCCCCCGGTAGATCAGATGCCCCGGCCCCGTCTCGTCGCCCTCCGGATGCGCCTGCACCTCGCCGATCTGCGTCAGCCCCGCCAGCACGCCCTTGCCGTTGATGTCCCGCAGGCCGCGCTTCACGTCGTATTTCGCGTACAGCGAGGAATCCACCTGGCTGCTGGCCAGCGCCATGTCGCTCAACTGCGCAATCCACTTGCTCTCGTTCTGCTCCATCATCCACCTCCTGCCCACCCGATTCACGCCGCGCAGTCTAGCCAATCCCCCCGCCCCCCGGAAACCCCAAAATTCGGTGGCCGGTGGCCGGTGGTCAGTGGTTGGTAGTGGGTGGTTGCTAGTGGGTGGCGGGTGGTCGGCCCCCGTCCCCTTGAACATTGAATATTCCTTGTTGATATTGATTTTTGAATGCTATCCCCCCCTCCCCCTGTCCTCTGCTCGCTTCCTTTTCCTGTTTTCCTGGGTTTCCTGTTTTCCTGCTTTGTCCCCCCGTCCCCCGTCCCCTGTCCCCTCCCCCTCCCCCCGTTTTCCACACCGTGGAAAAAGTTTCCACGCCATGGAAAAATCGCGTATGGTTTTCCACGTCATGGAAAAAGTTCCGGATTTTCCACACTGTGGAAAACTTCCCCTGTATTCTACATTCTACATTCTGATTCAACGAAGACCTTCCCCCTCACCCGCGAACAGACCGAAGCCCTCACGAAGGACTTCCCCACCCTTTCATCTTTACGACGAAGCCGCCATCCGCGCCAACGCCCGGCGGCTCACGCAGGCCTTCTCCATCCTGCCCGGCTTCCGCGAGCATTTCGCCGTCAAGGCCGCCCCCAACCCCTTTCTGCTGAAACTCCTTGCCGCCGAAGGCTTCGGCGCCGACTGCTCCAGCCTCGCCGAACTCCGCCTCTGCGAAGCCGCCGGCCTGCCCGGCGACCACATCATCTTCACCTCCAACGAAACCCCCGACGACGAATTTCGCGAGGCCCGCCGCCTCGGCGCCGTCATCAATCTCGATGACATCACCCTGATCGACGCCCTCGTCGCCGCCACCGGCTCCCTCCCCGACACCCTGTGCTTCCGCTACAATCCAGGCCCCCTCAAGGCCGGCAACGCCATCATCGGCCACCCCGAAGAAGCCAAGTACGGCCTCACCCGCGACCAGCTTTTCGACGCCTACGCCCGCGCCCGCGACCTCGGCGCGAAGACCTTCGGCCTGCACACCATGGTCGTCTCCAACGAACTCGACAATCAGTACCATATCGAAACCGCCCGCATGCTGTTCGAACTGGCCGTCGAACTGAAAGACCGCCTCGGCCTCCGCCTTTCCTTCATCAATACCGGCGGCGGCATCGGCATCCCCTACCGCCCCGGACAGAAGCCCGTGGACTACGACGTCATCGCCCGCGGCGCCCGCCGCGCCTACGACGAACTCGTCGTCCCCGCCGGCCTCGATCCGCTCGCCTTCCACATGGAATGCGGACGCGCCATCACCGGCCCCTACGGCTGGCTCGTCACCCGCGCCATCCGCCGCAAGGATACCTACCGCTCCTACATCGGCGTGGACGCCTCCATGGCCAACCTGATGCGCCCCGGCATGTACGGCGCCTACCACCACCTCACCGTCCTCGGCAAGGAATCCGCCCCCGCCGCCAAAACCTACGATGTCGTCGGCTCCCTGTGCGAAAACTGCGACAAGTTCGCCATCCAGCGCGAGCTGCCCGAAATCGCCATGGGCGACCTCGTCGTCATCCACGACACCGGCGCCCACGGCCACGCCATGGGCTACAACTACAACGGCAAGACCCGCTCCGCCGAACTGCTTCTGCGCCCCGACGGCTCCGTCGTCCAGATCCGCCGCGCCGAAACCCTCGACGACCTCTTCGCCACCCTCGACCTCCGCCCTCCCCCGCTTCCAGTAAGCGCCCCCCCCGCCCTCCGTCCTCTGTCTTCTGCTCCTCTGTTCCCCGTCCCCCCGGACCTCGGACTTCGTCTGTCCCTTTCCCCTGCCCTCTGTCCTCTGATCGCTTCCTTTTCCTGCTTTACTGGGTTTCCTGTTTTCCTGTTTGTCCCCATCCTCTGGCCCTGGCCTCCGTCCGCTGTCCTCCGTCCGCTGGATCTGGCCCTGACCTCTGGCCACTTCCCTCCGCCCCCACCCCCTCCGCCCCGGCAATCAAAACGCCCGCCCCCTTTCGGGAGCGGGCGCTTGCGGCTTTCGCCGCCCGGCTAGGCCTGGGTCGGCTCCGGCGGCGGCGGCTCCATCGCCGCGGCATCCGCCACGGGCACCGGTTCCGCCGTCTGGCCTTCGAACATATGCCGATAGGCCACCACGGTCAGGATCGCCCCGAACGGCGCCGTCAGGATCACGCCGATACCGCACAGCAGCGCGCCGATGCCGGAGATCACGCTGCCCAGCAGGCTCACCACCAGCAGCGACACATACTCCGCCTTGGCTTTCTCGAGACTGGCCTGGATCGCCGGCCAGAACTCCATCTTCTGATCCACGATCAGGGGCATCGCAAACATCACCAGCGGGGAAATCAGCAGGCCCGCCAGGCCGCCGATCACCGGGATAAAGCTCAACGCCATGTAGACCACTGCCAGCACCACCACCAGCAGCAGGGACTGCAGGAAGAAATCAAACCCCTTGAACACGTCGCCGATCTGCGGCGCGGGCTCGCTCCGGCGCAACAGCCGCAGGACCAGCAGCGTCAGGCCCGCAAACATCGGCCCCGCCAGGATGCCGCAGGTCAGGCCGCCCACCAGACCCGCCACCAGCGTCGCCACCAGCATCAGACCGAAGTTTGCCTTGTACAGTTCCCAGGTTTCGTTCAGCCACCCGCCGATATCCACTTTTCCGTCCGCCATGTTGTCCTCCTCGGTTCCGATGTTTGGTTCTCTTTCGGAACATCTTGCCACACGCCCCCGCCCTCCCGCAAGCCCTCGGCGCCGGAATAATCAATTCCTGACAATCCCGGCCTGCCTCGGCATCGGGACACCCGGCGCAAACCCGGCCGGGCGGGCCATCAGAAGGTTGCAGAACGGCTGCCGAATACCGCAAGGGTCGTTAATGCCCCATCCAGCGATCGGGCAGCTTGGCGCCCGGATAGAGATGGGCCGGATGATACGACCACGTCCAGGACCCGTCGCCCACCCAGTTGCGCGAAATGATGACAATCACGTCATTGGGCTTGAAGAAATCACCCGGGACCAGCCCGTCCGTCCGGGTGAGCCGCCACACCCCGCTGGGGTCGCAGTAGATCTTGCTGTTGCTCAGCGGGCTCTTGGTCGCCGTGTTCATGGTGTAGATTTCGTCGCTCTGCCCCTTGTAGCCATTGACAAAGCCGGACTCCAGCAGGCGCATCTTGCTGGGATGGGTGCTGACGGGCAGGCGCAGGGCCACCGCGTTGTACACCAGCGTCTCGGTGCGGCCGTCGTGACTGCCGCATTGAATCACCTGGCTGAAGGAATTGGTCGGCACCTGGGCGATCGGCGACCAGATCATGGCCGGCACGGAAAGCGCCGCGCCGTTGGTGTCCATCCGGTTGTAGTCCAAAGCCGTGGTCCGAACGTAATTCGTCGGCAGCGGATCAGGCAGGGTGATCGAGAACCCGCGGTTGAAGAATCCCTGCTCCTGCACATTGGTGGTCACATCCGCCACGTCCTCGCCGCTGGCGCTCAGTTCGATCCATCGTCCGCTGGCGTTGAGATAGTACTGCGCCGTGGATCCCGCATTGGTTCCCGGCGTGAAGAACTCCACCTTCGTGGCCGACACCGGGGTTTCGCTTCCCGGGAAGCTCTCCAGCCCGCCGAACACCGCCTCGAAGGTGCTGAGATACGGCACGCCGTGCAGCGCCGCGAAATTCTGGCCGGGCGACAGCACCACGTTGTGCAGCGCATACACTTCTTCGCTGGCGATCGGACGCTGCGACACGACATTCGTTCCGTCCAGCCGCGTCGTTTTCCAGCGGTCCTTGTACGACGCCCGGTAGAACCGGATGTCACCGCGTCCGCGGAACTGGCCCCCGTCGTCCACGAACCAGTTCGTCTGCACGGTGCCCAGCAGGTTCCATTCGTTGTCCGAACTTTCCCGGAAGGATGCCGCGTCCCAGTAAATCAGATCGTATTCCTTCTTCACCTCGGTAAAGAGTTCCTTGATGTTGGCTCCCGCCGCCGGATTGGTGGTGCCGGACGCGGTCCAGGCCAGCGCCGCCGCCCGTGTTGCGTTGGTGTTGGCCAGGCTCGCGGCCGCCGGGAACCATGTGGCCGCCTCGTCCTTGGCCATGGCCCAGCCGCGCGTCAGGGCGAACTTGATGGTGTTGTTGGTCGCCCAGCTGTAGATGTCCGCCGGACCTTCATTGCCGGCCTTGTCCACGCCGACGATCACCACGGCGTAATCCTGGTCGAAGTCCAGATCGTAGAGCCGGATTGTGCTGCGGCCCGCATTGGTCAGGGCGTGGTAGTTCGGCTGGTAGTCCGGCGCTCCCGGATCCGCGATCTCGGAGGCCCACGTCTTGTTCGACCAGGCCTGATAGGCCCCGGTCGCGATGAAATTCGTGAAAATGTAGGCGTTGGCGTTGCCGGGCCCCGGATCGGACACCGGTACCTCAAGAGGATCAAACGGATTGTAATAGATCTTGTAGGTCTGCCACGGCGAGAGAAGATCGCGGTCGGCCGCCTGGCCGGTCGGATGGTTGGCATGGGTTTCATCGTCCGGCCCCACTCCCGTGGTGCTCCACTGCAGGTCGAACTGCGTGGTGGGATCGTCCACGCTGTCCGTCGAGGCCTGCAAGGCCGTGCTGTTGCCCACTTTCGTCGGCGGCGTGACGTCGTAGGCGATGTAGAACGGACTGGCTTCGCCGGCCAGCCGGTCGCCGGAGCGGTTGTTGTCGCCGTCCACCGCGAACAGGTACTGCGGATTCAACCCCTGGTTTTCGGTGCCGGCCGAGAACCGCATGGACGGCGTGTTGGCGCCCACGTCCACGGAGAGCCGGATGTCGTCCCAGAACGTCGTGTTGCCGCCGCCGTCGATCAGCGACACCTTCAGCACCTCGACGGTTTCGTCGCCCAGCGCGGCGGGCTCGCCTGTGAAGGACGTCCAGGCCGCGGCCGTGCCCGGCTGGATGTTGCTCACCGCCACCGGGGTGACGAGGTCGTTGGTGGCAAAGGCCTCGATCCGGAAGGTCGGTCCGCCGACCGTGTCGCTGCGATACCACCCGCTCACCCCCACGATCGGGGCCGTGCCGGCCGTATTGCGGAACTCGATGGTCTGGTGCGCCACGCCGCCGTTGACCTGGCGCAGGCTGTTGGTGCCCTCCTTGACGTCATTGGTGCCGAAAACCGCCAGCGAACGGTACGAGCAGTTGGCGTCCAGCGTCCAGCCCTCTCCGTTCAGTTCGAACCCGTAGTTGGCCAGCGCGCCGTTGGTGGCCGCCACCGGGTAGGGCGTCCCCAGCGTCGCCCGGTTGCTGGCGCTCAGGGTGTTGATGTCGGCGTTCGTCGCCACGCGGTACTCGCCGATGCCGGCCAGGCCGCGCTGCTTGTCGCTGTAGCCGGCGCCCGGATCCTGGTCCACCGCCGGGCTGTCGAAGCTGACGATGAACTCGGGCTGGTTGGTCCAGTCCACCGTGAACCGGTCGGGCGCCGTTTCGGGCACGACGTTGCCGTTGACCCGGACCACGCCGACGGTCGTCGGCTCCATGATGTCGTTGTCCACCACGTACATCGCCAGATCGCCCCGCAGCTGCAGGTCGTCGGACGTCCGGTCGCTGTCGTAGTCCCACGCATGGGCTTCGCCCGTATAACCGCCCAGCATCACGTTGGTGTATACCGGCGTCGGCAGCAGGCCTTCGAATGCGCCGTCTTCCTTGGTGGTGGCGCCGCCGTCCGCCAGCCCGGCGGTGAACGTGAACAGCTCGTTGGTCACGTACACCCCGCCGTCGGGCGCGCTCAGCGAGAACATCGGCCGCTTGCTTTCCGTGGCGTTGTTGGTGGACGCAATGCCGCTGACGCTGTCCCAGGCATTGCCAAGCAGCTTGAACGAGCCGTCCGTGAATTCGGCGTCGGTCACCTCCAGCACGCCGTTGGTGGACAGCGCCGCCTGCCACAGGGTCAGCTCGGAGAGCCGCCACCGGGCGCCGATGTTGCTCGAGCCCAGACCGTAGAGGCGGATCTGGTTGACCTTGCCGGCCTCCAGCACCACCTCGTTGGTGGCCCAGCCGTGGCTGCGCGTGTACCAGACCGTCGGATCCAGCATGCCCGGCGGGTCCACCCAGTAGGTGTCGCCCAGGATGTTGTTTTCCAGGACGCCGTCCACATAGTGGTCGATCCGGTAGTGCGACACGCCGTTGGTCCGGTGCATCAAGGCGGTGAAGGTCAGGTTCGTGACCGCCATGTCGGCCTCCGGCGTCACCTCGATCAGCCAGCACTTCTGCTGGCCCTGCCACGCCCAGGCCTCGATGTAGTGGTAGCCGTTGGTCGGCTCCCGCGAGAAGTACGGGCTCTTCGGGGCGTCGGTGCCCGACTTCGTCTTCAGCGGCCCCGCATCCACGCTGGCGTCGGACTTCGTCGGCAGCAGCGAGTTGGTATCCGTCATCTGGTACCACTGCGCCAGGATGCTGGAGAGCGGCTTCATGCTGGTCAGGCTCAGCCGCGGCCGGCCGGTGTCGTCATCGATCACGCGCACCTGCCCGATGCGGCCGTCCAGCCAGGCCGAATCGCCCGGCCGGTCCGCATCCAGGTCGGGCACATCCACGTCGAACGACAATCCGTTGCCCGTCAGCGAGGCATTCACGTATTCGGTGATGTCGTCGCCGGTCAGCGACAGTTCCCACCACATCGTGTCCGTTTCGGTTGTGCCGTCGCCGGTGTCGCTGCCCGGCACCCGGGTGCCCGTGGCGCCCTGCAGTTTCATCACGGCCTGGGCCTTGTCCAGCCCGCTGTTGGTGTCGTACAGGTTCGCCTGGAACTGGAGCTTGTTGCCGGAGGCCGCGATCTGGCCGTCGGTCACCTGGAACTCCTGCGGATAGCCCGTCAGCTGGACATTATCCATCCGGTAGTAGCCGCTGACCCCGCCATAGCCCGGGCCGAGGTTGATCCGGATATACACCTTCGAGAGCCCCGGCGTCACCACGCCGTCGAATTCCGCGTAGCGCGTGACGTAGGTGCTGCCGTCGGTCGGATCCCACGACGGCCAGGCCGCATTCGTGCTGAAGGATACGCCGTCGCTCGACCACGACAACTGCGCGGAGTCGAACCCGTAGGACCCGCCGGCCTCCGCCCACGACAGCACCATGTCGTCCGCGCTGGTCAGTTCGATCTCGTACTGGATCCAGGCCGTGTCCGCCTGGGTGAAGTAGGTGCCGATGGACGCCAGTTCCGCCACGCCGTCGTTGGGCTGGTCGTACACCCCGAACATGTCGTTTTCGCTGGTGCCGCTGTCGGTGTCGTCCACCGGACCGGGCGTATAGTCCGGATGGCAGGTGATGGTGCCGTTGGTGATCAGGCTGCCGGACCACGTCGTCGCGCTTTCCGCCGGCGTGTCGCCGTTGAAGTTCCACGCCGTCAGCACCACCTCGACCGAGCCGTTGCTGGCCGTCAGCGCCGTGTAGGGCGCGCCGGTGCCGATCATCAGGACGTTGTTGGTGCCCATCGCCGGCGGCAGGGTGTCGTCGTCATACACCGTGAACGTGATGTACCCGCCCAGGCCGACGTTGCGGTCGTACTGCCCGGCCGTCGCCAGGAAGTTCGTGTACCCGGCGTCCTGGTCACCGTCCCAAGCGCGATAATCCCAGTCGTTGGTGTTGATCGGCAGCGGATAGGACAGCGGCCCCTCCGCGTCTTCAATCCGGCGCATGATATATTTCTCTCCCGTACCGGCGTTCGGCGCAATGCCGCAGGCGTCGATCCATTCGTCGGAGCTGGACTCATGGAACAGGCCGATCACGTCGTTGCCGCTGACCTGCAGCACCAGATTGGTCGTGATGATATATGGAATGTTGTTGGATATTAACGCATTGGTCATCACCGGAAGGTTGTGCACGTAGTTTTGGGGCTCCCCATTCAGGATCAATAGCGTTTCGCCATGATCCAACCAATACGTATCGGCGGATAGATAACACAAGCGATCCCATGAATTCTGCGTGTAATCTTCGTAGTCGGCCGGATTCACCTGCACCTTGAGATAGTACTGGCTCAGGTCGATCGAACCGCCCGTTCCGTTGTAGATTTCCACGTACTTGTCTTCGTAGTTCCCTTCGCCGAATTCGCCGAAGAAGAGATCGGTGGCCCCGGCCATGCCCTCCATGAAAAGGGTGTTGGTGGCCTTGCCGCTGACGGCCGTCATCCACACGCGGGAGGTATAGACCCCCAGCGTCACGAGATTGGTGTCCAGCCGCGTGCTCACCATGTTGGTGAAGTCGCGGTAGCGATCGGAGGCGGACGTGTCGTTGGGATCCAGCACGAGGTTCAGCGGCGAGGCGTACAACCCGTCCAGACTGGCCACGTTGGTGACAATGTTGAACTGCGCGTTGGTCACGCCGGTGCGGTGGTAGAGCGTGTAGCTGATCGGATAGCTCTTGCCCGTCTCCGCCAGTTCGCCGTCGGAGACGTAGTTCGTGCCGTTGATGGTCACGCCCGCACTGAACCCGAACGCCTTCGGGTAGTTGAAGTTCAGCACTTCGTCCCAGGTCCCGCCCACGCGCACTTCATCGAAGTACACGTGGTCCAGCGAATTGGTATCGGCTTCCGTCATCCCCGCCGCCAGCCGGATGCCGGTGATGTCGGCGATGCTGAAGGCGGCGTTGCTGTAGACCGCGATCGGCGTGGCGTTGGTGTACTCCTGCGGAATGACCGAATTGGTGTAGAACGCCCACATCCGGATCGTGTCGATCGCCGGATCCCATTCGCCCACGATCATGTAGTCGCGGAAGTGCAGGCCCTCGAACGCGTAATTGGGGTTGTTCGACACGAATTCGCCGGTCCCCGGCACATAGATGCCCGCGTCCTTGTCGTGGCCGTGGATCTTGCCGAAGAAGACTTCCTCGGTGTCGGCCGCCGCGCCGCTCATCAGCGACAGCCCTACGTACTTGTTGGTCAGCACGTCGTCGTTGCTGCCGACCTTGTAGTTCATCATGAAGGCGATGAACGTCCGCCCGCCCCGGGTGGTCGCCAGTTTGCGGGTCACTTCGACGTTGGTCGCGACCTGCGAATTCGGCGTCCACTGCAGCTTGTTGGCATACGGATCGGGATACATCGTGATGCCGTGCAGCAGGTTGGTGTCGTCGATCCGCAGCACCCCATTGGAATCGCCGGTCCAGCCGCCGTCCCATCCCTGACCGGTCGCCGGCCCGTTGTTTACCAGCATCACGCTGTTGGTGTAGGCGAACTGATCCACGATTTCGCCGTCCTCGTATTCCAGCGTGGTCACGGAACCCGTGGGTTCGCTGTAGCCGGACGAATAAACCGTGCCGTTGGCGCCGAACACCCGGAAATAGTGCGTGGCGCCTTCCGGCACCACCACTTCCGTATGGACGCCGCTGGTCACCCCGCCGGACACCACGTAGCTGTTGGTGCCGCGGTAGATTACCTTGGTCCCCTCCGGCCCGTCGTCGTTCTGGTTGTAGGCCGTCCCCGGCACCAGGGCGTTGGCCGTGATCGGGCTCGTGCTCCACAGCACGACCACTTCCTGCGCGGCGCCCTTCTCCCATGTCAGCACCGCCATCTCCATCCCGTCGGCCACCGCCGTGGCGTTGGTCGGCGTCGGCGCTTCCGAATCCACGATGTAGAAGGTGAACGCGTTTGTCACGCTCAGGAAATCGCCCGGGCGGTCGGTGTCGTAGTCCGTGCTGACGATCTGGAACGTGAAGGTGTAGTTGGTCGTCTCGAGATCGCTGTACCCGATGGTGGCGGACAGGGCCGCCGGCGCAGCCGCCGTCCCTTCCCCGTCGGTGTCGGGCGTCATGGTCATGGAGCCGGTCGCCACCTGGATCGAGTTGCTGAACAGCGTCCAGACGTTGCTGGTGCCGGCATAGACGCCGTTGGCGTCCGCCACCAGCCCCGTCACCGTCAGGCCGCCCGGATTGATGGAAGCCAGGGTGAACTGCCGCCCGTCCACGTTGAATCCGCTGTGCTCCGGCCCGTCCATGTCCTCGTCATAGACCAGGAACGTCATCAGCGGCGCCGCCGGCATCACGCAGGGCGCGTGGACGTCGTCGAACGCCGCCCCGTAGGTGTCGCCCGGCGTGCCGGACCCGTGGTTCCAGTAGCAGCCGACGTAGGGCAGATCGGTCGCGCCCAGATAGGTGCTGTCCGCCGTCGAAGTCGCCATGTCCGCGGCGGCCAGCGGATCGCCGAAGGCATCCGGCCCGCTGCCGCCCCAGTTGGTCGTGTAGAGCGTCCATTCGCCCGTCGCCGGATTCAGGTCCACGCGCACGCCCATCGGGGTGTCGGCGGCCAGTCCGGCCGGCGTGCCGATCACCGTGGCGTCGGCATCGCTGTTCAGGCCGCCGGTGAACTTCACCAGGGCGACCTCGTTGCTGCAGATGCGCACCGCGTAGCCGGTGCCGGTGCCGCCGACGAAGTTCGTCGAACTCGCGCCCAGCACGAACAGGCCCGCGTACTTGCCGGACCCCAGGCCCGTCATGTTGTTCTGCCCGGAGAAGAAGTTGAACGCCCACGTCAGGGTCCCGGAGTTGTTGGTCAACACCGTTTGGTAGCGCCCGGTCATGTCCTGCACGGCCGAAAGGCGCCCGTCGCCGGTCGTCCCGCCCTCGCCGTAGAATTGCAGGCGGCGGTCCTGGACCGCGATGTTGCCGTTGGTCTCCCCGGTGGCGTAAAGCGCCCAGTCCCCGCCGACGTCGTTCACGGAATCCTCGCGCGAGAACCGGTCCAGCGGCCAGGGCACGGCGGAGCCCGCGTCCGGCGGATCGTAGGTGGCCTGGTCCGTCACGCTGTAGGCGTTGGAACTGGTGGCCGTCACCCGGGCGGTATAGACCCCCGTCACCGCCGGGAGGATGTCCGGCACCGCGGCCGTGAACACCTGGCACGTCTTGCTGTTCAGGGTGGTTTCGGTCACCGTGTCGAACGTGCCGTTCGTCCAGACCAGGGCCCCGGACGGATCCAGCAGGTCGTAGCTGGCGGTCGCGGGATCGACCCCCATGTAATGCCAGAGGGTGAAGTCCAGCGTCAGGCCGCCGTGGGCCAGCGCATGATCCGTCGCTTCGTTGGTGATGCCGGCGGCATCCGTCGCCGCATAGGCGTAGATCGACGGCGGCGCCGTCTCCGGATCGTAGCATTCGCCTGCAATGGATACCGTCGCTTCCGCCGCATTCGGCGTGTTGTTGGTCAGCGTCATGGTGACGCTGAACGTCCCGCCCGCCGTCGGCGTGAAGCTGACGACCACGTTCGAGGCCGTGCCGGCCGTCACCGTCAGCGGCACCGCGGGCGACGCCACGCTGAAGTAGCCGCTGCCGGTTCCCGAGAACCCGATGCCGCTCACGACCAGGTCCGCGTTGCCGCTGTTCGTCACCGCGACCGTCAGGTTCGACGTCGCATCGCGCTCCACCGACCCGTAGTCCAGCGACGACGGCAGCAGGCCGATGCTCGGCGCCGCAATCACGAAATAGTACACGTTCGAGACGCTGGAGATATCCCCGTCCCACTCCGGATCATAGTCCGCCCCCGCCAGGCTCAGGACGTAGTCGCCCCAGATCAGGCTGCTCTTGGCGATCGTCGTGCCGACCGCCAGCGCCGTGCCCTGGCCGTCGCCGTCGGAACCGGTCGGAACCGCGCCGGAGGAAATCACGGCGTTGCTGCGCGCCAGGGTGTAGTGGTTGCTGGCGGCAAAGACGCCGCTGCCCGTGTCCTGGATGTCCCAGTCCAGGTCGAACCCGCCCGCCGGCACGTCGCCGATGGCGTCGTCGGCGGCGGCGGACCCGGCCGGCGATGGTCGCGCCGCGGCCAGCACGTTCGTGATAACCGGGGCGTCTTCATCGTCGTCGACCACCGCGAACTCCATCGGCGACCCGCCGCTGCCGTCCATCGTGTGGTCGCCCAGGTAGGTCGACGGTGTCGCTGGCGTAATTCGTCCATTCGTCGGTGTCGTAGGCCGTCACGCCGTCCGAGACCGTGCTCGCACGGACCTTGGTGACGTCCTGCCCGAACGTGGCGCTGCTGCTGATCGTCCCGATCCGCGCGTCGATATTGGACCCGCTCTTGGCCAGCGCCACGACGTCGTTGCCGTTGAAGTTCAGGCTGCCGCTCGTGGCGTCGGCCTCGGCAAGAATCGCCGCATTGGCACTGCTGTTCGCCACCACATAGACCGCCCCCGCCGCCAGCGTCCAGCAGGCGAGATCGAGAGGGCGACGTACCGCCGTTGGCGTAGATCCGCAGGGTGTAGTCGCTCAGGTCACGGACGCCCCGGTGCCGTTGTAGATCTCGACGGCCTTGTTGTTGCTTGTAGCCCCCTCGATGTACTGGACAGGAACAGGTCGTCGGAATGTCCTGCCGCCGGCCGCGTTGTAGGTCGTGCTGGTGGTCCCGTAGCTGTTGGAGGAGATCAGGGTCACCCGGACCAGGTAGTCGTCCGCCGGCGTGCCGGGCCAGTAGCCTGCATGCGTGGCGTTGGAGAAGATGAAGTCCATGCCGTTGGCGCTGGTCCACGATTCAAACGCCTGGTTGGTCAGGATCACGGTGCTGTCGCTGTTCAGCAGGTCGTAGGTCGCCGTGGCGATGCCCGCCGGATGATAGGCGTCGATCACGACCGAGAACACGCCGGAGGTCACCATCGCGTCCGTCACCTGGTTGGTTCCGCCCACCCAGTACTCGTCGATCGCGGGCGCGTTGGTGAGCTGGCTGGGAATGCCGGTGCCCGAGCGCCACGGTGACCGGATTCACGCCGGAGCTGTTCGTGACGTACAGCGTCGCCGAATAGGCCTGGTTCTCCGCGTTCGGCATGAACGTCACCGTGAACGAATTGCTCTGGCCGTACCGATCGTGCCCAGCGTGTTCGTGGACAGGAGGAAATTCGTGGGATTCGCCCCGCCCAGCGTCGGGGAACTCACCGTCATCGGCACGTTGTCCCCGCCGATGTTCTGGACCCAGAACGTCTGCAGGTCGGGCCGGCCGACCTCCACGTTGCCGAAGTCCTCGGATTCGGGCGTGATCACCAGGTCCGGCTCGCCCAGCAAGGCCGGCCACACCGACGATACGCGCACCTCGTCGAACAGCGCGCCGCCCAGCCAGTCGGTTCCGCTCCCCGCCTTCAGGCGAAGGGCCGTGACCTGCGCAATAGACATGGACGACCATTCGACGTCCCACGTGGACGGTTCCGAGGACGGAATGTTCTCGCCGCGGTAGAACGCGGCGGCCTGGGCCGTGTCGTTGTCGAAGTCATACTTCAGCACCACCCAGTACCAGTTGTTGGTGCTGTCGCCGTATGGATTCAACCCGTAGGAACTGGCCGCATTGGCTCCGCTCCGGCGGATGGTGAAGGTGCGGTTGGCGCCCCAGACCTTGCCGAATTCCAGTTCCTCGGTGCCGCCGTTCATCAGCGCGATGGTCAGCCAGCGGTCGGTCCCCTCGCTGGAGCCCTCGTAGCGGTAGGCCATCAGCGCGGAAACGTACATGACGCCGCTGTTGGTGGTCGGAATCTGGCGGGTGGCGTTGGCCCAGCGGCTGCCGCCGTTGAGATCCGCAAAGGCCCGGTTGCCGCTGAGCGTGGCCATGTTCGAGGCCGCCGTGAAGAATGTCGGCCGGCCGTCATTGGTGTCGTTCGTGAACACCTGCCAGCCCGTGCCGCTGGCCTCCAGCGCGGACCGGAACCGGTCGCCCAGAGGCGCCGCCGGCTTTGTTGGTGAAGCTGTCCGTGCTCAGCGTCACGTTCGTGTAGGAGAACGTCTCCACGATCACGCCGGCCTGGTAGGGCTTGGTCTCGATCGGCGATCCCGTCGGAATCGTTCCGCTGGAGTAGTACGCATTGCTCAGGACGCTGAACACCCGGTAGTGGTTCGTGGTGCCGGCCGCCGACGTGTTCGCGGAAGTTCGTCGCCGCGCCCTTGTAAATGAGCCGTTGCATTGCCCAGCGTGTCGCCGACCGCATAGCTGCTGTTCAGCGCCGGCGTCCCGGTCACCTCGCCGGCGGTCGAGTACAGCACGAGGATGTCGTTGGTGTCCGCGTTGGCCGTGATCGCCGCCCGGACCATTTCGCGGCCATCGCGGGTCACGGCCGCGCCGGTCGGATTCTCCACCAGCCGCCGCCAGCCGCCGTCCCGTTGCGTAATCGCTCTGGCAGCCGCTCGCTGGCGTTCGTGCCCAGCGCGAAGTAGTAATTGCGTCCCCGCCACGGCCTCCTCGTCATAGTAGTTCGTCACCGACGACACCAGGCCCGTCACCGCCACGTCGTCGAGCACCACGCCGTAGCCGTAATCGCCCACGGCCTCGAACGCCACGTAGTAATCCGCGCTCAGGTTCGGCAGCGACAGGTTCCGTTCCGTCCACGATGAAATATCCGTGGTGTATTCCGCCAGCTGCACTGCTCGCCCTGGGCGTCGGTACAGCACCCGCAGGATGTCGGTGATCGGTGCTCCACACCGCCTGGGCGTGCCGAGAAATCCACGTTCGCGCTCGAGAAGCCCGAGAGGTCCATCGACGGCGTGATCAGCCGATTGGTGGAGCCACGGCTCGAACCGCTGTAGAACAGGGCATTCGTAGGTCCCCGCCGTGGGCCCCGCCGCCGGTAGCCGCTGTGCCGCCCCGAATCCCGGATCCACTCCGTGGTGCCCGATACAATCTCGCGGCTCCAGTTCGACAGCGCCTCGGCCCAGAGCGTCCTCGAAGTCCTCGGACAGCACGTTGCCGTCGGCGCCGTTGGCCTTCCTCCGCCGTGCCCAGGTCGTCGATTTCGCTGCGCCAGACGGAATAGCCGGTTTCGCCGGCGATGTCGGTCCACTGCACCACCACCCGCGCGGTATCCGTGCCGTCCGACGCGTCCACCGTCACAGTCGCCAGCTGGCGCACGCCGCCGGCCCCGGCGACGATCAGCACCTTGCGTCGCCAGTGTGCTGTTGGTGGCCCGCACCCAGGTAGTAATACCGCGCGCCCGGGGTGGCCGTCGTCGTCGTTGTAACCTTGTCGCGCATCCGCCGCGGCGCTGTCCAGGAATGCCGCCGTGCCCGAGTCGTCGCTCGTGTTCCGCCAGATCCCGTAGCCGGTCTCGCCGGCGATATCCGTCCAGCTCCTTCACCTGCGCCGTGTCGCTGTAGTCGGAGGCCGACCAGGCCGTGCAGTCGCCAGCTTGCGGAACCCGGAGTCGGAATCGCTTTCGGAACTGCTGCCGATCGCATTGGTCGCCGCAATCAATAATAGAGCGTGCCGATGGACGTGGCGGTGTCGTTGTAGGTCGCGACATCGGCCGCGTTGGTGAAGATGGCCGTGGCACTGCCGAATACGTCCGCCGTGTGCCGCCAGATCACGTAGCCGGTCTCGTTGGCCACGTCCGTCCAGCTCACATCCACCTGCGTCGCGCTCGTACCGTCCCGACGCTCAGGTAACCGAAGCCGACGAGCGCTGCTCCGCCAGCGTCGTCACGTTGGCCGTCGTCGAGGTCGTGCCGATGCACCCGCCCGTCCCTGCGCCCGCAGACGGAAGTAATAGGTCGTGTTTTCCGTCAGTCCGTCACGCTCGCGCTCGTCCCCGCCCCCACCAGGCGGTTGGAATAGCCCGGTATATAGGAGGGTTCGGAACCGGAGGCCGTCAACTCGACATCATCGATGTAGAAATACTCGGTGCCGTTATTCGCGGTATTGGAAATTTTCAGCGTCACATTCGTTTCAATGTCCGGAATGGCGATTTGGATCGTGGCATACCCGTGGCGCCGTCCCCGGTATAACTCACCAATGCCCGCGGTGCCGGTCGCCACGCCCGTCGCGGGTGTAGGCCCGCTTGTTGTAGGACCCATCCATTAAAGGTTTGCCCTCCTGAGATCTTGATGTCCGGGGAGGCCGGATACCCGCTGCCCGTATCATTACCTCCAGCGCATGCATTTTCAATGCCGCCCACGGAAAGCGCAATGGATGATCAACGTGACCGAGCTTGGCCGTCGGAAGTGTCCTGAATCAAACGTGATGTCGCTCCCGCCGCCGATCCGGTTCCCGTTCGAATCGGTTCGGGCATAGGAAGCGACCGATAGCGGGGACCCCCAGGTATCACTGGCCTCGAATCCCTCAAAGGCGACCTAGGTTTTCGCCACTTCCGCAAAGCCGGAATTTGTGCTGACGTCGAGGAAGTAGTTGGTGGCATGGGTGGTACTCCGAACCCGCGGTGAAATCGGTCTGGTTGGTGTCCTAGCCCAGAGGGTCACCGGCAGGTCCGGCTCGCAGGCTTCAGTGGGGCCTGGGCCGTATCGCCCGCCGAATAGCCGCTCCAGTTTTCGCTGTAGAACTTATAGTCATAGGTCGTGTCGGCCGCCTTTGAATCATTGAGAAAGACGTCGGACCCGTTGTAGATGACCGTGCCGTCGCCGATGGAAGCACTGACGCTGTAGGCCGTTCCCTGGATCAGCTCCGTCCGGGAATCGGTCAGCTTGCGGACAATCATCACATTGTGATTCTGCGCATTCTTGGCCCAGGGTCGGATGATCTGGCCGGTGTGATCCGTGCCGTCGACCATAGCGTTCAGACTGCCAGGTTGTTCAGGGGACTGACGGTCACGGGAGAGGGCCCGCGCCGGTGCCGTCGCTGTCCAGGTCCGTCAGGCCGCGCTGCCGGCGCTGTACCAGTTCGTCCGTAGGTCCTTCATCGTCATCTGGATGCCCCAGTACCAGGTACCGGTCGCCGTGAACTGCACGGAAGTGACCGCGTTGTGGTCCTGGTTCACGTAGCCGCCCCAGGGACCCGCGGCGCCGCCGGTCAGGTTGCTGTCGGCGTGGCGCATCCACAGCCGCGCCTGGCCCCAATCGCCCTCGATGTTCCCCCACGAATCCAGCCCGAAGACCTGGTTCGTATCGCCGAGGTAGATCGTCGCCCGGCCTCGGGCGACCCGCCGCTGGTGTTCGGGCCGCGGCTGGCTCATCGTGACGGCCGTGGCGCTCACGCCGGCGGAATAGTAGTGGTTGTTTTCGCTGTAAAACGTGAAGGTGTAGGTCTCTCCCGGGTCAGGTCCGTCACCGTCAGGCTGGTGCCGCCCTGGCTGCCGGAAATCACCGTCTGGTTGCCGAAGGTGTCCGTTGCGGCGTAGAATCGCCGTTGGTCAGGCTGCCGAGGGCGCCGCCGTTGCGTAGGTGATCAGCACGTTCTTGCTGTTCCACTGCGCCCTTGATCGGCCTGCGTGGCGGAATTCGCCGTGTTGGTGATGGCGGAAACGCCGGTCGGGTCGCTCAGGGCCGTGACGGTGAAGTAGCTCGACGCATCCAGCGTCAGGTTGGTCAGGTCGGTCGTCCAGTCGCGGTCCGCGTAGTAGGTGTAGGCATTGGTGACCATGCGGCCCGCATAGTAGTACGTGCCGGCCGACGTGAACTGATGGACGCCGTTCGTGTTGCGCCACACCTGGTTGGCGCCGTCCGTGCGGCTCCAATATGCCGTGCGCCAGGTCCAGCCCGATCCGTCAGTGGAGGTGCCGATGCCCCAGTCGATCGTCCAGTTGTCGGTGCCCGTATTGACCCCGAACTCGAAGATGTACGCCAGGGTGTCGCCGACCGCGTACGTGTAGGCCGGCGTCCCGCGGTTGTAGAGCGCCGTCCAGCGCGGCGTGGGATAGTCCGCCGAGGTCTCGTTCCCGGTCGCGGGCGATCTGGCGGTAGTTGATGCCCTGGTCCACGCCGCTGTCGGCGACCATTGCCCTTGTAGGCGAAGACTTCGACGTAGGTCGTGTTGGGGCTCAGGCCGGACACCGTCACGTTGGTGCCGCTGCCGCGGTACACCACGTAGCTGCCGCTGCCCAGGTCCGCCCCGCTGCCGAACACCGCGCTCGCGCTGTGCAGCGTGCCGTCGGACGGATCCGTGATGGAGGAACTGCCTGAACGCATCACGACAATCGCGCCGTCGCTGTCCGCGCCGGACGCCCAGCCGATCGTCATCCCCGAGGAGGTCACGTCGGTGATATTCACGCTGGAGGCCTGGCCCGGCTCGGTGTAGAAGCTTGCCGTCCGGCGAATGGGCCGTGCCGCCGGCGTTGATCGCGTAGCCCCGGTAGTAGTAGTGCGTGCCCTGGCTCAGGCCCTGCGGCCCGTCCGTGAAGACGCCCGTCGCCGTCCCGCCCTCCGCCAGGCCGTTGCCCGTCGGATTGGCGCTGGTCCCGTACACCGTGCCGCGCTCGGTGATGCCGCTGCCGCCCGTGATGGTCGCCCCCAGCGTCGCCGTGGTCTGCCCGATCGAGGTTGCCGTCGGCGACGTCGGCGTCAGCAGCGTGGCCACCGAGGTGGTCACCGCGCTGTTGGTGGTGGAATCGGCACTCTGGCACCCGCCCGGACCTTCCGCCCACCCGCCAGTAGTACGTCACGCCCGACGTCAGCCCCGTCACCGACACGCTCGTCGAGTTCCCCACCAGCCGGTTGGAATACCCCACCGGCAGACAGGGTGGCACTGCTGTAGCTCATTGACCTCCGAAATCATCCACGCACAAATGAGCCGCCTGGTCATCATTCAAAATTCGGATGTAGATGCTGCTGGCGGAATCGTGCATCCACCGAATACTCAGCATAAGTCGGCCATTGGAAAACGCTTGGGTACTCACATTCACCCAAGTGCTTTCGTTATTAGGATTTCTGCGGCCAGAGGTGCCCGTTTCACGCGCCCGATACCAAAACGTGACAGTTCCGGCCGTATTCCAGTTCGGGTGTGTAGATGCTGGCATTGGGAGTGTCATCGTTGATACGGGCCGCATACCCGCTGCGGGGATATTGGTTTTTCCTGATGCACGGAAACATCCCCAGACACCGCTGGTGGTGTCTGGTCACCCGTCGCATAGGACGAGGCCAGCCCGCTGTCGAAGGTTTCTCCCAGCTGAACGCCTCCCCCGCCGCCGCTGCCCGCACTGGAACCGTCGGCGCTGGTGCTGACGTCGTCGCCCAGTAGTTCGTGGCGGGAGTCATCGCACTGCGCGACAAACGAAGTGGAATTGAACCAGTTGACCCGAACAGCCCGGTGGAGACCGAGGGCGTGCAGTCCATCGTTTCTTCCTGCGCCGTGACGCCGGGCGAATAGTAATCGTTGTTGACGCTGTAGAACTTGTAGTCGTAGGTCACGCCGCCGGAGAGACCGGTGTCGGTGACGCTGGTGGCGCCGCCTTTGTAGACCACGGTGCAGTCCCCCAGGGTCCCGCCGTTGAAGTGTAGGAACTGCCCTGGGTCGGATCCGTCCAGGAGTCCGAGGAAGTCTTGCGCAGAACCAGGACGTTGTTGCCGTCCCCGTTCTTGCTCCAGCTCAGGTCAATCTGAGTGACCGGATTGGCGCTGTTGGTGATGGCGGCCTGGCTGCTCGGGTTCGTGATGGCGATGCAGGTGAAATACGCCGAGGACGGACTCGCCGGCGGATAGGTCCCCACGTACTCGAAGCCGTTGCCCGACTTGGACGCATAGGTGTTGCCGGCCGTCCCCACGGCCTGGCAGATCACATAATGCTTGCCCGTGGCCGCATAGGTATAGCCGCTCAGGTCGCGCCGCACGCGCTTGTTGGAAGATGTGCCGTCTTCGTACCAGGCCGCCGTGCCCCAGTTGTAGCCCGTGCCCGCCGTGCTCGTGCCGATGCCGACCCGGGACGTCGCCCACGAACTCTGCCCGATTTCGAAGTTCACGTTCCACGACCCCATCGTGTCGCCCAGCGTATACGTGCCCATCGGCGTTGCCGCGCTCATCGGGTTGATCCAGATGTCGCCGGTGACCGCCGCCACGGTGCCGGTGACAACAATGTTGTCGAACTCAATAGATTCGGTTCCGGCGTCACAATCCGCCTTCACAACAATCATCAATCCGGTTCCCGTTCCGCCGATGTTGTTCGCCGTATGCGTGGCGCTGGTGAAATCATCCGTGCTGGAATCGATGCTGGTCTCCGATCCGCCATTGATTCTGTAATACGTCCAGATTCCATCGTCGGGCTCCATGGTTCCGGTCTCAGATACGTCGATGCTGATACAGACATTGGTGTATCCGCTGATGTCGATGCTTTCGGTTGTCAGGATCACGATCCAGCATCGGTATCCTGCGCATTCATCGCCTGCAACGGTTTATCCAGTCCGTTGTCGCCGTCAGTGAAGCACTGGACACATCCAGGACCCACTTGGTCACGGAACCGGGATAATCCCCGATGTTGCCGGTGCTGGTGATACCAGAGCCTTCCGCATAACTGGAGAAATCACCGCTCAGGGTCGTGATGACTTCCATGAAAGCGGGTATTGCTCGCGCGCGGTGTGGCCGCCGCCTTGAATGGCAGGCAGGCTCCGCGTGGAAGCGGAGCCGGTGGAACGGTGGAGGC
This sequence comes from Kiritimatiellia bacterium, assembly GCA_040768005.1. Classification (GTDB taxonomy): domain Bacteria; phylum Verrucomicrobiota; class Kiritimatiellia; order CAIQIC01; family Lenti-01; genus JAAZFE01. The sequence goes on from JAXGNL010000002.1 coordinate 87,230, forward strand.
GCGCCGGGCGCGCGTTGTGAACAGATTGAAGTGTTTCATCGTCTACTCCTCCACCACCAGTTTGACCCGGAACGTGCTGGAGGGGTTGTCCTGCACGTCCACCCAGACATCGATTTGATACTCGCCCTCGCCGGCGACGACTTCGCGGACCAGTTCGAAGGCGTACGGTTCGCCGGTTCCGGGATCGATCGCCGCGAGCTGGGGCACATGCTCCAGGCGGTATTTCTTGCCGGGCACGGACTGCCAGCTGACCCGCACCGGATTTTCCAGTTCCACGCCCGCCGCCGCCAGGACCGCGGGATCCGTCACCCGCCGCACGAGCCGGAAGCTCAGGTTGGAATCCGGATCGTCCGGCGCCGTCCCGGCCAACATCTCCTCGAGGTCGCTCATGCCGTCGCCGTCATAGTCCGCCGTCGGCCGGTCAGCGATCCCCAGCAGGTTTTCCCAGGAATTTTCCAGCCCGTCGCCGTCATCGTCCCGCCAGTCAATCGGTTGCGCCGGCCCGAATTCCAGCACCAGATCGCTGAGCTCCCGGGTGGGCAGCGCCACGGGTTCGGAGTCTGCGTAGAACGTGGCCTCCTCCGCCGTGGGCGCGTTATAGACCCGGGCGAACACCTGCCCGCCGGCCGCAGGGCGCTCGGGCAGCACCATGCAGAACAGTCCGTGATCCTTTCCCGAGGTGTTCAGCCCCATCCCCCCCGTGCATTCCGGCGTCAGCAACGGATTATACGGATGCGTCATCCCGTTGGTGTTGGGCCGGATAATGCCATGATCCGGATGCACCACGCGCAATTCCACCCGCGAACGCACCGGACCGGCATGCTCCCCGGGCAAGGGACGGTCAAAGGGATCCAGCACCGGCGACCGGTTGCCCACGTACAACGGCGCGCCAAGCCCCTGCACGGTGGTCACCTCATCCTGGGCATGCCCCGGCACCACTCCGGCGCCCCACAGGATCAAACCGAGTGCCGTGTAAAGGCCTAGTTTGCCCGAAATCATTCTGGATGGTGTTTTTCTCATGGTCCGACTCCCCTGCCTCAAGCCCTTCCGGTTCCGGATCCGGGTCGCCCTCGACGTGGTCTTGACGGTGCCTGACATGCATTTGATTGCCAGGCACAGTTACCGCAATTTGTTGAAAACATATTACAATCTCGCTTTCTGGTCAACCCATAGTTGTATATATGCTCAGAAAATCAAATTTTTTCTTTGATCCGCTCATCCGCGTGCATGACCTGTTCCGCAGGAGGGGTGAGCCTCTCCTCCATACCGAATGGAGCCCCCGGAAGAGGTAAATGGCTCCCATTTTCCCATTCCCAAGACGGAAAACGACGAAACAAGGCAAACTGGATTATTTTATCTCAATATTATATTACAATGATGTTCAAATAGATATATATTATATATCCTAATATATTACTCGATTTGTGCCCACATTCTACCTGTGGATTCTCATGGGAGCATTGATCTTCATTTGCATCATGACCCGGGACCGGAAAGCAGGATATATCCACAAATATTCACCCGTTCATTGCCGTCCGGGCGGATTGTCACCCTGGAACTTCCCGTGCCAGGGAACCCAATTTCTTGACATCCTCCCCTTCCTTGTCCAGCGTAACAGCCATGAACTACCTGATTGCATTTCTCGGCGGTTTTCTGGTGATGGGATTGGAACTGCTGGCTCCGCGGCTGGTTGACCCCCATTTCGGCACGGCCATCTACAGCTGGGCGGCGGCCATCGGGTTCTCCCTGCTGGCCCTGTCGTTCGGGTACTGGCTGGGGGATCGCTTTGCACTCCGGGAGGCCCCCCACGGGCCTGTCATTTTCAGCGGGACTGCGCTGTGGATCGCGCTGATCGGAGTCTCACGCGGCCTGGTCCCGGGCTGGCTGGGAACGCTTGATCTGCGCATAGCCGTATTTCAACGAATTCAAGAGCCAGCCGAGATGACAGGTCCTGGGATTTGAGGCCCGGCCCTTCACCGACGACTGGGCGCCCGTCAACGAGCTGTGCCAGCAGGCCACCCGCAACTGGTGCCGTCTCGACAACGAGTTCTTCGCCACGCTGCCCCCCTGACCTGCCATCTACCATCAAGGAATCCGGCAAGAATCGAGCCCGGCTTGAATTCAGGACAATCCCGCCGTCGGGGCGCCCTCTCCTGGATTTATGGCCCTGCGGCCAGCGCCTCCCGCAGCATCAGGCGGAGGGCCTTTTTACCCGACGATGTTTTGAAATAGGCCTCCCGGCGCAAGGCATCGGTCCTGGACGAATGGTATTCACAATACAAAAGGTCAAATGGACAGCGTGGCGCAGTTGCTGCAGACTGGCCTTGGTTATGTTCGTTCAGGCGTCGTTTCAGGTTGGTGGTAAACCCGATATAGAACAACCCATCCTTCTGGCTCTTCAACACGTAGACACAGTACGGAAGTTCATTCATGAAGGAAAAGGTACATGACAATCAAACCGGAGGCACCCCTGAAGTAGACCCTCGGGGCTCGTGTCACTTCAGGGCCGTGCCATGCAGTGAGCCGCAGGCTCTACTGAAGGGCCGTGCCATGCAGTGAGCCGCAGGCTCTACTGAAGGGCCGTGCCATGCAGTGAGCCGCAGGCTCTACTGAAGGGCCGTGCCATGCCGTGAGCCGCAGGCTCTACTGAAGGGCCGTGCCATGCAGTGAGCCGCAGGCTCTACTGAAGGGCCGTGCCATGCAGTGAGCCGCAGGCTCTACTGAAGGGCCGTGCCATGCAGTGAGCCGCAGGCTCTACTGCATGGCACCCCCAACCGGATTCGAACCGGTGTTACCAGGATGAGAACCTGGCGTCCTAGGCCTCTAGACGATGGGGGCATCCAAAAAGCGAACGCATACCATGCCCCACTCGGTCCGCTTTGGCAATCAAAAGTTAACGGGTTGCACGCTCCGGACTAATTCCCCATCCACCGGTTGGGCAGGGTGTAGAAGTGATTGGGATGATAGGTCCAGATCCAGGACCCGGTCCCCACCCAGTTGCGCGAGATGATGACGATCACGTCGTTGGGCTTGAAGAAATTGCCGGGGATCAGAGCGTTGTTTCTCGTGAACCGCCACACTCCTGCCTCGTCACAATAGATCTTGGTGTTGCTCAACGGGCTCTTGGTGGCGGTGTTCATGGTGTAGATTTCATCGCTCTGGCCCCTGTAGCCGCTGACAAAGCCGCTTTCCAGCAGGCGCATCTTGCTTGGATGGGTGGCCACCGGCAGGCGGAGCGCCACCACGTTGTACACCAGCGTCTCGACGCGGCCGCTCCGGCTTCCGCACTGGATCACCTGGCTGAAGCCGTTGGTCGGCACCTGGGCGATCGGGGACCAGATCATGGCGTCCACCACCGCCGCCCGGTTGCTTTCGTCCACCTGGTTGTAATCGAGCGCCGTCGTCGTGGCATAGCCTGACGGCAGCGGATCGGGCAGAGTGATCGAGAACCCGCGGTTGAAGAAACCCTGCTCCTGCACGTTGGTCGTCACGTCCTGCACATCCTGACCGCTGACGCTCAGTTCGATCCAGCGGCCGCTGGCGTTGAGATAGTACTGTGCCGTGGACCCCGCGTTGGTTCCGGGCATGAAGAACTCCACCTTGGTCGCCGACAGCGCGGAGTCGCTGCCCGGGAAGGTTTCCGTCCCGCCGAACACCGCCTCGAAGGTGTTGGTGTAGGGCAGGCCGTGCAGCGCCACGAAGTTCTGGCCGGGCGACACCACCACGCTGTGCATCGCATAGACTTCTTCGCTGGCAATCGGACGCTGCGGCACTTCGTTGGTGCCGTCCATCCGGGTCTTGCGCCAGCGGTCCTTGTAGGACGCGCGGTAGAACCGGACCGGCTGGTTGCGGGTCCGGCCGAAGGCGGCGTCGTCCACGAACCAGTTCGACCGCACCGTGCCGACCAGCTGCCAGTCCGCGGTGTTGGTTTCCTGGAAACCGGGGGCGTCCCAGCGGATCAGGTCGTAATCCTTGGTGACCACTGAATAGGCACTCGTGAGCCCACCGGGCTGGGTGTTGCTGACGCCCGCCGCCAGCCAGGCCAGGCCCGCCGCCATGTCGGTGTTTGTGTTGGACAGAGATCCCGCCGTGGGATAGGCCGCCAGCGCATGGGTCTTCTCCATGGTCCAGCCGCGGGTCAGCGCGAACTTGATCGTGTTGTTGGTCGCCCAGCTGTAGATGTCCGCCCGCCCCTCGTTGCCCGCCTTGTCCACCCCGACAATCACCACGGCGTACTCCTGGTCGAAGTCCAGGTCGTACAAGCGGATCCGGTTCTGGGCCGGATTGGTCATCGCCAGGTAATTCGTTCCGGTCGCGGAGGGATCGTTGATGCTGGAGTCCCAGGTCACGTTCGACCAGGCCAGATAGTTGCTGTTGGCGATGAAGTTGGTGAAGATGAAAGCCCCTCCGGTCCCCGGACCGCTGTCGCCGAAGGGCACGTCCAGCGGATCGAAGGTTCCGTAGTAGATCTTGTAGCTGCGCCACGGCGAGAGGTAGTCGCGGCTCCCGGCACCCGCCGCCGGATAATTCGGGTGGTCCGGATCGTCCGGCCCGACCTGGAACGTGCTCCATTGCAGGTCGAACTGGGTTGTGGGATCGTCCACGGTTTCGGTTGAAGCCGACAGCGGCACGGTGGCCCCCACGGCGGTCGGAGGCGTGATGTCGTACGGGATCGTGAATTCGGCCGGCGCCCCGCCCAGACGGTCGCCCGTCCGGTTGTTGTCCGCATCCACGGCGAACAGGTAATTCGGCGTGGAGATGCCCTGGTTCGCCGCCGTGGCGAGGAAGCGCATCGACGGCCGGTTGTCGCCGACATCCACGCACAGACGGATGTCGTCCCAGTAGGTTTCCGCTCCGCCATTGCCGATGAGGGTGATCTTCAGGGCCGCCACCGTTCCATCGCCGATGTCGTTGGTCTCGGAGCCGAACGACGCCCAGCTGGTCGAGGTGCCCGGGGTGATGTTGCGGGTGGCCACCGGCGTGACCCGGTCGGCGGCCGTGAAGGCCTCGATCCGCAGGGTGGGCGTGGCGCCGGAATCAATCCGGTACCAGCCGCTCACGCCCGCCTTGGGCGTCACGGCATTGGTGTTCAGCAGTTCAATCCACTGACTGGCCTGGCCATAACTCGTTTGCCGCAGGCTGTTGGTGCCCTCCTTCACCAGATCGGCGTTCAGCCGGAGCCACTGATAGGAGCAATCGCCATCCAGCGTCCAGCCGGCGTTGGGGATCTCGAATCCATAGTTGGCCAGCGCGCCGTTGGTGGCGGCCACGGCATAGGGCATGCCGTAGCGGACCCGGTTGCTGGCCGTCATGGCGGATATGTCGGTGGCGGTCACGCGGTATTCGCCGATGCCGCTCACGGCCCGCTGCTTGTCGGAATAGGCGATGCCGGGATCCTGGTCTTCCGCCACGGCATCCAGGGTGATGATGAATTCGGGGTTGTTGGTCCAGGGCGCGGTTTCGCGGGTCACCGGGCCGGCCGGCATTCCGTTCACCCGCAGGGTTCACACGGCCGTCGGCACCCCGACATCGTTGTCCACCACGTACATGGCCAGATCGGCGGTCATCTGCAGGTCGTCCTCGGTCCGGTCATGGTCGTAGTCCCACACGCTGGCGCGGCCAAGGTATTCACCCAGCATCACATTGGTGTAGCTCGGCGAAGGCAACGCGGCCTCAAACCCGCCCTCCCCTTCGGCCGTCACGTCGCCGTCGGCGATCTCGCCGTCGTCAAAGTCAAAGTACACGTTGGTGGCGAACACGAAACCGTTGGGCGCGTTCATGGAATACCGGGGCCGCTTGGCCGTTTCGGGCGAAGCGGGCCCGCGGATGCCGCTGTCGTCATCCCACGTGGCCCCCTCCAGCTTGAAGGATCCATTGGCGAAGTCGTGATCTGTGACTTCGGTGATGCCGTTGGTGCCCACGGCGCCCTGCAGCAGGGTCAGGTTGTAAATGGCCAGGTAGGTCCCGATGGAGTTGCTGGTGCCGCCCATGCATTGAATCCGGATCTGGTTCAAGGCGCCGTTGGTCAGGACCAGCGGATCGTTGGTCGGCCAGTTGTAGGAGCAGGAATACCACGTGCCGGTGGCCGGCGGCAGCCCGCCGTTGAACTGGATCGGACCGTACGAGGCATTGCTCACGCCGTTGATGAAATGGCGGATGTAGCAATGGGTCGGGCCGTTGGTCTTGTTGATCCAGGTCTGGAAGTGCAGGTTGGTGACGCCCATGTCGGTTTCCGGCGTCATTTCCACGGCCCAGAACTTCGTCTGGTAGTGCCAGCCGCTCTGGCGCACCGCCCAGGTGCCGTTGGTCGGCGGATACTCGACGAACCGCGGCGTGCTGATGGCGCCGTTCAGCGTTTCGGCCCGGATGGGGCCCACCTCCACGCTGCCGTCCGCCCGCGTCGGCAGGAGCGAATTGGTTTCGGCGAACAGCCACTGGGCCAGCACGCCCATGCGCGGCTTCATGGTGGAAAGAGACAGTCGCGGACGGTCCCGGTCGTCGTCCCGCACGCGCAGGCGGCCGAGGCTGCCGGCAAACGTCGAGACGTCGTTGGCCCGGTCGGTGTCCGCATCGGAAATCTCCAGGGTCATCGGAATGCCCGAGCCCGTATCCGACGACAGCACCCAGTCGGTCAGTTCCGCCTGCGACAGCCCGCCGATGTCCCACCAGAGGGACGAGTCTTCGCTCCGGCCGTCGCCGCTGCATTTGGCATTGTTGCGCACGCCGGCCTTGCCGCCGATGGCCATGACGGATCCGTTGGTCTGGATGCCGCTGGGATCATAGATGTTGCCCTGGATGCGCAGTTCATAGCCGGACTCCGCGATCTGGCCGTCGGTCACCTGGAACTCGAACGGCCGGCCGAACAACTGGATGTTGTCCATGCGGAACGCGCCGTTGGTGTTGCCCGCGGCCCCGCCGTGGCCCGGCCCCAGCACGAAGCGCAGATAGACGCGGGAAATGCCCGAAGGAACCGCATTGGACAGTTCCAGATAGCGCGTCCGCCACTCCCCGCTGCTCAGGTCGGTCAATGTCCACGGCGGCCAGGCGGCATTGGTGGCGAAGGACCCCTCTTCGCCGGTGGCGGACCACTGGGGCCAGACATTGGTGAAGCTGTAGGATCCGCCGGCCTCCGCCCATGAGAAGACAATGTCTTCGGCCGCCATCAGCGGCAGCTCGAACTGGATCCACGGCACATTGGTCGGGCTGAAGTCCCAATGGGTCCCGCCGATGTTGCGCATGTACAGTTCACCCTTGTTGGCCTGCCCGTAGCCGTCGAACACGTCGTTCTCCCCGGTGCCGCCGGTGTTGACGGTGACCACTTGGTCCGTGTAGGCCGGCGTCCAGGTGATGGCGGCATTGGTCAGCAGGCTGCCGCTCCACGGGCGGGCCGCCTCCTCGACCGTCAGATTGGTGAAACTCCATGCCGTGAAGACCACCTCGTGCTCGCCGGCCTGCTGGGTCAGATTCGTATACGGCTCTCCGGCGCCGATCTTGAGCGCGCTGTTGGTGCCCACGGTCGGCAGGTCCGTGTCGTCGTCATAGGTGCGGAACGTGATGAACCCGCCCAGACCGACCAGTCGGTCGTACACCCCGGCAGTCGTCAGGAAGTTGGTATAGCCTTCCGAGGCATCGCCGTCCCACGTCCGGTAATCCCAGTCGTTCGTGGCGATGATCTGCGGATAGGACATGGGGACGACGGCATCCGCCATCCGGCGCATGATGTATTTCTCCCCGCCGCCGCTGTCCGGGGCGATGCCGCAGGCGTCGATCCAGTGCACGGGGTCGGCCACGTTGAACAGGCCGATCACGTCATCACCGCTGACCTGCAGCACCAGATTGGTGGTGATCAGATACGGCACGGAGTTGGAAATCAGCGCGTTCGTCATGACCGGCAGATTGTGCACGTAGTTTTCCGGCTCGCCGTTGAGGATGAGCAGCGTCTGGCCGTGCGGCAGCCAGTAGTCCGTCGCCGACAGAAGGCACGGCCGTTCCCAGTCGTTCAACGTGTAGTCGTCGTAGTGGTCCGGATTCATCTGCACCATGAGCATGTACTGGCTCAGGTTGATGTCGCCGCCGGTGCCGTTGTAGAGCTCGACGTATTTGTCCTGATAGTTGCCTTCGCCGAACTCGCCGAAGAACAGGTCGGTCGCGCCGGCCTGTTCGGACAGCACGATGGTGTTGGTTTCCTTGCCGCTGGTGGAGACCGCCCAGACGCGGGAGGTGTAGACCGCCAGATCGACTTCGTTGGTCGGCAGGCGTTCGGTGACGATGTTGGTGAAAATCTGCTGGCCGCCGGCCAGGGTGTTCGACAAGCCCGCGAAGATCACCGGATTGTAGAGCCAGTTGGTGGTTTCCAGATCCAGCAGGGTGAACCGCGTTTCCTGGATGCCCCGGCGGTGGTACACGGCAAACGTCACCGGATACGAGTTGGTGGGTTCGACGAGCTGGCCGTCGCTGACCATGTTGGTATGCCCTTCCAGCCAGTAGTTGTACACGCTCGGATAGGTGAAGTTCAGCACTTCGTCCCACGTGGCGCCCACGCGGACTTCGTCGAAATAGACGTGGTCGAGCGAAGACCCGCCCTCGGCGGATATGCCGGCGGCCAGCCGGATGCCGGTGATGGTGCCGACGTTGATGGCGACGTTGCTGTACACGGCGATCGGGGCGGCGTTGGAATAGATTTCGGGAATGTCGCCGCCGTCGCGGTGGAAGGCCCACATCCGGACGGTGTGGTTTGTCGGCTCCCATTCGCCCACGATCATGTAGTCCGCGAAATGGTCGGCCGTGACACCGTAGGTGTCGCCCGGCGGATTGGTGGTCGTGGCCGTGAACGCCGTATCCGGCTCGTAGATCCCGGCCAGGTTGCCCGCTCCCGCCGGTTTGCCGAAGAAGATTTCCTCGCGGTCGCACGGATTGGTCGCCGTGCTCATCAGCGACAGACCGATGAACTTGTCCGTGCCGTCCAGATCGGCGGTCTTGTAGTTCATCATGAAGGCCACGAACGTGCGGCCGTTGCGCGGCGTCGCCAGGGCCCGGAAGACCTCTCCGGTCACCGGCGTGTTCAGCTCATACACCCACTGCAGCTTGTTGGCGTAGGGAGTCGGGTAGCCGATGATGCCGGCCAGCAGGTTCGTGTCGTCAATGTTGAACAGCCCCAGGTCGTCGCCGAACCAGGCGCCGTTCCAGCCCTGCCCCGTGGCCAGGCCGTCCTGCTGGGCCAGCGTGAAGGCATTGGTGTAGGCGAACTGGTCCACGATTTCGCCGTCTCGTAGTTCAACGTCTCGACGGGGTTGGCGCCGGCTCCGCATAGGCCGCGGAGTAGGTTGTCTCGCCGCTCCGTAGAGACGGAAATAGTTGGGGAATGCACGGGCACCACCATCTCCAGCCCGGAGCCGGAACCGCGTAGGCAACCGTGGCATCGCCGATCGCATCGTTGACGGCATAGTCCGTGCCCTTGATCGGCACGCCGGTGATCGGGTTGGTGACCACAGCAGCAGCACGGCAGGCGCTTCGTTCCGGTTCCTGCCCATCACCGCCATTTCCGGACCGTCGGCCCAGGCCAGGAAGTTGCCGGGCACCGCCACGTATTCCGCGATGCCGAACGAACTCATTGGTGGTTTGCGTCCAGTCGTCGGGGCGGTCGGCGTCGAAATCGGTGCTGACCATCAGCAGAAACTGGCCGTTGACCCAGTTGAGCAGGTCGCCATCCAGAGTGGCCGACAGACCGGCCGCCACATTGCCGATGCCGGCGCCGTCCGTGGCCGGATCCATGGTGAACGAGCTGGCGATCGCCACCGCGTTGCTGTACAGCGTCCAGGTGTTGCTGGAGGCGAACACCCCGCTCTGCGCGTCCATCACCAGGCCGGTCACGACGAGGCCGCCGGGCAGGAACTGGTTGGTGGTGAACAGGGCGGCATCCACGTTGAATCCGCTGTGCGCCGGTCCGTCCGCGTCTTCGTCCACCACGTCGACGATCATGGACTCGTTGGTTGCGGTTCCCAGGGTCAGGATCGAAAGGTTGTCGATCGTCATGCGGTCGTTGCTGGAGGCCTTGTTGGTGAAGGTAATCACCACTTCGTCGCTGAAGTTCAGTCCGGTGATCTGGTGGTGAAGATGGTGGTGGTGTTCGGCGGCATGGCCGTCACGGTGCCCACCACGGTGTTGTTGACCAGCACATCCACGTCGAACTCTCCGGACTCAGAGAACGGGCGCTTGTAGTCGAAGGTGATTGCGTGCAGCCGTTGCTGAGGATCGGCGAAACCAGGTTGCCGGCCGCCCGAAGGTCGGCGCCTTGCCGTCCAGGGACTGGTCCCAGCGGGTTTGGGTGAAGGACCACACGCCCCAGTCTCGCATCCGTCGCGATCCCGGACAGGTAGGAGGCGCTGTTGCTGGACACATTACTGAACGTTTCCTCGAGCCCTGCACTCGCCGCCGGAGGTGGAGAACCGGAATTCGTCGGTCATCGGAATGCCGTTGGAACTCACGGCGGTGACGCGGGCGGTGTACACCCCGAGGGTGGCGGGATAGAACGCCGGCGGGAATCCGGTCAACACCGTGCACACCGCCCCTTCGTTTGTCACGGAACCGGTGGCCGCCAGCGGAACGTTCTCGACCGCAAGTGTCCCATCGGGATAGAGCAGGTCGAAGGTGGCACCGATCGCCTGCACCCCCATCAGGTGGTAGAGTTCAAAGCGGGCCGTCAGTTCGCCGTGGGCCGCCGCGTGGTCCGTCACCTCATTGACCTCCGTGGCATCGTCGAGGTCGGTGACCGCGTAGTTCATGACTTCCTGGCGGCATGGTTTCGATCGGCAGGAACCGGTCAGCGGCACCTCCAGGGCGGGCGCGTTGCCTGAATCGTTGTGCAGCGTCAGGGTCCAGTAGAACGTGCCGCCGCCGGTCGGGGACAAAGGACACCACGACGTTCGAGGCCGTTCCCGCTTCGATGGTCAGGGCGTCCACATCCGGCATCGAAAGGCGAAGCCCGACCCGGTGAATTCCAGGTGCTCCGTGATGTTGAGCGCGGCATTCCTGCTGTTGGTCACGACCAGGGTCAGGTTCGATGTCAGACCCACGCCGACCTGCCCGAAATCCAGGGCGTCCGGAATGACGCCGATCACCGGCGAAAGGATGCGGAAGAAGACCTGCCGCGAGGCTTCCCATGGATCGGCTTCGAATTCCGGATCGAAATCCACGCCGGAGACCACCAGTTCGTAGTCGCCGCCCGGCAGCAGGTTTTTGGGCACGTCGTTGGAGACCGGCAGAGCCGATGCCCGGCCGTCCCCGTCCGCCCCGGCCGTGATCCAGCCGGAGGCGACCACGGTCAGGCCCGTGCGGAGGAGATAGCGGTTGCTGGCGGCGAAGACGCCGCTGTCGATATCCTGGATGGTCCAGGCCAGCGGCAGGCCGCTCGCCGGGACATTCGTCAGCACAATATCCGGTCCGGGCGACGATTCCGACGGGGTCACGCCGGCGACCGTCACGGCTTCGATTTCCGGGCTTTCGATGTCATCGTCGTCCACCGTGAAGACCATCGGCCGTCCCAGTGCGCCGTCCATCAGATGCTCGCCCAGGTTGGTGTAGGCAATCGCGGCCAGGTTGGTCCATTCCGACGCGTTGTACACGCCGGCCGGATTGGTAACGGCGGCCAGGCGATACAGCGTCGTGTCGAGCGCGTAATCGCCGCCGCTGGGGCTGGCGCCGATGGCGTCCAGGGGATCTTCTTCGCCGATGCCCTTCATCAGGAAGATCGAGTCGTTGCCGTTGAAGGCGGTCATGCTGTCATTGGTCCAGTGCCCCCGGGCCAGCAGCGAGGCCTCCGCACCCGAGTTGACAACCACAAAGGCGGCCCCCGGCTGAATCACGACATCCGGCAGCGCCATGTAGTCGTAGAAGGTATCCCACTCGGCCGAGTTGTTCATCTTGAAGCGGATGCCGTAGTGGCTCAGATTCGTCGCCGCGCCGGTGCCGTTGTAGATTTCCAGCGCCTTGTTGTTGCTGGCGCCCTCGACGTATTCGGAGAAGAACAGGTCGGGAGCCCGGACCACGCCGTCGGCGGTGTAGATCGTCTGCGCCGCCTCGATCAGGTTCGAGGACTCCAGATTGACCCGCAGATGATAGTTGGTGGACGGCGTGGCCGGCCAGGTCGGATGCGCGTCGGGACAGCACAAGGTACAGCGCCAACCGCCGATGCCCACGCCCAGCGCCTTGCCGGTCAGGATCACGCCGTCGTCCTCGTTGAAGGTCGGTGAGGCGTTGCGGATGCCATGGATGAAGACTTCCGCCGCACGGGCAGACGTTCGATGACCACATCGGTGTCCGCCGCCCACCGGCCCTCGCCGATGGAGTAGTTGGACACCACAGGCGGATTGGTCGAAACGGTCGGTACGCCCAGGCCCATCAGCTGGATGGGATACGGATTCACCCCGGAGTTGTTCGATACCATCAGCCACGCGTTGGTGTACTCCACCGTCCCGAAATTGGTCGGCCAGAAGGTCACCGTCACGCTGTTGCTCTGCCCCAGCGTCAGGATGCTTTCCAGCCGGTTGGTGGCCAGGGAGAAATATCCGGCGTCCGGCCCGGCCAGGTTGAAGGCGTATTCGTTCGTCACGATCAGCGGGACGTTGTCGCCGCCGCTGTTGGCGATCCAAACCGGCCGGTTGCTGGACAGAGTGGACTCCACCTCGCCGAAATCCACCGGCGACGGCCACGGCTGGAGGTTCGGCTGCCCGATCAGCGAAGGCCAGACGGACGAGATCCGGATTTCATCCCAGATGGCGGCGCCCAGCCAGCCGGCGGTCCCGCTGCCGCCCTTGAGCTCGATGCCGTCGATCTCCGAAATGCCCATGCCGGACCAGACGACATCCCAACTCGAGGGTTCTTCGTACGGAATGTTCTGCCCCTGGTAGTAGCAGTTGGCGTAGGCGGTGCCGCCGCCGGCGCTGAAGTCGTACTTCACCACCATCCAGTACCAATCGTTCGTGCTACGGCCCGACTCGCCCCACCCGTGCATCTGGTAGGTGCTGACGGTGCCGTTGGCGTCGTTGCGGCGGATGTCGAAGTAATTCGCCCGGCCGAACACCTTGCCGAATTCCAGTTCCGTGGCGGAGTCGTTCATCAGGCCGATGGTCATGTACTTGTTGGCCCCTTCGGCCCCGTCGTACTGGTAGGCGACGATCGCGGCGACGAAGATCGTGCCGCTGTTGGTGGCCACGATCGCCCGGCGGGCGGCGTTGTGACCGATGCCATTGGCCTCCAGCACCGCGCGGTTGCCGACCACGGTCGGATAGTTCGACTGGACCACGCCGAAGTCCGGCGTTCCGGTCACGGCGTTGGTCTGGATGGTCCAGCCGAAACCCGCCCCCGCGGTGGACAGGCTCCAGGCCCCGTTCCACAGGTGGCCGCCGGTCTTGTTGGAGAAGCTGCCCGCGCTCAGGGCGACGTTGGTGTACGAGAACGTCTCGGCATAGACGTTCGACGGATACCGCGACGAAGCCAGCCCGTCCACGATCAGCCCGTCGGAGTAATAGGTGTTCGTCAGGATGCTGAAGAGGCGGTAGTGGTTCGTGGTTTCCGCCGCGACCACGTGCTCGCGGAAACCGGACGGCGCGCCCTTGTACACCACGGTGGCGGAGTTGGTGCCGATCGTCACCACGTCCCCGGCGGCGTAGGTGTTCGTGTAGGGCCCCGGATAGGCCAGCACCGGTCCGGCGGTGGAATGCAGGACGAGAATGGGATCGCCCGTCCCGTTCGCCGTCACATCGGCCCGGACCATTTCACGGCCGTCCAGAACCAGCGTGGCCGTCGGATTGGAAATCGGCATCCGGAAGCCAACCGCCGAGGGATCGCTCCACGCGCCGGTGCTTTCGCTGGTGCTGTTGGTGGCCAGCACCCAGTAGTGATAATCCCAGCCCGGGATGGCGGTCGTGTCGTTGAACGACAGGGTGCCGGCGGAAACCGTGCCGACGCATTCCGCCGCGTTGGTGTCGTTGTCCCGGTTGCGCCAGACGCCGTAGCCCGTCTCGCCCTCGAGATCGTCCCACGTGACCGTCACGTGGTTGGAGGACGTTCCCTGCGAGGCGTCCACGTTCGTCACCATGCCCAGCAGGCGGTAGCCCGGATCGGAATTGCTCTCGTCGCCCTCGCCGTTCTGGTTGGTCCCGCTGACCCAGTAGTAGTACAGCTGGCCGGGGGTCGCCGTCTCGTCGAGCCAGTTCGTGACGCTCATGGCGTTCGTGTGGATGCGATCCGCGCCGCCGAACACGTCGCTGGTGCCCCGGTACACGAAATAGGCGGTTTCGGTAAGCACGTCGCCCCATTCCAGTTCAATGTGGTCGGTGCTGGTCCCGTCGGAGGCGGCCAGGACCGGAGGCTCGTCCGGAACGTCGGTGGTGGTGATGACCGGCTGGGTTTCCGAATTGCCGCTGGTGCAGCCGCTCTCGAGCTTTCCGCGCGCACGCGGTAATAGGTCACGTCCTCGGTCAGGCTGGTCACCAGCTGGCTCGTGCCGGACACCAGCAGATCCTCAAATCCCGGCACGTACTGCGAGGCCACCAGCTTGCCCCGCACCACGACGTCGTCGATCGCCCAGACCTCGGCGGGAGAATTGTTTGTGACAGTGATTTTCAAGGCCAGCGCGTCGCGGCTGAATCCGGTATCGTGGATGCGGGCGATGGAATAGTTGTTGTCGTCGGGACTGCCGGTCTGCGGCGCCGCCACGCTCACGGGCGTGCCCGCCGCGGTTTCCACGATCCCGGTGGCATCGAAGCCCCACCGGGCGTTGCCGGATCCCGCCGCGCCGGAAATCGTGATGTCCGGCTCGACACTGTATGCGGCGCCGTCCAGCGCCACGTAGATCTTGACCTCGATCCCCGCTTTCCGCCCCGTTGTACTGGTTGCTGGATATGCTGGCAATGCGCACTTCCACGGTGCGCGAGGAATAGCCTTCAATGATGGACTGGGCCAGAATCAGCTCGGCCTGGCCCTGGACGCGCTGCCAGGAATACGCGCCGGCAGCAGTACCGCTTGCATCCGCAAGCTCTGGGCGCCGGACCGGTTGTCGGCTGTCTGGCTGCAAAGCCTGATGGACTACGGCCGCCCACGTCGAGAAGGGGGCGTAGACCATGAGCAAGATCAACAGAAGGGCCGCGACACCTGGGGGAAAAGCGGGCGCGGCCAGCAAGATCAACGCGAATGAACATACCACGGGATCGGAACGGATCGCAAGAGCATCGAAGCGATACGGCGACCGATTCGGTGCCAACGTCGGATTCCCATTTATGCCGCGCTTCGTCCTTTGCGGTCTGGAAGGAGAATGTCGTGAAAACTTCCTCATCCTGCCTGAGAAGACGGTTTCGGCGACTCCAGAACGATTCCGACACTCTACCCCTCTTCCAAGCTCTTACCCCCAGGCCCAGAACGATTCTGGTGCCGAGAAACCGGCCTTAAAGCCGCTTAGGAAGGCAAACCAGCGGGAAAAGAGACCTGCCAGGTCACGCATACGGTCCGAACCAGCAAAAACGGCACTCGGGAACTCCACTACGGCCGGGAACTCGCCATCCGAATGAAATGCACAGAGTAAGCTTCGGTGGGAAACGGATCCTGCCGAATGCACCGCTCCGCTGTCCGCTATTCCCGTTTCTGCGGGCTTACCAGAAAGTCGAGGTAGAGCCATGAGTAACAAGGTTCAATTCTCGATCTTCCGAAACGCCAAGAGCATCATGGCGAAAACGACTGTCCCTTGCGCCTGACGGTTCTTTGATCAAGGTGTCCGCCGCCAACATGACGGAGGGCACCGCCGAAACCGTGACCGATACGCTGGCGGACTCGCCAAGTTGTTTCCGGTCTTGGACCAACAGGAGGCCTCTTGGGACTTGGAATCTGCGACCGCGCCCCCGTCCAGATCGTGACGGCGGCTGCGCTGGCGAAACACCCCGAGGCAGTCGCCCGGACGCAGGAGCATTTCCATTTTCCTGCCGGTCCTGGTGCGCTGCTGTTCTTCGACAGCGATACGGCGGCGGGCTAAGACGAACTCGTCGAGGCCATCACCCAGGTGCTGCCGTCGTTCGCCAAGGCGGAAAAGCTCGTCGTGTTCTCCACCTCGGCCGGCGTTCATCGCGCAGGCGAGGACAAGCCCGTCGCGCGGTCTAAAGGGCTGCACCTCTACACCACGGTGCTAGACGGTTCCGACATTCCGCGATTCGGCAAAGCCCCGCGTTATGTTTCCTTGGCTGGTCAGGGTTCGGCCATGTGGAAATCAGTAAGGCCGGTTGCCTGCTGATCCGCCAGATCATCGATGCGGCGACCTTCGCGCCGGAGCGCATAATTTTCGAGAGCGCCCTGTCCTCGGCGAAGGGCTGGAACGTCGTCCGCCCGCACCGGTCTATGTGGCTGGCTGCCCGCTGACACGTCTTTATGCCGCGACCTACGCCGGGAGGAACAGGAATACGACTGGCTGGTGGCCGAAGCAAAGGTCGAGATGGCGCCCGAAGCGCAGCCACTCCGCGACGCGTGGTTGTTTGCTCCGAGGAAAGGCAATCGCCAAGGCCCGAACATTCCATATTCCGAGGCCCGGAAGCATCGCCATCAAGGCCGCCGAAGGCATGGAGCTAGAGGGTGACTTCGTTCTCCAATTCCAAGAATTCGCCATTCGTGGCACCTTCTGCGATCTGGCAATAAAAATGGACGGGAAGGTGGAATTCCTTATCGAAGCAAAAGCCATCGGACGAGAGTTGAAGGACAATCACCTCCGCTAAGCAATTGACTACGGGGCGAACAATGGGGTTTCGTGGATCGTACTAACAAACGGCATCGTTTGGAAGGCGTATAAAATTCGGTTTGAGAAGCCAATAAACTACGATCTGGTTTGCGAATTCAACTTTGCCGATATGAATCCGAGGGATGAGGAGCAGTTGGAAAAACTTTTTATCATGTGCAATGAGGGGTTGTCGAAGGATGCGCGGGAAGAATATCTCGAGAAGGTCCAGGTTGTTAATCGGTTTATGATTGGAGGGATAATTCTTGGCGACGAGGTTGTGAATGTAATCCGCCGAGAACTGCGAAAAGTATCCGATGGAATCCTCGTTACCCCCGAAGAAATCCAAAAGGTTCTAACCACCGAGGTCTTGAAGAGAGATGTCCTTGAAGGCGAGGATGCATCCAAAGCACAAGCCCGCATTCGGCGCTTTTATAACAAGACGGCGAAGAAAACGAAAGACGAGCAATCAACGCCTGCCCCGTCCGACACGCGAAAGACTAAAGAAGATGTTTCTGTTTCAGATAGGCTCTCGGCGCCAGTTGAAGAAAAGAAAGTGGCTGATTAGCGGAACGCATATTTCATCCGCCTGTTCCCTAACTGGGGCGCTTCGCCATTGTTCGATCCTGCAAGCTATTTAGCGTATGGGCACGCTTACTACGACTTTCCATGGACGACCATCTCCAAATTGCCGATCTTGATGCGGTTCCCATCGTGAAGCTCGCGTATTTTCCCGGTGACACCATCTGTATAGTAGATTTTTCCCTCAATCAGCTGCACGGTCACATATCGCGCCGGAAGTTTATGAACATAAACATTATCGTCACCGCCCCCAATGGATATAGGCCGCGGGCCTAGCGATATGAAGGTGATTTCCTTTGGTCCCCAGATCACTTCCAGGGATGCTTCCCTGCACAAGGCTTCGACAATAACCATCGCCAGCCCTAAGGCAGCGCCTAGGATCCCGATTCCCAAGGCCCTACCGATCACCTCAGTAAATAGGGCCGACATGACAATGAATCCCATTCCGCCTATCGTGCCACCAATCATACCGGCAAGCGCTGCACGGCCGGCACCAAGATTAGGGATCGCACGGGAAAGCCGCCATCCCAATATAGCCCCAGCCAATCCCCAGCATCCTGACTGAAAGAAAAAGCGGCCGAAGCCGGTAAACTGGTGAGCCATAAAAACCGCCTGGGCGATTCCCGCAGCAATGGCTCCGGCCAATAGACCAGAGACAAAGGCATCCCACATTTTCTTGCCAGAAGGCCGCTTGTGCCCAGCATAAACTTCAAGGGCCCATGTCAGTCCGAGCAAGATTCCCGATGCAAATACTGCCCCCCATATAGACGTCCCCCCCACAAGCCTAATTACAGACCCGCCGACATTCTGGAACGAGGTCTGTTCTGCAACTAATGCCCCGAAGACGCCTCCGGAAAAGCCCATCCCCCCAAACAAAACATGCTTATGATTCCGTAATGAAAACATCATTGAACTCCGTTTATCACAGGTCGACAGGCACAGTGCCCATGGTTATCCGAGTCATCGCTTATGGCTTTGCCAGGCTTTTTTGCATACGCACACAATTGGCCAGATATGTCATCAGAAGAATGATGCTTAACATGGCACTACCAAAGCCGACCAGGCTCCATCCAAAAGTGTTGTAAACGGCATGGAATAGCGCTGGTATTCCGATTGCAACGATCCACAGTCCATACTGCCTTCTCGGATAGAGTGCCGCAAACGAGATGAAATATCCAGCAATGCCAGTCCATATGGCATGCAGAAACGGAAGGGATGTCAGGCGAAGCATGTTCAGGAAGTAGGCCGCATCAATCTCCATGGCTCGGTTGATGTTTCGCTGGTAATCTACTCCTTCATAGATGCCGAAGCCCAACCCCGACATCATGCCGTAGAACACTACGCTTTGGGGAATCATGAGTTTTCCGGGCCGTTTCACTAACCAGAACAGGATGGCCGCCTTGCAAATTTCCTCATTGATCCCCACACCCAGAAACA
>JAXGNL010000003.1:0-98101 GCA_040768005.1 Kiritimatiellia bacterium
CGCACGATCCGGTCCCCGGCATCCAGGTCCGCGGAAGCCACCCGCGACTCCGGCACCGCCGCCACGGTCACGGTGTCCGGCAGCTCGATGTGTTCGGGCGACAAACTTTCCAGCGGTCCATACGGAATCAACGGCCACCGCATCCGGTTGCCGCTTCCCGGGGCAAAGGCTTCGCCGGCCGCCAGCGCCCTGTAGTCCGGGCGCGTCATCCGCCCGTTGCCGGTGAAGGCATCCTCCGGATAAAACCGAAGCACCGGAACATAATTCCGCCCCTCGAACCGCACCCACAACGGCTTGTCGTTGGCAATCCATTCCGCGCACAGGCTGATGGCATAGGCGCCCAGCAGGAACCAGAACGCCCACCAGGCGCGGCGCATCCCGCGGAACCGCGCCCACCGCCGCCGCGTCACCGGATGGAAAGCCCATTTCACGCGTCAATCAACCTGATCCAAGCAGGAAAACAGGAAACACAGGAACACCGGAACATACTCATGTGCTGGACTCTTTGAATTCGCGGCCAACCCGTTTGATCGCCAGAGGAACAGAGTGAAAATTCAGAAGCAATCCCGCTCCTGTTTTCCTGGGTTTCCTGTTTTCCTGCTTGGCTGTTCACATTCCCACCTTTGTTTTCAATCGAACTGGATCCGGGGATCGATCAGCAGGTAGCACAGATCCGACAGCAGGCGGCCCAGCAGGCCGAGCAGGGAGGTCACCGCGAGAATGCCCATGAACACCATGTAGTCGCGGCTGACGATGGCATCGAGGCTCAACCGGCCCATGCCGGGAATATCGAAGACTTTTTCAATCAGGACAGAGCCGGCGAAGAGAATGCCCAGCACGCCGCCGAACCCGGTGGCGATGGGGATCAGGGCGTTGCGAAAGGCATGGCCCCACACCGCCCGGCGCAGGCTGCCGCCCTTCGCCAGCACGGTGCGCACGTAGTCCTGCCCGATCTGCTCCAGCAGCGAGTTCTTCATCAGCAGCGTCAGCACCGCGAAGTTCCCGATCACATAGCACGACACCGGCAGGACGAAATGCGCCGCCAGATCCTTGATCCGGCCCCACGGCGACAGCAGTTCATGGTTGACCGATACGATCCCCGCCGCCGGCAGCCAATCCCAAAACCGATCGCTGGTGCCGGCGAACAGCATTTTCAGCAGCATGCCGAAGGCAAACGCCGGAATGGCGTAGCCGATGAACACGATCAGGCTGCTGGCCGCGTCGAAGGCGCTGCCGTGCCGGAGCGCCTTGGCGATGCCCAGCGGAATGCAGATCAGATAGGTCAGCACAAACCCGGAAATCCCGAACACCAGGGACACGGCGAACCGTTCGCGGATCAACTGCCCGGCCGTTTTGTTGGGATATTTATAGGAGCGCGCGGCCAGCCCCATCTTGTCCCGCGCCAGCCAGGTCCAGTAGCGCCGGAGTACGGGCTGGTCGAAGCCGAAATGCGCCTCCAAGGCCTTCCGCTGCTCCGCCGAAACCGATGCGCCCGCATGCGGGCTTGGCCCGCTCTCCCCCGCCCCCATCCCGCGCATGCGCGCCAGCGCCTGCTCCACCGGCCCGCCGGGCACCGCCTGCACCAGCGCGAAGCAGACAAAGGTAATGCCCAGAAACGTCGGCACCATCAGCAGCAGCCGGCGCAGGAAATAGCTCCACCGCTCCATGGCCGCCCGTCAGGCCCAGTAGCTCCGGTCCAGCGACCGGTACTGGACGGCCTCTGCCACGTGGTCGGCGGCGATCTGTTCCATCCCCGCCAGGTCGGCAATGGTCCGGGCCACCTTGAGAATGCGGTCGTAGGCGCGCGCGCTCAGGTTCAGGTCGGCCATGGCCGCCTTCAGCAGGCCCTGCGCATCGTCGTCCAGAACGCAGTGCTTGTGGACATCCTTCGTGCGCATGCCGGCATTGCAATGGACCGCATGCCGCCCGCCCGACCGGGCAAACCGCTGCCGCTGCACCGCCCGCGACGCCACCACCCGCTCGCGGATCGCCGCCGAACTCTCCCCCCTCTCCAGCGACGCCAGCTGCTGGTACTCCATCGCCGGCACTTCCACATGGATATCAATCCGGTCCAGCAGCGGGCCGGAAATCCGGTTGCGGTACCGCTGCATCTGGATCGCCGTGCACCGGCAGGGACGCTTGGGATCACCAAAATGCCCGCACGGGCAGGGATTCATCGCCGCGACCAGCATGAAGCGGCAGGGGAACGCCACCGAGGCCGCGGCGCGGGCGATGGTCACCACGCCGTCCTCCAGCGGCTGGCGCATCACCTCCAGCACATTGCGGTGGAATTCGGGAAGTTCGTCGAGAAACAGCACGCCGTTGTGGGCCAGGCTGACCTCCCCCGGCATGGGGTGCGTGCCGCCGCCCAGCAGCCCGGCATCGGAAATGGTATGGTGCGGCGCACGGAAGGGGCGGCCATGCACGACGGCCTGATGGGCCGGCAGAGCACCTGCGATGCTGTGGATCTTGGTGGTCTCCAGCGCCTCTTCCAGCGTCAGCGGCGGCAAAATGGTCGGCACCCGCTTGGCCAGCATGGATTTCCCCGTCCCCGGGGGGCCGACCAGCAGGATGTTGTGCCCGCCGGCCACGGCCACTTCGATGGCCCGGCGCGCAAACTCCTGGCCTTTCACGTCGGCATAGTCGTCGTCGTAGGCCGTACCGCCGGCAAACGCCGCCTCCACATCCACGGCGACCGGGGACACCGCCTTGCGCCCCTCGATGAAATCGGCGGCTTCGCGCAGATTGCCCACGGGATGCACCTCAAGACCCGTCACGACGGCGGCCTCTTCGGCGTTTTCCGGCGGCACCAGGATGCCTTTGCGGCCCTCGGCCCGCGCCCGCAGCGCCATCGGCAGCACGCCGCGCACCCTGCGCACCTCCCCGCTCAGCGCCAGTTCTCCCGTCACGCAGTAATCCGCCAGACGTTCCCCGTTCATCTGGTCTTCCGCCGCCAGCAGCCCCAGCGCGATCGGCAGGTCGAAGCTGGGCCCCTCTTTCTTGATGTCGGCCGGCGCCAGGTTGACCGTGATGCGGTTGATCGGAGGGGAAAACCCGGAATTCGCCAGCGCGGTCCAGACGCGGTCGGAGCTCTCCTTGACGGCCGCATCAGGCAGCCCCACCACCACCACCTTGGGCTCGCCATGCCCGGAATTGACCTCGATCTCGACTTCGTACGCATCCACCCCGAACACCGCGCCCGAATAGACCTTGGCCAGCATGCGCGCCCACCCTGCCGTTTCTTAGATAAACCCGCGCGATATCATGAAAGACAGTGTAAAAGGCCTCGGGCTGAAGGGGAAGAAAAAAGGGGCCTGGCCATTCGGGTTCCCCATCCGCCGGTCTGTTGCAGCCGGGGGCGCCCGATCCGGCTGTTCTGTAGCCGGGGGCGGTGACCCCGGCTTCCGAACCTAACAGCCGCCGGGCCCATCGTGCCCGGCTACAACCAAACCGCAGCCGCTGTAGCCGGGGGTGCCGACCCCGGCCGGCCCGATATCCCTACATTCCTCTCGGAAGATCGAAATCCACGAACCCCTGATAAGGCCATGCCTCCCACGCTGAAACCAAACCCGCCCGCACCGGATTCTCCCGAACGTATGCCCATTTTTCGCCATAGGATTCGTCCGTCCGCAACACGTGATCGAAGAATTCTTCCTGCCACAACGGCCCCGATTCAGCTGAGATTCCCCTCGCCCCCTTCGCCGTCCATTCCTTCCATGCGCCAACGAACTGCGACAGCTGGTGGCGGGCGCCTTCGGATTGTTCCGCGCAGAAGAAATGTACGTGGTCCGGCATGACCACGTAGCGGCCGACCTGCCACCCGTGACGTTTCCGCGCCGACCCCCATTCGCGGCGGAGGACGTCGTGAATTGCGGCCGAGGCCAGAACGGATTTTCGCACATGCGTGCAAACGGTGATGAAATAGACCGCATGGGGAATCCAGATGCGATCCAGCCGCTTCAAATGCCCGTATTCAGGCATGCCGCAAGACGATGCCGGTTTCTTCAATCAACCAACCCCAAACGGAGCCACACTCAAAACCGCCGGGCCCATCGTGCCCGGCTACAACCAAACCAGGCGGTCGGCTGTTCTGTAGCCGGGGGCAGGCCTGTCCGCCCGTGGCGGAACCCCGGCTTTCCGAACCAACAGCCGCCGGGCCCAACGTGCCCGGCTACAACCAAACCGCAGCCGCTGTAGCCGGGGGCGCCGACCCCGGCTTCAAAATATCGGCAGATGCTCCGGCGGCACATCCGCCAGCCGCGGCAGTTTCTGGTCCTTGGGCGACACCACCGGCGCAGCCACCTCGCCCCAGGGAATGGCCAGGGCGGGATCGTTCCAGAGGATGCCGTACTCGTCGCCGGGGGCGTAGACATCGGTGCATTTGTAATAGAAATCGGCCGAATCGCTGAGCACGCGGAATCCATGGGCGAAGCCTTCGGGAATGAAAAGCTGCCGGCGGTTCTCCTCCGACAGTTCCACCGCCACGGCCCGGCCGAAGGTGGGCGAGCCGCGGCGGATGTCCACGGCGACATCCAGAACGGAGCCGCGCAGCACGCTGACCAGCTTGGCCTGGGGATTCTTCAACTGATAATGCAGTCCGCGAATGGTCCCGAACCGGGAGCGCGAGAGATTGTCCTGCACAAAGACGCGGTCGAGACCGGCGGCGGCATACTCGTTCACCTGGTAGGTCTGCAGGAAGAATCCCCGATCGTCGCCGAACACCCGGGGCGTGAAGAGCAGGACGCCGGGGATGTCCGTGGCTTCGCAGGCAACGCTCACGGCCGCCCCTCTTCCGCCTCGTCGGCCAGCTGAAGCAGATAGCGGCCGTAGGCGTTCTTCTCCATTTCCCGCCCCAGCCGGCGCAGCTGAGCCGCGTCAATCCAGCCGGAGTGGAAAGCGATTTCCTCGAGACAGGCGATTTTCAGTCCCTGCCGCTCTTCGATGGTCTGTACGAAATTGGAAGCCTGCAAAAGAGAGTCATGCGTTCCGGTGTCCAGCCAGGCGAACCCCCTGCCCAGCAGTTCCACGCGCAGCCGGCCCTGGTTGAGATACCGGCGGTTGAGATCGGTGATTTCCAATTCGCCGCGCGGCGAAGGGGTCAGGGCGGCCGCCGCGTCGCAGACCGCGCCATCATAGAAATACAGCCCGGGCACGGCGTAATGGGATTTGGGCTTCTTCGGCTTTTCCTCGATGCTGAGGACCTTGCCGGAGGCATCGAACTCCACCACGCCGTAGCGCTCGGGATCTTTCACCAGATAGCCGAAAATCAGCCCGCCCTCGGTCAGGGAACCGGCCCGGCGCAGAATGCCCGTCAGCCCCATGCCGTGGAAGATGTTGTCGCCCAGCACCAGGGCCACCGGCTCGCCCGCCACGAAGTCCCGGCCGATGACGAACGCCTGCGCCAGCCCTTCGGGCCGGGGCTGTTCGGCGTATGCCAGGCGCAGCCCCAGCGCGGAGCCGTCGCCCAGCAGCGCGCGGAACCGCGGCAGATCCTCCGGCGTGCTGATGATCAGGATCTCGCGGATGCCCGCCAGCATCAGGACGGACAGCGGATAATACACCATGGGCTTGTCGTGAACCGGCAGAAGCTGCTTGCTGACCACCCGGGTGATGGGATACAGGCGGGTTCCCGATCCGCCCGCCAACACGATGCCTTTCATTCGCCGGCTCCTTTCACATTCCACCGCGGGCCAGCTTGGCTAAAAGCCCGCTCTTCTTCAAGCCGTTTCCCCCGCCCGCGCCCGCCCGCGTCCCCGCGCTCACCATCCCAGCAGCCAGGCGAACACCAGCGGCGCCACGATCGTGGCGTCGCTCTCGATGATGTACTTCGGCGTTCCGATATCCAGCTTGCCCCAGGTGATCTTTTCGTTGGGCACCGCGCCGGAATACGACCCGTAGGAGGTCGTGGAATCGCTGATCTGGCAGAAATACGCCCAGAACGGCACATCCGTCCATTCCAGGTCCTGGGCCATCATCGGCACCACGCAGATCGGAAAATCGCCGGCGATGCCCCCGCCGATCTGGAAGAAGCCCACGCCGGGCCCGCTGGAATTCTTCCGGTACCAGTCGGCCAGGAACATCATGTATTCAATCCCGCTCTTCATGGTGGACGGGGCCAGTTCGCCCTTGATGCAATACGAGGCGAAGATATTGCCCAGCGTGCTGTCTTCCCAGCCCGGCACGATGATCGGCAGATTCTTCTCGGCGGCGGCCAGCATCCAGGAATGCGCCGGATCGATTTCGTACTCCGCCGCCAGGACGCCGCTGCGCAGCAGGCGGTACAGATATTCATGGGGGAACAGCCGCTCGCCGGCGGCCTGTGCCTCCTTCCAGATCGTCTGCACATGCCGCTGGATCTTGCGAAAGGCTTCCTCTTCCGGGATGCAGGTATCCGTCACGCGGTTCAGCCCCTGGTCCAGCAGCTCGCGTTCCTGGACCGGGGTCAGGTCGCGGTACTGCGGCACCCGCCGGTAGTGCGAATGCGCCACCAGGTTCATGATGTCTTCCTCCAGGTTCGCCCCGGTGCAGGAGAGAATCTGCACCTTGTCCTGCCGGATCATCTCCGCCAGCGAAATTCCCAGTTCCGCCGTGCTCATCGCGCCCGCCAGCGAAACCAGCATCTTCCCGCCCGACGCCAGATGCGCTTCGTAGCCCTTGGCGGCATCCACCACGGTCGCCGCGTTGAAGTGGCGGTAGTGCTTTTCCATGAATTGCGAAACGGGTCCTCGATCCATCCTGTGCCTGCCTTCCTTGATAAAGGGCTCGCGCTTCCCTCACCGGGAGCGTCCCAGAGAGTCCCATCCTCCCAAGGCAAAAGACAGCCAAATATGCATTCGGATATCCTTTGCCCGGGGGCTGTCCTTCCGCCATACTGGCCGGAACATGATCGCGCTTGTCGCCGTCTCCCTGGTCTGGGCATTTTCGTTCGGACTGATTGGCAACCAGCTGGCCGGGCTTCCGCCGTCCTGGCTGGGCTGGGTGCGGCTGGCTCTCAGCGCCGCCCTCTTCCTGCCGTTCGTCCGGCGGATCCCCGTCCGCCAGGCCGGGGGCCTGTTCCTGACCGGTGCGGTGCAGTTCGGCCTCATGTACTGGGCCTATCTGGCCAGTTTCCGCTATCTGCCGTCCCATGAGGTGGCGCTGTTCACCGTGACCACGCCGCTGTTTGTCGCCGGGCTGAACGATCTGGCCGGCCGGCGCTTCAAGCCGTGGAACCTGCTGGCAGCGTTTCTGGCCGTGGCCGGAGCGGCCCTGATCAAGTGGCAGGCGGTGCAAACGGCGGCACCGCTTCGGGGCATTCTGCTCGTCCAGCTGTCCAACCTGTGTTTTGCGGCCGGCCAACTGGCTTATCGTTCCATCCTGGCCGGCATGCCGCGGCCCGTGGCCGACCGCCACGTCTTTTTCTGGCTGCATCTGGGCGGATGGGCCGTGCTGACGCCTCTGGCCCTGCCCCTGGCCCTCGGTTCCGCTCCGCCGGCCCCGTCACCGGTCCAATGGGCGGTCATCGCCTATCTCGGCCTGGTGGCCTCGGGCCTGTGTTTCTTCCTGTGGAACCGCGGCGCCCGCCGGGTCTCCGCCGGTCAGCTGGCGGTCATGAACAACCTGAAAATCCCGCTCGGGGCCGCCGTTTCCCTGCTGGTCTTCCGGGAAACCGCCGGCGTCCACACCCTGCTGGCCGGCTCCCTGCTGATCGCCGCAGCCCTGCTGCCCGTGACCCGCCGCGGCGGGGAAAGACATTGAAGCTCCGGTCTGCATTGGATAGATTGAACGGCATGGCGGGATCATCCCCCCCGCCGGATGCCGGAGGTTTGAGCGCATGAACAAATGGTGGTGGATTGCCGGACTGGCGGTGGTTCTGGGCCTGGCGGCGTGGTTCTGGCTGAACCGCTCCGATCCTCTGGTCATGGGCACCCATGCTCATTTCCCCCCGTTCGAACTGATCGAGCCGGGCGCCCAGGGCGACGCCATTGTCGGCTTCGACGTGGAACTGGCCCGGGCCATCGCCGACAAGGCCGGACGGCCGCTGCGCATCGTGGACATGCCGTTCGACGAGCTGATTCCGGCGCTGGAGGCAGGCACCGTGGACATGGTGCTGGTGGCCATGACCATCACCGCCGACCGCGCCGAGCGGGTGGATTTCTCCCAGCCGTACTACAAGGCCACGCAGGTGGTGCTGATCCGCGAGGGCGAGGAACCGCCCGCCTCACTGGAGGACCTGGACTCCCGCCTGATCGCGGCGCAGGCCGGCACGACCAGCGAGGCCCTGGCGCAGGAATGGGCCGGCCTCGGCAATGTCCGGTCCACCCGGTCGGCGAAAGCAGCCATCGTGGATCTGCTCAACAGCCAGGCGGATGCGGTGCTGATGGACGAACAGCCGGCAACCGCTTTCCGGAAAATCTTCCCCGAAGCCCAGATCGTCCGGCTGCCGTTTCCCGACGAATTCTACGGCGTCGCCGTCCGCAAGGGCAACGCCCGCCTCCTGGACCTCGTCAACGCCACCCTGGAGGATGTCCGCACGGACGGCCGCTATGACTGGTTTATCGACCGCTGGCTGCTCCAGGCCGATTGAATGGAATCCAACCCGAACCGGAGAAAAGAACCATGAAAAAGAGTCTGCAGGCTGCCGTATGGCTGGTGATCGGAGCGCTGGCGGGCGCCGCGCTGTGGGCGACGCTGTCCGGCCCACGGCCCCTGGTCCTGGGAACCCCCGCCGGCCACCCGCCGTTCGCCAGCGAGGAAAACGGAGTGATCAACGGTCTGGATGTGGACATGGCGCTGGCCGTGGCGGAAAAAAACGGGCGCCCGCTCCAGGTCGTCCGCCTGGACGACGGCGCCTGGCGGGAGGCGCTGGAACGGGGCCGGGTGGACATGGTGGCGACCGCCATCGCCGATGAGACCCCCGGCGTGGCGTATTCCGACCCCTATTACGATGCCACGCCGGTCGCATTGATCCTGGCGGGCGGTCCCGTTCCCCAACAGGCGGAGGAACTGAAAGGCATGACCCTTGCCGCCCCCCCCGGCGGACCGCTGGAAACCCTGGCCGTGGACCTGGCCGGCCGCGACCGGGTCCTGCCGCTGGACTCCGTGGAGGATGCCTGTGACCTGCTGATGGGTGGAAAGGCGGACGGCGTCCTGCTGGATGAACATCAGGCCTCGGTGCTCGCCCAACGGGAAGAACTGCTGATGCCGCTGCGGCTGCCGGAATTCACCCGCGCCCTCCGGGGATTTGCCGTGCGCACCGACGACCTGGCGCTGCAGCATGTGCTCCGCGACACCCTGGCGGAGGTCGCCGGGGACGGACGCCGGGACCGCTACCTGGCCCGCTGGAATCTTCTCGCAACCCCGCCGGAATAATCCCGGCTAGCGCTTGATGATGATCTTCTTCTTGCCGCCGGCGGCAGAAGCCGCCGGCGCGTCGCTGTCCGGCTGGGCCGGAGCCTCGGGCTTGGCGTTCATCGAAATCTTGATGGCCGGCCGGCCCTTGGGCGCGGGCTTTCCGGCGGGTTTTTCCGCCGCTTCCGCCTGAGCCTCCGAGGGCTTGGGCACGCCGATCTGGGGAGCGATGTCCTCGACGATTTCCTTCAGGATGGTGCTGTAGCCCTTGCCGTCGCCCATTTCCGCCTGCATGGACCCGAACGCCTTCGCATCGCCTTCCTTGGTGGACACGGGATCCAGAACAAACACCGTGGACCCCACCTGAATCCGGTCGCCGGGCTTGAGCTTGACGGTGTCCTCGACCCGCTCGCCGTTGACGAAAGTGCCGTTTCGGCTCTTGAGATCCTTGAGATAGAACTCGCCCTCCGACAGCCGGATGCCGCAATGGACGCGCGACACCTTGTCGTCCAGCAGCGGAATGTCCGCTTCGCGGCTGCGGCCGATGGACAGCGGCTCGCCGGTCAATTCGATGTCCTTGGGAATCCCGAGCTTGTTGATATAGCGCAGATGCATGGCGGATCCTTTCGTTACACAACGCCCTTCTGGATGAGCGTGGCGAAATAGTCAATCGTGCGCTGCAGGCCGTCCTCCAACTTCATCCGCGGCTCCCAGCCGAGCAGCGCGCGGGCCTTGCCGATGTTGGGCTGGCGGACCTTGGGATCGTCCACCGGCAGCGGCCGGTGCACGATGGGCGAAGCGCTCTTCGTCAGGTCCTTGATCGTGCGGGCGAAATCCATGACGGACAGTTCGCGCGGGTTGCCGATGTTCACCGGATCGGATTCCCCGCTCATCATTAGGCGGAAAATGCCGTCAATCAGATCGGCCACATAGCAGAACGAGCGCGTCTGCGTGCCGTCGCCGAACACGGTCATCGGCTCGCCCTTGAGAGCCTGGCAGCAGAACGCCGGCACGATGCGGCCGTCGTTCGGGCGCATGCGCGGGCCGTAGGTGTTGAAAATGCGGACGATCCGCGTCTCCACGCCGTGATAGCGGTGATAGGCCATCACAATCGCCTCGGCAAACCGCTTGGCCTCGTCATAGACGCCCCGCGGGCCGATGGGATTCACGTTGCCCCAGTAGGTTTCGACCTGCGGATGCACCAGGGGATCCCCGTACACCTCCGAGGTGGACGCCAGCAGCAGCCGGGCCCCCTTGGCCTTCGCCAGCCCCAGCGCATTGTGCGTACCCAGCGCGCCGACCTTCAGCGTCTGGATCGGCAGCTCCAGATAGTCAATCGGACTGGCCGGCGACGCGAAGTGAAAAATGAAATCCAGGTCTCCGGACCAGTCAATGTGCGTCGTGACGTTGTGGTGGATGAACTCAAACTCGGTGCGCGAACGCAAATGCGCGATGTTGTCCAGGCTGCCCGTGATCAGGTTGTCCATGGCCGTCACGCGGTGGCCTTCCGCCAGCAGGCGGTCGCACAGATGGGAGCCCAGGAAGCCGGCTCCGCCGGTGACCAGGGAAACGGGCTGTCGGGAAGGGGAACGGTTCATGGCACGCGAGAATGCCACATCACTCGGGTTTGAGCAAGGCGGGATGCAGGCGGCTGGCGAAGTCGGCAATGACCTGCAGATGGCCTTCGTGGCGCGGATCGCGCCCGCCGGACAGGGCAATGTAGGCCCAGCGGTGCGACACCCCGTGGACGATCCGGTCATAGGCCATGTAGCCCATCCGGGCAAGGTGCGACGCCGTCTCGCGGTCCTTCCCCACGAACCAGTAGGCATAATAGGAATAAGAGGCCGTCGGAGTGCCGTCTTCCCGCGTGCCGCTCCGGGTCATGTCCATTACCATCACCTCCAGCGGCTCCTTCCGCGTCGGCATGGGTATCCGGATGATCCGCTCGTTCTCAATCTCGTGGCCCGCCGCCGTCATGCAGACCTGCGGACGGTGAATGCTCGACCGGTCGTCGCCGCTCAGCACGATCGTGGCATGCAGCGGATCGCGCTGGCCCGGACGGATATAATACTTGCGGGCCATGCCGGTATCCGCCGGCAGCATGGAGCGCTCCGCCCAGTTCATGTTGCCCAGCCGCGCGCCGCACCGCGGACACGTGGTCGGATCCTCCAGCTGCGTCGAAACAAACTGCCCTCCGCAGCTCCGTTCGGGGCAGAACAGCAGATCCACGCCCGTCCACTCCCCCACCTGCTCCGGCAGATGCAGGACGATGCCCGCTTCGTCGGTGTTGTCCACACCGGTCTTGTACACCATGGCCCAGGCGGCAACGCCCAGCGCCGCGATTACGAAGACCCGGGCGTAAAAAATCGATTTTGAATTCGAGTCCATGCCGTTCGGTAGTCCATGTTCAGGAGGCGGTCCAGGGCCAGCATCAGGGCGATGCTGATCAGAAAAATGGGGTATCCCGAGTAGTCGTGCCACAGGTCCATCGCGGCGTCCTGCCCGAAAAAGGCGGCCGCCACCACCACGAGAATGACCCGGCAGATGTTGGCCACCACGGCCACGGGTACGCTGAAGAGGAACAAGACCCACTTCTTGACCAGGGTCTTCTGGCTGTACCACGCGTAAAAGCCCATCAGCGCCGTCATCGCCAGCAGCGACCGCAGCCCGCTGCATTCCGGCGCCACGTTGAAGGCAAACGGATTGCCGCTGCCGGAATACAGCCCCGCGCCCACCCGCTGCACCTCCAGCCCGAATCCGTTCAGAATCCCCGCCGACACCGCCGTCGCCAGCAGCCGCAGCGGCGCCGTCATGCTGTCAATGAAGTTCAGCGGAATCGCCAGGAACAGATAGCCGCAGGGAAACACCAGCCAGCGGGCCACGCCCCACCCATAGATGAGGAAGGGCAGACCCCACAGCAGCACGATGAAGCCCGCCACGGAGATGCGCGGCTGCTGGGCCAGCACACCCATCCAGTGCAGCACCAGCCCCAGCCCCACCACCCCGGCCCCGCGCCAGTCCACCCGGCGCGGCGCAGCCGCAATCTCTTTGCGCCTCATCCAAACCGCCGCCAGGCTCGCCAGCGGCAGGAACATCCCGTAGGCATAGTCCCCCGCCCACCGCGTGCGCAGCCACAGAAACAGCGAATGACGCGCTGTCGCCACTTCCTGGCTGTTGCCATGCAGATGAAACACGAAAAACAGCGCCCCCGCCACCACCGCCCAGAACCCGATCTCGCGCTGGGCGGCCGGCGTCAGGCGCGTCCAGCGGAATCCGCCCCACCAAGCCTTCAATTGTCCCGGAATTCCTTGCATGCGAGGACCCGGAACATAGCCGAAGGCCGGGCGGATTGCAAACGGCAAAACCGGGCAAACCGGCAAACGGGCGCATCTGCGATTCGGTGCATGCCGTGCAAAAGGCCTTGTAGTCCTGTATGGCTGTCATCCCGAGCGGAGTCGAGGGATCTCGGCTTGGTCCCGAAGGCTGGCCATCGGGATTGTGCCCAGATATTTCGACTCCGGCGCTACGCGCCTACGCTCAATATGACCCCAAGGGTGTACCGAATCGCAGATGCGCCCCAGGCAAACCGGGCATTGCGCCCCGCCGGGCATTTTCCTAGGATGACCCCTTCAACTCTGAAAGCGAGATCCCCCATGACACGACACCCCCTGGCCATTGCCGTCCTCCTCGCCTGCGCCGCCGCGGCCTCCGCCGCCCCCGTTACCGAACGCCTGGACACCGGACACGAATGGCTGCGGGATGTCGCCTTTGAATACGAAGAGGGGGAAACCGCCGGCACCCTCCGCCTCCGCCTGGGAAGCGATCCTGCCCAAATCCGCTACTTCGAAGTGCCGCTGGACGTCTGGAACGAATTCAAGGCCGCCGAGTCCAAGGGGTCGTTCTATTCCACCCGGATCCGGCAGGGCTATGAACGCCAGTACGGCAAGTCCCGCCAGGAGGTCTTCGACTCCCCCCTGCCCGTCCAGACCTCCGTCAACGCCCTGTGCGCGTTCAACGAGGAATGCGAACCCGTCGTGCTGGAGGCCATCGGCAAATCCCGCGAAAGCATCTATGTCGCCGCCTACGCCTTCACCCGCACCCGCATCGCCGCCGCCCTCGTCCGGGCCCGGCAGCGCGGCGTCCGCATCGAAGTCAAAATGGACGTCAACCAGGCCGAATACGCCGGTGCGCAGCGCCTGCTCGACTATCTGCGCCGCGAAGATATCCCCGTCACCCTGATCCATACCGCCGGCGACTATTCCGCCATGCACAACAAATTCATGATTTTCGACATGCGCTGGGTCGTCACCGGCAGCTACAACTTCACCACCACCGCCCAGGTCTCCAACTGGGAAAACCTCGTCTGGCTCGACTCCCCCGACATGGCCGAACAGTACAAACAGGCCTGGGACGCCATCGTCTCGGACGAGGTCCACGAACCCGCCGCGCATTGACGCCGCGCACGGCCCCGGCGTAGGATGGTTCAGCAGGTCGGCCCGTTGCCGGCCGGAACGGAAAAGCGGATGAGTTTGACGAGCATGACAGGCCGCGGCGCCGGCGCCGCGACAGGATCCCTGGCCCGCGTCGAGGCCGAACTCAGCAGCGTCAACCGCAAGACCCTCGACATCGCCGTCAACCTGCCCCGGTTTCTCTCATCCTTCGAAGCCCCGGTCCAGCACCAGATCCGGCAGGCCCTTTCCCGCGGACGCATCACCGGCGAAATCCGCGTCGCCTGGTCGCCCCGGGCCCAGGCGGCCTCCGTGCGCGTGGACGAAGCCCTGGCCCGCGCCCATCTCGCCGCCCTCCGCGCCGCCGCCCGCCGGCTCCGCCTGCCCGACAATCTCCAGGCGGCCGACCTCCTGAACCTGCCGGACGTGCTGGTGCTCGAACACCGCTCCGCCGATGTCGCCCGCCTGGGCCCGCTGCTGACAAAAGCCCTCGCCGCCGCCCTCCGGAACCTGCAGGTGATGCGCCGCCGCGAAGGCGCCGCCCTCGGCCGCGACCTGCGCCGCCGTTTCTCGGCCCTCGCCGCCGTCACCGCCCGCATCGAAGCCCGCGCCCCCCGCGTCGCCGACGCCTACCGCCGCGCCCTCCTCGACCGCCTCCGCGATGTCCTCCCCGGCCAGCCCCTCGCCGGCGACGATCGCCTCCTCAAGGAAATCGCCCTCTTCGCCGACCGCGCCGACATCACCGAGGAACTCGTCCGCCTCCGCAGCCATCTCGCCCAGGCCCGCGGCCTTCTCCGCACCGGCGGCGTCGCCGGCCGCACCCTCGATTTCCTCGTGCAGGAAATGGGCCGCGAAATCAACACCATCGGCTCCAAGGCCAACGACGGCGACATCACCCGCCGGGTCATCGCCTTCAAGACCGAGCTTGAACGCATCCGCGAACAGGTCCAGAACATCGAATAGCAAGGAGACACAAGCACATGAAGGGAATCAAGCCCAGCTGGAACAACATGATTTTCGTCGTGTCGGCGCCGTCCGGCGCCGGCAAAACCACCCTCTGCGACAAGCTGCAGAAGGAATTCAAGGACATCCACTACGCCGTCACCGCCACCACCCGCGAACCCCGCGATGGCGAAGTGGACGGCAAAAGCTACTATTTCATGACCCGCAAGGGATTTGAAAAGCGCCTCGCCGAAGGCGGCTTCATCGAAAGCGCCGTCGTCCACGGCAACCTCTACGGCTCCCCCAAGGCCCCCGTCGTCGCCGCCCTCGAGGAAGGCTGCGACGTCCTCATGAATCTCGATGTCCAGGGCGCCGCCGCCGTCCGCCAGACCATCCGCTCCTGCCCCGATGGCGATCCGCTCAAGCGCACCCTCGTGGATATCTTCGTCGTCCCCCCCTCCACCGAAGTCCTCCGCAACCGCCTCGTCGTGCG
Organism: Kiritimatiellia bacterium; assembly: GCA_040768005.1. Classification (GTDB taxonomy): domain Bacteria; phylum Verrucomicrobiota; class Kiritimatiellia; order CAIQIC01; family Lenti-01; genus JAAZFE01. The sequence continues at coordinate 15,214 of JAXGNL010000003.1, forward strand.
CGGAACCGACAGCCTCGAAGTCATCGAAAAACGCATGAAGCAGGCCCGCGAGGAAATCTCCCACTGGAACGAATACACCTACATGGTCGTCAACGACGACCTCGCCGAGGCCTACGACCACATGCGAGCCATCATCCTGGCCGAACGCCACCGCAACGCCAACCGACGCGAGGAATACCATGGCTGAAGCCCCCAAGATCATTCTCGGCGTCACCGGCTCCATCGCCGCCTACAAGGCGCCCGAGATCGTCCGCCTGATGCAGAAGCAGCACTGGGATCCCTGGGTGGTCATGACCGCCTGCGCCACCCAGTACGTCGGCGTGCTGCCCCTGCGCGCGCTCACCGGCCACCCCGTGCCCGCCGGTACCTTCGCCGAGGCCCCGCCCGACACCTACTCCCACCTCGCCCTTTCCGAAGGCGCCGCCGCGATGGTCGTCGCCCCCTGCTCCGCGCAGACCCTCGCCCGCCTCGCCTGGGGCTTTGCCGACGACATGCTCTCCGCCACCGCCCTCGCCTGCGAGGCGCCCCTGCTCGTCGCCCCCGCCATGAACACCCGCATGTGGCGCCATCCCGCCGTGCAGGAAAATGTCGAGCGCCTCCGCCAACGCGGCGTGCGCATCATTCCGCCCGGCACGGGCGAACTCGCCTGCGGCGACACCGGCCCCGGACGCCTCGCCGAGCTGCCCGACATCCTTCGCGCCGTCGAAGACGTCCTCGCCGCGGACTGAACCGTGAACGTGCTGGTCACCGCCGGCCCCACCCGCGAAGCCATCGATCCCGTCCGCTTCGTCAGCAACCGCTCCAGCGGCAGGATGGGCTACGCCCTCGCCGACGCCGCCCGCCGCGCCGGCCACGCCGTCCGCCTCGTCTCCGGCCCCGTCGCCCTCGATCCGCCTCCCGGTGTCCGGCTCGTCCGCGTCGTATCCGCCGCCGACATGCTCGCCGCCGTCGAACAGAATCTCCCCTGGTGCGATCTGCTCGTCATGGCCGCCGCCGTCGCCGACTGGCGCCCGAAACGGCCCGCCGTCCACAAACTCAAGAAGGCTGCCGGCCCGCCCGTCATCGAGTGGGAACCCGCCCCCGACATCCTCGCCGCCATCGCGCCGCGCAAGAAATCCTCCCAGGTCTTCTGCGGCTTCGCCGCCGAAACCCGCGCCCTCGCCCGCGAAGCCAAACGCAAGCTCCGCGAAAAACATCTCGATGCCATCGCCGCCAACGACGTCTCCCGCCGCGACCGCGGATTCGATTCCGACCGCAACGAACTCGCCGTGTTCTTCGCCGACGGATCCCAACGGCGCATCCCGCTCGCCCGGAAATCCGTCTGCGCCGCCCGCTTGATCGCGTGGCTCGGAAAAATCGCCGCGAAAAAAAAGTGAAAAAAAATCCGGAAAGGGATTGACGTTGTTAATAACTTCGCATTAGTGTCTGAATCAACGAGATGAGAGTGTGAAAACGAGGAACGAATCCGAAGACCTCCCGCGCCGATTCACGGCCGCCTGTTCCCCGCGTTGGGCGATGTAAGCGAACCGAAACCACAGGACAATGTTTCATGAACACTCTAAATAACCTGACCGCCTTTGAGCGTCAGGACGGAAGGGGGGGAAATACACCATGGCAGTAAAGAAAGCAGCGAAGAAGGTAGCCAAGAAGGCTCCTGCGAAGAAGGCGGCGAAGAAGGCTCCGGCCAAGAAGAAGGTCGCCAAGAAGGCTCCGGCCAAGAAGAAAGTCGCGAAGAAGGCTCCGGCCAAGAAGAAGGTCGCGAAGAAGGCGAAGAAGTAATTCTTCCCTGATGCCGGCCCGTGCAATGCGGTCCGGTAAATGAACGACGGTGACACCCACTCGGTTCGCCGTCGTTTTTTTGTCCCCGTCCCTTGCATTCCCCGCCCCCCTGCGCTACGTTCCCGCCACATTGGATTTCAAAGGAGACCGCCCGTGCAAGAAAAAGTCGAAGCCTATATCGAGGAAGTCCGCCCCCTCATCCAGGGTCACGGCGGCGACGTGGAGTTTGTGTCCATGGACGGCAACACCGTCTATCTGCGCCTGCACGGCGCCTGCCATGCCTGCCCCCACGCCATGATGACCCTCAAAAACGGCATCGAAGCCGAAATGCGCGAACGCCTCTCCCCCGACCTCACCGTCGAACGCGTCCTCGACGATTAGAGCAGTTTTCATAATGCCCTAGCCACTCCATACCCCCGACGGGGTCGTCGGGGGCTCCAAAACAAGAAATCAGTGGCTGTTTGGAGCCGGGACGACCCCGTCCCGGTCAGATTTTGCGGCTTCAGAATACATGAATATGCTCTAATCCCCTTCCGCTTCGGTCCGGCTCGGCCGGTTTCCCGAATTTTCCACGCTATGGAAAAATGCCTTTCCTGCTTCAGCAGGATTTTCCACGCCGTGGAAAATCCCGGCGCGGATCACCCCGCCGGCGGCCGCTCCGGAAAAATCCCGTTCACCGCGTCACGGACGATCTGCTTGGTGTCGTTCGGGAAATCCGACCGCAGCAGCCACGTGATGAAATTCGGATCGTTCACCACCGTGTCGCGCAGCGACTGCCCCTGGAACTTTCCGAAATTGAACACCACCTCGCCCTTCGACCACTTCAGCCGGCCCGTCCGGTCCGCCCACGACGGGTCCCGCGGATCGCAGTAGTCGTTCAGCGCGTCCATCTCCGCCGGCAGTTCCGGATAGCGCTCGAACTGCCCCCCCAGCACCCGGATCGTCGCCAGCACGTCGCCCAGCGCGTCATGCGAATTCTCGTGGTCCGCCCCGCAGTAGTAGCGCAGCGCCGCCGCCAGATCCCGCGGCTCGTTGCGGAAGAAAATCCGCTGCGCATCCAGAATCCGCCGCCCCTCCAGGCTGAACGGCCGGTTCGCCCGCGCGAATTCCTCCGTCAGCATCTGGATGTCGTAGCCCAGGATGTTGTAGCCCGCCAGATCCGCCCCCTCGAAGTGCCGCTCGATCACCTCCGCCATCTCCGCAAACGTCGGCGCGTCCTTCACGTCCTCGTCCGTGATCCCGTGAATCGCCGTCGCCTCCTCCGGAATCGGAATGCCCGGATTCAGCAGGTAATGCACCTGCTCCGCCGTCCCCGCCGGCTCGTAGCGCACCAGCGCCAGCGACACGATGCGGTCGGTGCGCTTGTTCAACCCCGTCGCCTCCAGATCGAAAACCGCCAGCGGACGGTCGAGTTGCAGGCGCAGCGGCAGCGGGGGAATCGGGGATGCGTTCATGCCCTGCACAATGGCGGATCACCCCCCGGAGGAAAAGCAGAATCCATCCGCTTTTCACGGGATGGGACGCAGCTGCGGTTCGGTGCACGCCGTTCAAAAAGGCCTTCTGGTCCTGTATGGCTGTCATCCGGAGCGGAGTCGAGAAATCTCAGCCTGGTTCCGCAGGTCGGCCATGGGGACGGTGCCCGGATATTTCGACTCCGGCGCTGCGCGCCTTCGCTCAATATGACTGGGGCGTGCACCGACTAATCGCAGATGCGCCCTTCACCGAATTTTCTTCCAGAATTGTCTTGCGGCCCCGAGCCCCCCTCTTCTATCTTCCGCGGCATACCTTCCGCATGTCCAAGGGCTGCCGATTTGCGGGGGGCAGGTGAACCGGCGGCCCATGGTTCCATGGAGTTGATGATACTGTGAAAATATACGTTGGGAATCTCTCGTTCCGGGCCACGGATGATGATCTGCGCGCGGCCTTCGAGCCGTACGGCGAAGTGGTCTCTGCTCGGGTGATCCAAGACAAGGAAACCGGCCGCTCCCGCGGATTCGGTTTCGTTGAAATGCCCAATGCCGATGAAGCCAACGCGGCGATCGACAAGCTGAACAATGCGGAAATCGTCGATCGCGCCGTTCGCGTGAACGAGGCGCAGGAACGCCCCCCGCGCCGCTAAGCACGGTGGACACCAGGCCCCGGCGGGCAACCGCCGGGGCTTTTTTGTTTCCGGTCTGGGTCCGCCGGAAGGAGCGCTAGTCCCGGGGCCGGACCCCGCCGTACACATAGTCCACGTAGGCCGGATCCATCGGCTTCGTCGCCAGCGCCACCACCACCGCCGTCAGGAACGACAGCGGCAGGGCCACCACGATCGGATCCACCACCGTCCACGTCAGGCTCCAGTCCGCCGGCACCAGATTCGGCTTCCCGAACCACGCCTGGCACAGCCCGATGCCCCCCGCCGTCTTCCCGTTCACGAACAGCAGCCACAATCCGCTCGTCAGGAACCCCGTCAGCAGCGACGCCACCGCCGCCGGCTTGGTCATCCGCCGCCAGAACAGCCCCAGCACGAACAGCGGCAGGAACGACGACGCGCACAGCCCCATGAAGATCGCCGTCGCCAGCGCAATGATGTTCCCGCGGACGTATTTGCCCAGCACCAGCGCCACCACGATGCCCACGATGATCGCAAACCGCGTGACGTGGATGGACCGGCTCCCGTGCCGGTGATGCGCATACTGCTCGAACACGTCGCGCCCCAGCGCCGTTCCCATCGTGTGGAACTGGCTCGACATCGTGCTCATCGCCGCCGACAGCAGCGTCAGCATGAACACCACCCCGAACCAGTGCGGCAGCGCGCTGCGCACGTAGGCCGGAATCAGCGTATCCGTGTTCCCCTGCAGCGTCGTGCCCAGCCCCACCGACCGCAGCACCGCGTTCAGCCGCGGCTTCAGTACGTCGGACGCCCCCCCCTCCCCGCGCACGATTTCCGTCTTCTCCGTCCACAGCGAATGATTCAGCGGCGCCTCCTCCCCCGCTCCCGGCAGCCGGTAGCTCACAAACCGCTTCGCCCGGGCCTTGACTTCCTCCGGCGCGTTCGCCGGCACCAGCGTCAGCTTGCCCTTGCCGTCCGGCCCCGGATCCAGAAGCGCCCCGTCGTCCACCACCTGACAGACGATTTCCTCCTGCTGCGCGAAGTACACGTTCGACAGCGCGCCCACCGTGAACGCCACCCCGGTCATGAACAGAATGAAGATGCCGCCCGCCGCCGCCGCCCGGTTCAGCGACTGCTTGGACTTCACCGTCATGAAACGGACAATCAGCTGCGGCTGCGCCAGCACCCCGATCCCCACCCCCATCACGATCGTCGAAACCAGGATCCACCACATGTGGTACCCCACCGCCCCCGGCATCGGCGCCCCCGGTTCCGCAAACCCGAACCTCGGCATCGCCGTCCAGCCCTGGTGCCCGATGGCCTTCAGGAATCCCGGCACCTGGTCTTTCATCGCCCCCAGCGCCTGGTGCGCCTCCGTCACGCCCCCCAGCCTCCCGTAGGTCGCCGCCAGCAGGATCGCCATCCCCACCAGCATGATCGCCCCCTGCATCGCGTCCGTCAGCATCACGCCCTTCAGCCCGCCGGCAATCACGTACGCCGCCACGATCAGCGCGAAAATGTACAGCGCCCCGTCGTAGGAAATGTGGAAGATCGGCGCCATGAACTCCGCCCCCCCCACCATCACCGCCATCGCGTACAGCGGCATGAAGCAGAAAATAATCAGCGCGCACAGCACCTGCAGCAGCCGGCTGTTGTAGCGCTTGGCAATCAGTTCCGGAAACGTATGGGCGTCCAGATGATGCCCCATCCGCCGCGTCGGATTCCCCAGGAACACGAACGCAATGAAAATGCCCACGAAGATGTTCAGCACCGTCAGCCACAGCACCCCCATGCCCAGGCTTGCCGCCGCCCCCCCGAAGCCCACGATCGCCGACGTGCTGATGAACGTCGCCCCGTACGACAGCGCCATCACGATCGGATTCGCGCTGCGCCCGGCCACCAGGTAGTCCGCCGCCGTCTTCGTCCGCTGGTACCCCAGATACCCCAGATACCCCGTCAACATCAGATACAGAATCACCAATATGATGCTCAGCAAATCCATGCCCGCCTCCTTACAGCGCGTCCTCGACTTCGGTCTTCTCTTCCCTGGCCCAGTCCACGTCTTCCTTCTTCACCGGCTCCTCGCCCTTGTTCCAGTTGACGATTCCGTACCCCACGCACACCACGGCTCCCGCAATGCTCAGCACATACGCCAGCCAAACCGCCGGACTTTCGATTCCCAGAACCATCGCTGCCTCCTTTGCACCGGACGGACAAAAAGACGCCGTGTCTCTCCACCATCCCGTCAAGCCATCTTCCTTGTTCCGGTTTTGGCGAAGCAATGCCAAAATGCCTCCATCCTGCATTTTTCATGAAATCTTCATGGCCGGCTTTCCCGCTTGAACGCCTCCCGATTGCCCGTTGCCTGCCGCCGGAATTCCGGGTAGGCTGTCCCCGTCATGAACCCATGCCCCTCCCCCCTTCGTTGCCTTGCCCTGCTGGCCGTTTTGTGTTTCTGCCTGGCGCCCGCCGTCCGCGCCCAGGATCCCCGCGGCTTCCATGGACGCTGGAACGATTGGAACCACGAACCCATGACCCTCGACCGCGGCGCCTGGCGCGTCACCATGCAGGCTGTCGCCGCAGACGACAACGACTTTAAAATCGCCGAAACAGATTGGACCTATGAGTGGACCCACAACGGCTCCTTGCTCCTCGGCGAAGCCGGCACCGCATACACCTCGGGAGACAACACCGCAATCGAGGCCGTGCCCGGCCGCTGGTACACGATCGCGATGGACAACGTGAACAGCGGTGTCCAAGGCCGGATGATCGTGCAGGAAACCCAAGCCGAACCCGTCGGAATCGTTTCCGTTGATTCCGCCGTGGCCGAGAGCAATGCCGTCGTGACCCTCGCCACCTCCGCGGCACCGGGCCCCGGCGAACGCCTGTTCGTCCGCTACACCTTCCATAACTGGACATCCTCGGCATTCGCCGAAGCTTCCGGCGCCGGCACCAACTGGACCGCGGAAATCCCGCACGCGCCCGAAAACGCCGGCCGGACCTGCGCGTTTTACGCCCTGTCCTCCACCGTCACGAACCCCGGCCACGCCAACGCCGATCTCCAAACCCTCCGCTGGAACGACAACGCCGGCGCCGGCTACTCCTACCTCGTCCCGGGCGAGCCGCCGCCCGCCCGGCTTTATATTAATGAAGTGCTCTCCTCCAACGACTCCAGCGAGCAGGACGAGGACGGCGACTACTCGGACTGGCTCGAAATCTGGAATGACAGCGCCACCGCCGTGAATCTCGACGGCTGGGGTCTCTCCGACAGCGACTCCAACCCGTTCAAGTGGACGTTCGGCGACGTCACCATCCAGGCCGGCGAATTTCTCGTCGTCTGGGCTTCGAGCAAAAACCGCCCGGCCGTCACCAACGGCAACCAGCTCCACGCCGGCTTTTCCATCAGCGCCGGCGGCGAGGAACTGCTCCTGACACAGCCGGACGGCACCCTCATGGACCGCTTCGAGCCCGTCGCCATCCCCACCGATTTCTCCTACGGCCGGCAGCCGGATGGCACCGGCCCATGGAAATACTTCACCGACCACACACCCGGCGCCCCCAACACCACCACCGGCTACACCGCCATCCTGGAGCCGCCCGTGTATTCCATTTCCGGCGGATTCTTCACCACCAATGTCGAGGTGACGCTCTCCACCTCCCAGACCGGCGCCGTCATCCGCTACACCCTCGACGGCTCCGAACCCACCGAGTCCTCTCCCGTCTTTACCAACGCCCTCGTCCTCGGCAGCAAGGCCGGCACGCCCAATGACCTGTCGGTAATCCCGACCAATTTCGAACCGACGGGCCCCGATTACTACGAAGGCTGGCAGCCGCCCGACGGCGAGGTGTTCAAGTTCCACGTCCTGCGCGCCCGCACCTTCCAGGAAGGCGCCCTCCCCAGCCCCGCTGTCACCCGGTCCTATCTCGTCGATGCCGCCGGAACCAACCGCTATTCGCTGCCCGTCGTCTCCATCGCCACCGACGCCGCCAACCTGTTCGACGACGACATCGGCATCTATACCCCCGTCAACGACAACATGCTGCAATCCGGCAGCGACTGGGAGCGGCCGGGCACCATCGAATTCTTCGAGCCCGGCGGCGCGCTCGCCTTCGACGGCCCCATCGGCATCCGCCTCCACGGCAACACCACCCGCAACCGCCCCCGCAAGGCCCTGCGCATCTATGCCCGCGGCTCCGGCCCCTTCGAATACCAGATCTTTCCCGATAAACCCGTCGCCGAATTCGACACCTTCATCCTCCGCAACGGCGGCAATGACTGGGGCAACGGCGTCATCCGCGACCTCTTCCTGCAGTCGCTCGCCGAAAATGCCCGCCTCGACCGCCAGTTCGGCCGCCCCGTCCTCGTCTTCCTCAACGGCGAATACTGGGGCCTCCATGACCTGCGCGACCGCTTCGACGACGGCTATATCCTCCACCACTACGACCTCGACGAAGATGAATTCGTCCAGGTGGAACTGGACCGCGAAACCGCCACCCCCAACATCCCCGTGTACGACGACGGCAACGAAGCCCTCGGCGGCGATTACGCCGGCCTCTGGGAGTTCATGCGGACCAATGACCTTTCCACCTCCGACGCCTATGCCGCCGTCGCCGACCGCCTCGATACCGGCAGCTTCATGGATTTCTTCCAGGCCAACATCTTCTTCGGCAACACCGATTGGCCCGGCAACAATCTCCGCGCCTGGCGCTCCGTCGAAACCAACCGAACCGAGGACGCCCCCGCCTTCCTCGACGCCCGCTGGCGCTACATGCTCTACGACGCCGATTTCGGCTTCGGCCTGGATTTCGTCTATGTCCCCGGCAGTTCCAATTATGTTTTCCAACCCGGCCAGACCGATTTCGGCACGTTCGCCCGGCACGATACCCTCGCCTTCGCCGCCAACGACACTTCCGAGGGGGCCTACTGGTCCAACGAACCGGACGGCACGCTGATGTTCCGTCGCCTCCTCGACAATGACGGATTCCGCCGGGACTTTGTCATCCGCTTCTGCGACCAGCTCAACACCGCCTACTCCCGCGCCCACGTCACCAACCGCTGGACCCAGTGGGTCGCCCTCCTCGCCCCGGAAATGCCCGAACACGCCGCCCGCTGGCGCCAGCCGACCAACTGGACCAGCGAATGCGACCGCATCCGCGCCTATGGCGAACAGCGTACCGCCGCCGTGCTGGGACCACATCCAGCGATTTCTTCGATCTCTGGCTGCCCCCGTGAACCTGACGATTGCCGTCTCCAACCCCGCCGCCGGCTTCGTCCGTCGTCAACACCCTCGACCTCGACGCGGACACCGCCGGCTTCACCGGCTACCCCTGGACCGGCGCCTATTTCACCAACTATCCGGTCGCCCTCACCGCCGTCGAACGCACCGGCTACCAGTTTATCGCCTGGTTCAAGAATGCAGAAGTCTTCAGCTCCGATCCCTCGATTGAGCTGATCCTGACGAATGCCGCCCAATTCGAGGCTGTTTTCGCCGAAAATCTTCCGCCCCAGATCGTCGCCCCCGGCATTGTGTTTCAACAGTTGATCGAAGGCACTGCTCCCGTCCAGTTTGACCTCGACAGCATCTTCTTCGACCCCGAAGGCGCCCCCCTGACCTTTGACGCCTCAACCGGCGACTCCAACCTCGTGGCCGTCGCCGTCCCGGATTCCACCTTGTCGGTCACCCCGCTGCGGCGCGGCGAAGCAACTGTCACCGTCACCGCTTCCGATGGCACCACAACCGCTGATCTGTCCTTCCGCGTCCTGGTCCACCCCGCGCCCCATGTCCTCCAAAACGGCGCCTTCACCTTCGGCGAATGGGATCCCGAGCTTCCCGAAAAAACCTACCCCGAACACATGCTGTTCCTGCAAAGCGACCGGGACGATCCCGGAATCAACACGCCGCTGCCGTACGCCTACTATATCGCCCACGACGACTACCATGCCGACGACGCCGACAAGATCGGCTTCCCGTACAAACTGACCGGCCGGACCCGCCTCAACGGACTCGGCCCCGACGGCATCGCCTTCATCAATACCGGCCGCGGCCGCGATCTCGGCGGCGCCCTCCTCGCGCTCGATACCCGCGGCGTGACAAATGCGCCGGTCACCTGGATCGGCGGCACCGTCCTGCCCAATTCCCGCCTCTACGCCATCCGGCTTCAATACCGCACCGGCCTGGAGAGCGAATTCGCCGACCTGACCGATGGCGGCGGCCAGCCGGTCGAATATCTGCGCAACGAGACCGCCGGCCACGCCCGGCCGTTCGCTCCGGTCCTCCTCCCGAACGAAGCCCTCGGACAGGAATACGTCCAGCTCCTCTGGCGCTACTACTGGACAGACCCGGAGGGGCTGACCGGCTCCCGCGCCCAGCTCCGCCTGGACGACATCCGCGTGGACAACCGCCTCGCCGGCTTCTCCGCCTGGCAGCTGGATCAATTCTCCCCCGCCGAACTCGCCGACCCAGCCGTCAGCGGCCCCCTCGCCGATCCCGCCGAAACCGGCGCCCCCAACCTCCTTCGCTACGCCTATGGACTCGGCCGCACCGGCGATGCCGACGCCGCCCGCCCCTCCGCCCATGTACAGGACAACGTCCGCACTTTCCGCCATCGCGCCTTGATCCACCCCGAAAGCGGCCTCGCCTACTCCATCGAATCCGCCACTGACCTCTTTCTCCAGGACTGGACGGCTGCCGAAATCGGCCGCGACCTCATTTTTCGCAGTTCCACTTTCAACGGCGACGGCCTCACCGCTACCGTCGAATACGAACTGTCCAACGACTATCTCTCGCCCCCCCGCCACCTCCGCCTCAAAATCACCCTGACTGAATAACGGCCCGGCGGCTTCCCCCTACTGATTACAGCTCGAACACGAAATCCTCGGCCTTGTGCCGATCACGCCGCTCGTCGCAGTCCCTGTCCGATTCCTCGATTCGCATCGAGCCCCCTTCGTCTGTCAGGTTCTTCCCCACGGCCCAGACGATCTCTTTCTCCGCCGAATAGCGGAACGGCTCGCCGTCGTACGGATCCCGGGGTACGCCGTCCAAATAATCCGGCACCAGCTCCGCCAAGGTCTCCGGCCAGCGCCCCCGGTCCCGTTGGAACCGGTTGCCGGCCACGGCCAGCTTTGCGCCCGCTACCAACGCTTCCTTCCGGCATTGGACTTCCAGAAGATGATTCAGCGCCGGCATCAGGAGAGCCCGCAGCAGTTCCCCGATCGAATTCGGACGATGCCATTTGTCCACGGGCGACCAGCATTCCAGCTCCGGCCCCGCCTCGCGCAGCGGCAAAGCCGCCCGGCGAATCAGCTCCCCATAACTCTCCGCGAACATCGCCTTGGTCCGGTTCGGCTGGAAACAGTAATTCCAGCCCGCCAGGGTTCCGATCACCCCGCTGAACCACGAATCATCCTCCAGCCACAAAGCGCCGTTCATCATGTCCCGGGGCGAAGCGGCAATCCGGTCGATCATCTTCGACGCCCCGGCATATTCCGCCTGAAGCGCCAGCACCAATCCCCGCTTGAACGGCCCCACCTCTTCCAGCCCTTCCGCCAGGCGATCCAGCACATCCGTCGGGACCGCGGAGTCCTGCGCCAGGGCCAGCATCTCCTGCACACCCATGTCCAGGATGGCGATCCCAACCAGATAGTTGATCAGGCACGCCGCGTCCTGCTGGATCAGGTTCCCCATCTTCGCGGCCGTCAGGCTGGCCTCCAGGGCATCTCCCAGGCGCCCTTCCGTCCGCGCCAGATACGCCTGCACTTCCAGCACCCGTCCGATTTTCAACCAGGGGCTGATGTACGGAACCAATGTCTCGAAATCCTCGACCGGCGGCGTGATGCAGGCGTTGCACTCCGTTCCCTGCCGCACCAGGACCAGGGCCGCCGCGTTGGCCGCAATCTGGCTTCGGACCTCCTCCACGTCCACCGGCTTGCCGGCCCGGTACTCGCTCAGCAAGGTCGAATTCGTCGATTCCACCAGGAGGTTCGTCGCCTGCAGAAACAGCGTGTAGGCATTGGCCTCCGGCGCCACCTCTGTGCGCTCCGCCCCGTAATCCGGGACCTCCGGCGCGGAGCCGTCCCATGGCCCGTATTTCAACACCCCCCACACCAGCGCCCAAAACGCCGCCACCCCCGCCAGCCCGATCCAAAACCTCTTCATGTCATCAGCCTAGCACCCGCCGCTTCCCGCGGCAACACCACCCGCCGCCAGGCCACTCCCGGCTCCGCCCCGCGATCCCGGTCTCCCTCGGGCCGGCCCCGCGGGTGAATCAGCTTCGCCTCACGGCAGCCAGCGCAGGCCAACCACCACTTCCTGGCGAAGCTCCGGCAATCCATCCTGCGCCAGCGGCAGGCGCAATCCGACCTCGGCAGCCCAGTTGCGGGCTTCATACAGAAGGCCTGTGACCGCATCGGATCGCAAGTCGCCGCCTGTAGTGACTTCGTTCAGCCACTCCGCCACGGCATACCATGCCCCGCGGCTGTCAACGGCGTATGTCGCCGGCGCCAGCCGGTACAGATAGGAACCATTCAGCCGGAATCGATCGTCTTCTCCGGTCCGCCCTGTCCAATCTATCTGCCCGTTCAATCCGTGCCGCCCCAGGATCGCCGTGGTCGCCACTCCCAGGCGCGGCGATACATGCGCCGCCTCGCGTACCATTTCGTCCCCGGGCAGATCGGCACCCGCCAACACCGACGCCCGCCAGGTATCCAGCGGCCCCAGGTCCCGCCGGAGAAACCGCTGCTTCAGCAACAGCCCGGCGCGAACGAACCCGGAATCGGTCTCGCCGCCCCCTTCCCGGCGCGCCCACTCCGATTCCACCACCAGAGCGGTCGACGACCGCAGGCCATGCGCCAGCTTCAGCCCCATGGACTGCCGGCGGGTCTCCGGCCCGGGATCGTCATACTCCGCCGCATAACCCAACACGCGCACATAAGACTGCCCCTGCGCCGGATGCGTCGCCGCATCCATGTAGGCCGGCTCCTGCGCCGCCGCCAGACCGGCCGCGCACCAGACCGCCGCTGCCCACCCTGTCCTCATGGCGAAGCCGCGGACCGGACATCCTTCAATGTGAATCCGGCCTGCTCCACGGCGTTGAGCCACTGCCACCGCGACACCGAACGGCCCTCGGCCAGCCGGACGGATACCGCGCCCGTGTTCAGGTCGATCTCCACCTGCTCCACCCCCGGGATGCGCTTCAACTGCCCGGTCAGGTTGTTCGAACACAGCGGACAGCTCAGCCCGTATACGGTCAGAACAACTGTGCTTGCATCGGTCTGTGGGGGGGCGGGGGGTCCTCCTTCCGGTTCCTCTGCCCGGAGCTTCACGCCCCCCGCCAGAAGAAGAACGACGATGATCAGGATTGTCTTCATTCTTTTCTCCTCTCGCGCCAGGGTTGGATCTCTTCTCAATATTGCTTCTTCATCACCCGCAGCAGCTCGTCCATCTTGACGTCCGCTTCCCTGGACGAACCGGATGTGAACGCATGGCGCACACAATGGGCCATGTGCTTCCGGAGAATCCGCAGTTCAACCGCCCGCAGCGCGGACCGCGCGGCCTGGATTTGCGTGAGGATATCAATGCAGTATTGCTTTTCTTCGACCATCCGCTGGATGCCTTGCACCTGGCCGGCAATGCGCCGGAGCCGCGGAAGCGTCTCTTCGTGCGTCGGGTTTTGAACGGTTGCTTTCATATTCCCAATATACCTCCATGGGGTATATGTGCAACCGCCCCCCCCCGGGATCAGCCCTTGCCTGTTGAATCACGCATCCGGTTTCAACTCGCCGTGTTCGGCCAAATGCAGCACGAAATCCCCCAGCGCCTGCGCCAGTTCATCGCGCGTCTTCCGGTACACATCCAGCGAACCGCCGACCGGATCCGCCACATCCCCCGCCGGCGCCGCCCCGAAACCATGCACGAGGGAGGTCTTCTGTTCCGCTTCCGGAAAACGCCGCGCAATCTCCCGCCGGTGCCCCTCTGTCATCGCCAGAATCATGTCGGCCCCGTCCACCAGCGTTTTCGTCAGCCCCCGGCTTCGATGTCCGGCAATGTCCACCCCCGCCTCCCGCATCGCCTCCACCGCCTCCGGCGACGCCGGACTGCCGTCCCACGCCGCCACCCCCGCCGATTCCGCCATCCAGCCTTTTCCCGCCAGCTTGGCGTTCAGCCACCCCTCCGCCATCGGACTCCGGCATGTGTTCCCCGTGCACACCACCAGCACTTTCCTGGGAATCTGGCTTCCTTCCGCCATTCTTAATTCTTCATTCTTAATTGTTCATTGGTTTTAATAGGCTTTGGCCATTAAAACCCGCTGTGCGCTCGGCCGGCCCGTCAGAATGCACGTCCCCGGCCCGCGCCCCGCCTCCGGAATCTGGTCCTCGAACGGCAGGCACCGGATGCTGGTTTCAAACCGCTTGGCCATCGTGTCCTCGTCCTCGCGCGTCCCCGCCCAGTGGACCCACGCAAAGCCCCCGCCCTCGCCCTTGAAGAACGCCTCGAAGTCCTCGATCGTGTCGATGATCCGCGTCTTCTTCTCGCGCATGATCCGCGCCCGCTCCAGCAGATCCTTCTGCAGCGTCTCCATCAGCGCCGGCATGCCGGCAATCGCCTCCGCCCGCGCAATGAACTGCTTCTTGCGCTTGCGCTGCTCCTGCTCCGTCTCGCCGTCCTGCTCGATCACAAACCGCCGCACCACGCACAGCGAACCCTTTTCGAGGTCGCGCGGGCCGATCTCGATCCGCACCGGCACCCCCTTGCGCTCCCACTCGTAATACTTCGCGCCCGGCTGCATCCCCTCGCGGTCGTCCACCTTCACCGTCCAGCCCTGCGCCCGCAGCTCCTCCGCCACCGCCCGCGCTTCCGCCGTCGTCCGCTCCTGCTCCTCCGGCGTCTTGTAGATCGGAACGATCACCACATGGATCGGCGCCAGCTTCGGCGGCAGAATCAGCCCGTTGTCATCCGAATGCGTCATGATCAGCGCCCCCACCAGCCGCGTCGACACCCCCCAGCTCGTCGCGTGCACGTATTCTAACACGCCGTCCTTGTTCAGGAACTTGACGTCCGCGCTCTTCGCGAAATTCTGCCCGAGGTAGTGGCTCGTGCCCATCTGCAGCGCCTTGCCGTCCTGCATCATCCCCTCGATGCACTGCGTATCCACCGCCCCCGCGAACCGCTCGCCCTCCGTCTTGTGGCCGCGCACCACCGGCACGCCCATCACGTTCTCCGCCACGTCGGCATAGACCGCCAGCATCTTCGCGACTTCCTCGCGCGCCTCGGCCTCCGTCGCGTGCGCCGTGTGCCCCTCCTGCCACAGGAACTCCGCCGTGCGCAGGAACAACCGCGTGCGCATCTCCCAGCGCACCACGTTCGCCCACTGGTTGATCAGCAGCGGCAGGTCGCGGTAGCTCTGGATCCAGTTGCGGTACTGCTCCCAGATGATCGTCTCGCTCGTCGGCCGCACCACCAGCGGCTCCTCCAGCTTCGACTCCGGATCCACCCCCACCTTGCCGTCGATTGACTTCAGCCGGTAGTGCGTCACCACCGCGCACTCCTTCGCAAAGCCCGCCGCGTGCTCCTCCTCCTTCGCCAGCAGCGAAAGCGGAATGAAGAGCGGAAAGTACGCATTCACGTGCCCCGTCGCCTTGAACCGGTCATCCAGTTCCCGCTGCAGCTTCTCCCAGATCGTGTACCCGTGCGGCTTGATCACCATGCACCCGCGCACCGACGAATGGTCCGCCAGCTCCGCCCGCTTCACGATGTCCAGATACCACTGCCCGTAGTCCACCGCCCGCGGCGTGATCCCGTCCGATGCCGTCGCCGGCGGCTGCTTCTGATTCTGCGGATTGCTCATATTCAAATCCTTTCAACGCAAGAGTCGCAAACGACGCAAGAGAATCGCAAACGCCGATCCTACAGCCCGTTCACCACCCGATGAATGCCATCCTTCACTAACTGTTCGCCAAAATTGATCACCAAACCTAATTTGAATCCCGACATTCTGAGGTAGGTCAGAACCTGGGATTCAAAGATCCGGTTGTACTCCGTCGTCGCCTTGCACTCCACTACAACCATTCCTTCCACCAGCAAATCCAGCCGCAGCGGCGTTCCCAGACTCTGGCCCTTGTACACCAGGGGCACCAACACCTGCCGCTCAACCTTCAGCCCCCTCTGACTTAGTTCCCACGCCAACGCTTCTTCGTAAACGCCTTCCAGCAATCCCGGCCCGCCCAGCGTCCGGTGCACCTCAATGGCACACTCATAGATCTGCCTGCTGACCTCGTTCTCCGTCATCCCTATCCCTTGTCCGGCGTTTGCGTTCCTTTTGTGCCCCTTGCGCCCTTTGCGTTAACCGGCTGTTCGTCTTCCGGCTGTTCACCCTTCATCCCATCCGGCGTTTGCGTTCCTTTTGCGCCTCTCGCGCCTCTTGCGTTAAACGGCTGTTCGTCTGCTTGGCTGTTCGCTTCTTCTCATCCCATGTTCGCCGCGATCGCCGCGCCGAACGCCGAGCACTGCACTTCCGTCGCCCCCTCCATCAGCCGCGCGAAGTCGTACGTCACCGTCTTCTGCCCGATGGTCTTCTCCACGCCCGCAATCAGCAGGTCCGCCGCCTCCGTCCAGCCCAGGTACCGGAACATCATCTCGCCGGAGAGAATCAGCGACCCCGGGTTCACCTTGTCGAGATTCGCGTACTTCGGCGCCGTCCCGTGCGTCGCCTCGAACACCGCGCAGCCCGTGTCGTAATTGATGTTCGCCCCCGGCGCGATCCCGATGCCGCCCACGCACGCCGCCAGCGCATCCGACACATAGTCGCCGTTGAGATTCAGCGTCGCGATCACGTCGTACTCTCCCGGCCGCGTCAGAATCTGCTGCAGGAACGCATCCGCAATCACGTCCTTGACGATGAGCTTCCGCCCCGTCTTCGCGTCGGCAATCACCTGCCACGGCCCGCCGTCCAGCGGTTCCGCCCCGAACTCGTCCCGCGCCGTCGCATAGCCCCAGTCCCGGAACGCCCCCTCCGTGAACTTCATGATGTTGCCCTTGTGCACCAGCGTCACGCTCCGGCGCCCGTTGTCCAGCGCATAGCGGATCGCCGCCCGCACCAGCCGACGCGTCCCCTCCTCGCTCACCGGCTTGATCCCGATCCCCGAGCTGCCCGGAAACCGGATCTTCGTCACCCCCATTTCCTTCATCAGGAAATCCACCACCTTCTTCACCTCCGGTGTCCCCGCCGCCCACTCGATCCCCGCATAGATGTCCTCCGAATTCTCGCGGAAAATCACCATGTCCGTCTTCTCCGGGCTCTTCACCGGGCTGGGCACCCCCGTGAACCACCGCACCGGCCGCTGGCAGACATACAGATCCAGCTCCTGCCGCAGCGCCACGTTCAGGCTGCGGATCCCCCCGCCCACCGGCGTCGTCAGCGGCCCCTTGATCGACACCAGATACTCCCGGCACGCGTCGAGCGTCTCCGCCGGCAGCCACGTGTCCGGCCCATAGACCTCGTTGGCCTTCTCCCCCGCGTAAATCTCCATCCACGCCACGCGGCGCTTCCCGCCGTACGCCTTCTCCACCGCCGCGTTCCACGCCACCATCGCCGCGCGCGTAATGTCCGGCCCCGTCCCGTCCCCCTCGATGAACGGCAGGATCGGCCGGTCCGGCACCGCCAGCCGCCCGTCCGCACCCATCGTGATCTTCTGCCCGTCCGCCGGAACCGTCAGCTTGCTCTCGCTCATCTCGTCATCCTTTCAAGGGGTTGGTTTTTTCCACACCGTGGAAACTTTTTTTCCATAGCATGGAAAATTCCCGGAAAATTTTTCCATGCCATGGAAAATCCGGGCCTTTTTTTCCACACCGTGGAAAATCCCGCCGAAGCAGGAGAGGCATTTTTCCATGCCGTGGAAAACTGCGGCGAAAGGTTTCCATACCCCGGAAAAAAGGTCAAAACAAACCGGCGCGCTTGACGCCGCAATCGAATGACGGAGGCTAGGCCCTGTTCAGCAGGTCCATCATGGTCCTGGCCAGCGGATGCGGATTCGCCTGCAATTCCCAGCCCTGCCGGCTCCGCCGGACCATCCCCCCGGCCTTCAGCCGTTCCAGGTGACGGAACAAAGCGGGCCGCGACAGTTTTCCACCTTCCTGCAATTCATCGCCGCTGCGGGCCCGTTCCTGCAGCAGCTGCACCAGCTTCAGCCGCCGCTCATGTCCGAACGCCCGTGCCACCCGGCGGGTTTCCTCCTCCGGCCAGCCGGCCACCGCCTTGCGCGCCGCCGCCAGCAACGGCTTGGCCGACGCCACTTTGGGATCCGTCACCGGCCGGTAACGCGTCCAGGGCCCTGAGCGATACATGTTCACCAGCCCCCGCGACTGCAACCGCCGCAATTCCATGCTGGCGCGCGGCTCCGATATCCCCTCCGCCTCCGCCAGTTCCGACACGCATCGATCCGGGGTTTCCATGATGTGACGCAAAAGCCCCCAGCGGGTGGGCCCGGCCAGGACACGACAGGTCCGCCATAACGTCGGAGTCAAAGGCAGCTCTTTCGCCGGAGATTTCATTTGTCTCGCTTATAATTATAACCGAGACAGATGGCAAGCCCGTTATGGCTGTCCTACCCCCGCACGGTTGTCTCGGTTATAATTATATGCGAGACTCCAGACCTGTTCTGTTTGCGGTGTCGCGGAAGATACTCAAACAAGCTCAGTCGGTGCTGCGCATCAAGAAGACACGGGGATTACCGCTCTCCAGGGCGTCGAATCCGAACGCCGCCCGGATCCAGGCCATGGTGTCCGGATGGTAGAAGCAGACATGGGTTTCATCGCTGGCGTAGCCCCAGGTGCCGAAGTGGTCCAGGTCTTCCCAAGGCGCCGTCATGACCGCCAGCCGTCCGCCCGGCCGAAGCAGATCCGTCATCTTCCGCCACTCGCGCAAGGGATGATGGAAATGCTCCACCACTTCCGTGGCGAAGAGAAAGTCAAACGGGCCGGCCGGAAGATCGGGATGGAAAAACGGATCGTAGTTTTCACAAACCAAGCCCTCGGCCGCCAGCAATCCGCACAGGGTCGGCGTATGCCCGCAGCCATAGTCCAACCCGCGCATGCCCGGCCGCAGATACGACCGCGCCGCCGTCACCGCCTGGCGCAGAAACGCCACGTATCCCGCGTCATGCGGCCCGTTCTGGTGCTTGGCATACCGTCCCCGTTCTTCCTCCGCCGTCGGCAGGAATTCGTCTTCCACGAACAGCAGCCGGCAGCGTCCGCACAGGCGATGCCGGCGCTTGCGAATATCCATCACCCGCTCGAACGGTCCCGTATCGCCGCACAAAGGACATTGATCCTGCCGTGCCATCTCAGCCGTTCGCCCCGTCCGGCAGCCGGGCGACATACACGCCGTTGAAGCTCCGTTCACCCATCAACGGATTGTCGAACTCCACCCGATGTCCCTCCGCCCGTCCGAACACGCCGCGCAGCCGCTCCAGGAACGCCGGATCCGGGTCATCATTCGACCACAGGGCAAACACGCCGCCGGGCCGGAGAAAACCCGCCAGCCGCCGCAGGCCTTCCGGCGTGTAGAAATCAGCATGGGCATCGTTGAGGTGATGGGCGGGCGTATGATCAATGTCCAGCAGCACTGCATTCCATCGCCGGCCCGGCTGGTCCGGATCGAACCCCTCCCCCCGCGCCAGGGCGAAAAAGTCGGCCTGACGGAATTCGCAGCGCGGATCCGCCGTCAGTTCCTTCCCGTTCGGCACCAGCCCCCGCACATGCCAATCGATCACCGGCTCCAGCGCCTCCACCACCACCAGCCGCGACACCTGCGGAAACGCCAGTGCCGCCGCCGCGGTGTAGCCCAGCCCCAGGCCGCCGACCACGACATCCCAACTCCCGCTGCCGGCGGGCAGCGCGCCGAGCCCCAGCCTCGCCAGTTCTTCCTCCGCCTCGTGGAACAGGCTCGACATCAGGTATTCGCCGTTCAACTTGACCTCAACGGCTTCGGCCCCGTCCAGCGCCAGGACCCGGCGCCGCTGCAGCACCAGCTCGCCCAGGGGAGTCCGGCGACAATCCAATTCTTCAAACCATCGGTTCATGACGCCAGGACTCTACCACCCCGCCCTTATGTCTCCCATCGCAAATCCCGCCGGAGCCGAAACCGGTTTTGGCGTGTCTCGGTTATAATTATAACCGAGACTTTTTGCCTGTGCTCCCGACCGTCCTGAAACACCGGAAGGCCCCCGTGGAGTCTTGCCGAATCCGATCGCATGTAGGAGGATGTACTCCATGAACTCCCGCCGTGTTTCCGCTCGATCTTCCGGGGACGAAGGCCATACAGACCTCCCCGGCGGGCATCGGCTGGCCAAAAGCGATGCCGTGTTTGACGCGATGGGAGCCCTGGATGAACTGAGCGCCGCGCTGGGATTGCTCCGGGCCGCGACAGAAGTCCGGGAAAACGCGGACTGGCTCGAATCCATCCAGCGTGATCTGCTGAAAATCGGCTCGGAACTGGCCACGGAACAGGCCCGCCTGGCCCCGGACGCCGTCCGAGGGCTCGAGGCCATTACCAGCCGCCTGGAGGAAGGGCGGCCTACGGCGCAAGGCTTTGATCTGCCCGGAGCCGGGGAAGGCTCTGCCCGCGCGCATCTGGCCCGGGCCATCTGCCGGCGGGCGGAACGGGATCTGGTCCGCGCCCGGGAACGCCATCCCGCACGCGTCACCCCCGCCGCGCTGGCCTATCTCAATCGCTTGTCCGGCACACTGTTTGCCCTGGCGCGAAAGGCATGACCCCATGGCCCCGCACCGGATTCCGGTCGTCTTGGCGCTGATCCTCTGGATGGCGCCGGCACTGCCGGGAGGCATCGGGATTGGCCTTGCCGGAAATCCGGAGGCATCTTATCTTGAATCAGCCACCCCCACCGCAACCGGGAGACATGCCATGAACGCCATTCAAACCGACCAGGCCCCCGCCGCCATCGGACCGTACTCGCAGGCGGTGTCGCACAACGGGCTGTTGTTCATTTCGGGCCAGCTCGGAATCGATCCCGCCACCGGAGAACTGCCGGACGGCACCGAAGCCCAGACCCGCCAGGCGCTGAACAACCTGCTCGCCATTCTCCAGGCGGCCAGCCTCGGTCCCTCGAACGTCCTCAAGGTCACCATTTACGTGGAGAACATGGTGGATTTCGCGCTGGTCAACCGGCTGTACGCCGAGGTGTTCCAGCCGCCTTATCCGGCCCGGGAGGTCATCCAGGCCGCCCGCCTGCCGAAGGACGGCCTGGTGGAGATCTCCGCCATCGCCGCGGAATGAACCTGTCGGCGGCGCGGGACGCTGATACGCATTGAACCCTGTTTTCTTCCCGCAACCGGAGACCGACCATGATCATCATTGAACCGCACATCCACATGCTCTCGCGCACGACCGACGACTACACGGCCATGTACAACGCCGGCATCCGCTGCGTCGTCGAGCCGTCCTTCTGGCAGGGCGCCAGCCGCCGCCATGCCGGCACGTTCTACGACTACTTCGCGCTCTCCCTCGATTTCGAGCCCACCCGTTCCGTCCGCTACGGCATCGACCACTACTCCTGCATCTCCGTCAACCCCAAGGAGGCCGACGACCTGCCGCTGGCGATGGAAACCCTCGACGGCATGGGCCGATGGCTGGACCATCCGCGCTGCGTTTGCGTGGGCGAAATCGGCTTCAACCGCATCACGCCCAACGAGGAGAAGGTCTTCCAGCGCCAGCTGGAGATGGCGAAAGAGCATGCCCTGCCCGTCCTGGTCCACACGCCCCACGACACGCCCGAGACGTCCAAGAAGGACGGCGTGGCCCGCATCCTCGACATCCTGCGCGAATTCGATTACGACCCCGGGCGCATCGTGGTGGACCACAACACCGAAGAGACGATGCCCCTGACGCGCAAGACGGACTACTGGGCCGGCCTGACCGTCTATCCCTACTCGAAGCTCAACCCCCGCCGCGTGGTGGACATTCTCCGCCGCTGGGGCCTCGAGCGCGTCACCGTCAATTCCTCCGCGGACTGGGGCGTCTCCGACTCCTGTTCGCTGCCCAAAACCGCGGAGTTCATGCGCGAGCAGGGCTTCACCGACGCGCAGATCACGCAGATCCTGCACGACAACCCCCTGGCGTTCTATTCGCAGACTCCGAAGTTCAAACCGCAGCTCGACCTGCCCTACATTGACCCCGCCACCTACCAGCGCTGACCGGGTTCCACGCCGTGGAAAACTTTTTTCCACGCTGTGGAAAAAACTGGCGCCGGCCCGCCGCAGCGTCAAGCAGCTCGTTCCGCGAAGTTTTTCGCCGTCGGCCTGGCTGCGGCTGGTGCGACTGCCCAATCTGCTGACGGTGCCGGGAGACGTGCTGGCGGGGTTTCTGCTGGCCCCGGCCGCCTCGCCTCTGGACTGGGGGCAGTTCCTGCTGCTGGCGCTGCCGGCGGGCATCGGCCTCTATGCCGCCGGGCTGATCCTGAACGATCTGTTCGGCTATGCCGAAGACCTGCAGCACCGCCCCGGGCGCCCCCTGCCCGCCGGACGGATCTCCCGGGAAAACGCGGCGGCCGCGGCCATCATTCTGCTGTGGGTGGCCGCCTTTGCCGCCGCCTTCTTCGATGCGCTGCCCGTGGCGCTGCCGCTCATCCTGTGCCTTGTGCTGTATGACATCGGATTCAAGCGCATCCCGGTCCTGGGGCCGGCGCTGATGGGCCTGTGCCGTGCGGGCAATCTTCTGCTGGGCGCGGCCGCGGTCGGCAACGGATTGACCACGGCGCCCGCCCCCATCGCCGGCGCCGCGGTGCTCGGCCTCTACGTGGCCCTCGTCACGCATCTGGCCCGGAACGAAACCACACCCGGCACCCGCTTTCCCCCGCCGGTGATCGGCCGGCTGCTGCGCATGCTGATTCCGCTGCAGGCGCTGCTGTGCCTGGCCGCAGTCCCGCACTTTCCGGTCAACCTGAGCGGGCTGCTGCTGCTGCCCCTGCTGCCCCTGCACCGCCGGCTTTCCAAGCGCTTCCCTCCCAGCTAGACTCTCCGCCCGTGAAGTTGCGCGCGGTCAAATTCCTGACGGGCTTGCTGCTGCTGCCGTTGTGCGCGGCGCTGACCATGACGCTGTGGCGGGTGCTGGTCATCCTGGCGCAGTCGCCCACCCGGCTGCCGATGATTCATGCGTTCGCCGCCGTGGCGGGAATCGTCCTCTGGGCCGTCATCTGGCTGTTTCTGCCGCCCCTGACGCGCACCTATGTCCTCGGCCACGAGCTGACGCACGCGCTCTGGAGCGTGCTGATGGGCGGAAAGGCCTCGCGGCTGCGCGTGTCGGCCAGCGGCGGCAGCGTGCGCGTCACCAAAAACAACGCGTGGGTCACGCTGGCCCCCTACTTTTTCCCGCTGTACACATTTGTCGTCGCGCTGGTCTGGCTGCTGACGGTCTGGCTGTTCCCTGTCGTGAAACCCTACGCGCCCGTCTTTCTCTTCTGGATCGGCCTGACGTGGTCGTTTCACGCCACCTACACGGTGCGCTTCCTGGCCTGGAGCCAGCCGGACATCCGCGAGCACGGCCGCCTGTTCTCCTACACCCTCATCTACGCGCTCAACATCCTCTCCATCGCCGCGGCCCTGATCGCCGTCAGCACCTGGAGCTTCCCCGAAGCCGGCGCCCACCTGCTGAACAGCCTTCACCTCCTGGCGCGAGCCGCCCATACCCTCTACGAATGGGCGCTGACCCGGCTGCCCGCCCGCTAGAGCCGTTTCATAATGCCTTTGCCGCTCCTCCCCCCCCCTCCCCCGACGGGGTCGTCGGGGGCTCCAAAGACAAGGATTCAGTGGCTGGTTGGAGCCGGGACAGCCTGTCCGCCGCAACCTTGGTGGAGGCGGAACCCCGTCCCGGTCGGATTCTGCGGCTGCAGAATACAAGAATAGGCTCTAAGAGCCTCGGCCCCTCCGGGACGGCTCACCCCCCGTTGCGGCGCTTCCAGTTCCGTTCCGGCGGGGCGCACAGCCCCGCCTGCTTGACCGCCGCCACGTAAATGCCGTCCACGATCTTTTCGCATTCCTTTGCAAAGGCCTCGGACATCTTCACCTTCAGGCTGCTGGAGGCGCGCAGATAGACCTTGGCGTTGTCCGGATACAGCAGGCAGAGATTGATGGGGGTGGTGCCGGGATGCCGCCGCAGCACGTCCTTCAATTCGCGCATGCGTTCGTCGGTCCAGGTGCCGACATTCACATGCAGGCTGACGCCGCGCGTGAAGCGCGCCGGCACCTCGTCCAGGGGATAGATCTCCTCCACGGCCAGCGTGTTGCCGCCGCCGCCGTTGTCCTTGCGCACGCAGCCGCAAAGCATCACGGCGGCATCGGGCTGCAGATGGATGCCGTAGCGCGCGTAGGCCTCGGGGAACGCCACGGCGGAAAGGGTTCCGTCCAGGGTATCCAGGCGGAACGACATCATCTCCCGCGGCAGCTCGTCTTCCTTCTTCGGCTTCGTGTAGCGCTTCTGGGCATTGACCACGAGGCCGCCGATCCGTGTGCGGGTGCGCTCGGGCAGCGCCGCGAAACCCGCCGTGTCGCACTGGTTGTATTTTTCCAGCGTCCACGCGCAGGCCAGCAGCGGATGCCCCGAAATGTAGAAACCGATCAGCTCCTTCTCGAACGCGAGCATCTGCTTCTGCGGCCACGGCTCGCCCTCGGGCAGATCGCCGTCGGTCATCACGGCGCCCGCCGCGTCCTCGCCGCCCAGCAGATCGAACAGCGACGACTGGCCCGCTGCGCGGTCCTTGCGCACCGACGCCGCGTAGGCCATCGCCGATTCGATGCCCTCGAACAGCTGGCCGCGCGACCGCTCCGTGAAATCGAAGGCCCCGCACTTCACCAGCGCCTCGATCGTCTTCTTGTTGACCTCGCCGTTTTCCATGCGCTCGCAGAAATCCACCAGCCCCTTGAACGGGCCGCTGGCCTCGCGTTCGCGGACCATGGCTTCGACGGCGCCCGCGCCGACGCCCTTCACCCCCGCCAACCCGTAGCGGATGGATTCCTTGACCGGCGTGAAGCGCAGGCCGCTTTCGTTCACGTCCGGCGGCAGCACGCGGATGCCCATCTTCTGCGCCTCGGCCACCAGCACCGGCAGCTTGTCCGTGTTGCCGATTTCCGACGACAGCATCGCCGCCATGAATTCGACCGGGTAGTTCGCTTTCAGGAAGGCCGTCTGGAACGTCACGATCCCGTAGGCCGCCGAGTGCGACTTGTTGAAGCCGTAAGACGCGAACTCCGTAATCTGGTCGAAGATCTGCCCGGCCTTCGCCGCGGTGCACGTCTTCTGCTTCACGCAGCCGTCCACGAACGCCTTGCGCTGCCGGGCCATTTCCTCGGGCTTTTTCTTGCCCATGGCCCGGCGCAGGATGTCGCCCTGCCCCATGCTGAAGCCCGCCAGCACCCCCGCCGCCTGCTGCACCTGTTCCTGATAGACCATGATGCCGTAGGTTTCCTTCAGGATCTCCTCCAGCAGCGGGTGCGGATATTCGATTTTCTGCCGCCCGTGCTTGCGCGCGATGAAGTCGGGAATCATCTTCATCGGCCCCGGGCGGTACAGCGCGATCATGGCGATGAGCTCTTCGATCTTGTTGATCTGGAGCTGGCGCAGCAGGTCGCGCATGCCTTCGGACTCCACCTGGAACACGCCCACCGTGTCGCCCCGGGCCAGCAGCTCGTAGGTCTTCGGATCGTCCAGCGGCAGGGCGTCGGGATCCAGGTCTATGCCGTGCGTCCGCTTCACGTTGTCGCAGGCCTCGCGCACCACCGTCAGCGTCTTCAGCCCCAGGAAGTCCATCTTCAGGAGGCCGGCCTCCTCCAGCGGCACCGCCTCCCATTGGGAGATCACGTTGCCGTCCTTGTCCTTCGTCAGCGGGATCAGTTCGATCAGCGGCCGCTCGCCGATCACCACGCCGGCCGCGTGCGTGCCCGTCTGCCGCGGCATGTCCTCCAGCGGCGGGGCGAACTGCATGATCTGCTTCGCGCACTCGCTGGTGCGGCACGCGTCGCGGAAATCCACGCTCTCGCGCTTGGCCTTCTCCAGCGTGGTGCCCGGCACCTCCGGCACCATCTTCGCCAGCTTGTCGCAGTCCGGCAGCGGAATCTCCAGCGCCCGGCCGATGTCGCGGATCAGCGTCTTGGCTCCCAGCGTCCCGTAGGTGATGATCTGGGCGACGCTGTCCGCCCCGTACTTGCGCTTCACGTACTCGATCACCTCGCCGCGCCGCGACTGGCAGAAATCGATGTCGAAGTCCGGCGGCGACACGCGTTCCGGATTCAGGAACCGCTCGAAAATCAGCCCGTAGCGAAGGGGGTCGATGCCGGTGATGCCCACCGCGTAGGCCACGAGACTGCCCGCGCCCGACCCGCGCCCCGGCCCCACCGGAATCCCCATTTGCTTCGCCGCATGGATGAAGTCCCACACCACCAGGAAGTAGTTCAGGAACCCCGTCTTCTCGATCACCCCCAGCTCGTGCGCAAACCGCGCGGCGATCGTCCGCTCGCGATCGTCCTTCGGATGCTCCAGATCCTCCACCCCGTAGAGCCGGCGGATGCCCTCCGCCGCGATCTTCGTCAGATACTGCTTGTGGGTCATCCCGTCCGGGCACTGGTAATTCGGGAAATGGGGATTCTTCTGGCCGCCCAGCGCCAGCTCCACGTTGCAACGCTCGGCGATCTTCCACGTGTTCTCCAGCGCCTCGGGCAGCTCGCCGAAGAGCCGGCGCATCTCCGCCTCGCTCTTCAGGAAAAACTGGTCGGAGCCGTACTTCATGCGATTGGTTTCGCTCCATTTGGCCTGCGTCTGCAGGCACAGGAGCATCTCGTGCGGCACCGCATGGCCCGCCTCCAGGTAGTGCACGTCGTTGGTCGCCACCAGGGGCAGGCCCAGGTCCTTCGCCAGCTTCACCAGGGCGCGGTTCACCGGCTTCTGCTCCGGCAGCCCGTGATCCTGCACCTCCAGGTAGAAATGATCTTTCCCCAGGATCTCCGCGTATTCGCCTGCCAGCGCCCGCGCCTTGTCCTCCAGCCCGTCCGACAGCGCCTCCGCCACTTCCCCCTTCAGGCAGGCCGACAGCGCGATGATCCCCTCGTGATGCTCCGCGAGCAGCGGCCGGTCAATGCGCGGCTTGTAATAGAAGCCGTCCAGGTGCGCCAGGCTCACCAGCCGCACCAGATTGGCAAACCCCCGCTCGTTTTCCGCCAGCAGCACCAGGTGGTTCGCCTGGCGGTTGTTCACCAGCACCTTTTCGCGGTGGTCCCCCGGCGTCACGTAGATTTCGCACCCCAGCACCGGCTTGAGCCCGTGCTTGCGCGCCGCCTTGTAGAAATGCACCGCCCCGTACAGGTTGCCGTGGTCCGTGATCGCCAGCGCCACCTGCCCCTGCTCCCGGGCCCGATCCATCAACGGACTGTGGTGGTCCTTGCCGCGGTCCAGCGCGCACAGCCCATCCAGCAGGCTGTATTCGGTGTGCAGATGCAAATGAGTGAATTTCGGTTCCACGCGCGCTCGTTTCCGGAAAAAGGGTACCGTTCTCTTCTAGCCCATTGCCCCCCCGAATCCAAGTTCATTCCGCCCCGGCGTGCCGCCAACGCAATCCTTTTCTTCACAACAAGATACAATTGGCACGCACCTGTTTTTCCGGATTTTCCACGCCGTGGAAAAAAATGCCTGTCCCGCTCCGCGGGATTTTCCACACCGTGGAAAATCCCTGTTTGCTGCCGCCAGGCGCGGGCGTTGTTTCACAACCGCCTTGCGGGCAACCGGTTTTGGCGTATGATGGTGTTATGCATCCCCGTTGTACCCCTGTCCGCACCTTCATCGAAGGGCTGGCCCTCTTCCTCGCCCTCGGAACCGTCACGGCCTCCGCCTGGGAAAGCCTGACCTTCGACCTGCCCTCCGGCGGACGCGAAAGCCTCTGGCGCGACGAACTGGCGCGGCAGTGGAACGGGCAGATCGAAAAGCGGATCGAAGGCGGACGCATTGACGTCCTGACCGACCGCTACGCCATCGAGGTCGAATTTCCCCACAAGTGGCACGAAGGCCTTGGCCAATCCCTGCACTACGCCAACGCGACCGGGAAGCAGGGCATGCTCGCCATCATCGCCTACGCCCAGGGCGAGGACAACCTCCACGGCCGGACCCGGCGGAAATTCGAGCTGATCGAAGAACTCTGCTCCGCCAACGGCATCCAGATGCTGGTTCTCTTCCCCAGCCGCCCCGAGGAATTCACCCACCAGTCCGCCGGGGTCAGACCGTAACTATTCACTTTTCCGTTTAATAGACCTCGCGGCGCAGGCCTCGAACAGCCAGTCCGTAGCCGGCCCACATCAGCAGCAGCCAGATCCCCGCGCCATAGAGCGGCACCCAGACGCCCCAGTCGGTGAAGGTCAGCACGGCTCCGCTGCCGCGCATCGCCAGCCAGATCTGCGGCGCCATCGGGTGATGCAGGAAAAATCCGCAGAACACCGACCGCAACTGGCCCAGCGTCGGCTCGTGCCCGCTCTCCAGCAGCCCCAGCGTCAGCCCCCCGATCATCGGCAGCGCCAGGCACCACAAGAACAACAGCGCCCCTGACGCCAGATAGGCGCTGAGCGACCGCCCGAACAGCCCCGACAGCCCCAGCGCCAGCGAACACAGCGTCAGCCCCGCCAGCAGGTTCAACCCGAAGCACGCCAGCGGCACCCAGGTCTCCATCCCGCCCCACAGTGTCGCCGCCAGCACGAACGGCAAGGTCAGCACGCCCAGCCACAGCGTGAACGCCCAGGCCCCCAGCAGCTTGCCGCGCGCGATCGCCCCCGGCCCCAGCGGCGAATTCACCAGCGCCGCATAGGTCCGCTGCTCGCGCTCCTGCGAAATCCGCTGCGCCGCCGCCAGCGGCGACAGAATCACCAGCAGCCCCGCCTGGCAGAATATCGCGCACATCGCCACCATCATGCCGACCTCGCCCGGGTCCACCGCCTCCCGCCCCTTCAGGCTGGTCGCCATCGCCAGCATCACGATCAGCAGCGGCATCGTCAGGAAAAACAGCGGCATGCCCCACAGCCGGCGCTCCCGCACCCGCACCCGCAAGTCCAGCCAGTACAGCGCGTTCATCACGACTCTCCTCCGTTCAGCACCCGCAGCACCACGTCCGCCAGCCCCGTGTCCAGCCGGCGGAAATCCATCACCCGGCCCCCTCCCCGCACCACCGCCTCCAGTCCCCGCGACGCTTCTTCGTCGTCCGCCGCGAATACCACCCCGCCCTCGATTTCGACGACGGTCTGCCCCGCGCCTTCCAGCGCCGCCCGCGCACCAGCCGGATCCGCGCAGAGGATCCGCCAGCGGCTGCCCCCCAGCCCCGCCTTCAATTCCCGCCGGTCGAAAAACGTCCGCCCCGGCGCCACCTCCACCCAGCGGCCCTCGTTCATGATCCCGAACCGGTCCGCCAGCTCTTCAAGCTCCGGCAGGATGTGCGACGAAATCACCACCGTGCGCCCGATGCCCGACAACCCCCGCACGATTTCCAGCAACTCCGCCCGCGCCCGCACGTCCAGCCCCGCCGCCGGCTCGTCCAGCAGCAAGAGCGGCGCATCCAGCAGCAGCATCCGTCCCAGTGCCAGCCGCCGCTGCCAGCCCGCCGACAGCGATTCCACCTCCGACTCCATCCACGGCCCCAGCCCGAGCATGTCCACCGCCGCCGCCATCTGCTGCGCCAGCTTTTCGCCCTCCAGCCGGTGAACCTTCGCAAAGAACTGCAGATATTCCCGGCAGCTGATGTCCGTATACACCCCCAGCGGATCCGGCATCAGCCCGATCCAGCGCGCCGCCTCGGCCGGCTGCCCCGTCAGGTCCCGGTCCTCCATCAGGACGCGCCCCCGCTCCGGCCGCAGCAGCCCCGCCACCAGCTTCAACAGCGTGGACTTGCCCGCCCCGTTCGGCCCCACCAGCCCGAACACCTCCCCCGCTTTCACCTCCAGTGACAGGGATTTGACCGCTTCCACCCCGTTGGGATAGCGCTTGCTCAACCCCTCCAGCCGCACCACCGCCTGCGCATTTGTTCGATTCATGGCCACTGCTCCACCCAGACCGTACGCCCCTGCAACCGCCAGCCGTCCCCGGCCGGGAACACCCGCGGCGCCGTATGCTTCTTCCACGCCACCACCACCCAGTCATGCCGGGGCGGCAGACTCTCCTCCGGCGGATGGTTGTGCGCCGGATTCCGGCACGGCTCGCGCCAATGCCAGTCCTGGAATCCTTCGTTCAACCGCTCCGGCAGCCCCGGCAGGCGGTTCCATTTCATTGTGCCGGTCGTCAGCGGATCCCGCCGCTCGCCGGCCTTCATCGGCCCGAGGTCGCGCCACCGTCCCTCCGCCAGCACATACACGCCATCCAGATCCTCCACGGCCGCCACCCGGCGGCCCGGCGAGTCCACATCGCCATCCTCCACCCCCACCGGCATCTGCGCCGGCTCGAACCAGCCCGCCTCCAGTTCCAGCGTCATGCCGGACGCCTGCCGCGGCAGTTGCAGCCGCCGTTCACGATCATTCCGCACCTCGTCCGTCCGGGCCCACCAGCCATCCAGCGCACCGGAAGAGACTTCCGTCAGGACCGCGTCCGGCGGCAGCACCCACTCCGGCCGCCCCGGCTCAAAGGTCATGGCCGACGCCACGGCCCGGCAGTGCATCTCCGGCCACCCCGCCATCGCCAGCCGGTATTCCGTCACATCCGCCCGCGCCTGCCGGTCCAGCAGCAGCCTGCCGCCTCCCCACAGCCCCAGCGCGCACAGCCCGGCCCAGGCCGGCAGCGCCCACCAGACCGCCACCCGACGCTCGCCCTTGTGACGGAAAAACACCACGGACAGGATCACCCCCACGCCGCCCGCAAACACCAGCCAGCCCGCCCACGTCCACGTCACGAATCCATCCACATCCTTCGCAAACAGATTGGCCTCGTTTTCGAATACGCTTTTCTCCTGCGCCCAGCCGTCCTCGTCGCCGTCCTTGATTTTGCGTACGCGGATCAGTTGCCGCAGACTGCGGCGGCCGTCCGAATCCATGTGGTGCGGCCGGGCGGCCCCCAGCACCGCCCGTCCGTCTCGCCCGGTTCCCACCGCCTCCTGAATCCGCTCCACCACGCCCGTTTCCCCCGTGATCCGCACCCCGCTCAGCAGCAGCCGCCGCAAGAGCGCCTCGCGGCCCTCCAGTTTCTCCCGGAGCGCCTCGGTAACCCAGAGCGCCCGCACCTGGTCATAGGCCTCCAGCGCGTCCGGCAGATCCCCTACCCGGTCCACCGTGCCGCTGCGCTCCGTCACCTGCTTCAGCGTCTCGTCGTTCTCTGCCATGCCCACCAGCGTGCGCCGCGTCTCCGACACCCGCCGCGCCGGCAGCCGGCCCCGGCACACCTCGCGCCCCGCCGCATCCTGTACCTCGTAGCCGCCGAACAGCGCCGCCGGACGCCGGTTCCGCCAGCTCGCCGGCGACAGGCACGACCGCGGACGCACCACCGGCAGACGAACCGGAAACTCCGCCGCCACCGTCCAGGTCTCTTCCGCCACCGTCCGCCCGACCTCCGCCTCCGGCCGGACATCCGGAACGAAATTCTCAGGAATCGAATCGGACTCCGGCCAGTTCATCTCATCCGGATGCACCACCGCATGCCACACGTGAACGGTCAGCGGCCCCTCGACCCTCTCGTCTCCCGAAACCGGCGTCAGCACCAGTTCCCCGTCATATCCCCGGTTCCATTCCAGAAACGTTTCCGGATGGGACCCCATGGTCATCCGTTCTCTTTCCACCACCCAGCCCGGACGAAACTCCGCCGCCAGCGCCGCGTCCTCCCGCGGCGTTTTCCAGTCCGCCCACGGCGCGCCCTGCACCGCCGCCGCGCCTGCCAGCCACACCATCCACCATCCTCTTGCTCTTTTCATGGGTCAGCCCTTGACGGTTGAATCTAGCCCGGCGTCTCCGGATACAAATGGCACCACACCCGGTGGCCGTCGACTTCGCGCGCCCCCGGCACCTCCCGGCGGCATACCGGCATCGCCCGGGGACAGCGCGGATGGAACGGACAGCCCGGGGGCGGATTCGCCGCCGACGGCGGTTCGCCGCCCAGCGCCTTGCGCCTGCGCGGAGTCCCCGGCACCGGCACCGCCGCCACCAGCGCCTGCGCATAGGGATGCTTCGGCGCCGCCACCATCGAATCCGCCGGCCCCGTCTCCGCCAGCCGCCCCAGATACATCACTGCAATCCGGTGCGACACGTGCTGCAGCACGCTCAAGTCGTGCCCGATCATCAGATAGGCCAGCCCGTGCCGCCGCCGCAGATCCATCAGCAGATTGATCACCTGCGCCTGCACGCTCACGTCCAGCGCGCTGACCACTTCGTCGCACACCACCAGGTCCGGCTCCAGCGCCACCGCCCGGGCGATGCAGATCCGCTGCCGCTGCCCCCCCGAAAACTCGAAGGGATACTTCCACAACGCCGATTCATCCAGCCCCACTTCCTTCAGCAGACGCGCCGCCGCGGCCTCCCGCTTTTCCCCCTTCAGCAGGCCGTGCTCCACCAGCCCCTCCGTCAGCAGGTCGCCGATGGTCATCCGCGGATTCAGCGCCGCCATCGGATCCTGGAACACCATCTGGATCCGCCGCCGCTGGTCCTTCGTCAGGGGCCTCCGCCCCGCCGGCGCAAACAGCGTCCGCCCCGCCAGCCTCACCTCGCCCGCCGTCGGCCGCTCCAGCCCCGCCACCACCCGCCCCAGCGTCGTCTTGCCGCAGCCGGATTCCCCCGCCAGCCCCAGCGTCTCGCCCCGCCGGATGTCCAGCGACACCCCGTCCACCGCATGCACATGCCCCCGCACCCGCGCCAGCACGCCGCGCCGGATCGGAAAATGCACCGCCACGCGATCCAATTCGATCCAGGGGGCTGACGGTGCCGATGTCACCTGGACACTCTAGCCGCTTTCACGCCGAAAGGAAACCGCGCAATTCGTCCGCCTGCGCCGCCGCGTCGGCCAGGCCGTTTTGATACAGCCGCTCCAGCGCCTCCCGGTTCTGGCTGTAGCGCCCCACCGCCAGCGGATGCGACGGCCGGATCACCCGCACGCGCCCCGCGGCCTCCTCCGCCTCCAGCTCATCCAGCGCCCGGTTGTACGTCTCGTGCTGGCGCGCCACGGCTTCGGCCAGCGCCGGAAACCGCCGGTACTTCCACCGGATCGCCGCGCGCACCGCCGGACCCGGCGCGTGCTTGCGGAATCCCCGGTTGCGCGTCAGCACCACCACCCGCCGCCCATATCCATCCGCCGCCGCCTGCCGGAACGGAATGGGCGCGGCAATGCCCCCGTCCAGGTACAACCGCCCGTTCACCCGCGCCATCCGCCCCACCATCGGCAGCGACGCACTCGCCATCAGCGCTTCCGCCAGCGGTACCTCTTCCTTGTCGAAAAACACCGCCCGCCCCGTCGCGCAGTCCGTCGCCCCCACCCGGAACCGCACCGGCGACGCCGCAAACGCCTCGAAATCAAACGGAATGTGATCCGGCAGTTCCCGGTAGATGAAATCCATTCCGAACGGATTGCCCCCGCGCAGCCAGTTCCGCCACGAAAAATAGCGCCGGTCCCCCGCAAAGCGCGTGAAAATCTCCCGGTTGCGCCCGGCCTGTCCCGCCACGTACGACGCCGCGTTGCTGATCCCCGCCGACACCCCGATCACATACGGAAACCGGATCCCCGCCCGCAGGAAACCATCCATCACCCCCGAGGCATACTGCCCGCGCATGCCGCCGCCCTCCAGCACCAGCGCCGCGTCCGGCCGCATGCGAAACCCCGCCGCCATCGCCGGCCTCACAGATCGTTCACAAAGCCGCCCGACTTGCCTTCCTCCCGCACAAAGCCGTTGCGGAGAAAATACTTCGGCTGCGCCGGATGCCGCGCCACCGCATGGAACCGCTTGATCCCCTGCTCCTTGAAATACATCCGCTTCGTCTTGTACAGATACCGCCCCGCCTTGTAATCGCGGTATTCCGCAATCATGAAATCAATCAGGATGTCCGCCTCCGGCCCCTTCTGGCGATAGGAAAACAAGCCTACCGGCAGCATGTTGCGGAACAGAATGCTCGTCTGCGCCTCCACCAGTTCTTCGAACGTCAGCCCCGGCGCATGGCGCATCAACTCCCGCTCGTGAAACAGGAAAAACCGGCGCAGATAATCCGTCCCGATCGTCGAAGCCGGCGCCAGGTCGAAATACGCGTAGTAGCGCATCATCTGCAGCAGAATCCAGATGTCCACCCCGGCAATCATCAGGTTCATCACCACCACCGGCCACGCCTGGATCAAATACCCGTACAGCGAAAACAGCAGCGCCCCCGCCAGATTGATCTGACGCAGGCGGTACACATTCGTCATCAGCATCGAAACCAGGATGATCAGCGACGCCGCGTAACCGATGCCTTCCAAGCCCCATTTCAAAATCCACGTCGAATCCATGCTCATCCCTTCAACCGCCCGGTCTCCGCCGGACAACGCCAACACTATAACCTCCCCAGCCCGCCTCCGTCAAAACCTACGCCCCCGCCCCTTCCTCCCGGGCGCATCTGCGATTAGGTGCCCGCAATCCAGAAATAAGCCATGGCCACCCGCGACTGTCATCCCGAGCTTGTCGAGGGATCTCGAGCTCGGTCCCGCCGGCACGCCGTTGGGATCAGGCCGAGATATTTCGACTTCGGCGCGGTGCGCCTTCGCTCAATATGACCTGAGCATGCACCCAATCGCAGATGCGCCTATCTAGGCGCCCTTTCCCCCCCCGCCCCCTGTCACTCCAGCCTCATCCCCGCCGCCAGCCGGTGCCCGCATAAAAACGCCGCCCCCGGCATCACCTTCTTCCCCGCCGGCTGCACCGCCGTCAGCCGCACCGCCCCCTCTCCCGCCGCCACCACCGGCCCCTCCCCCTTCGCCTCGATCACCTCCCCCGGCGCCGCCCCCTCGCGCCCCGCTTCCACCGTCATCCCGTGAATCTTCAGCAACTCCCCGCCCGGCAGAAACGCATACGCCCCCGGCCACGGCGAAAATCCCCGCCACCGGTTCCGGATCGCCTCCGCCGGCCGGCGCCAATCCACCCGCCCGTCCTCCTTCGCCAGCTTGCGCGCAAACGTCGCCTCCGACTCCGCCTGCGGCACCCTCTGCGTCCGCCCCTCCCGGAATCCGTCCAGCACCCGCCCCAGCAGTTCCGCCCCCTTCGCCGCCAGTTTCGGCTCCAGAGTCGCCGCCGTCTCCTCCGGCCCGATCGCCATGCGCTCCTGCGCCAGCACATCCCCCGCATCCATCTTCGGCGTCACGTACAGCACGCTCACGCCGGTTTCCCGCTCGCCGTTCGCCAGCGCCCACTGGATCGGACTCGCCCCCCGGTACTTCGGCAGCAGCGACGGATGCACATTGATCGTCCCCAGCCGCGGCACCGCCAGCAGACTCTCCTTCAGGAACTGCCCGAAACACGCCACCACGATCACATCCGGCGCCAGCTCCGCCACCTGCGCCACGAACGCCGGATCCCCCGCCCGCTCCGGCGTCCAGACCGGCAGCCCACGCGATTCCGCCAGCCGCTTCAGCTCGCACGGCGCACAGCGAAGCCCCCGCCCCGCCGCACGGTCCGGCTGCGTCACCACCCCGGCCAGCTCATCCTTCCCCTCCCGCAGAATTCCCTCCAGCAGCGGACACGCCAGCGCCCCCGATCCCATCAGGACCACCTTCAGCCGCGGCATGTGTCCCGCCTTCCGGAAACCCGTTCGCCTTCTTCAGCGCGCCAGCAGGTCCGGCGGCGGCGGCGGGGCGTTGCGCCCCGGCACCACGATCTGCGACGCCCGCTCGCGCTGCATCGCCTCCATCTCCTCGCGGAGATCCGCAATCGCCTGCTTGATCGCCGCCGGGAATCCCGCCATGGCCTCCGCCAGCGTCTTCGCCCCGCGCACTTCGCCGCTCAGCGGCAGCACCCCGCCCGGCGTCATCACCTGGGCCACCGCCGTATAGATCGGCTCCCGCGCGGGATCCTCCGCCCCGTCCGCCGTCACCGGCACCAGCTTGCGCAGCGACCCCGCCTTCAGGTCCGTATAGGTCTCTTCCCGGTACAAATTCGCCGCATCCATCTGGATGTCCCGGCCTGCTTCTTCCGCCATGATCGTCTCCTTGGTCTCGTGTCTTGGGTTCCGGGGGCCGGGCGACTCTTCCAGCCGCGCCCCGCTACTCTTGCAGCATCTTCTCCCGCAGCGTCGCCAGCGCCTGGTTCTGCAGCTGGCGCACCCGCTCGCGCGTGATGCCCAGCCGTTCGCCCACCTCCTCCAGCGACTCCGGCTCCACCCCGCCCAGACCGAACCGGCGCTTCAAAATCAGCTGCTCGCGTTCGCCCAGCGTCACCACATGCTGCGCCATCTCCTCCAGCAGCTGCTGGTCGTTCAATTCATCAAACGGCGACTTCGCCTTCGAGTCGCTGATCGTGTCGCCCAGGCTTTCCCGCCCGTCCTCGCCCAGCGGAATGTCCAGCGACGTCGGCCGCTGCGACACCTCCAGCCAGTACTTCACGGTCTTCTCCGGCACCTCCAGCCGCTTCGCCAGCTCCGCCGCCGTCGGCGCCCGGCCCAGCTCGTGCGCCAGCGTCTCCTGCATCCGCCGCATCCGGAACAGCTTGTCCACCATGTGCGACGGCAGCCGGATCGTCTTGCCCTGGTTCGCCAGCGCCCGCCGGATCCCCTGCTTGATCCACCACGCCGCATACGTGCTCAGCTTGCCCCCCTTCTTCGGGTCAAACCGGTCCACCGCCTTCATCAGCCCCAGGTTGCCCTCGCTGATCAGATCCAGCAGCGGCAGCCCCAGCCGCGCATAGTCCCCCGCAATCTTCACGACCAGCCGCAGATTCGCCCGGATCATCTTCTGGCGCGCCGCCTCGTCCCCCCGCTTGATCCGCCGCGCCAGCTTGACCTCCTCCTCGGGCGTCAGCAAATCCACCTGCCCGATCTCGCGCAGGTAAATCCGCATGCCATGGTCGTCGCGTTCGTTCATGTCCGTCATCTTCACAGGCCCCCGGACAAAATGCAAGCCGCGCCGTTCTGTCCCCTGCCCCCGTTTCCCCTGCCCCCGTTTCCCCTGCCCTCTGGACTCTGCCCCCCCCGCACCGCATCTGCGATTCGGTGCATGCCGTTCAAAAGGTCTTCTGGTTCTGTATGGCTGTCATCCCGAGCCTGTCGAGGGATCTCGGCTTGGTCCCGCAGGCAGACCACCCCGTTTCCCCTGACCGCTGCCTTCTGGCCTCTGGCCTCTGTCCTCTACCTTCCGCCCCCCTCCGCGCTTGACCCCCGCCCCCCCGCCCACTATCGGATCCATGCGCTGCCCCAAGTGTGCCCAGTCCGACGACAAAGTGGTGGATTCCCGCTCCATCCGAAACGGCGCCGTCATCCGCCGCCGCCGCGTCTGCGCCCGCTGCGGTCACCGCTTCACCACCTACGAGGAAGTCGTCAAAGCCATCCTCACCGTCCTCAAACGCGACGGCCGGCACGAAGACTTCGACCGCCCCAAGCTCCGCGCCGCCATCGCCCATGCCGCCGTCAAACGCCCCGTCTCCGACCCCCAGCTCGACATGATCGTGGATGAAATCGCCCACGAAATCGAAACCGAGTACGACCGCGAAGTCCCCTCCACCGTCATCGGCCGCAAGGTCCTCGACAAACTCGAAAAGCTCGACGAAGTCGCCTTCCTCCGCTTCGCCTCCGTCTACCGCCGATTCCGCGACGCCTCCCAGTTCCTCTCCGAAATCGAAAACCTCATCGGCCGCCAA
Organism: Kiritimatiellia bacterium; assembly: GCA_040768005.1. GTDB lineage: Bacteria > Verrucomicrobiota > Kiritimatiellia > CAIQIC01 > Lenti-01 > JAAZFE01. Next base: position 52,896 of record JAXGNL010000003.1, read on the forward strand.
TGATCCCCCCCCCCGCGGCCTGCCGCGGCCCGTCTCCACCCTTCCCCGTTTTCCACGCCATGGAAAACTTTTTTCCGGATTTTCCACGCCATGGAAAAATTTGGACAACCCCGAATTTTTCCACGCCATGGAAAATTTTTTTGCGGATTTTCCACGCTATGGAAAACTATTTTCCACACCGTGGAAAATATCCGTTCCCCGGCCTCAACGAGGCCGCTGTACTTCTAACGAAAGCGGGAACCACTTCCTGTCCGCCATCCGCAGGCTTGCCACGCCATGGGCGTGGACGTGGATTTCTCAATTGTTTCATTCTTAATTCTTCATTTATAATTCCATGCTCCCTCCCCACCAGCGACGACACCCGCGCCACGCTGGCGCCGCACCCTCGAAGAACTCCTCCGCACCACGGGCAACACCGCCCCCTCGACCCGCCGCCGCCGAAGCCGTCTCCTCCGCCGTCATCGCCTACCTCGCCGACCAGCGCCTCGCCCCCCCCCTCCCCGACGACTACCTCCACCTCCTCATCTACCGTGCCCTGCGCACCCTCAACCAGAACGACGCCGCCCGTTCCTGGGCCGCCACCCACCTGCCCGGCATCGACCTCCCCGTCTTCGACCCCGACCTCTGGCCCGGCCCGGTCCCCCTCCTCGTCTGGCAGCTCTTCGCCTCCGCCTCGTCCGCCGCCCGCACCCTCACCGCCGAAGGAAAAATCCTCTGGGCCCTCGACTTCCGCCGCCTCCGCCGCGAAGAAGCCGGCTGGCTCGAAATCACCCTCCTCCCCGGCCTTCGCGCCCTGATCGAACAGCTCGCCCCCGCCTGGGATGAAACATGCGGTGCCGGCCTCCTCGGCCGCCGCGGACTCTATACTTTCAGTTTCGCCCCCACCCCCGCCGACGCCAGAAAGCCAAACGGCATTCCCGTTACACCCCCTCGACGCCCCCGCCATCCGCGCCTTCTGCCTCCGCGTCCTCGCCCATCTCCAGACCGCCCGCGGCTGGACCCGCACCCCCGACGTCCTCTACCTCGACTTCCCGCCAAAAGTATAAAGTACAGACTTCACCCTCCCAGGAGGCCGAAGTCACCGCGCCTGCTGGATGGACAGCCGACCTGCCTATCGGCCATCCTTCCGGCCATGAGACCCCTGCGCATCCGCCTTGCCAGCGGCGGCACCACGTCATCAATCGCGGCGAACTGGATGACGATTTACCTCGACAACCGCGACCGGGAACACCGCCTGGAACTGCTTTCGACACTGCCTGACCGCTTCGGCGTGATCATCCACGCCTTCGCGCTGATGGATACCCATGACCATTTCCTGCTGCAAGTCCCCGCAACAGCATCGATGCCGCCATGCAATGGATTTCAGCATGAGCTACGGCGTCTGGTTCAGCAAACGCCATCAACGGCTCGGCAAGGTGTTTTCATCCCCCTACAAAGCCATCCTCGTCGAGGAGAACGGATCCTGGGCACTGGATCTCAGCCGCTACATCCATCTCAACCCCATCCGGACCGCGGCCCTGGGCCTGGACAAAACCACCCGGGCCCAGGAAAAACGCGGCGGCACTCTCCCGCCTTCATCCGAACTCATCACCCGCCGCCTTAAAACCCTCCGGGGGTACCGATGGAGTTCCTATCCTGCGTTTGCCGGCTACCGCAGCGTGCCGGAATGGCTCTGCACCGCCGAACTGTGGCGGCGCGTATCCGGAAGCCGCAAAGACGGTGCCAATGCCTATCGCAAGTGGATCGAAGACTATGTCCGCCAGCATGTGAAGGAAATCGGTGACGAACAACTCCCCAAGACCCTGGTAAGCGGCAGTTCCGCTTTCCGCGACAGCATGCGCCCCCTGCTGAAAGGCGATCGCCGCGAGCAACCCGAACTGCGCCAATGGGACCAGGCCATATCCTTTGAGACCATCGTGGCCGCCGTGGAATCCGCCAAAGGGGAACCTTGGAATGCCTTTCGGGACCGGCACGGCGATGTCGGCCGGGACCTGGTCTTCCATCTGGCCCGGCGCCATTCCGGCCTGACCCTGCGCCAGATCGGAGAAAAGGGCGGCGGATTGCATTATGTCGCCGTTTCCAACGCCCTTCGGCGTCTTGACAAGCGCCTGGAAAGCGACCGCTCCCTCCAGCGATTGAAGAAAGCCGCCGAAGCCCAATTGTTAAATGTATAGACTTCACCCTCATAAGGGTGAAGTCTATACTATTTACTTTTGCCTAGCGGGCGGCAGCGTAGCGGGCAGCGACCTCCGGCCAGTTCACCACGTTCCAGAAGGCGTCGACATAGGTGCCGCGCATGTTCTGGTATTTCAGGTAATAGGCGTGCTCCCAGACATCCAGGCCGAGGATCGGCGTGCCTTGCCGATCGGCTACATCCATCAGCGGATTGTCCTGGTTCGGCGTGGAGGTGATGAACAGCGATCCGTCCTCCGCCACGCACAGCCAGGCCCAGCCGCTGCCGAACCGCGTGGCCGCCGCTTGCGCGAACTGCTGCTTGAAGGAATCAAACGACCCGAACGCGGCATCTACGGCCGCCCCCAGTTCCCCGTCCGGAATCCCTCCGCCGTCGGGCGACATCACCTTCCAGAACAGGGTATGGTTCCAATGCCCGCCGCCGTTGTTGCGCAATGCCACCGGCAATTCGCTGATCCGGGCAAACAAGGCTTCCAGCGGTTGCCCTTCCAATTCCGTGCCCGCAACGGCCTTGACCAGATTGTTGAAGTATCCCTGATGATGCCGGCTGTAATGGATCTCCATCGTCCGCGCATCAATGTACGGCTCCAGCGCATCGAAGGCATACGGCAGCGGCTCGAATTCCAGTGCCGCCGCCGGCGCGGCCTCCTGTCCGAACGCCGCAACGGCCAACCCCGCCGCGATCAATGCAATCCATCCGGTTTTCATTTGCTTGTTCATGTTTACCTCCGTTGTTTAATGCATCAACCTACCGCATCCCTGCGGCTTTTCAACTGATCCCCCCGGCCGGCAACCGATCCGTCGCCCGCTGCAGCCCGGCGCATTAAGCCGGGCGGGTTGACCCCGTCGGGCAAGCCAACTCGCCCTCCTCCCCATCCTGTAAATCCTGTTAATCCTGTCTAAAGGAATTCCTAGATGAACATCGTCGGGCCGCTTTCCTTGGCGCGGGCGATGAACGTGGCGACGCCGGCCACTTCGTCCACGTCGATCAGTTCCTCGCGGGTGATGCCCATGACGCCCATGGCCATGTCGCAGGCGATGAACTTCACGCCCAGCGCCCGCGCGCTCTGCAGCATCTCCGGCAGCGACGCCACGTTCTGGCCGGTCATGACATGCTTCATCATCGCCGTGCCCATTCCCGCCATGTGCATCTTGGAGAGCGCGAGCTTCCGCGCCCCCTTCGGCAGCATCCAGCCGAACATCCGGTTCAGCCAACTCTTCCGTACCGCCGGCCCCGGATTCTTCCGCAGCACGCTCAGTCCCCAGAAGGTGAAAAACACGCTCACCCGCATGCCGGCCGCCGCCATGCCCGTGGCCAGAATCATCGCCGCCAGCGCCTTGTCGAGATCGTTGCTGAACAGGATCAGCGCCGCCGAATCGGCACTCCCGGCGACCGCGCACGGCGCAGCCGCCCCGCCCTTGCGCAGCACGGCTTCCAGGCGGTCGCCCTTCTGCGCCAGTTTCACCACCTTGTGGCCGGCGCACTTCGCCCAGTTGGTCAGGTCCGGCGCAAAGCCCGGCGCGGCCACCACCTTGAGAGACGCCCCCGCCCCCAGCGCGTCCAGCTCCTGCTTGATCCGCACCACCGGGCCGGGACACTGCATCCCGCGCACGTCCACCCCATGCGCCGGCTCGGCCTCATCGCTTTCGATCTTCGGTCCGCCCTCGCTGCCCGTGCTGGACACCGCGATTTCATCGTCGGACGGCATCCAGTGTTCCGGCTGGAACTGCTTCCACGTCTGGTATCCGCCGGAGAGATTGGCGACATGGTAGCCGAGCTGTTTCAGGATGCGTTCCGCCACGTAGCCGCGCAACCCCTGATGGCAGTACACCACAATCTGCCGGTCCTTTGGCAGTTCACAGGTCCGTGCTCGCAGCTGGTGCAGCGGAATGTTCACCGCGCCGTCCAGGGCGCCCTGGACCAGCTCGGCGGGCTCGCGCACATCGAGCAGCAGCGCGCCTTCGGGCAAAGCCTCGGCGTGCACCTGCGTCGTCACTCCGTCGAGCACGTTCGTGGCAATCATGCCCGCCACGGTGATGGGATCCTTCGCCGAGCTGAACGGCGGGGCATAGCACAGCTCCAGCTCCGCCAGTTGACGCACATCCATCCCGGCGCGCATCGCCGTCGCCAGCACGTCCGCGCGCTTGTCCGCGCCCTCCGCGCCGATCACCTGCCCGCCGTAGATTTTTCCGTCGTCGCCAAACAGCAGCTTGATATGCAGCTCGCGGGCCCCGGGATAGTACCCCGCGTGCGATCCCGGATGCAGATACACCTTCCGGCAGGCCTTCCCCATCGCCTTCAGCCGGGCCTCCGTATGCCCGCAGCTCGCCGCCGTCAGCTTGCCGACTTTCACCACCGAGGCCCCGTAGGTGCCTGCATACCGGTGTTCGCGGCCCAGAATTCCGTCCGCCGCGATGCGCCCCTGCCGGTTCGCCGGGCCCGCCAGCGGCACCGCCGTCGTCTCGCCGAACACAGGATCCTTCACCGACACCGCATCGCCGACCGCAAAAATGTCCGGGTCGTTCGTCTGCATCCGGTCATCCGTCGCGATATGCCCCTTGGGTCCCGTTTCCAGCCCCGCCGCCGCCGCCAGCGCCGAATTGGGTTTTACGCCCACGCACATCACGACCAAGTCCGCCGTCCACGAGCGGCCGTCTTTCACTGTCGCCGTCACGCCGCCGTCGTCCGCCGGCGCGAACGCCGAGACCGCCGCCCCCAGTTCCACGACGATTCCCGCCAGCCGCAGCTCTTCCGCCAGCAGCGAGCTCATTTCCTCGTCCATCGTCGGCAGCAGCTGGCGGCCCATTTCCAGCAGCGTCACCTCCAGCCCCCGGTGCCGCAGGCTCTCCGCCAGCTCCATCCCCACGAAGCCGCCGCCGACCACCACCACGCTCTTCGCCCCTTCGTCGAGCTTCTTCGCGATCCGATCCATGTCCTCGAGCGTCCACAGGGGCAGCACCTCGGGCAGGTCGATCCCCGGCAGGTTCAGCTCCATCGGCGACGACCCCGTCGCGATCACGAGCTTGTCATAGCGCTCCTCGCTCTCCGCCCCCGTGTGCCGGTTCAGAATCCGGACCGTCTTCTTGTCGCGATCGATGGCCGTGACCTCGTGGTTCACCCGCACATCCACGTTAAACCGCGCCCGGAAATCCGACGGTGTCATCACCAGCAGCCAGTCGCGCTCCGGAATGATCTTCCCCAGGTGGTACGGCAAGCCGCAATTCGCGTAGGAAATATGCGGGCCCTTCTCCAGCAGCACGATCTCCGCCTGCTCATCCATGCGCCGCAACCGCGCCGCCGTGCTTGCTCCGCCCGCCACGCCGCCGATGATGATCGTCTTCATTCCAACTCCCTTTCCATGAATTGGATTCCAACCTACCACGCCCCTTCCGCCCCGCCAATTTCGACTTTTTTCATCTTTCCGTTTGCGGGTCTTCCCAAATCTGGTATGTTAATACCAGTTTAAACGGAGCCCCCTTCCCATGCCTGGACTGATCCACATCCCCGAAGCGACTTCGATTGCCCTCCACCTCTGCCTGTGGATCGGCGACGGCGACCGCGTGTTTCGCTCTTCCCCCGCGCTGGCCAAGGAGCTTGGCTTTTCGTACCACCACTTCGCCAAGGTGGTCCAGCGCCTCGTCCGTTCCGGCCTTCTCGAAACCGAGCGCGGCCCCAAAGGCGGCATCCGCCTCGCCCGTGCCCCCAAAACCATCACTTTGCTGGACGTGTATGAAGCCGCCGGCGGCGAGCCGCTGCGACCCCACCGCTGCCTGCTCGATCCCAAGATCTGCGCCGGGCGGGCCTGCGCGTTCGGCCATCTGGTGGAACGCGAAAACGAACTGCTCCACCGCAAAATGAAGCAAACCACCCTCGCGAACCTCGCCCGTTCGCTCGATAAAACCCAGCTGGTGCCCGCATGAAACGCAAGATCGTATCCATCGACGAAACCCTCTGCAACGGCTGCGGCTTGTGCGTCAGCGCCTGCCACGAAGGCGCCATCCAGATGGTGGACGGCAAAGCGCGGCTCGTTTCCGATTCCTACTGCGACGGCCTCGGCGACTGCCTGCCCGCCTGCCCCACCGGCGCGATTCAAATCATTGAGCGGGATGCCGCCGACTACGACGAAGCCGCCGTCGCGGCGCGCATGGCTGAGGCCAAACGCCCGGCCCCCGCTTCGGACCTCCCCCTATTTGCCGGCTGCCCTGGCATGATGGCCAAGTCCATGGCTCCCAGGCCCGCGACCGTCCCGCCCTCGGATGCTTCCTCCACCGCTCCTGTCACGCAACTGACCAACTGGCCCGTCCAGATCAAGCTGCTGAACGTCCGCGCCCCCTACCTCCAAAACGCCGCGCTGCTGATTGCCGCCGACTGTACGGCCTTCGCCTTCGCCGACATCCACCGCCGTTTCATGCGCAACAAGGTCACGCTGATCGGCTGCCCCAAGCTCGACGAAGGCGATTACGCCGAAAAGCTGACGGAGGTGCTCCGCCTCAACGACATCAAAAGCGTGACTGTCCTGCGCATGGAAGTGCCCTGCTGCGGCGGCCTGTCCTCCGCCGTCCAGCGCGCTCTCCAGGCCAGCGGCAAAATGATCCCCTGGCAGGTTGTCACGATTTCCACCGATGGAGCGATTTTGGAAGAGTAAACAGTAGTCAGAATTCAGAATGAATCCAATCCAACCGGGGTTCATTTTCTGCCTCCATTCTGAATCCTGAATTCTGGATTCAATTTATAAAAATACAACCACACGAAAAGGATCCCCCCATGACCGACATGTTCTGTTTCCAGTGCGAGCAAACCGCCGGCGGCAAAGGCTGCACCAAGACCGGCGCCTGCGGCAAATCCCCCGAGGTCTCGAACCTCCAGGACGAAATCACCGCGGCCCTGATCACCCTGGCCCGCGCCGTGGACGGCCAGCCCGCCAATCCGAAGGTTGAGGCGCTGTTCATGGATGCGCTGTTCATGTGCATCACCAACGTCAACTTCGATCCCAAGGACAACGCGGCGATGCGCGACCGGATCCTGCAGGCGGCCGTCGCCGCCGGCGGCGCCAACACCTACCGCCCCGAAGACCTCTTCCACGGCGATCCGGACGTGGTTTCCCTGCGCTCCACCCTGCTGTTCGGCCTGCGCGGCATGGCCGCCTACGCCGCCCACGCGCGCGTCCTCGGCAAGACCGATCCCAAGGTCTCCGCCTGGTTCCAGAAGGGCATGAAGGCCCTGGGCGACGACCATTCCGTCGAGGAATGGCTCGGGCTCATCATGGAATTCGGCCAGGTCAATCTCGACTGCATGGCGCTGCTCGACGCCGCCAACACCGGCGCGTACGGACACCCCGAACCCACCCGCGTGTCCGTCACCCGCCACAAGGGCCCGTTCATCATCGTGACCGGCCACGACCTGCTCGACCTGAAGATGCTGCTGGAGCAGTCCGAGGGCAAGGGTGTGAACATCTACACCCACGGCGAAATGCTGCCCGCCCTCGCCTATCCCGGCTTGAAGAAATACAAGCACCTCCGCGGCCACTTCGGCACCGCCTGGCAGAACCAGCAGAAGGAATTCGCCGACCTGCCCGGTGTCGTGCTGTTCACCACCAACTGCATCATGCCGCCGCGCCCCAGCTACATCCAGCACCTTGCCACCACGGCCGAGGTCGGCTGGCCCGGCGTCCGGCACATCGCCGCCGATGAACAGGGCCGCAAGGACTTCTCCGCCGTCATCCAACAGGCCATCGACCTCGGCGGATGGACCGAAGAAATCCCCGGCGCCTACGAGCTGATGACCGGCTTCGCCCACAACGCCGTGATGTCCGTCGCCGACAAGGTCGTCGACGCCGTGAAATCCGGTGCCGTGAAGCACATCTACCTCGTCGGCGGCTGCGACGGCGCCAAGCTCGGCCGCGACTACTACACGCAGTTCGTCGAAAAGACCCCCAAGAACACCCTGGTGCTGACGCTCGCCTGCGGCAAGTTCCGCTTCAACCACCTGCAGGATCAGTTGGGCGACATCGGCGGCATCCCCCGCCTGCTCGACATGGGCCAGTGCAACGACGCCTATTCCGCCATCCAGGTCGCCCTCGCCCTGTCCAAGGTGTTCAACTGCGGCGTCAACGACCTGCCCCTCTCGCTGGTGCTCTCCTGGTACGAGCAAAAGGCCGTCTGCATCCTGCTGACGCTCCTTTCCCTCGGCATCAAGAACATCCGCATCGGGCCCAGCCTTCCGGCGTTCGTCTCGCCGACGGTCCTCAACGTCCTCGTCGAAAAATTCGGGCTCACTCCGATCTCGACCCCCGACGAAGACCTCAAGGCCCTCGCCGGCTGATTCCAATTAGTTCAGTTATGGCAATAAGTGATGTCACTTATTGCCATAACTGAAGTGGCGCGTCCCCGCCCCGGAAAGCGCGGCGTTTCTTCTTGGCGTCTCCGCCTGGAAACCCCTATGGTCTCCCCGTGAAGAAATGGATTCCCCTGGTTTTGCTGGCGCTGGCTCAAACCGGCCATGCTTTTTATGAAACCCTGTCGTTGGCGGACGGCACCTCCCTCACCAATGTCTTTGTGACCCGCGTGGAACCCGACGGCCTCTCCTACATGCATGACCAGGGCGTCACCAAGGTGTTTTTTCACGAACTGTCGGAAGAGATCCGCCAACGCTACCATTATGATCCGGTCCTGGCCGTCACCTACTGGTACTACACGCAGCAGGCCCAGCAGGATTGGGAACAGCGCCAGATGGAAGCCGCCCGGCTGGAGGCGGAGGAACACCAGAAGCGTCTCGATGAAATCAAACTCAAGGAAGACGCCCTGAAATCCGGCAGCACCGCCCGAACCCGGAATCTCAGGCTCATCCACATGCTCGAGGACGGCAGCTGGCTCTGCCGGCCGTTTCAATACGAGAAAGGCGGGTTCACCACCGGACGCGCCCAGTATCACAAGGTGTTCGAGGAAATTCAGATCATTGTCGAGGGTCTCCCCGACAACATGGCCGACCAGGATGAATGGCGCGGACGGATCTATGAAGTCGGCATCCACCAGATCAAATCCGAATCCAGCACCATCCGGACCTTTAGGAAATACCGGGTCATTCCCTGACCATCCGCCGGTGCCGGGCGGGAAAAGGCCGAATCCGCCCCCCAAAAACGATCCCGGTTTCCATTTTTCCTCTTGCAGGCACGGGGCAGGACACGTAACGTGGCACGGGTCCGGGGCGACATGCCGAAGCGATTTCCCGCCATCTTCGTTGGATGGGGTACTTCTCTTCTTCCTCCTCCGGGCCGCCGCGGGACCACCGATCCCCGCCCGCGCGTACCATAGAAAGGAAATGGATCCATGAAGACAAAAAATCAGAAGCTGCTGAACTGGGTCGATGAAATTGCCAGGTTGTGCAAACCCGACGCCATCCACTGGTGCGACGGTTCCCGGGCCGAATACGATTCTCTGTCCAAGGCCATGGTCGAAGCCGGTGCCGCCACCCCCCTGGAGAAACGCCCCAACAGCTTACTGTTCCGCAGCGACCCCAGCGACGTCGCGCGGGTCGAGGACCGCACGTACATCGCCTCGAAGACCCAGTCCGAAGCCGGCCCGACCAACAACTGGATCGACCCCGTCGAACTGAAGAAGACCATGGCCGGTCTGTACGACGGCTGCATGAAGGGCCGCACCCTGTATGTGATTCCGTTCAGCATGGGCCCTGTCGGTTCCCCCATCGCAAAAATCGGCGTGGAAATCACCGATTCTCCCTACGTCGTGCTGAACATGCACATCATGACACGCGTCGGTGACAAGGTGATCGAGACCCTGGGGGAAGACGGCGAGTTCATCCCCTGCCTGCACTCCGTCGGCGCGCCCCTGGAGCCCGGACAGACAGACGTGCCCTGGCCCTGCGCCCCGATGGAGAAAAAATACATCGCCCACTTCCCGGAAGAAAACCTGATCTGGTCCTACGGATCCGGCTACGGCGGCAATGCCCTGCTCGGCAAAAAGTGCCTGGCCCTGCGCATCGCCTCCAACATGGCCCGCCACGAGGGCTGGATGGCCGAGCACATGCTCATCCTGCGCCTGACCAATCCGGAAGGGAAGCGCTTCCATATCGCCGCCGCCTTCCCGAGCGCCTGCGGCAAGACCAACCTCGCCATGCTCCAGCCCACTCTCCCCGGCTGGAAGTGCGAATGCGTCGGCGATGACATCGCCTGGATGAAAATCCGGCCGGACGGCCGCCTCCACGCCATCAACCCCGAAGCCGGTTTCTTCGGCGTCGCCCCCAACACCAGCTACGAAACCAACCCCATGGCCATGGACTCCATCCGGGAAAATTCCATCTTTACCAACTGCGTCCTGACCGATGACGGCGACGTCTGGTGGGAAGGCATGAATGTCGAGTGTCCGCACGGCATTGACTGGAAAGGCCGCGACTGGACCCCCGACACGAAGGATGCCGACGGCAAGCCGGTCAAAGGAGCCCATCCCAACGCGCGCTTCACCGCTCCCGCGGCGCAGTGCCCGGTCATCTGCCCGGACTGGGAGGATCCCGACGGTGTGCCGATCGATATCTTCGTCTTCGGCGGCCGGCGCACCAGCCTGGTGCCGCTGGTCACCCAGGCGTTTGACTGGGATCACGGCGTCTACATGGGCGCCACAGCCGCGTCGGAAGCCACGGCGGCCGCGCTGGATGTCAAGAATGCCATTCGCCGCGATCCGATGGCCATGCTGCCGTTCTGCGGCTACCACATCGGCGACTATTGGCAGCACTGGTTCGACATGGGCGACAGGCTCGGCGAAAAAGCCCCGCAGATCTTCTATGTGAACTGGTTCCGAAAGTCCCCGGATGGCCAGTGGCTGTGGCCGGGATTCGGCGAGAATTCCCGCGTCCTGAAGTGGATGTGCGAGCGCCTTGAAGGCAAGGCCGACGGCGTCGAAACGCCGGTCGGCATCGTGCCGAAGGCCGGCGAGCTGGATGTCAGCGGCCTGGAAATCAGCAACGCCGAAATCGCCGAACTGCTTCGCATCGACGAAGAGGGCTGGAAGAGCGAAGTGCCCGAGATCGAGGAATTTCTGAACAAGGCGGGCGACCGCCTGCCGGCCCGCATGAAGAACCAGCTCGCCGAACTCAAGAAACGCGTCGGCCTCGGATAATCGCCGCCCCCGCGAATCGGTAAAGCGCACGAATCCGCCGTCCTTCGTGGACGGCGGATTCTTTTTGCGGTACGCTTGATTCATGTTGTGTCCCCAACCTGCTGACCACGGATGAAAAAGAATCTCTCCATCCGATATTTCGCCCTGGTGGGCCCTTCCCGCGGCACCCGGACCGACCGCTATGAGACCGAGGCGGAAACCGCGCGTCAGCTCCTTCATGAAATCCAGGCCAACCGGAAAATCCCCCTGTCCACCCACATCGTCAAAGCCGCCATCAACAATGAATTCGTCGAATGGGACGCCCCCATCCGCGACGGCGATCAGATCACCCTCCTGCCCCCCTTCTCCGGCGGCTGACCGCCGGCTTCCTCCCACCCCCGCCTCGTCCCGTTTCCCCAGTCCCCCACAACCTCGTGTCGTGTGTCGGCCTCCCCCCAGACCCCTACGGCCTTGCGCCGTGGGTGAATCAGGTCCCCTCCCCCCATCTTTCCGGCATTCCAACATTCCACATTCTAATCCCCCACTCTCTTTCCCTCCCGCCCCTCCAGAACAAAAACCGGCCCGCCCCCCTTTCCGAGGGACGGGCCGTTATAGACGCACCGCGGCAGGCGGCTATGCCCTGGCGCTTTCCTTCTCCTGGAACAGGTGGCGGTTCAGCGCATTGATGTAGGCCTTGGCCGAAGCCATGACGATATCAATGTCCGACCCTTTCGCCGCCACCAGGTCATCGCCGAACTTCACCTGCATCGAGGCCTCGCCCAGGGCATCCTCGCCGTGCGTCACCGCCTGCATGGCAAACGACTTCAACTCGCCCTTGATTCCGGTCAACCGTTCGATCGCCTTCAGCGCCGCCTCCACGGGACCGGCGCCCGTTGCCGAATCCTGCGTGACCGTCCCGGCCTTTTCGATCTGCACCGTCGCCGTCGGTATCGTCTGGTTGCCCGCCGACACCTGCAGGCACCGGATCGCATAGACCTTCGGAATGTCCGATATGTACTCGCGCAGCAGTTCGATGATGTCGTCGTCGTACACCACCTTCTTCTTGTCCGCCAGCGCGATGAAGGCATCATAGACGCCCTGGAGCTGATCGGGGCTGACCTTGATCCCCATGCGGTGCAGATGCGCGGAGAAGCCCGCGCGCCCGCTGTGCTTGCCCAGCACCAGGTCCGTGCCCGTCACCACGCCGACGTCTTCCGGCCGCATGATCTCATAGGTCTCGCGGTGCTTGAGCATGCCGTCCTGGTGGATGCCCGACTCGTGCGCAAAGGCGTTCGCGCCCACGATCGCCTTGTTCCGCTGCACCATCATGCCCGTCAGCTGGCTCACCAGGCGGCTCGCCGGGAACAGCTCCTGCGTCTTCACCCGCGACTGGATCCCGTAGTGGTCCGCGCGCACCTTCAGCGCCATCACCAGCTCCTCCAGCGAGCAGTTGCCCGCCCGCTCGCCGATGCCGTTGATGGTGCATTCCACGCCGCGCGCGCCGCATTCGATCGCCGCCAGCGAATTCGCCACCGCCAGGCCCAGATCGTTGTGACAGTGCACGTGCACCACCACATTTTTCAGCTCCGGCACCATCTCGTGCAGGCGGGTCAGCAGCGTCCGGAATTCCTGCGGGACCGTGAAGCCTACCGTGTCCGGTATGTTGATCGTCGTCGCGCCCGCCGCGATCACCGCCCGCACCACCTCCGCCAGGAACTCCGGCTCCGTCCGCGAGGCATCCTCCGGGCTGAACTCAATGTCCTCGCAGAAGCGCTTCGCGTAGCTCACGCCTTCCACCGCCTGGCGGATGATCTCGTCCTTCGCCTTCTTCAGCTTGAATTCGCGGTGGATGGCGCTCGTCGCCAGGAACACGTGAATCCGCGCCCGGTCGCCCGCCGGCTTCAGGGCCTCCGCACAGGCATCAATGTCCTTTTTCACGCAGCGCGCCAGCCCGGCGATCCGGCACTTCTTGATTTCCGCGGCCACCCGTTTCACCGCCTCGAAGTCCCCCGGCGACGCCGCCGGGAACCCCGCCTCGATGATGTCCACTTTCAGTTTCTCCAGCTGCCGGGCCACCTGCAGCTTCTCCTGCAGGCCCATGCTCGCCCCGGGGCATTGCTCCCCGTCGCGCAGCGTTGTGTCGAAAATAATCACATGGTTCGGTTTTTTCATTTCCCTGGTTTCCTGTCGTCTGGGTTGTTTTCTGCCGGCGGGCCGCAAAAAACCCGCCACGATTTCTCTGTGGCGGGCTTTCCGGGGAGTCAACGGCTCCGGGGACTCATCCAGCGCAACACCCGTCGCCCGCCGTGGCACGGGTGTCGCCGCGCAACGCCAGAAGGTTCAGGGCCTGGATGATCATATGTGTCATGACGCCGGGGAATAAACCATGCCATGTCCCGGCTGTCAAGCCGGCGGGAACACCAAATGATTGGTTGATGAAACAATCACACCGTGCCGCCGGGGATCATTCCCGGACGTTCCGCAGGCGGGGATCCAAGGCGTCGCGCAGGGCATCGCCCAGCAGATTGAAGGCCAGCACCACGGCGAAGATCGAGACGGTCACCGCCGCCAGTTCCCACCACATGCCCTGCCACAGGCGCAGGCGCGCCGATGAAATCATCGTGCCCCAGCTCGGCTCCCCCTGCGCCCCGATGCCCAGGAAGCTCAAAAACACCTCCGTGCCGATGGCCGCCGGAAACCGCAGGGTAAAGCTCACCAGCGCCACGTGGATCACGTTGGGCAGGATGTGGCGGAACAGAATCCGCCCGTGCGAGAAGCCCAGGGCCCGCGCCGCGCGGACATAGCCGCGCTCCTTCTGCTTGAGCACCTCCGCGCGGATCAGGCGGCACACCCCCACCCACGTCGTCAGGCCGATCGCCAGGAACACCCCCAGCAGCCCCTTGCCCACCACCATGGCGATGGCCAGCACAAACAGCAGCCCCGGAATGGCGGCAAAGGTGGTCGAAAGCCACACCACCGCATCGTCCGTCTTCCCGCCGAAATAACCGCCGAGGCTCCCCAGCAGGACCCCGATGGGAATGGCGATCAGTGACGACACCACACCCGTCAGGAAAGCGATGCGCGCACCCTGCACCAGCCGCAGGAAGACATCGCGTCCCAGCCCGTCGGTGCCCAGCCAGTGATCCGCGCACGGCGCCAGGTAGCGTACCGCCAGATCCTGCACCTGCCAGGGCGGCGTCACATCGCGCCAGGCATGCCACGCCTGGCTCGCCTGGCCCCAGAGCGCCGCCAGCGCAAACACCGCCAGTACCGCCAGGCACGCGCGGGACACCCGGCCGGCCCATACCCGCTGCCAGGCCTCCCGGAAAAACGACACCCCGCCCGCCAGCTCTTCCCGCCTGTCTGTTTCGCCGCTCATGACAGCTTGACCCTCGGGTCCACCCACGCCAGCGCGACATCCGCCAAAATGTTCGCCGCCGTGAACAGAAGCGCCCCCACCAGCACCACGGCACGCACCACGTCCACATCCGACGAATGAATCGCGTTCAAACTGAGATAGCCCAGCCCCGGAATGCCGAAAAAGCTCTCCAGCAGCACGCTGCCCGTATAGAGAAACGGCAGCGCCAGCGCCACGTTGGTGATCACCGGCCCCAGGGCATTCTTCAGCACGTGCTTGAACAGCACGCGGCCCGGCCCCAGCCCCTTGGCAAACGCCGTCTTCACGTAGTCCTTGTGCATCTCTTCGAGCAGGACCGTCCGGTAAAAACGCACATTGACGCCCAGCCCCGTCGCCACGCCGATCAGGACCGGCAGCAGCAGGTGGCGCCACGACTCGAAGCCCCACACCGGGAACCATCCCAGCTTGAAGGCAAAGACAAACTGGCCGATGACAATCCACACCAGATAGTTCACGCTCATCAGCGCCACGCACACCGCCACCAGGCCGCGGTCCAGCCACGACCCGCGGCGGTACGCGCACAGCAGCGCCAGCGACAGACTGACCGCGAGTTCCACGATCAGGATCGGCACCGTCAGCGCCAGGCTCGGACCGATCCCCGCCCGGAGCAGATTACCCACCGGCTGGTTCAGACTCGTGCTCGTGCCGAAATCCAGCCGCAGCAGGCGGCCCAGATAGTGCGTCAACTGGCTGTCCAACACATGCCGCGTTCCCCTCTCCAGCCGAACCCGCTCGATCTCGGCCGGCCCGCCCTCCGCGCGGAATTCCGGATTTTCCACACTGTGGAAAACTTTTTTCCATGGCGTGGAAAACCGGCCGGATTTTTTTCCATGGCGTGGAAAACCCGTTCCGCCGCCCTCGATGGTCAGCCGCCAGGTTTCGCCCTCCGGCAGGGGAAAGGCAATCGGAATACGGAGGGCTTCGCCGTCGGCGAGAATCAGCGGCCCGGAGGCGCCGGCGCCCCATTGTGCGCGGACGCCGGGGGGCGCATCGTTGAAATCCACGGCCTCCAGGGCGCGCGTGGACGTCCAGCGGCCGAAGAACAGCGGCTTGTTGTAACCACGCGCGGCATCAAACTCCTCCAGGGATCGGGCGCCGGCGTTCTGCCCCAGCACCATCGCCGCGGGACTGCCGCCGACGACATGGAACAGAACAAATGTGACCAGGACAACCCCGGCCACCGTCGGGACCGCCTGCGCCAGCCGTTTGAGCACATAACGCCACATGGATGGAGAGTATGCCTCAACCGGATTTCCACCCCAACAGGAATCGCCCTTCAAATGTTAAAAGTATAGACTTCACCCTCATGAGGGTGAAGTCTTTACATTTTACATTTGGCTGTTCCAGAGCTGCGTCAGGCGCAGAGCGAGGGTGTGGGGATCCAGGTCGGAGGTATCGATCTGGTTGGGAATCCGGGCGTACAGCGGCGCGCGTGCCGCCAGCAAGTCGCGGATTTTCTGTTCGCGGTCTTCCGTCTCCAGCAACGGGCGCTGGCCCGACCGGCCCGTGCGTTCGAGAATCACCTCCGGCCGGGCGGTCAGACACACCAGCACCCCGTTCGCCCCCAGCGCCTCCAGGTTGTCCTCCCGCAGCACCACCCCGCCCCCGCAGGCGATCACGGCGCCCTGGGGGACCCGTCCCCACTCCGCGGCCAGCGCCGATTCCAGATCCCGGAATGCCGCCTCTCCGTCCTCGGCGAAAATCCGGGAGATGCGCTTGCCGGCACGCGTTTCGATCTCGGCATCCATGTCGAGAAACGGGCGGCGGGCCATGGCGGCCACGCGCCGGCCGATCACGCTTTTGCCCGTGCCCATGAAACCCACCAGCACCAGATTGCAACACCCGTCCATGGCGGAACAGGGTGGCCTCAGGATGCGTCGCGTGTCAAATCCAACTTGCGCACAGGTCGGGTGCGGCGGGCGGCAGGATGGAACCGGTCCCCCTCAAATTCGACCCGGTCGCCTTCGTTGAACTTCAGGACAGACCAGACGGTCAGGAGATCGCCAGGCGGGTGGCCTTGACCAGGGCCTTCCACATCTTCTCGGATGTTTCGGCTTCCAGAAGCTTCTCGCGGTTTTCGGCCTTCTGGAATACCTGGGACAGGCCGGACAGCAGCTTGAGATAAAAGGCGCTGGCGGCGGTGGGAATCACCATGAAGAAAATGATGCGGGTATTGGCCTTGCCGGCGGGATCGAACTTGATGCCCTTGGGGGCAATCCCCAGGGCAAACGTCAGCGCACCGCCTTCGACGCAGCGCACGTGAGGAAAGGCCAGGCCGTTTTCCACGGCCGTGGAGATGATGGCTTCGCGCTGCTCCGCGGCCTCCAGCAGTTTGCCGGCGTCATCCACGAATCCTTCGTCGTCGAGTTTCTGGCAGAGCTCCGCCAGCACCGCATCGCGATCGGTGCCCTTGAGCGCGGGGATCATGAGCGATTCGGCGGAAAAGCGTTCGATGCCGACCTTGGGCGGATCGCTGCGGCGCGGAGACTTGCGGGTGTTGCGGGCGCCGGAGGCGCGGTGAAACAGCAGGCGGGCACAGGACGGGCACTGGTAGATCTGCTCGGCGGCATGCACTTGATGCACCAGCGAAACCGGCAGGGTCATGCCGCAGGCGGTGCAGACGCCATTGACCACCGGCACGATGGCCAGCGGGCTTTTCTGCAGCAACCGGGTGAACTGCTGGTGAATATCCCGCGGCAGTTCCTGGGTCAGCGCGTGAATGGATTCGTCGAGCTGGGCGAATTGGGCCCCCGGCATACCGGCTTCCTGCTGGGCCCGGGCGATAATGAGTTCCTGAAGCTGGACGAGATGATTGATGATGGGTTGCATGGACATCCTGTGTACGTGGCGGGCGATTTGTTGTTCGCAGGGGTTTTACAACCGGCATCGGCGCCTGTAAAGGAAAATACAGATTGCAGGGCGGGTTGGGCCGGACCGGAGGTCACGCCTGCCGCGGAACCGCCAGCCAGGCGCGGCGTCGCGCCGGGGGCAGGCGCTCGATGGCATAACGCAGCATGGTGCGCGGCATTCGTCCGCCCTGCCGCTCCAGAAAGGACTCCAGCGCCGCGGCATCCCGCTTGCCGGCCTCCCGCAGCATCCAGCCGGCGGCTTTGTGCATCAGATCCTCCGGATCGGCCAGAAACCGTTCGGCCAGCCGGAAGGTGTTGCTCAACTCACCCTGTCGAATGTGTTCGAGCGTGGACACCATGGCGATGCGCCGCCGCCACAGGCAGCCGGACGCCGCCAGGCGCGCCAGGACGCGCCGGCCCCCGCCCGGCGGCAGGTGCCGCCCGACGATCCCCGGAGCGCTGGCATCCACCAGATCCCAGTTGTTCACCCGCTCCGCCCGCGCCAGGTACCGGCTGAAAATCACCTTCCGTTCGGCGGCGCCGCCAACAGCGTAGGCCCGCACCAGGGCGATCACGGCGAAAAACCGCGCCTCGTGAACCGGGGAATCGAGCAGTTCATCCGCAACCGACAGAGGCACCTCCGGGAATTGCGCCAGCACGGCGCGGGTCTGCGGAACCTTCAGGCCCCAGAACACATCCCCCTCCCCGTACTCGCCAGGACCGGTTTTGAAAAAACGCTGCAGAACCGCCGCCTGGGCGGGATGGCGAAGCCGCTTCAGCTCCCGCAAGACCGCCTGCGCCGTCGCCGGCTTCCGCCGATCCGTCATTTCAGCGTGTCCAGCACGGGCGTGGTGAACGCCCACACGCCGGACCGGGCGCCGACCTCGTCGCGAAGCATCTGCAGCCGCCCCATCAGCCGT
The DNA here is from genome assembly GCA_040768005.1 of Kiritimatiellia bacterium. Classification (GTDB taxonomy): domain Bacteria; phylum Verrucomicrobiota; class Kiritimatiellia; order CAIQIC01; family Lenti-01; genus JAAZFE01. The sequence continues at coordinate 71,384 of JAXGNL010000003.1, forward strand.
GCCGCCACATCGTCATCCACCACGGCCAGCGTACCGGAATTCGCGCCGGGCCAGACATGGGTGTCCATCCGCGTGCCGCTTCCGGGTCCGCGCCCGGTCATCCGTTTCCAGCGCGACAGCCCCACGATGCCCATTTCGTCCAGCAGGCCCTGGATTTCGTCGGTCAGCACGATGTCATGCAGAATCCACACGGCTTTCATGGCAGCACTCCCTTCATGGCCGCGGCTTGTTCCCGTTTCCGCGCCCGGCGCGAATGCACCAGGCTGTAGAGCGTGGGCACCAGCACCAGCGTTACCAGCATGGAAAACGTCAGCCCGCCGACAATGGTCGCCGCCATCGGTTTCCAGGTGGCCGCCCCTTCGCCGCGGCTCAGGATCATCGGCAGCATCGCCAGCGAGGTCGTCATCGTCGTGATCAGCACCGGCCGCAGGCGCGAGCGGCCGGCGTTCACAATCGCGCGGGACAGCTCCTGCCCCCGGGCGCGCAGCAGGTTGATGTAGTCAATCAGCACGATGGCGTTATTGACCACCACGCCGACCAGCAGAATCATCCCGATGAACGACATGATGCTCACCGTCAGGCGCAGCACCGTCAGGCTGATCGCGACTCCGCTGAAGGCGAAGGGGATGGAGAACAGAATCAGGAACGGATCGAGCAGGCTTTCGAACTGCGAGGCCATCACCATGTACACCAGCAGAATGCCCAGCACCAGCATCAGGGTCATCTGCCGGAAGGACTCCTCCTGATCCTCGGCCGTCCCCCCGAAATGGATGCCGATGCCCGACGGCAGGGGCACTTCCTCGGCCAGCCGCCCGCGCAGGTCGCGCACCACCTCGCCGCTGCTGCGACCATACACGTCGGCGGTCACCTGGATCACACGCTCCTGGTTGCGGCGGTCGATCTGCAGCGCCCCCAGGCGCTCCTCGACGGACGCCACGCTGTCCAGCCGGATCCGTCCGCCGTCCGGCAGCACGATCTCCGCCTGGGCGATGTCCTCGATCGTACGCCGGTAGGGCTCGTCCAGGCGCAGGACGATGTCGTAATCCTCGTCGGACTCGCGGTACATCGTAGCCGTCGTGCCGTAGAACAGCGTCCGCACGCTGTGGGCCACCTGCGAGACGTTCAGGCCGTGCGCCGCCGCCTTCACCCGGTCGATCTCGACACGGATTTCCGGCCGGCCCGGATCGCGGCCGATCTCGGCATCCACCGCCCCCTCGGTGGTGTTCACCACCGCCAGCACCTGCTCGGCCACCCGCTGGAGAATGTCGAGGTCGAAGCCCAGCACATCAATCACGATCGGCTTGCTGCCGCCCCCGGGACCCATCTGGGAGGTATCCACGTTGAACTTCTGCACTTCCGGCCACCGGGAAACGACATCGGCCACGGCCCGGCCGATTTCCTTCATGCCGCGGGTGCGCCGGGTCTGCGGCACCAGGCGCAGCATGACATAGCCGATATGCGTTCCGCCCTGCCCCCAGCCGGATTGCCCGCAGCGCCAGGCGTACACCCGCACGTTTTCTTCTCCGGCCTCCGCCAATGTCACGTCGAGGATCCGCTGACCCAGCGCCGCCGTCTCCTCCACCCGCGTACCGATCGGCGTCTGGTAGCGCAGCATCAGCCGGCCGTTGTCATCCTCCGGGGAATACTCCGACCCCAGTCCCGCAAACAGTCCTGCGCTGGCGGCGAACAGGGCCACCGCCCCCGCCACCACGAGCCAGCGCCGCCGCAGGGCCCGATCCAGCAGGCGCGAATAGGCCGCGTCGAGCGTCTCGAACTTCGCCTCGCTCCAGCCGTGAAAGCCTTCCAGGAGCTTCCCGCGCGGCTTGCGTTTCGCCGGGGCCTGCAGCAGGCGCGAACCCAGCATCGGCGTCAGCCACAGCGCACACACCAGGCTCGCCGTCAGCGTCGCCACCAGCAGTCCCCCGAGCTGCTTGAACATGATTCCCGCTTCCCCCTTCAGGAAAATCAGCGGCACAAACACCACGATAGTCGTCAGCGTGGAGGCGCTGATGGCGGTGCCCACCTCTTCGGCACCGAACATCGCCGCTTCGCGCGGCGCCGTTCCCTTCTCCACCTTGGAGGAGATGTTTTCCAGCACCACCACCGCATTGTCCACCACCATCCCCATGGCAATCGCCAGGCTCGACAGCGAAATGATGTTGATCGTCCAGCCCATCGTCCACAGGAAGATGATCGCCAGAATCAGCGAAAACGGAATCGTCAGCGCAATGATCAGCGCCGGCCGCACGCTGCGCAGGAAGAAAAAGGCCGTCAGGATCACGAAGATGAACGCCCAGCGAACCGTCATGGACACGTTCCGGATGGACAGGGTGATCTGTTCGCTGGTGTCGAAAATCTGATGGATTTCGATGTCGCGGGGCAGCGTCGGCAGGATGTTCTGTTCCAGTTCCCGGGCAACCTCCCGGGCCGTTTCCACGGTGTTCGCCCCGGAGCGCTTCTGGATCATCATCATGATCGCGCGCCGGCCCATCACATTCGACAGCCGCCGTTCCTCGGCGAATCCGTCCTCCACCTCGGCCACGTCGCGCAGGCGCACCAGCGCGCCGCCGGAGGAACGGATCACGATGTCGCCGATCTCCTCCGGCGCGGTGAACTCGCCGGGCACCCGGATCGTGTAGTCCAGCCGGCCGACCTTCACGTTGCCCGCCGGCAGCGTCACGTTCTCCTTCGCCAGGGCCGCCGCCACTTCGTCGAACACCAGGCCGTAGCCCGCCAGGCGCACGGGATCCAGCTGGATGTTGATCTGCCGGTCCAGCCCCCCGAACAGATCCACCGCCCCCACCCCCGGCAGGCGCTTCAGCGGATCGGCAATCTCGTTCTCGGCGATTTCCTCCAGCCGCTCCAGGCTCTCGTCGCAGGTGATGCCGTAGAACTGGATCGGGATCTGCGAGGTGTCGAACTTGCGCAGCACCGGCGGATCGGCGTCGTCGGGCAGGGACTTGCGGATGCGCTCCAGGTTGCTGCGGATGTCGTTGGAGGCCTCGTCGAGGTTCGTCCCCCAGGCGAATTCGCACGTCACGCTGGAAATGCCTTCCACCGTCGCGCTGGTCATTTCTTCAAGGCCGTTCACCGATCCCAGCGCGCGTTCCACGAGCTTGGTGACCATGCTTTCGACGTCCTCGGCGCTGACCCCCTCCCAGGTGGTAATCACCGTGACGGTCGGCTGTTCGATCTCCGGCAGGTAATCCACCGGCAGCTGCGTCGCCATGACCGCGCCCAGCACGAGCACGGCCAGGAAAAACATCAGCGTGGTAACGGGCTTCTGTACGCCCAGTTCCGGCAGCTTCATTTCGCCGGTTCCTCCGCGGCGCCGTTGTCCGCCACCCGCTCGATCGGCGCCCCGTCCGTCAGCTTGTTCTGCCCCATCACGACGTATTCGTCACCGTCCGACAGGCCCTCGAGGATTTCCATGTAGGCGCCGTCGCGCAGCCCGGTCTTCACGTCGGCCGCCCGGGCCGTGTTGTCCTCCACCTTGAAGACCAGCTGGCGGTTCAGTACGCGGATCACGGAGGACGCCGGCACCGCCAGCGCTCCGGGACTCGTCGCCAGGGTCAGCCGCGCCGTCGCGTACATCCCCGGACGCAGCGGCCAGCTCCCGTTCGTCTTGACGTTGGCCAGATGCACTTCCGCGCGCACCGTGCGCGTCGCCGGATCCGCCTCCGGGAACACCCGCGCCACGGTGCCGGCCACCTCGCGATCCTTCCAGACATCCGTCGACACCGCCACACGCGTCTGGCCCTCCTCCAGCATCGGCAGCAGCCGCGCCGGGACCGCCAGCATCAGCCGCAGGGGATCCATCTGCGCAATCCGCACAATGGCCGCCGACGGCCCGACCATCGCCCCCGGATCGGCCCGGCGCTCCATCACCACGCCGTCCATCGGCGCGCGGATGCGCGTCTCGTCCAGATTGACCTTCGCCAGTTCCAGCTGCGCCTGGGCCTGGGCGAGGGCCGCCTTGGCGCTTTCATGGGCGGTCACCGCCGCGTCGCGCGCCTGCTCCGTCGCCACTTCCTCCGCAAACAATGCCTCCAGCCGCCGGCGCTCCCGCTCCCGGTCGGCCAGCGTCACCTCCGCCTGGCGCGCCTGGGCCTCCGCCAGCGCCACCTGCGCCTCCAGCTCCCGGCGGTCGATTACGGCAATCACCTCGCCGGCCTTCACCTCCACGCCTTCCGTGGTGAACTCCCCGTTCTCCAGCTCCAGCTTCTCCAGCCGTCCCTGGATCTTCGGCTTCACCTCCACCGCCAGCGGCGACTCCAGCTCCCCCGTGAACAGCAGCACTTCCGAAATGTCCCGCCGTTCCACCAAGGCCGTCCGCACCGGCACCGGCCCGCGCCCGGCTTTGGTCTGGCTGCCGGATTCCGCCGGCTTCTTCGCGCAACCCGGCGCCAGCGCGATGGCCAAGGCGGCAAACAACAAAAGGCTCTTTTTCATGCGTGGGTCTCCATATTTCATTCGACGGATCGGTCGGATCCGGCTGATCCGTCGGCGACATCGCTCTCCCCCAGCACCGGCCCGTCGGGCAGCGCGTCGGGCGCCAGCAGTCCCATGGCCTGCTGCAGGGCCACCCGGGCCATCGCGTGGTCGAAAATCGACTGGTAGTAGTTCGCCGACGCCTTGGTCAGCGCCTGGCGGGCATCCATGACTTCCACCGGCGTGTTCTGACCCTCCTTCAGGCCGGCCTCGACCAGCCGCAGGGCTTCCCGGGCCGTTTCCAGGTTCCGGCTCTGCGAATGCGCAAACTCCTCCGCCGTCTTCAGCGACAGCACCGCCTGGCGGATTTCACTCACCGCCTGTTCCTCGGCGTCGCGCAGCGCAATCTCCAGCTGCCGCCGCTTCGCCCGTTCCTGGATCAGCGTCCCGCGCCGGTCCAGGCCGTCGAACATCGGCAGGGAGATCTGCACGCCTGCCTGCCACTCGTCGCCCCACTCGTCGCGGGACGAGTCATGCGGATCCGGGTTGGCCCACGTCTGGGTCACATACCCCGACACCTCCGGCAGATAGCGGCTTTTCGCCGACGCCACGCTTTCGTCCTGCAGCCGCAGGGCGTATTCCGCCACGGTCAGGTCCGCCCGGCGCTCCAGCGCCGTGCGCACCGCGTCGCTGAACGGGATCTCTTCGATCACCAGCGGGATGTCATCCACCAGGTCCGCCTCGCTTTCCGGCGAGGCCCCCATCAGCCGGTACAGCGCGGTATAGGCCACGTCCACTCGTTGCGCGCCTGCCGCGCACCTGCGCGCGGAAGTTCGGCCTCCTGCCGCCCGCAGTTCGTAGTTCGACTTGCTGTGCCCTGTCGCGCGCGCGCCTCGGTGGCGTCCGCCAGCGCTCGGCCGCATTCCAGCACCGGTCCAGGCCTCCAGCAAGGTGCCGCTGAGCACCGCGGCCGTCGGCGCGGATGGTGTCGCGCTGGACGGACTCCGTCGCCGCCCAGTCGCGGCCTCTGTCCTCGTCGGCCAGCGCCGCCGCCCGCAGCGCGTGATCCGCCAGGTAGACGGCGGCTGCGTCATCTGCGCAGCCCACGCTGGTCGTCCGCATGGCACGTGGTGTACGGCAACCGTCCGGCGCAGCGAAACAGGTCCGCTCCTGTTGACCTCCACATACCCCCCGTCAGATCCAGCAGAGAGCCGCCTCGATGGAAGCCTGATGCGCCGCCCGCCGGGCGTCTCCCGCCCTCCACTCCTGCTCCAGGCTCCGGTTGTTGCCTGGGCCAGCGCCGCGCCCACAGCGGCAGCGGCCCCGAAGCAGACCGCGCTCTCCGTGGTCCCACGGCCCGCGGGTTTCTCCGCCGCCGCTGGCAGCGCTCGCGCCAGATTCCATCCGCGGGCATCGGAACCGTCACGCAATGGCCGGCAGCGGCGCCCGCCATCGCCGCCCGTCCGTCGAAATCCGCGCGGTCATCCATTCGTCGTGTTGTTCGTGTTGCAGGAACCCGCACAGGTTTTGCAGCGTCAGCATCGCCAGATTTTTCGATCGGCCTCAAGCAGACGGCTCAATTCCTGCACGGCTGGCTTGCCGTCATCGCCGTCCAGCCGCCGGCAAATTCCGTCACCGCCATCACGTGGGCTCGTGCCGAACACCAGCATCTCTCCGCCTCCTCCAGTTCGGCGCGGCGTCGGCCTCCGCCGCCCGCCAGCACGCCGACGGCTGCTGAAGGTGGTCACGCCGCGCCGGCACCCGCCCGGCGGTAGTACTGCAGGATGCTCTCCGGCCGCGGCGCGCCAGCAGCACGCACCCGCCGTCACGATCCAGCGAAATTCTCCGTGGGCAGCTCGTGGTCATCGCGCGATCCTTGTCGAACCCCAGCGCCGAAATCCGCACATCCACCGCCTGCTTCTTCATCAGGACATTGGGCAGGTAGTTCCGCTCGACCTGCGGGCATCCCCTCCTTGTTCGGCACCGCTCATCCCCACAGGCCCCCTCGGATGCGACGCCATGAACAGCGGCAGCGGCCAGATCGCCCTGCATCAGCAGCGGCTCCGGACACTCGTAGGGATTCGCCAGTACCCGCCAGGGCCCCGCGACACGAAAATCCGGATCAGCGCATCCCTTGCCTCCCGCCTTCAGCACCTCCCCGATGATCGGCGGATGTCCTCGCGGCTCAGGGCATCTACAGGGCGATCACCTTCGCGCCGTTCTCCAGCCGCGCCAGATGCGCCTCGAGGTTGTATACCGCCCCGTCCACGCATTTGAACGTCTCAAACAGCCCGTCGCCCCGGTGCACCATGTGGTCATCCACCGGCACCACCATCAGGTTCGGCTCCGTCGTGATGCCGTTCCACCAGCTCGAATACATCGCATAATAGTTCGCGTGGTAGTCCGGCTGGTGCGCCCGGCAGAACGCCGCAAAATCCTCGACTTTAAAATCCGTCTTCATCGCCTTCAATTCTTCCTCACCCGACCAAACGGCTGTTCTCCCGTTTTCCTGCCGTTTCCTGTTTTCCTGCTAAAAAATTCTGGGCTGTTTTCATGAGTTCCGATTCAGCTCATTTCCGCTTGTGCGCGGGCGGAATCCCCAGCTGCTCGCGGTACTTGGCCACCGTTCGCCGCGCCAGCGGCACGCCCTGCGCGTTCAGTCGGTCCGCGATGGCCTGGTCCGACAGCGGCTTGCGAAGATCCTCGTGGGCGATCGCCTTCGCCACCGCCTCCTTGGCCGCTTCCGTCGAAATGCTCCCGCCGTCCGCCGTCGGCAGCCCCGCTGTGAAGAAAAACCGCAGCTCAAACACTCCCTGCGGCGTCCGGACGTATTTCCCGGCCACCGCCCGCCCCACGGTCGTCTCGTGCACCCCCAGCCGCTCCGCCAGCGACCCCATCGTCATCGGCTTCAGCCGCGAAATCCCGTGTTCGAAAAATGCTCCCTGCGCCTCCGCCACCGCTTCGGCGATTTTCCGGATCGTTTCCCGCCGCTGATGCAAACTGTCCATCACAAACCGGCCCGAACGCACTTTCTCCGCCAGGTATTTCCGGGCCTCCGCCGCGGTGTCCGGATCTTCCAGCATGGATTCGTACTCCGCGCTGATCCGCAGCCGCGGCATCGCGTCCCGCAGCGTCTCCACCGCCCAGCCCCCCTCCGCCGTCCGGCGGATCTCCACCTCCGGCGTCACATACACCGCCGGCGGCGCCGAAAACGTCGTCCCCGGCTTCGGATCCAGCGACGAGATCCGCTTCAGCGCCTCCGCCGTTTCGGCCTCCGTCAGGCCTGCGGCCTTCGCCAGATCCTGGGTCCTGGCTTCGCCCAGCGATTCCAGATGCCCCTCCACCAGGCGGACCGCCGGCGATTCCGGCCCCAGGCCCGCCCGCCGCAGCTGGATCAGCAGGCATTCCTTCAAATCCCGCGCCGCCACCCCCGGCGGATCGAACTCCTGCACCACCGCCAGCGCCTCCTGCACCGCCGCCTCCGGCACCCCCGCCTCGCGGACGATTTCCGCCACGTCCGCCGCCAGCCATCCGTTTTCGTCCACGTTGCCGATGAGGTACTCCCCGGCCTTCTTTGCGGCCTCCCCCAGCCCCGATTCGTTCAACTGCTCCTCCAGGTGCGCATGCAGCGTCGGCGGCGCCGTGATCGAATCCAGAAAATACTGACGCTTCTCCTCCGCTTCCGGCGTGGGCGGCGGCAGCCCCGGCGCATCCCCCAGCGGCCGCGGCTCCAGCATCTTCTCCAGCGCGTCAATCTCCCGCCCGTAGTCGTCCGGCTCGAAGTCGTTTTCCTGGTCCACGTCGTTCAAGACCGGCCCCGCCGCCAGCGGCTCCGCCGCCGGCAGCGCCAGTTCCCCCTCCCCCGGCCGTTCCTCCAGCACCGGATTCTGTTCCAGCTCCGCCCGCACCAGCTCGCGCAATTCCGGCCAGGGCGCCTGCAGAAAGCGCAGCGCCTGGATCATGCGCGGCGCCAGTTTCATCTCCTGGCGCATCTGCGCATTCTGGAACATTCCCTGCTTCATGCCGGATGCATCCTACCCGATGCCCGCCCGCCCTGCACAGTCCAAAGCAGGTTGGGCCGATGGCGGCCGCCCCCCTCCACCCCGCGCCCGTCCCGACGGGCTGCTCCAGACCCCCACGGGCTTGCCCCGTGGGTGAATCAGGTCCGCCCATCCGCCTCGCCCGCCAAATCAAAATATAATTGAATCCGCCTTGCCATTCCCTCCCCGCCGGTTCTTCAATACCGTCGGAAACCAAGGAGGCCCCCATGAACCGTTCGTCTGTTTTCCGGGGAGGTGCCCGGGCCCTTGCCGTCGCCCTGCTGGCCGGAACCGCCGGCTGCGCCACGATGCCGCGTTTCGACCGCACCGGCTCCCGGCCCGCCGACTGGGTCATCGTCAACGCCGACATCCTTACCAGCAACCCCCGGCAGCCCCGCGCCGACTCCCTGGCCGTGACGGGCGGACGCATCTCCTACGTGGGCTCCCGTGACGGCATCGCTGACTTCGTCGGCCCCGACACCGAAGTCGTCAACGGCCGCAAGCGCCTTGTCACCCCCGGCTTCGTGGATAACCACTGCCATGTCCTCTGGATCGGCGGCATGTGCTATTTCCAGCCGCCTGAACTGTTCGCCTGCGAAACCCTCGACGAAATCCTCGCCTGGGTGAAACAGCGCGCCGACGACCACCCCGAACTCCCCCTCATCGGCGGCATCGGCTGGCGCATGAACCAGCTCCCCGACGGCCCCCGCCGCGAACTTCTCGACGCCGTCGTCCCCGACCGCCCCGTCATGCTCATGAGCTACAGCGGCCAGGCCGGCTGGCTCAATTCCAAGGCCATCGAACTCTGGGAATCCCGCAACCCCGGCGCCTTTGAGCGCCTGGCCCCCGTCCGCGATCCCGATACCGGCCAATGCACCGGCGAGTGCAGGCACTACCATGTCGTTAATTTCCTCGAGTTCCTCACCCCGGAGGAACTCACCCCCGAGGTCGAACAGGGCATCTTCGACGCCATGCAAAAGACCCTCGACGACGCCCTCGCCGTCGGCGTCACCACCATGCACGACATCCAGATCTATCCGGAGTTCATTCCCCTCCTCCTCCAGTTCCGCGACCAGGGCGGCCTCGACCGCTGCCGCGTCCGCGGCGCCTATTTCGTCGGCCATGAACGCCTCGCCGACCTCCCCCGCCTCGAACAGGACCTCCGCGACTGGAAGAAGCTCCGGAAAACCCAGTCCGATGACCACCTCATCCTCGGCGAATCCCTGAAGTTTTACATCGACGGCACCGCCGACAACCACACCGCCTTCCTCTTCGAACCCTATGCCAACGATCCGTCCACCCGCGGCCGCCCCGACTGGACTGCCGACGAATTCAACCGCGTCATCGCCCTCGCCGACCGTATCGGCCTCCAGTGCTGCACCCATGCCTGCGGCGACGCCGGCGCCCGCCGCGTCATCGACGCCTACGAAAACGCCCTGACCCTCAACGGCCCCCGCGACGCCCGCCACAGCGTCGAACATTGCGAAATGCCGCTCCCCGGGGACTGGCCCCGCATGGCCCGCCTCGGCCTCTACGCCTCCATGCAGCCCCAGCATTTCTTCGACGATATCCTTCAGGAAGCCCTCGGTCTCGAACGCGCCCAGCGCCTCATGCCCTGGCGCTCCCTCCTCGACGCCGGCGTCCCCGTCTCCTTCGGCACCGACTGGGCCGCCGGCCCCATCAACCCCGCCTACGGCCTCCTCATCGCCGCCCTCCGCGTGGACTGCTTCGGCAAGACCAACGTCGGCCCCAGGGAAAAAGTCCCCGTCGAGGAAGGCATCCGCCTCTGGACCCTCGGCTCCGCCCGCAACCTGTTCCTCGAGGACGAAATCGGCTCCCTCGAACCCGGCAAATACGCTGACCTCGTCGTCTTCAACACCGATCTGCGCAAAATGCCCTCCCTCTGGTTCCTCCTCACCCACGACATCGGCCTGGGCACCCTCGACCACTTCGTCGATCTCACCATGGTCGACGGCGAAGACGTCTATGTCCGCGGCCGCTCCCCCGAAGAACAGAAAAAACGCCCCTCCCGCTTCAAGGGCCGCGCCGAACGCCGCCGCCGCCTTCAGGCCCAAAGCGGCACCTTGTGAGGAATCCCCGCATGATCCCTACCCCCCGCTGGTTCCGCCTGACGCTTCTGGGCTTCCTGGCCCTTCCCTCCGCCGCCCGGCCCGAACCCGCCCGCGCCCCCGGCGAAGAAGCCGCCGCCCTCGCCTTCACCGCCACCAGCCGCGTCGGCTTCGATGACCCGGAAAATCCGGAACTCTCCGGCCGCGTCTCCCTGCAGGAATCCGCCCTCTCCGCCCCAATCGCCCATGCCGAGTTCGAAGGCCTCACCCTCGCCGCCGGCGTCGTCGCCGGCTGGACCCGGCTGGAGTTCCGCGGCCACCCGGACCTCGACACCGAAGACCTCTACGGCCTCGCCGCCGTTCTGGCCGCCGCCCGCCCCGCCGAATCCGGCTGGGGCTGGTCCGCCCTCGCCATGCCCGGTTTCTATTCCGATTTCCGTTCCGGGCGCACCGGCGAAGGCAAGGTGTTCCTCTACGGCACGGCCGACTACGCCTTCTCCCCCGCCTGGCGCGCGCAACTCGGCCTCGCCTTCGATACCGCCTTCGGCGACCCCGCGCTCTATCCGGTCGGCGGCGCCGTCTGGCAGCCCACCGACACCCTCGCCGTCCGCCTGCTGCTGCCGTCCCCCTCCGTCTATTGGGCGCCCTCCGACCGCTGGGGTCTCTTCGCCTTCGCCCAGCCAGCCGGCGACCGCTGGATCGTCGACGACGACGACTCCGGCGAGCAGGAATTCCTCATCGAAGCCTGGCGCGCCGGCCTCGGCGCCGAATGCCGCCTCTGGCGCGCCGCCTGGCTGCGCCTCGCCGCCGGCCTCGAATTCGACCGCCGCTACGAAGCCCGCAACGGCGGACAAACCCTCCTCGACGACCGGGTGGACGACGCGGCCTTCCTCTCCGCCGCCCTCGTCATCTACTGACCGCTCATTCCTGCCCGCCCCCCACGGGCTTTATCAAGAGATCCCCACGGGATTGCCCCGCCGGTCCCGGCCCCAGACCCCCACGGGCTTGTCCCGTGGGTGAATCAGGTCCACCCGTCCGCTTCGCCATCCCCCGCCGCTTCGCTTTTCCGCCCCGAAGCCAGCACCCGGTCCACCCGGTCCAGCAGCGTCGCCGCATCCACCCGCTCCTCCAGCGTGCGCGCCAGCTCCCCGAATCCCCGGAATCCGCGCAGATACCGCACCAGATGCGGCCTCATCACCAGGCACGCCGTCAACTCCGCGCCCAGCTTCAGCTCTTTCTTTCCCCGCCGTCCCATCAGTTCCATCTCCCGACGCAGATGCTCGCGGATCGCTGCGCGCACCTCGTCCACCGAAGGCATCCGCGGCTCGCGCCCCGCCGCCAGATCCCGCACATCGCGGAACCACCACGGATTCCCCAGCGGCGCCCGACCGACCATGACCCCGTCCGCGCCCGTTTCCGCCGCCATCCGGAATACGTCCGCCGGCACTTTCACCCCCCCGTTGCCGATCACCGGCACCCGCCGCGCCCGCTTCACCTCCGCAATCATCGCCCAGTCCGACGGCCCGGAATGCCGCACGCTCGCCACCCGCCCGTGCAGGAAAACCGCCGCCGCTCCCGCCGCCTCCGCCCCCGCCGTCGTCTCCAGCACATTCACCGTGTCCGCGCACCAGCCGATCCGCGTCTTGAGCGTCACCGGCAGCCGCCCCGCCACGGATTCCACCACCTGCCGCACAATCTCCGCCATCTTCGCCGGATCCCGCATCAGCCCCGCCCCGTCCCCCCGGTTGCGGATCTTCGGCATCGGACAGCCCGCATTGATGTCCAGGAAATCAAACGCCCCCAGCCCCGCAATCCAGTCCGCCGCCTCCGCCATCACCCCCGCGTCCGATCCGTACAGCTGCGCCCCGATCGGATGCTCGCCGCCCCACCGTTCCAGCACCCGCGCCGTCCGCAGGCGGTTGCGCACCAGCCCCTGCGAACTCGCCATCTCCGTCACCACCGCCCCGCACCCCTGCTCCAGGCACAGCGACCGGAACGCCCCGTCCGTGTAGCCCGCCATCGGGGCAAGAAAAACCGGCCACTCCACCCGGAGCGGCCCGATCTGCAGCGGCTTCAATACACTTTCGCCCATGCCCCGCATCCTACCCCGAATCCCCGCCCCGCCGCAAACCCGGCGTCATGTCCGTCCGGACCGACGGAGAAAGGTCCTTTCGGCTTGTGCCGGAACGCGGGATGCGCGTAGCCTCGAACCCGGAGACGATATCATGGAAACCCCACCCACTCCTGAACCCACCACCCCCCTTCAGCGGATCGGCGGCTACCTGCACCGGGTCGTCCCGATCGTCGACGCCACCGGCAAGGTCCTGAACTACGCCCTCAAGCCCGTCATGGTGGAATTCCGCCCCCGCGATCTGACGCAAGTAGTCGTGGGCGCCTCCCTGCTCGCCGTTCCCGTGGCCTTCACGGAGGAAACCTGGAACCTCGGCGCCGAACTGCCGGTTCTCAACGTGCTGGCGCTCAGCGGACTGTCCATCCTGTTCATCGGCCTGTTCGTCTACTTCAACTTCTACCGCTACCTCTTCCGCCAGCACGCCCTGGAATACCTCAAACGCGTGACGAGCATCTACGTGTTCTCGCTGGTCGTGGTGGGCCTGCTGCTGACGCTGATCCAGCGCTGCCCGTGGGGCTTCGACAACGCCCTGGCCCTCAAGCGCATTCTGATTGTCGCCTTCCCCGCCTCGATGAGCGCCGCCGTCAGCGACACGCTCAAGTAGGCTTCGCGAACGCCTCGTTCCGCAGGCTCGACAGCCTCGCGCGGGTCCGGGCGACATGCGACCCCTCCCAGTACACCTTGCCGCAGCCGGTGCAGCGGAAAAAGGTGTCGTAATACTGCTTGGTCTTCGGTTCCAGCCGCTCCAGCACGTCCGCCTTGGCCACCGGCTCGATGAGCCCGTTGCAGGCCGCGCAGCGCGAAAACGGCCGGATCTGCCCCGCCAGGTCGAAGCGACGCACCACCTCCTCGAATTGACGGTCCACCTGCACCGCCCGCACCCAGGCGCCGTGCGTCACCGCCTTCGCGTGCAGCAGCCGCCGGTCCCGCGTCAGCACGATGCGGTGCTCCGCCGCCGCGATCGCCACGATCTCCTCGTCGCGGTACTCATTCGAATACCGCGTGTCGAATCCCGCCAGCCGCAGCCGCCGCGCCAGCCGCCCCAGGTTCACATCCACCACAAACGCCGTACGCCGCAACGGCTTTTCACGCAGCTTCACCACCGGCGAAATGTCCAGCGCCTCGAACACCGGATACACCGCCACCCGGTCGCCGTTCTGCAGCGGATATCCGAATCCCGCGGATTCCCCGTTGACCACAATCAGGTCCACCTCCACATGCGGCACCCCCTGCGCCTCGATCGCGTCCTTGATCCCCGGATGCCCGTCGAACCGGTAGATCACCGTCCGCCTGCGCTTCTCCGCCGGCAGGAAATCGTTCAGCTCCTCGTAAAACCGGAACTCCGCCGCATGCGCAAACTCCCGCCGCCGCTTCCGCCCCGGATGCTTCATCGCCTGCCCCTGTCCTCCGCCGGTTTCGCTTTTTTCCGGATTTTCCACACCGTGGAAACCGGTTTTCCACGCCATGGAAAAAACAGTCCGGATTTTCCACGCCATGGAAAATATCTCCGGCGTTTTTCCACGCTATGGAAAACTTTTTTCCACAGTGTGGAAAACTCAGCCGCGCGGCCGGCGATAGATCCGGCGAAACAGCCCGGCCAGCAACGGGTTCTTGGCGACGCACAGCCGCCGCCGCAGCTCGCCGCAGGCCACCCCCCCCTGCATCCGCACGCGGCGCAGCGCAAACACCGGGGTGCCCGGCCGGTTGGCCCCGCAGTCCATCGCCAGCGCCGCTTCGTAACCCGCCAGCAGCGCCGCCTCGATCGCCACATCGTCGTATTCCCCCCACGGCCAGCTCATCGCCCGCGACGGCTGCCCCGTCAGCTCCTCGAGCCGCTCGCGGCACAGCGTGAATTCGTTCAGGCAGAATTCGATCCGCTCGCTCGTCGTGCGCTCGATCAGCTTCGACTCCAGCAGCTGATCGTTGGACGCCGGCCAGAAGCCGTTGTGGGCATAGGCCGACCCGCTGGGATACATCGGCAGGCCGTCGCGCAGTTCCAGGTAGATGCCCCGCACACCGGGATGCATGTCGCCGGGTTCGCGGTCAATGGGCTTGTCCGAACGGAAGCAGGCCTGGTGGGTATGGGTGTGCCCGAACAGACCGTGGCCCTGCTCGACCACCAGCGCGCGCAGTTCGGCACGGTTCATGAACGCGGTGGGATCATTGCGCTCAACCGCCCGGTCCCACGCGTCGCGCGCCACCGGCAGTTCGCGCAGATCGGCCCCGGGCGTGGTGGCATCCGGCCGCCGCGGACCGTCGTGCAGATAGGCCGTCACCACCCCGAACGATGCACCCACGCCGAATTCCCGCAGCAGCGGCGCCGCATGCACCCAGTTGTCGAGATAACAGTCGTCGAACGTCAGCACATACGAACGCGGCGGCGGCGGCGGTTCGCCGCCCTTGACGTAGTCAATGACCCGCTCCAGCGGCAGGCTGCGCCACTGGTGCGCCGACAGCCATTCCAGATGCGACCGGAATTCCTCCGGCGTGATGCCGCACACCGGCGAAATATTGCGATAGCACAGGATGGGGATGCTCGGTTTCATCCGCATCCCATCGTAGAAAATTCCCGCCGGATGTATAGTCAATTCCGCGCGGTTCAAATGTTAATAGTATAGACTTCACCCTCCCGGGAGGGTGAAGTCTATACTTTATACTTTTGAGGCGGCATGCTTGCGCAGCAGGCGCGCATCGCGGGTGCCCTCGTAGATGTCGTACTCCAGCAGGCGGCATTCGATGTCGGCGTTCCACATCGGCAGCCGCCGGACCGGATGCAGCCCGATCCGCCGTCCCAGCGACGGATTGCCCGTCAATACCGCCGCTCTCATGCCCTGGCAGGCGCTCTTGAAATACGCGCCAATGGCGGCATACAGCTCCTCCAGCGCCTGCGATTCCCCGAGGCGCTCCCCGTACGCGGGATTCATCAGCACCAGCGCCGGCGGTTTCGGCAGCGGCGTATCGCGAAAATCACAGGTATGAAAGCGGATCAGGCGCTCGACTCCCGCCCGCGCCGCGTTGTCCCGCGCACAGGCAATGGCCGGCGGCGCCACATCCGAAGCCGCAATCCACGCGCGCGGCGCCGCCTGGAACCGCGCCCGGGCCTCGGCGGCCAGCTCCGTCCAGATCCGGTCATCCACGCCGTTCAGGCGTCGGAAGGCGTAATCCTCCCGTTCCAGCCCCGGCGCGCGGTTCTGGGCGATCCATGCCGCCTCGATCACCAGCGTGCCGCTGCCGCACATCGGCCCGATCAACGCCTCGGCCGGCGTTTTCGGCCAGCCCAGTTCCAGCAGAATCGCCGCCGCCAGCGTCTCGCGCAGCGGCGCGGTCCAGGGCTTCCAGCGATAGCCGCGGTGCGACAGCGGCACCCCGCTGGTATCCAGAAAATACCGCACCGTTTCCCCGTCCCAGAAAAACGCCACGCAGGCCGCCCCGTCCGGCGCCGAGGTGGAATCCGGCCGCGCCCCCGTCCGCTCCACGAACCGGTCCGCGATCGCATCCTTGACGCGCAGCACCGCAAAGCGAGAATCGCGGATGCTCTCGTGGCGGGCCACGCCGTGCACATGGAACGGGGCGTCCGCCGGGAGCCAGGCCTCCCACGGAAGCTCGCGCGCCGCGGCATACAGCTCGTCAGCGGAATCAATCTCGAACCCCGCCACTTCGAACAGCACCCGGTTCGCGGTGCGCAGCCACAGATTCAGCCGCATCGCGTCGCGCAGATCGCCTTCAATCCCCACCGAGGTGGGAGAGATCTCCTGCGGATCATGTCCCAGGGCGCGCAGTTCGCCCTGCAGCGCCCCGGCGCACCCCCGGCCGCACGTCACCACGATTTGCGTTTTTTCGCTCCAGTCCATCACGCCTCCGGCTTCCGCAGCCCGTTGATGCAGCGGGCCGGCACGCCCCATCGCCGAAAATAGGCGCGGTTGGGACGGTCGCGGTGCCGTTTCAGTTCCTGCGGCGCCATCGAGGCATGCCACAGGTGCAGCATCCGCGCGTCCTCGATCACGCTGCGGGGTTCCACGCCGGCCTTGTAGAGGCGCCGGGCAAAATCATCATCCTCGTAACCCCAGCCCACGTAGTTTTCGTCAAAGCCGTTGACCTTTTCCACATCGTTGTGGAACAGCGAAAAATGGCACCCCAGCAGCTTGGGTTTGTGCGGACGCGCCACATGCCAGCGGCGCAGGCAGGCATGACGGCGGAAGAGCCGCGCCGCCGCCTCCAGCTCTCCGCGGTCGGCCCTCTCCCAGGCCTGCTCCCAGTCAGCCTCGGCCGGCACCGGACGCGCGGCAAACAGCGCACGGCTGGCCGCTTCGTCCAGCAGGGCGCGGTTGCCGCACAGCAGGCGCCCGGGCGCGGCCCGCCGCTCGTGAACAGCCACCGCATCCGGCAGCGGAGCCATATCGCAGTCCAGAAACAGCAGATACTCCCCCGTCGCCGCCCGAATGGCCAGGTTGCGCGCCGCCGAACGACGGTCGCCGTCCTTCTCCTGCCGCACCACCTTCGACGGAATGCCGCAGGCCGGCAGGAAGCTGGCCACCGCCTCGGTGGTCGCCTCGTCCGAGCCGTCGTCCGCCACCACCAGTTCGTCCGGCATGCGCGTCTGTACCGCCAGCGCCGCCGCCAGCAGCCGGAGATGCTCCGGGCGGTTGTACAGGGTGGTGATCACGCTGATTTTCATTCAACAGGGTTCCTTGAACGGGGCGCGGAGGCCCGGGCGGATCCCGGCCTCCAGTTGCTCATCCTGACCGCTGGCACCGGCTTCATCAATCTCAAACCGCCCTCTCCGCCGCGCGGCGGTCCAGCGCCCGCCTCACGCCGGGCGCCGCCGACAGCAATTCCTTCGTGTAGGGATGCGTCGGATGCGACAGCACATTGTCCACCGGCCCGCGCTCCACCACCTGCCCCTCCTTCATCACCAGCACCTCGTCCGCCATCTGCCGCATCACCGCCAGATCGTGGCCGATCAGCATCCAGGTAATCCCCCGCGTTTCCTGCAGCGATTTCAACAGGTTCAGGATCTGCGCCTGCACCGAGACATCCAGCGCGCTGACCGGCTCGTCGGCAATCAGAAACTCGGCCCCCACGCACAGCGCCCGTGCCAGATTCACGCGCTGCCGCTGTCCGCCGCTCAGCTCGTGCGGGAACCGGTTCGCATAGGCCGCGTCCAGCCCCACCGTCCCCAGCCAGTCCGCCGCCTGGGCCGCCGCCTCCCTCCGCGTCTTCGCCAGCCCGTGCACCCGCCGTACTTCCGCCAGCGCCGCCCCCGCCTTCAGGCGGGGATTCAACGACCCCATCGGGTCCTGAAACACCATCTGGGCGCGGCGACGAAACGCCTGCATCTCCGTGCGCGACATCCGCAACACGTTTTCGCCGTCAAAAACGATCCGTCCGTCCACTCGCTCCTCCAGTCCCAGCACCGCCCGAGCCAGCGAACTCTTGCCGCTGCCGCTCTCGCCCACCACCCCCAGGCAGCGGCCGCGCCGCACATCGAACGAGATCCCTCGCACCGCCTCCACCGTCCGGCGGCCGGGCACGCGATAGACCACCCGCAATCCCTCCACGGTCAACAGCGGATCGCTCATGCCCACCCCCCCTCTGCGCACGCCCAGCAGGCCACCCGGTGCCCCGGTCCGCACGCTGTCCACGTCGGCATCTGCTCCGCGCAGACCGCGCGCGCCAGCGCACAGCGCGGATGAAACCGGCAGCCCGGCGGGCGCCGGCCCAGCGGCGGAACCGATCCCTCGATGCCCTCCAGCCGCGCCGCCCCGTCCAGCCGCGGCAGCGCTTTCAACAGCCCCTGCACGTACGGATGCCGCGGATTTTTCAGGAACTCCACCGGCCCCGATTCCACAATTCGACCGGCGTACATCACGTGAATCTCGTCCGCGATCTCCGCCACCACCGCCAGATTGTGCGTGATCAGCAGCACCGCCAGATCCGCCTTCCGCTGCAGGTCCGCCAGCAGCCGCAGAATCTTCGCCTGCACCGTCACGTCCAGCGCCGTCGTCGGCTCGTCCGCCACCAGCACCCGCGGTCGCCCCGCCAGCGCCATCGCCAGCATTGCCCGTTGCTGCATGCCCCCCGACAGCTGGTGCGGGTAGCTGGCCAGCACCCGCTCCGGATCGTCGAATCCCACCGTCCGCAGCAGGTCCACCATCCGCTCCCGCGCCCGGCCCCGATCCTCCTTCGGCAGCGACTCCCGGATCTGGTTGCCGATGGTAAACACCGGATCCAGGCATTCCCCCGGATCCTGAAACACATACGCCAGCCCCTTGCCCGGTCCCCGCGCCCCCCCGCCGGCCCAGCGGATCTCCCCCCGGTCCCGGTTCATCCCGCGCGGCAGCAGACCGCCCAGCGCCGCCGCCGTGATGCTTTTTCCGCAACCGCTTTCGCCCACCAGCGCCGTCGTCCGCCCCGCCCGCAGGATCAAGTCCACCTCCCCCGCCACTTCCAGCCTCTCGCCGCCTCCTGTCGCGTATCCCACCCCCAGCCCCGATGCCGTCAAGACAACGCCGGGTCCGTCCTTGACGGGGTCGGTTGAATCTGGTGGTTTCATGCCCATGAACATTGAATCACGGGTCACCGGGTTTATCGAAGAAAATTGTTATCTGGTCTCCAACCCCGGCACGAGTGAAACCATTGTCCTGGATCCGGGCGATGACGCCGCCCAGCTGCTGGCCCGCCTCAAGGAAATGCAGGCCGTCGTCGTTGCCTATCTGCTGACGCACGGCCACGTGGATCATGTCACCGCGCTCGCCGCGCTGGCCGACGTTCATCCCGCTCCCGTGTATCTGCACCCTCGCGACGCCGCCTGGTGCTTCACGCCGCGAAACGACCTGCCCGGCTTCTATGCCGCTCCGGCCCGCCCCAACGCCCCCCTGGTCTCCGTGGCGGAAGGCGATGTCCTGGATCTGGCCGGCGCGCGCTGGTCGGTGCTCGACACCCCCGGCCACACCCCCGGCGGCGTCTGCTTCCGGCTCGAACCCGACCGGGCCCTCTTCACCGGCGACACCCTCTTCCGAGGCACTGCCGGCCGCACCGATTTGCCCGGCGGCGATGCCCGCGAACTGTCCCGCTCCCTGCGCAAACTCGCCGCCCTCCCCGACGCCCTTCCCGTCTATCCCGGCCATGGCGACCCTTCCACCATCGGGTACGAGAAAAAACACAACTACTTCCTGCAATCGCTCCGCTGACCCCGCCGCACCGGGCCCGTCAGATCAGGCCGCGAATCAGCCGATAGGCCACGGAGCCCGGCGGCGGAATCGCCGGCAAATCAGCCGGATCAAACCAGCGCGCCTCGGCGATTTCATCCGCCTGCAAGGCCAGCTCGCCGGAGACCCACCGGGCCTTGAACGCCAGCATGAGCTGGTTGGGATACGGCCAGGGCTGGCTGCCCGCGTATACAACATCCCCCACCTCCAGGCCGGTTTCTTCGCGCACCTCGCGCCGGACCCCCTCCTCCGCTGACTCGCCCACCTCGAGATACCCCGCCAGGCACGTGTAGAGATCCGGAATCCGCTGGACGTGCCGCGCCAACAGGATTTTTTCCTCTTTCTCCACCCGCACAATCACCGCCGGCGAAATGGCCGGATAGGCCATGTGTCCGCAGGCCGTGCATCGCCGCGCCATCTCAACGGGATGGTCCTCCAGCGGTTCGCCGCACACCCCGCAATAGGCATGCGCCGCCCGCCAGTTCAGCAGACCCAGCGCACGGCAGGCCAGGGCGGCCCGCGGCGACTCGTCCGCGATCAGCCGCCGCACCCGCAGCCATTCATGACCGGCCGGCGCATCGTCCGTTGTTCCCGACAGCGCCACCGCCCGCACCCCCTGGGGTCTCACGACAAATGAATCCAGCGCTTCGCGCCCGCTTCCCGCCTCCTCCCCCGCCGGTTCCAGCGTGCCGGCGCGCACCAGCAGCTGGCCATCGCAGAACAGCAGCGCGCCGGAGACCTCCCCCTTCACCGTCACCCTTCCTTCTTCCAGCGCGGCAGGTTGAATTCCAGGATCTCCGCCAGAATGTCGCGCACCGTCTTGGTCAGCTTCCACTCCGGATAGTGCGACTGGAACTTGGATACATCGCTGACCCACCAGATGTGGTCGCCGATGCGGTTGGTCTCCACATACGTCGTCTTCATCCGGCGGCCGGTGAGTTCCTCGCACAGCGCCACCGCCTCCATCATCGAGCAGTGGCTGAACCGGCTGCCGCCCATGTTGTAGACCTCGCCCGGCCTCGGCGAGCGGTGGAAATGCTCGAACGACGCCACCAGATCCTCGCTGTGGATGTTGTCGCGCACCTGCTTGCCCTTGTAGCCGAAAATCCGGTACTCGCGGCCCGTTGCCGCGCATTTCATCAGATAGGCCAGGAAGCCGTGCAGTTCCGCCCCCGAATGCCGCGGTCCCGTCAGGCAGCCGCCGCGAAACACCCCCGTCTTCATGCCGAAATACCGCCCGTATTCCTGCACCATCACATCCGCCGCCACCTTCGACGCCCCGAACAGCGAATGCGTCGTCTGGTCAATGCTCATCGTCTCGTCAATACCCTTTTCCGCGTAGGGTCCCGATGCGCATTCCCAGCGCGTGTCCCGCTCCTCCAGCGGCAGGCGGTTCGGCGTGTCGCCGTACACCTTGTTGGTCGAGGTAAACACAAACGTCGCTTCCGGCGCGAACTGGCGCGCCGCCTCCAGCAGATTCAGCGTCCCCTGCGCGTTCACGCCGAAATCGGTAAAAGGCTCCCGCGCCGCCCAGTCATGCGACGGCTGCGCCGCCGTATGCACCACCAGATCCATGGCACCCACCGTTTCAAACACACTGCGCACCGCATCGAAATCGCGGATGTCCGCCGATACCGGATTGAACGCCTCCCCCAGCGTTTGCCGCAGCTCTTCCACCGCCCATTTCGTGGAGGCCTCCGGACCGAAAAAATACTCCCGCAGATTGTTGTCCACCCCGATGACGCGCCACCCCTTGCGGCCGAAATGCCGCGCCGTCTCCGATCCCACCAAACCGCCCGAACCTGTCACCAGAACCGTTTTCATGCCTCAAAACCTGCCACAAACCCCTTGAAAAGTCTTGTCCGATCTTTCCATTCCGACGGGCATGGTCTAGACTCCCGGGCATGGAAACCCTGTTGACGCCCATCGCCGACGCCCTGCTCGCCTGCCGTCAAACCCTGGCCACGGCCGAATCCTGTACCGGCGGCATGGTCGGCGCGGCCCTGACCCGGCTGCCCGGCAGTTCCGCCTGGTATGCCGGAGGCGTAATCGCCTATTCCAACGCGCTCAAAACCTCCCTGCTCGGGGTTTCCCCGGAGCTTCTCAACGCCCACGGAGCCGTCAGCGCCGAAACCGCCCGCGCCATGGCCGAAGGCGCCCGCCGGCAATGCAACACCGACTGGGCCGTTTCCCTCACTGGAATCGCCGGCCCCGGCGGCGGATCCCCCGATAAACCCGTCGGCCTCGTCTTCATGGCCGTCGCCGGCCCGGCCGAAACCTCCGCCTTTGAACACCGATTACACGGCTCCCGCGAACAGATCCGCCAAGACGCCACTGCCGCCATCCTCCGGCATCTGCTCGAATTGCTTCCACATAGTTAATTAACTGTGTGGAGATATTCTCAATGTAATAAGCTGATTTTAGTCGTTTTTCATCAAAAATGGCGAACCACAGTTAATTAAGCATTTCGCCGGCTTGTGACGCTTCCAGCCCCCTCCCCGCCGGCCGGGAAAAAGAATTCAGGCCGATGGCGGCGCCACCGGAAAACGACAGGTCACCCGGACGCCTCCCGGTTCCCCGTCTCCGACGTCCAGCGCCCCCCCGAACACCTCGGCACGGTGGCGCATGATGCGCAGCCCGCTGCCCCCCTCGCGATCCGGCTTCCGGCTCGCGGACATTCCGCAACCGTTGTCTTCTATGACCAGGCGCCCCCCGCCCTCGTCGTAATCCAGCGTAATCACCACCCGCGTAGCCTGGCCGTGCTTCACGGCGTTGCTCACCGCCTCCAGCGCGATCAGATACAAATGCTCGGCCGTCGCTGCATCCCGCGGCCGCCCCTCCCGCTCGGCGTAGAACTCCACAGCCTGCCCAAACAGCGCCGACGATTCCTCCGCCAGCCGCCGCAACGCATCCGGCAGGCCGTCTTCGGTCAAGGCCACCGGCGCCAGCCCGCGCGCAATGCGCCGCACCTGGCTCACCGCTTCCTTCAGCGTGACCGCGATCTGGTCCGCCTCGTCCTTCCCTTCGCCGGCCTTCTGGCGGTAGGCGCTGAATAAATACATCACCCCCGTCAGCTTCTGCCCCAGCGAATCATGCAGGTCCCGGCCGATCCGGGCTTTCTCATGCCCGCTGATGCGCAATACCTCGTCTTCCAGTTCGCGCCGCTCCTCCATCACCGCCTCCAGCCGGCGGTTGGCATCGGCCAGTTCCGCCGTCCGGCGGCTCACCAGGGCTTCAATCCGCCGCGACCGCCCCGCCAGCAGCAGCAACGCCCCCGCCAGCGCCAGCGAAAGCGCCGTGCCCGTCCCCGCCACCCGTTCCGGCAACCGGGAACGCTCTCCCGCCCAGTACGCCGGATCCGCCTCCGCCGCGAATTGCCATTCCTGGTTCGCCAGGCTGAAATGACGCGTAAAATACCAGGCCTCGCCCGAGTCCTGCGCCTCCCGGGGCGCCGGTTCGAGGCGCGCCCGGACGCCGCGCGCTTCGCCGCCCATCGCGCCGGCCAGAATGCGCCCCGGCTGGAACAGCCCGATGGCAAACCCCGCCAGTTCCCGCGCGCCCGGCCCGGCCGGATACAGAATCGGCGCATACATGTACAAGTCGCGCGCCGCGGAAGAAGCAGACGGCAGCCCCACCGGTTCGCCGCCCAGGGCAAACACCCCCCAGCGCCGCATGGCGGCAATGGCCTCGCGGTCCTCTTCCCGCGCCGTGAAATCATAGCCTTCCGGAAGCCCCAGCCCCCCCGGCGGCGTCTGGTAGGTCAGCGGATAATACACCGCCTGATCCTCCGCGGGCGTAAACCCCCCTTTCCCGTCAGACCGCACCAGCGTCCGCTTGAGCGCCTGCCCTTCGAACGCCTCCCGCATCTCATGCGGAATGCTCTGCGCAAACCCGTAGGCCCCCAGGATCCGGCGCTGGTAGATCATCCCCTTGCGCACGATCTCCTCGAACGCCTCCGGCGTGACCTGATCCGACAGGCTGTGCAGCTGACGGATCGAATCCAGCACTTCCATGAACAACTGGATCTCCCGCAGGGTCCGCTCGAACAGCTTGTCCGCCGCCCGCTGAAATTCCCCTTCGATCCGCGCCTGCTCCTGGCGGTGCTGCGACACCGCCATCCAGCCCGTCGTCCCCAGCCCCAGCCCCAGCACCAGCGCCGCCAGAATCACCTGGCCGCGGGCCGTGCGCAATCCCCGCCCCCGCTCCGCCGCTCCTGGTGTCGCCTTCCTTTGCATGCCACCGCCACTCTACACCCGCCCGCGCCGCCCGCGCGACTGAAAACCGGCGACAACAGGCAGGAGCCCCCCATGGGCTTGTCCCATGGGTGAATCAGGTTCACCCCAACCCGCCGCACCCTCACAGACGCCACACCGCAACCACACCTCCGCGGAAACCCCGTTTCCCGTTTCCCATTTGCTAATCCCCCCCCCCCGTGCGACACTTCCTGCGGCGGACGTATGAAGATTCCGAAACCCATTTCCAGGCCCTCCGGCTTCACCCTGATCGAAGTCCTCGCTTCCCTCGGCCTGTGCGCCCTGCTGGCAGCCGCCACGGCTTCCGCCGTGGTCTTCTCCGGCCGCGCCGAACGCATCGCCCTGCGCTACGGCGACGCTTCCCTGCTGGTCCCGTCCCTTTATGCCGCCCAGCGCCTCCGGCCCGAGGAATTGCCCGCCCCTCCCCGGGGCTGGCGTGTGGACCATGTCTCCCAGATGATCCCCCTGCCGGACGAAACCCTCCGCGAATGGCATCAACTCGCCATCGCCCCCGCCGCCCGCGAAATCCCGCCGTTCACTCTGTCCATTCTGGATGACCGGCCGTGAACTCCGCCCCTCGCAAAACCCTGGTCATTCTCGCCGCCGGTCTGGGCTGGAACCTGATCGAAAAGCACCGGCCCGCCATGCGAATCGCCTTCCGCCCCGTGGCCCCCGGCCCGCTTTCGCTCACCTGCCCCGCCCAGGCCACGCTGCGCACCGGTCTGCCCCCCTCCCGCCACGGCATCGTGGCCTCCGGCTGGTTCCATCGCGACCTGGCCCGACCCTGGTTCTGGGAACAGTCCGCCGCCCTCGTCCGCGGCCGCCGCATCTGGGACGATGCCCGCGCCGCCGGCCAAACCGTCGGCATGGCGTTCTTCCAGCAAAGCCTCGGCGAATCCGTGGACCTGGTCATTTCCCCCAAGCCCATCCACCGGCACCACGGCGGCATTCTCATGGACTGCTATACCCGCCCCGAACCCCTCTATGCCGAACTCTGCGCCAGCCTCGGCCGCCGCTTCGACCTGTTTCACTACTGGGGCCCCCTCGCCCGCGCCTCCGTCGGCCGCTGGATCGCCGAAGCCGTTCAACTCCTTCTCTCCCGCCCAGACGCGCCCGACCATCTGTTCGTCTATCTGCCTTCCCTCGACTACGACCAGCAGCGCTTCGGTCCGGATTCCCCCCAGACCGCCAGGGCTCTCGCCGAAACCCTTGCCCAGATCGATCCCCTCGTCGCCGCCGCCGAACGCCAGGACCGCGACTGGCTTCTCACCGGCGACTACGCCATCGAAGCCGTCACCGCCCCCGACGGCGCCGTCTTCCCCAACCGCGTTCTTCGCCAGGCCGGCCTCTTCCACACCCGGGAAACCGCCCGCATGCTCTATCCCGACTTCTTCACCTCCCGCGCTTTTGCCATCGTGGACCACCAGATCGCCCACGTCCATGTCCCCGACCCCGCCGATCTCCCCCGCGTCCGCGACCTCCTCGCCGCCGAACCCGGCGTGGATCAGATCCTCGACCGGCCCGCCCAGATCGAGCGCGACCTCCACAATCCCGACCGCTCCGGCGACCTGCTGCTCACCGCCGCCCCCGGCCGCTGGTTCGCCTATCCCTGGTGGACCGATCCCCGCCAGGCCCCCGACTACGCCGCCCACATGGACATCCACAACAAACCCGGTTTCGATCCCTGCGAACTCTTCTTCGGCTTCCCTCCCCCGCACACCTCCCGAAAAACAGAAAAAATCCGCGGCACCCATGGCCGTTCCGGCCCCGGCCATGACGTGGCCGCCGCCGGTCTTTTCCCCGAAGCCCGATCCTTCGCCGAACTGGCCTCCGCCCTGCACCGGCGGCTGACGCCCTGAGTCCTCCCCCTCCGCGTTGCGCCCATTCCGCCGTTTTTCAGCTTATGGTTGTTATAACATCCATAGTATGGTTTTTATAACATCCATAAACGGCCTTTCCCTGAAATCGCAACCCTTTTCCCGTCGGTCCCGGTCTTTTCGTCCATCCCCGGGGCATGAAAAAGCGCGGAACGGCAAGGTTCCGCGCCGGAGTTGATCCTGTTGGATAACCTATTTCGCTTTCGCCGGAATCGTCGCCTTGCTCTTGGCCAGGGCCGCCAGCGAGGCAAACCCTTCCGGATCATGAATGGCGATTTCCGAAAGCATCTTGCGGTTCAGTTCAACGCCGGCCTTTGTCAGGCCTTCGATGAACCGGCTGTAGGAAATCTCATTGAGCTTGCACGCCGCCGACAGGCGCACGATCCACAGACCGCGGAAGTCGCGTTTCTTTTCCTTGCGATGGGCATAGCTCAGGGCCATCGCGCGGTCCACGGCTTCCGTGGCCTGGCGGAACAGCTTGCTGCGGCTCCCGTAGAAGCCCTTGGCTTGGTCCAAACGGCGTTTGCGGCGTTTGCGGCTGGCGGGGGAATTGGTGGTTCTGGGCATGGTTCTCTCCTACTCCATCAAGGTTATGCGCCCATCTCGTCCGAGAGGGACTTGGCGATCGCGCCGCCCGCCTGCACCGTCTGGCGCAGCCGGCGCTTCTGCTTGCGCGTCTTGCACGAAGCCAAATGGCGCCGCCCCGGCT
>JAXGNL010000004.1:0-85651 GCA_040768005.1 Kiritimatiellia bacterium
TTGCAGGCGGCATAGGTCAGCAGCCCCAGCACCACCAGCACCAGCATCGCCGTGCCCACCAGGGAAAACCAGCCCGCCCCGATCACTTCCCCGCAAAACGGACATTGACGGGTCCGCGGATGAACCCGGTTCCCGCAATGCCTGCATTCTTTGTAACGTACTTCCGCCATGGAGATCGTCGGCATGTCCCGTTCTTCACACTCCAACTGTTTCATCGTTCAACACCCCCCAGAACCTGTCAATGGGAGAACAGCGGATTTAACTGAATTTTAACGGCTTTTTTTTGACAACTGTTTGCGCTCTGCGCCCGGGCCCCGCCCCCCCCGAAAGCCGGCGCGCGCCGCGAATCCGCGCCACAGGGAATCCGCGCCGCCCGCTTGACTTGGCCGCCGGCCCTCTGGCATAGTGCGCGTCACGTGGGTGCCAAAGTAGCTCAGCTGGCAGAGCATCGCATTCGTAATGCGACGGTCATCGGTTCGAATCCGATCTTTGGCTCCATCTTTTTGCCGTCCGCCGGCGGCGGTGCCCGTTCTTTACAGGCCGCTTCCCCCCTGCCATAGTTTTCCATCGCATGAGCCGTTCCGCCAACCCGATCGAGCTGCCGCCCTGGGCCGCTTTTCTGCTTCGCCAGTTCAAGCGGCTGGGTCTCGCGCTGCTGCTTCTCGCCCTCGCCGGCCTTCTGCTCGAACTGCTGTCCCCCCTGCTTTTCCCCGGACGCCCCACGCGGTTTCTCGTCCCCGGCGAAACGGACGGCCAGCCCGCCTGGACCGAAAACCCCTTTTTCACCTACCGGTTTTATCCCGGCCGCCTCGCCCCCGCCCCCCTGCCCGTCGTCGCCCTCCAATCCCCGCCCGAAGGCACCATCCGGATCTGCCTGCTGGGCGGTTCCGCCGCCATGGGCATGCCCGAACCCGCCTTCGGCCTGCCCCGGCAGCTCGAACTCATGCTCCAGCACCGCTATCCCGGCCATGCCATCGAAGTCCTCCCCCTGGGATTCGACGGCGCCAACTCCCACGTGCTGCGCGAAATCGCCCGCGACCTGACGCGCCTCCGGCCCGATGCCGTCGTCGTGCTGACCGGCAACGACGAAGTCGCCGGCCCCTACGGCCCCGCCACCGGCCTGGGACGCCTCCACTCCAGTTCCCGCATCGCGCGCTGGATGGTCCTGTTCTCCCGCACCCGCCTCTCCCAGTTCATCGCCGACGCCTTCCACCGCCTCTTTCCCGCCCGCGTGGACCTGGAGGCCTGGCGCAGCCAGGAACCCATTACCCTGCGCGGACGCCTGGCCCCCCGCGATCCCCATCTCAAAACCGTCGAACGCTCGTTCCGCAAGAACCTCGCCGCCATTCTCACCGCCGCGGAGGAAGCCTCGCCCGCCGTCATCGTCTGCACCGTCCCGGTCAATCTCCGCGACTGCGCCCCGTTCTCCACCTCGTTCCTGGCCAACGAAGTCACCGCCCAGGAGGTGCGCGAGTCCCTGCGCGCCGCCGTCGAAGCCGAAGCCGCCACCAACCGCTACGAGGCCACCCGCCTCTATGCCCGCGCCATCGAACGAAACCCCTCCCACGCCGAGGCCCTGTTCCGCGCCGCCCGCCTGGCCCTGAACGACCACCGCACCGCCGAGGCCGCCGCCCTCTTCTCCCGCGCCCGCGACGCCGACGCCCTTCGCCTGCGCGCCGACTCCCGCCTCAACGCCCTCATCCGCGAATGCGCCGCCGACCGCCCGGCCTCCCTGCTCGATGCCGAAGCCCTCTTCGCCATCCGCTCCCCCCAGGGCATTCCCGGCCGCGAACTGTTTCTCGACCACATCCATTTTTCTTTCGAAGGCAGCCACCTGCTGGCCTCCGCCCTGATCCACCGGCTGGAGTTCATGCGCGCCATCCCCGCCCAGCCCGCCGCACGCCTCCCGGCCCCCGCCGAATTGGCCGACGACATGCTCTATCATCCCTGGGGCCGCGCCGCCCAGACCGAAACCCTGATCCGCCAGCAGCTGCGCGCCCCCTTCCGGCGGCAGCTGACCAACCCCGAAACCCTGGCGCGGCTCAACGACGAACTCCGGCACTGGAAGGAACGCGCCGCCGCCTTTTCCCCCGACAACACCCGCGCCGTCTTCGCCCGCCGCCTCGCCAGCCGTCCCCGCGATGCCTGGCTGGCCATGCGCGCCGCCTGGCACCTGCTCCAGTCCGGCGATCCCGCCCGCGCCGAAACCGCCGCCGAGGCCGCCTACGCCCGCTGGCCCCACCGCTTCGACACCCGCGCCCTGCTCGCCCTCACCCGGACCTGCCTGGGCCGGGACGCCCGCGACAGCCTCGCGCTTCTCTGCGAGGCCCCCGGCCGCTGCGGCTACGGCGACATCCACGCCGCCGTCGCCATCGGCCGCGAACTCCTCGCCATGAACCGCCCCGCCGACGCCCGCCCCTTCCTCGACTATGCCCTGCAGCGCGATCCCTGGAACTCCGACGCCGCCATCGCCCTGGCGGAAACCCTTCACCTGCTCGACGGCATCAACCGGCGCGCCGCCCTCCAGTGGCAAAAATACGGCAACCGCCCCAACCACCCCTACGCCTGGACCCTGAACGGACTGCTGGATGTCCTGCGCCGCCTCGAAGAGGATCAGCGCGCCGTGACGCTTCTCCAGGATGCCATCCAGCGCAACCCGCGCAACCCCCTGCTCTGGGAGGAACTCGCGGTTCTCTACACCCTCCTCGGCGACTGGAAAACCGCCCACGATTGCTACACCCGCTCCGAGGAACTGGCCCCCTACCGCTATGAACGCTATCTCAAGTGGGCCGAAGCCATGTTCCGCCTGCGCCAGTACCGCCGCGCCAAAATCCAGATGAACCGCTACCAAACCTACATGCCCGACGATCCCGAAGCCCTGGCGCTTCAGGAACAGATCGACGCCAAGATGCCTTCGCAGCCGGCCGCCGCCGAACCCGACGAAGACAAGCCCGCCCGGCGCTTCCCCTGGGAATAACCCCGCCCCGACACTCCCCTCCCCACGCCCGCGGCGCGGGGCGGTCAATCCAATCCGCTCAGCCCGCTGCCCCGCCCCCGTGCGGCACCGCCGGTTCGCCTCCCTCCCCGGCGCGGTCCACCGCCCGGCGGAACCCGGCTTCCTTCGCCCGCCACATCACATAGGCCGTCATGGCATACGGCAGCAGCAGCAGCGTGCGCGTCTCCCCCGTCAGGCGCGACAGCTGCGCCAGCAGGGTCGGCATGCCCGCCTCCAGCAGGCCCGCGCGGTGAAACAGCCACACCAGCGCCGTCACCGTGCAAAGGCTCATCCCCGCCACCATGCCCGCCCCCGCCTTCGCCTCGCGCCGCAGCGCCGCATCGCCCAGCCCGCGCGCCGCCTCCCCCGCCAGCCGGTTCAGGGCCGCCAGCAAAACCACCAGCGCCAGATAGTGGCCCCCCGCCTGCACGGCAAAAAAACCCTTCATCGGCCACACGCTCCACCACACCAGAAACGGCGAGAAATACGCCGTCGCCAGCGCCAGCCCCGCCGCCTGGCCCGTCCGCCGCCGCCAGCGCGGCGTCAGCTCCCCGGCCGACCACAGCCGCCACAACCCGTGCCCCACCGGCAGAAACGACGCGACCGCCGCCCCGATCATGACCCGCACCGGCCAAAGACCCGCCAGCGCCGCGGCATGCGCCGCCGCCATCGTCGGCATCCCCCAGAACAGGCTGGAAAACCCCCGCGACACCTCCAGCCACTGCGCGCCCGGTCCCGGCTCCCGTTCCGTCCTCATCACCGCCCGCCCCCCATCAGCGCGTCCAGCTCCGCCCGCAGCCCCTCCCGGAACCGCGCTTCGCCGAACTGCTCCGCATGGGCCCGGATCGCTCCCGCATCCCACGACAGCGCCTCCGCGCGCGACACCGCCTCCGCCAGCCCCTCCGCCGTCTGCTCGCCGAAAAACACCCCCGTCCGGCCCGCCACCACCGTCTCCAGCAGCCCCCCCCGCCCGTACGCCACCACCGGCTTGCCGCACGCCTGCGCCTCCAGC
This sequence comes from Kiritimatiellia bacterium, assembly GCA_040768005.1. Lineage (GTDB taxonomy): Bacteria > Verrucomicrobiota > Kiritimatiellia > CAIQIC01 > Lenti-01 > JAAZFE01. Next base: position 4,008 of record JAXGNL010000004.1, read on the forward strand.
GGCACGATCCCGAAATCCTCCTCGCCCGGAAACACCAGGAACCGGCAGCGGCGGTACAAATCCCGCACGCCCTCGTCCGGCACCCGCCCCAGAAACTCCACGTTCGGCGACGCCAGCTTCCGCAGCGCCTCCAGCTCCGTGCCCGCCCCCGCCACCTTCAGCGGAAATCCCGTCTGCGAGTACGCCCGCACCGCCAGATCCACCCGCTTGTACGGCACCAGCGCCGACACCACCAGATCATAGCCGTCATCCCCCCCGCGCCCGTCCGGCGTGAAATACTCCGTCGCCACCGGCGGATACACCACCGCCGACTCCCGCCCGTAATACTCCCGGATCCGTCCCTGCACATGCCGGCTGATCGCCACAAACCGGTCCACCCGCCCGCTCGCCTTCCGGTCCCATTCCCGCAGCCGCGACAGCATCACCTCCAGCGCCGCCCGCTTCAGCCGGTTGTGCCCGAAATAGTCCGCCTGCAGCGACCACGCATAGCGCATCGGCGTGAAACAGTAGCACAGGTGCTTCGCCCCCGGCGGCGGCACCAGCCCCTTCGCCACGCAATGGCTCGTGCTCAGCACCAGGTCCGTCCCCGCCGGCACCCGGAACGACTCCATCGCCCGCGGAAACAGCGGCAGAAACCACCGGTAGTGCCCGCGGAAAAACGGAAGCCGCGCCAGCCCCGATTCGTGCACCGTCCGGTTCCGGATCGCCTCCGACACCAGCTCCGGCCGGAACAGCAGCGTGTACAGCTCCGCCTGCGGAAATTCCCGGCAGATCAAGTCCAGGCAGCGCTCGCCGCCGCGCATCCCGTTCAGCCAGTCATGCGCCAGCGCCACGGTCCAGTTCCGGCTCATGCCTCCCCCTCCCGGTACACGCGCAGAACCGCTTCCGCCGCCGCCCGCCAGGTAAACGCCGCCGCCCGCGCCAGCCCCGCTTCGCGCAGCCTCGACGCCGTCCCCGCCTCCGTCAGCACCGTTTTCAGCGCCGCCGCGGCTCCCGCCGCATCCTCCGGCGGCACCAGCCAGGCCGCCCCCCCCGCCACCTCCGGCAGGCTCGCCGCGTTCGAACACACCACCGGCGTTCCGCACGCCATCGCCTCCAGCACCGGCAGCCCGAACCCCTCGTATTTCGACAGCAGCGCCAGCACATCCGCCTCCTGGTACGCCTTCACCAGCCCCGCCTCGTCCAGGTACCCCGACCACTCCACCCGGTCCGCCACCCCCAGCCGCCGCGCCGTCTCCGCCGCTTCCGGATACCGCGCATCCGGCGACCCCACGATCCGCAGCCGCGCCGCCACCCCTTCGCCCGCCAGCCGCGCAAACGCCTCCATCAGCCCCGGCAGATTCTTGTACGGATCGCTCCGCCCCACGTACAGCACCGTCTTCGGCCCCCCGCGCACCGACGGCTTCTCCCCGCCCGGCCGGTACCGCGCCTCCACCCCGTCCGGCGCCACCACGATGCGCTCTTCCGGCATCTTCAGCCACCGCACGATGTCGGTCTTCGCCGACTCGCTCCCCGTCACCACCGCGTCCGCCCGCCGCGCAATCTCGTGCATCAGCCCCCGGTACACCGGATACAGCCTCGTCTTCAGCGCCCGCGGCGTGAATTCCGGATGCACCAGCGGAATCAGATCGTGGATGTTGCATACGCACCGGATCGCATGCGGCCGCCGCCGCGGAAACGCCGGCAGCGGCACCATGAAATTCGTCGAATGATACACGGTCACCCCCCGCTCCCGCAGCAGCCGCGCCGCCGCAAACTGCCCCCGGACCGAAAACACCCCGTGCGGCAGCTCCGCAAATTCGATGTGCGCCTTCCCCGCCAGCCCCGCCTCGCGCTCGATGAACCCCCGACGCTCCGCATCCCGCACCAGCACCAGAAAATCCATCCCGCCGCCGCTCTCCCCCAGCTGACGCAGCAGCTCCAGCGTGTAGCGGCCGATCCCGCTCAGCTCGCGGAACACCCACCGCGCATCCACCGCCACCCGCTGCCTTCGGCTCGAATTCATTGCGCGCAGTCTAGCCGCCGCCCCCCCGCCGAATCCAGCCCATTCTGCCGGAGCCGATTGAGGATTGCCTCCCCGCCCCCCCCGTCCTATCCTGCCTGCATGTCCATCCGCCAACCCATTTTCCCGGCCACCCGCCTGCGCGTACTCCGCCTCGGGCTCCGGCGCGCATGGGGATCGTGGAAGGAACGCACCCGCGGCGGCGATTACCTCTTTCTCCTGCTCACCGCCGCCGCCATCGGCCTCCTCGGCGGCCTCGGCTCCATCGTCTTCGAGTCCGCCATCCATCTCGTCCAGCGCACCTTCTGGCACACCGCCGAACCCGCCGCCGCCTTCCTCCGCAGCACCCCCGCCTGGAAACTCATCCTCTTCCCCGCCGCCGGCGGCCTGCTCGTCGGCCTCATCACCACCTTCTTCGCTCCGGAGGCCAAGGGCCACGGCGTCCCCCAGGTCATCAAGGCCGTCGCCCTGCACGGCGCGCGCATCCGCGGTCGCGTCGCCCTGGCCAAGATTTTCGCCTCCGCCGTCACCATCGGCTCCGGCGGCTCCGCCGGACGCGAAGGCCCCGTCATCCAGATCGGCGCCGCCATCGGCTCGCGCATCGGACGCTCCCTCGGCCTCTCCGCCCGCCGCCTGCGCACCCTCGTCGCCTGCGGCGCCGCCGCCGGCATCGCCGGCACCTTCAACGCCCCCGTCGCCGGCGCCCTCTTTTCCGTCGAAGTCATCCTCGGCGAATTCGGCGCCGCCCAGTTCAGCCCCATCGTCATCTCCTCCGTCCTCGCCACCGTCGTCGCCCGGGCCTGGCGCGGCGATGCCTCCATCTTCTCCCCGCCCCCCTGCACCTTCGCCAGCGCCTGGGAACTCATCCCCTATCTGGTCCTCGCCCTCCTCTGCGGACTGGCCTCCTGGGTGTACATCCGCTTCATCTCCTTCGCCGAACATCTCTTCGACCGCCCCCGCCATCCCCCCCGCTGGATGCGCCCCGCCCTCGGCGGTCTTCTCCTCGGCGCGCTCGCCTGCCTCTTCCCCCAGGTCATGGGCGGCGGCCAGGAACTCTGCAACGACGCCTTTTCCTCCCGGTTCCCCGCCCTCCTGCTCATCGCCCTGGCCCTGGCCAAACTCCTCGCCACCGGCTTCACCCTCGGCTCCGGCGGCTCCGGCGGCGTCTTCTCCCCCGCCCTCGCCCTCGGCGCCCTCCTCGGCGCCTTTGTCGGCACCCTGGCCGAACCCCTCCTCGGCGACCGCTTCGGCGGCATCGCCGCCTATTCCCTCGTCGGCATGGGCGGCGTCATCTCCGGCTCCATGCTCGCGCCCATCACCGCCATCCTCATGATTTTCGAAATCACGTCCAACTACGACATCATTCTCCCCGTCATGATGGTCGCCATCCTCAGCACCGTCCTCTCCTCCCGCTTCACCGGCCACCTCTCCATCTATACCTTCAAGCTCGCCCGCGACGGCATCCGCCTCTTCCACGGACGCTCCCCCGACCTCCTCCTCTCCCGCCATGTCCGCGAATTCCTCCGCCCCTCCCCCGAAACCATCCCCCCGACGCCCCCGCCCGCGCCCTCATGGACCGCATGCTCGCCTCCGAAACCGCCCAGTTCTACGTCGTGGATCCCGACGGACTTCTCCCTCGGCACCATCCCCTCGCCGATGCCCGCCGCGTCCTGCTCTCCCCTCCCCAGCTCCTCGACATCCTCCGCGCCGAAGACGTCATGCGCCGCGACATCCCCCACGTCCAGGCCGATGACACCCTTTCCGCCGCCCTCGCCCGCTTCGCCTCCATCCGCCTGCAGGAAATCCCCGTCGTCCAGTCCGCCGACGCCCCCCGCCTCCTCGGCACCCTCGCCTACCCCGATGTCCTCTCCGCCTACCAGGAGGAAATCCTCAAGGCCGACGCCCCCGGCGCCTTCACCGGCGGACTCTCCCGGCTCTCCCGCCATCCCCTCCCCATCGCTCCCGGCTTCCACCTCGCCGAGTGGGAACCCCCCGCCGCCTACCACGGCAGAACCCTCGCCGACGTCCGCCTCCCCGACACCCTCGGCATCCGCGTCCTGCTCATCAAGCGCCGCTCCCCCGACGGCACCCTCGACGCCCTCCTCCCCGACGCCCGTACCGCCATCGCCCCCGACGACACCCTCGTCCTTCTCGGCCCCTCCGACGCCATCTCCCGCACCCTCGGCCTCTGATCCCATGAACCGGCGGCTTCCAGCCCCGCCGCCCCCAAACCCGAAAAATGACAGTTTTATAAAACAATCATATCCGCCTCCCCCGCCCCCCGTTTTCCACACCGTGGAAATATTTTTTCCATGGCGTGGAAAACATGCTAAAAAGATTTCCATGTCATGGAAAATCCAACCCCGCCCCTGCCCCCCGCCCCTCCGTCCTCTGTCTTCTGTCCTCTGTCTCTTCTGTCTTCTGTCCTCTGGCCTCTGTCTTCTGTCCTCTGGCCTCTGTCTTCTGTCCTCCGTCCTCTGTCCCCTGTCCCCAGTCCCCTGTCCCCTTTATCCTGACCTCTATCCAATAAAATGAAAATCGGCATCGACCTCATCTCCTTCCACACCCCCTCCTACGTGCTCGACCTGCGCACCCTCGCGGAAAAGCGCGGTGTGGACCCCGACAAGTTCGTCATCGGCATCGGCCAGGAACGCATGGCCGTCGTGCCCCCCGACCAGGACATCGTCACCCTCGCCGCCAATGCCGCCCTGCCCCTTCTCGACAAGGCCGGACGCGACAACATCGAACTGCTGATTTTCGCCACGGAATCCGGCGTGGACCAGTCCAAGGCCGCCGCCTGCTTCTGCCAGGGCCTCCTCCAGCTGCCCTCCAATTGCCGCTGCATCGAAGTCAAGGAAGCCTGCTACGGCGCCACCGCCAGCCTCCGCATGGCCGCCGCCATGGTCGCCGCCCGCCCCCACACCAGGGCCCTCGTGCTCGCCGCCGACATCGCCCGCTATGATCTCGCCAGCCCCGGCGAACCCACCCAGGGCGCCGGCGCCGTCGCCATGCTCGTCTCCGCCCACCCCCGCATCCTCGCCCTCGACCCCGAAGCCGGCTTCTACACCGAAGACATCATGGACTTCTGGCGCCCCAACTACCGCGACGAAGCCCTCGTGGACGGCAAATACTCCACCCGCATGTATCTGACCACCCTCCTCGAGGCCTGGAAAAACTACCACGCCGCCTCCGGCCGCACCCTCCTCGCCGATCACGCCCACTTCTGCTTCCATCTCCCCTTCACCAAGATCGCCTACAAATCCTTCGAGCGCCTCTGCAAGGCCGAAGGCGTTGCCCTGCCCCCCAAAGAGGAGCAGGACCGCCTCCTCGAACCCGCCCTCCTCTACAACCGCCAGACCGGCAACACCTACGCCGCCTGCGTCTACGAAGCTCTCGCCTCCCTCCTCGACAACGCCCCCGGCAGCCTCGACCACCGGCGCATCGGACTCTTCTCCTACGGCTCCGGCTGCATGGCCGAATTCTTCTCCGGCATCGTCCAGAAGGGATACCGCGAACACCTTTTCACCGACGCCCACCGCGCCATGCTCGACTCCCGCACCCCCGTCACCTACCGCCAGTACGAAGACATCTTCAACTACGGCGTCCCCAAAGACGGCGCCGACCACGTCTTCGCCCCCTACCGCGGCGGCCCCTTCCGCCTCGCCGGCATCAAAGACCACAAACGCCGCTACGAAGCCAAGTAGCCCGTGGCTTGGGGCACCAAGCGCCCCATCACCTTGCGTGACGGAGGGAACCTACTCCGCAACCCAAGGCGCAAGGCTGTGAGCGAGATCAACAGTCAGTACAGTCGATCTGATGTTGGGCTCGGTTCACTCTTACTAAGGAATCCGATAGATGGGCTGCATTTTTTAAACCATTCTGTTTTGGAAAGACTAAAAAAACAGCACCTGTAGTCTGTGTTGCAGATTCCCCAGGAAGTGTAATCTATCTTCCATTTCATGGCCGTTTCATTGACACATCGTAAGCCCAATGCTATTTTCTGATCACAATGCCGCATGAGCCGCCAGACAGAATAAAACACTTTTTCAAATTCTATGGCATTGAACCAGCCGACACGCCGGAACGAGCAGATTTACTCCAATACTCAGAATACAGAAGCGGAACCAACTTCATCTATTTAATCCGATGCGGGGATTACCTAAAAATCGGAATCGCCGCCGATCTGTATGAAAGGTTGTCACAACTGCAAATTGGCAATCCGCTGCCGATTCATCTGTGCTGCTATTTTGAAACGGCAAATGCAATAGAAGATGAAAAAAAGCTTCATCGGCTTTTTCTGCGCCACCATGTTAGGGGCGAGTGGTTTAAACTGACTGAAATATTATTTCATTCAACCTTGGCAAAATCGGGATTAGGTCTAACTCACAAGAAACCTCCTAAAGCTCATAAGGTGACTGCATCAAAGATTGCCTTGCGAAATCTTGCTGTTGTAGATGAATTTCAAGCTTTAAAAAGTCTTGGAGAGAAAAACAAACATGAACAGGTGAAGAATCCTGTCAGCCACTTGATTTTGAGCGGCGAAAGAAAACCCAGAATAAAGACGCCGCCTGCCATGCCATTTGTTTTCTTCAAAGTACTCAATTCGGAAATCACTCTGTGGGCGGGCAAAGTTGGGCAATTAATACCTCAAGGTCCTCAAGTTATTATCCAATCGCGTATCAATGATATTTCCATACCTCATCGCCTTCTGGTTGAACAAGCAATAAAAGAAAAACAAAGCGATATTCTTCTGGATGAGATGCATTACTGTATTGTGTATGGTAAACAAAAGAGAGAACTCACGGTGAAGGGAAGAATCCAATAATTTTCACAACGGGAATCAATCCCGTCAGATTTTTCTCCCGCCCCCCTCCGCGTCTCCGTGAGAGCCGGCTGGTCTTCCCCTCCCCATCCGTGTGAATCCGTGTCCATCCGTGGTTGGCCCCGGGCGCATCTGCGATTCGGTGCATCCAAATTGAAATCCGGCTGTGTGACTGTCATCCCGAGCCTGTCGAGGGATCTCGGCTTGGTCCCGCAGGCCAGCCTTTGGGATGAAGCCCAGATATTTCGACTCCAGCGCTACGCGCCTTCGCTCAATATGACCCGAGCATGCACCAAATCGCAGATGCGCCCCCGGCCTACCTCCGCCCCCGCCAGGCACTTCCATCCTTGCCTCCTCCCCGGAAAATGCCTATTCTTTCAGATGTGGAAACACCCGCACCCGACTTGGAACACCCTGCTCGAAGTAGGCAGAATATAACTATTCGCTTATACTATGGATAAAATTGACCCATCAGAATTAATCGAAAAGGAATACGCTGAGGCCAACGATTGGGACCATGATTTTGGCAAAGCCTATGGCTGGCCAAATCTTATTCTAGCTTTGGCTTTCTTCACAGGTGTCCTTCTCGTGTTCAGGGGCCATACTACCCTCGGCGGTCTCACTATGTTGGCCAGCCTAGTCGTTATTCTGGTTTTATGGTGCTTTTTCCGGCACTCAAAACCGGTGAGTCCGATTACAGGAAAAATGCTTACCCCATATCTCAGCACAAACCCGCGCCCTAGAAATCCATACGATCCTGACGCCTCGCCAATCGTAGAAATGATCTATGTTGACCATGACTCTAAGCGGTTCTTCAGGCATGTGTTTCTTGAAAACGACCCGATAGGTTCAGGATAAGTGAACAATCGGGGTAGAATAGGTCCTATAATTTATAATCCGCTCCCCTCCGTTCCTCCGCGTCTCCGTGAGAGCCGGCTGTTCTTCCCCTCCCCATCCGTGTGAATCCGTGTCCAACCCGTGGTTGGTCCCCTCCCCCTTGGCGTTCCGGACAAACTGCGGTACTCTTCCCTTGAACCCAGGGAGACCTCCATGCTGACGGGCAACTGCTATTGCGGAAATGTGCGGAAGGAACGGCCATGCGATCGCTGAAGCTCAACAAAGCCTTCACCCTGATCGAGCCAGGGCCGGTCGTCCTGGTGACCACCTGGGACGGCAGGAAGAACAACATCATGACCATCACCTGGACGATGGTCCTGGACTTCACCCCGCAATTCGCCATCGCCACCGGAGCATGGAACTACTCGTTCCGGGCGCTCCGGAAAACCCGGGAGTGCGTCATCGCCATCCCCGGCGCGGACCTGCTGGACCAGGTCGTCGGCATCGGCACCTGTTCCGGCGCGGACACCGACAAATTCGCCCGGTTCCATCTCACCCCCGTGCCGGCCAAGAAAATCAAGGCGCCCCTGATCCGGGAATGCCTGGCCAACATCGAGTGCAAGGTCATCGACCTCATCGGCCGGCACAACATCGTAGTGATGGAGGCCGTGGCCGCACATCTGGACTCGACCCGCAAGGAACAACGCATTCTTCATGCGGTCGGCGATGGAACATTTACCGCGGATGGCCGCCGGCTCGACCGCCGGAAATCCATGGCATCCAAACTCCCGCCCGGGGTGTAATTCCGGCCTCGCGGACGAACACCCGCTCCGGCTACGCCGAAGGGGTAGCGAAGGGGTCGGTCCTATAATTTAAGCGAAGGGGTCGGTCCTATAATTTATAATTTTCTCCTCTGCGCCTCCATGCCTCCGTGAGACCCGGCTGTTCTTAACCTCCCCATCCGTGTGAATTCCGTGTCCATCCGTGGTTGCCCCCCTCTCCCTGGCGTTCTTTGCGCCCTTGGCGAGAAACCCGTCCGGTTCTCTCCCCGTCTGCCCGGGCGCATCCCCGATGGACTGACTATATCCGGCCGGATTGAGGGCGTTGATTTGGAGTGCGGCGGCATGACGCCGCTTTGGGGCCGCGACATGTCGCGGCCCGGAAAAGCGCGGTCATGCCCGCGCACTCCAAAAGGGCCGGCTGACAGAACCAAGATGTTTCATTTCTGGTCGGTCAATGAAACGGAGATACGCCCCGCCCCCCCCCATTCCCGTTATGGACGCCGGCCCGTTCCGAGGCTAGACTGCCTCCATGTTCTTCAGCGATGCGCCGCGTGAAAAGGAATCCACCGCCTGGCTGGGCGTCGCCGCCTGGACGGCCTTCATCTACCTCACCATTCCGCTCGCCCGTGCCATCCAGGAAACCGTCCGCGAGCGCGCCGGAAAAGAGGTCTTCCTGTGGATCACGTTCCTCGCCTTCGCCGCCGCCGCCGCCTGGATACTCCGCGCCCTGTTCCGCCGCCGGTGGACCGCCCGCCCCTCTCAGCTCTTCGTGCTGTCAGCCGTCGGCGGCCTGTTCACCTGCCTCATCTGGTCCCTGCGCGCCAACCCCGAAGAAGCCTTCCATTTCGTCCAGTACGGCGTCCTCTCCATCCTGCTGTTCCGCGCCTTCTCCCACCGCCTGCGCGATCCATCCATCTATCTCGCCGCCGCACTGGCCGGCGCCGCCCTCGGCATTCTCGATGAACTGATCCAATGGGTCGTGCCCCGGCGCTACTTCGACTACCGCGACATCTGGATCAACGCCCAGGCCGTCGGCCTGGTGCAGATCGCCCTCGCCGCCGGCATCCGCCCCGCCCGGATCCGCGGCCGTCTCTCTCCCGCCGGCCTCCGCACCGCCAGCCGCCTCGCCATCCTCAACCTCCTGCTCCTGCTGTTCTGCGTCAACAACACCCCGCGCCTCCAGGACGCCTACGCCCGCCTCGTTCCCGCCGCCCGCCGCCTCGATCACCTCACCGCCGAATACGGCTTCCGCATCGAAGCCCCCGGCACCGGCGTCTTTTTTTCCCGCCTGCCGCCCGATGAACTCCGGCGCCGCGACCGCGAAGAAGGCGCCCGCGCCGGCGCGCTCCTTCAGGCCGGTGCGCGCACCGATCCGCAGTACTTCCGCTTCCTGAAAGAACACCTCGCCCATCGCGACCCGCTCGCCGTCGAAACCCGCATCCACCTGTTCCGCCGCGACCGCCACGCCGCCGCCGTGCGCGATCCGCAGACCCCCGACCGGTTGCGCTTCTATGCCCATGTCGCCCACAGCGAAAACCGGATCCTGGAATCCCATTTCCCCCAGACCCTTCGCCACTCCTCGTTCCAATGGCCCGAGGAACGCGCCCGGCTCATGGAACGCCTGGCGCAGCCGCCCGCCCCCTACGTCAGCCCCGTCAGCCGCCACCTGATCACCCGGTTCACTCAGCGCCAGGTCTCGGCCCTGCTTCTGGCGCTGCTGCTGGCGGCCGTCGCCGCCGAACGCCTGGCCGCCCGGAGGAGCCCCGCATGAAATGCCGCCCCGCCGCCGTTGCCCTGCTCCTGACGGGCCTGACCGCCTTCCTCGCCGCATGCTCCCGCCCCCCCGCCCCGCCGCCTCAACCCCTTCGGGTTGTCTTTTTCACCGACATCCACACCCGCACCGAATGGGACACCCCCGACGCCCTGCGCATGGCCGCCGACGCCATCAACGCCCGGCAGGCCGATCTTGTCCTCTGCGGCGGCGACATGATCACCGACGGCTATATCGCCACCCCCGCATCCATCGTCCCGCGCTGGCAGGCCTACCGCGCGTTCCACGACGCCATCCGCCCCGAACCCGTTTCCGCCATCGGCAATCACGACCTCGTCGGCGTCGAACCCGCCGACGGCTCCCCGCCCGCGGACGATCCCCGCGCCGACGTGCGGAAATGGATGAACCTCTCCCGCACCTTCCGCTCGTTCGATCGCGGCGGCTACCATTTCATCCTGCTCGACGGCATCGACATCACCCGCGACGATCTGAAATACCGCGGCTTCATCGGCCCCGAACAGATGGCCTGGCTGCGCGACGACCTGGCCCGGGTGTCCCCCGAAACCCCCATCGTCGTCGTCACCCACCTCCCGCTTCTCACCCGATTCTACCGCGACGCCGACGGCCAGGTCATCGCCCCTCCCTCCAACCGCGCCATTCTCAACCACCGCGAAGTCCTCGACGCCTTCGCCGGCCACCGCCTGCTGGCCGTCCTGCAGGGACACCTCCACGTTCACGAGCGGTTCGAACACAACGGCACCACCTTCCTCACCGGCGGGGCCGTCTGCGGCATGTGGTGGCGCGGCAGCTGGCAGGGCACCCCCGAAGGCTTCCTGGCCCTTACCCTCTACCCCGACCGCGTCGAATCAGACTACATCCCCTACGGCTGGCAGTCCCGCCGCCCCGCCGGCCGGTAGCCGTCCCCGTGATCCTCCCAACAACCCATCCCGTCCCGGACCCGCCCGCGCCCCGCCCGCTGTGGATCAAACTGATCTCCCCGCGCATGTCGCGCCGGCCCATGGATTCCGCATGGAAAACCCGCATGTCGCCGCCCCTCGCCCTGCTGGTGCTCGCCGCCCTCACCCCGGAAGGCCATCGCGTCACCCTCGAGGACGAAAACATCGAGCGCCCCCGCCCGGACGAATCCCCCGACCTGGTCGGGATCACCGTCAAGGCCGATACCTTTCCGCGCGCCTGCGCCATCGCCGCCGGCTACCGCGCCCGCGGCATCCCCGTCGTCTTCGGCGGCATCCATCCCACCGCCTGCCCCGGCGACTGCGCGGCCCATGCCGACGCCGTGGTCGTCGGCGAGGCCGAACCGCTCTGGGCGCAGGTGGTGCGCGATGCCCAGGCCGGCGCCCTCCGCCCCCGCTACCAGGCCTCCGGCCCCGTCGATCCCGCCAGCGTCCCCGTCCCCCGCTGGGATCTCCTGCGCCGCAAGGACTACCTCTTCACCAACACCATCACCGCCGGGCGTGGCTGCCCCTGGCGCTGCGACTTCTGCTACAACTCCTCCCCCAACCTCGACGCCCGCTACCGCGCCAAGTCCGTGCCCCAGGTCCTGCGCGAAATCGAATCGCTCGGCACCGACCACGTCATGTTCATCGACGACAACTTCATCGGCTCGCCCGCCGGCGCCCGCGAACTTCTCCTCGCCCTCCGCCCCCTGCGCCTGACCTGGCATGCCGCCGTCTCCGCCGACATCGGCCGCCACCCGGATCTGCTCGACCTGATGGCCGAATGCGGCTGCCGGTCGCTCTTCATCGGTTTCGAAACCGTCAACCCGGACAACCTCCTCCGCTGCCAGAAGCGCCAGAACCGGCCCGAAACCTTCGCCTGCACCATCCACCAGATCCATCGCCGCGGCATCATGGTCAACGCCAGCGTGGTCTTCGGCTTCGACGGCGACGGCCCCGAGGTCTTCGATGCCACCGTCGATTGGCTCGAGGCCAACCGCGTCTCCACCATGACCGCCCACATCCTCACCCCCTATCCCGGCACCCGCCTCCACCGGCAACTGGAAGACGAAGGCCGCATCGTCGACCGCGACCTGCGCCACTACAACACCTCCCGCGCCGTCTTCCGCCCCGCCCGCATGTCCCCCGCCGAGCTCGAAGCCGGCTACCTCCGCGCCTACCGCCGGTTCTACTCCTTCGCCGGCATCTGGCGCCGACGCCCCCATGACCCCGCCCAGCGCATGGCCCATTTCGAGTTCAACCTGCTCTACCGCAAGTTCGGCCCCGCCACCTCCCGCCTCGGCGTCGCCTTCGGCATGCGCAACCTCGCCCGCCTCGCCCGCTCTCTCGCCTATCCCCCCGCCGGCCGACCCGACAGAACCAGCTGACCCGCCCCCCTTCTCACCTGCCTTCCCGCTTGCCGCGCGGACGCGCCTCTGGCATCCTGTGGCCCATGAAACGCCACCTTTCCGTGATCGGCCTTCTGGTGCTCGCCGCGCTTGCGCTGCTGGCCGCCGGCTGCGGCCCGATCTGATTCCCATGCGCCTCCAGCGCTATGTGGATTGCGCCCGGCTCAACGGGCAGGTCATCCGCCTGCTGGCCCGCCACCGCTGGGTGCGGCCCGGCCACGTGGCCCAAAGCTATGACCGGCTTGCCCCCGACTACGACCAGGCCTGGCTCCTGCACCTGCACGGCACCACCCGCCGCCTGCTCGACCACCTGCCGGACGACATCCCGCCCGGCGACCTCCTCGATCTCGGCTGCGGCACCGGCTTCGCCGCCCTCCAACTCGCCGCCCGCCATCCCGGGCGCCCCCTCATCGCCTGCGACCTCTCCCCTGGCATGATCGCCGAAGCCCGCACGCGCCCCGGCGCCGGCGCCATCGAGTGGCACGTCGCCGACATGCTCGCCTTTCTCGCCGCCCGCCCCGCCGCCTCCGCCGCGCTCGCCGCCGCCGCCTGGTCGGCTGGCTATGCCGATTTCCGCCGCTTCTGCCGCGAGACCCGCCGCACCCTCGTGCCCGGCGGACACCTCGCCTTCGTCGTCAATCTCGCCGACACCCTGGGACCTCTGCGCCGCGCCTTCCGCTACTGCATGCAGGCTCACGCCGCGGAACTGCAGTGCCTCGCCCGCTTTCCCTTCCCGCGCTCGCCCCTCGCCGTCCGCGCCGACCTGAAGCGCGCCGGACTTGTCCTCGACCACTTCGAAGAAGGCCTCTGTCCGATCACGCCGCGCCCAACGCCCGACGGCCGCCTCCTGCCGTGGCTGCTGCGCACCGGCACCCTCGCCGGCTTCGACGCCATGCTGCCGCTCGACCGCCCCGGGCCCGTCGCCGATACCTTCGAGGCGCGCCTCGCCGCCGATCCCGAACCCATCCGGCACCACTACGTGCTCGCTATTGCAAAAAGCCCATGAGCCTGTCTCTCCTCCAGTTTGCCGCCCTGCTGTTTGATCCCCGCGTCTCCGGCCCGCCGCTCCGGGCCCTGCGTACCATGCGCGCCCGCGGCATCCAGCGCCTGCCCGCCGACGTCTATGATCCCGCCAGCGGCCGCCTCCGCATCGCCCGGGCCCGCCGGTTTGTCCATGCGTGGCTCGACGGCGAACGCCTCACCCGCCATCGCGGCCAATGGGTGCTTAATTCCTTCCTGCCGCCGTTTCCGGGTCCGGCCTACCAGCGGATGTTCGACAACCTGTTCTCGGGCCGCCACCTCAGCCCCGTCTCGGCATTCCTGGCCATCACCGCGCGCTGCCCCCTGCACTGTCCCCATTGCAGCCGCGGCGGACGCCGCACCGGCCCCGAACTTGCCGCCGCCGAATGGCTCGACACCATCCGCCAGCTCCACGGCCTCGGCACCAGCCTCATCGGCTTCACCGGCGGAGAGCCCTGCGTACGCGAGGATCTCCCGGCCCTCGTCCGCGCCGCCGCCCAGGGCGCGTCCACCATCCTCTTCACCTCCGGCCAGGGCTTCACGCCCGCCCTCGCCGCGCAACTCCGCGCCGCCGGCCTGTGGTCCGTCTGCGTCAGCCTCGATGCCGACACGGCCGAGGCCCACGACGCCGCCCGCGGCCCCGGCTCGTTTGCCGTGGCCCTCGAGGCTCTGCGCCTCGCCCGCGCCCAGGGCTTCTACACCATGGCCGGCATGGTCGCCACGCCCGCCGCCGTCCGCGCCGGCATGCCAAACCGCATCCACCGCCTGCTCGCCGGACTGCGCGCGCACGAACTGCGCATCGTCGAAGCCATGCCCTGCGGCGGACTCTCCGGCTGCGCCGCCTCGGCGCTGCTGGCGCCCGGCGACATCGCCGCCCTCCGGCGGTTCCACGTCGAAACCAACCGCGCCCGGCACGGCCCCAAAGTCTGCGCGTTCAACCATGTCGAAAGCCCCGAGATCTTCGGCTGCGGCGCCGGCACCCAGCACCTCTTCATCGAACCCTCCGGTGTCGTCTGCCCCTGCGACTTCACCCCGCTCGGCTTCGGCAACGTCCGCGACACCCCCCTCGCCGACCTCTGGCACCGCATGAACCTCGCCATGGGCGACAATCCCCGCACCCATTGCTTCATCCAGCGCCACCGCGATGCCGTCCAGGCCCGCGCCGCCGCCGGCTTTCCCCTGCCGCCCGACCTCAGCGAGCAGATCTGCCGCGAGGCCGGCCCCGAACCCCTCCCCGCCTATTTCGCCCTCGTCACGTCGAACACCCGCGCCCCAACACCCGGAGATGCCCCATGAGCCTGACCCAACGCAAGGTGCTGTTTGTTCTCGTTGCCGCCGCCGCCGGCTTCATTAGCGGACTGCTCGTTCCTCTCGTGTTCGGCGTGCGCGGCGCCATTCTCGGCGGGGCGCTGGCCATCGGCGCTCTTTTCCTGCACCCGCGCCCCGGCGACGGGACTCCTGCGCCCAGGAACCTGGCCGCCACCCTGGGGCTGTCCCTGGCCGTGGCCGCCGCCGCCTTTGCCGCCATTTGCCTTTGGCAGCTGCTCGTTCCCCATATCCTGCGCCAGACTGACTTCGACGTCACGGGCCTCCCCCCGGCAGCCTCCGCGCTGACCACCTGGTCCTATGCCGCCACCCTCCTGCTGTTCTACCGCGAACGCCAGGCCGGCCGCCGCCGCGCCTGGGCGTGGTTCGCCGCCGCCCCCCTCCTGGGCACCGCCCTCCGCGCGTGGGGATTCCATGAACTCGCCGCCGTCCCCTACATCTTCATCCAAGGCGCCCTCCCCTTCACCGCCCTCTGGCTGCTCGCCGCCCTCCTCGCCGATCCCGCCTGGACCCGCAAGCGCAGAAGCCGTTACGGGCTTCGATCTCCCTGACCCCTTCTCTCCGTTCCCTCTGCACCCGGCCCCCTTGTTCCCGGGCTTGACCCGCCGCCCGGGTTGCAGGACAGTTTCCCCATGCGCCGCCTGCTTGTCCTCATCCTGTCCGGAGCCGTCATGACCGCTTCCGCCTCCCCCCCCCTGCGCGTCGCCTGCGTCGGCGACAGCATCACCTACGGCGACCGTCTCGACGACCGCCTCCGCGACGCCTATCCCGCCGTCCTGAACCGCCTCGCCAACGGCCGCTTCGTCGCCGGCAATTTCGGCGTCAACGGCGCCACCGCCATCGCCGGCATTCCCTTCCGCTCCTGGTCCGCCACCCAGGCCTGCCGCGACGCCATGGCCTTCCACCCCGATATCGTCGTCGTCATGCTCGGCATCAATGACCTCGCCTTCCCCGATCTCCACAACCGCTATCCCCGGGATCTCCGCGACCTCGTCGAACGCTTCCAGGCCCTGCCCTCCGCTCCGCGCCTCTTCCTCTGCACCCTGACCCCCGTGGCCGCCGATGCCCCCGACGCCCCCGTCAACCGGACCATCCGCGGCACCCTCAACCCCGCCATCCGGACCGTGGCCGCCCAGACCGGTGCCGGCATCATTGATCTCTCTCCGGTTTTCGACAACCGCTTCCACCTCTTTCCCGACGGCCTGCATCCCGACCCCGAAGGCGCCGAACTCATCGCCCGAACCGTCCTGAAGTCCCTGGAGTCCGCCGCCGCGCCGGCCGGCTCCCTCCCCCCGGCCCCCGTCTCCGGCCCCCCCTCGGAATCCATCCGCCGCGAAGCCCGGGCCGCCCGCTTCCGCGCCGAACTCTGGCTTCAGGACCACCCCGCCCCGGTACCGCCCTCCCAACCGGACGCGCCGGAAACGGAACAGCCTCCCACGCGCCCCGAAGACCTCGCCGCCCTGCTGCCCCTGCTCGAAGGCGCCATTCCCGCCGGCCTCGCCGACCCGTTCTGCGCCTGCGCCGAACTGGCCGAGGCTCTCGCCCGCATCGGACACGATACCGTGTTCCTCGACGACTCCCGCCCCGTCGCCTGGCGCGAAGCCCTCCTCCACCAGCTCGTTCAGCGCCAGCGCATCGATTCCCGCGGACGCGGCTTCTGGGGCGACGGCGACGAGGCCGCCGAACTCGCCCGCTCCACCGCCTGCGCCCTCCGGGCCCTCGAAGCCGCCGGCATCGGCCCGTAAAAATATCGCGTTGCGTTCGCTGCGGGCCACCCGCGGCTGTCATCCCGAGCTTGCTTGCCTCGCCGGAGCCTTGCGCGAAGGCGGGTCGAGGGATCTCGATCCCGGTCCCGCCGGCCCGCCGTTGGGATCAGGCCGGGATATTTCGACTCCGGCGCGATGCGCCTTCGCTCAATATGACCCGAGCTTGCACCCAATCGCAGATGCGCCCCGCCCCCCCCGCCGTGCTTTTGGCTGGTGTCCGGCCGCGCCCTGCGGCAGGATGCCCCCATGATGCGTCCCGACCATTTGAAAATCTCCGCCTGCGTCACCGCCGGCAACGAGGAGGACAAGATCGCCGCCTGTCTCGCCAGCCTGTCCTGGTGCGATGAAACCATTGTCGTGGACTCCTTCAGCCGGGACAAAACCTTCGAAATCTCCAAACAGTACACCCCCCACGTCTATCAGCACGCCTGGGAAGGCTACATCGCCCAGAAAAACTACATCCGCTCCCTCGCCCACTATCCCTGGATCCTGTTCGTGGACGCCGACGAAGTGGTCTCCAAGGCCCTGCGCGACGAAATCGAGACCGAATTCCAGCGCGGCCCCGGCGACGTGGCCGGCTACAGCTTCCCCCGCATGGTCCATTATCTCGGCAAATGGATCCGCCACGGCGAATGGTACCCCGACATCAAACTGCGCCTGTTCCGGAAGGACCGCGGCCATTCCGAAGGCCAGGAACCCCACGACCGCGTCGTCGTGGACGGCCCCGTCAAAACCCTCCGCGCCCCCCTCTACCACTTCACCTACGACAACCTCGCCGACCACATCCATACCATCAACCGGTTCTCCTCCATCACCGCCAACGAGAAATACCACCGCGGCGACGTCTTCCGCTGGCGCGATCTGTTCTTCCGCCCCCCCTTCCGCTTCTTCAAGTCCTACATCCTGAAAACCGGCCTCCTCGACGGCCGCCAGGGCTTCATCATCGCCGTCCTGTCCGCCTTCGGCGTCTTCGTCAAGTATGCCAAGCTCCTGGAACTCGGCATCCAGCACCGCCCCCCCGATCCCCGGCCCCATGACTGAACCCGCCTGGCAGACGCGCGGCCCCTGGCGCCTCCTCATCGCCTCCGGCCGGGACCGGCCCGGCTTCGATGAAACCCTCGCGCGCCTCCCGTTTCTCGTGGAAAAAGAGGCGGCCCCCCTCGTCCGCCCCGGCCGCCACCGCGTGGACCGCCTCCTGCTGTCCTGCGGCGACGCCACCATGGACGCCGTCGTCAAATCCTACGGCGCGCAGGCCGCCTGGCGCGACCGCCTCGCCCTGCGGCACGGCTCCAAGGCCGAACGCGCCTTCCGCACCGCCCTCGCCCTCCGCGACGCCGGCGTCGGCACCCCCGCCCCCATCGCCGTCGTCGAACGCTGGGAAGGCCCCCGCCTCCGCGACAGCCGCCTCGTCTCCGCCTTCGTCCCCCGCCTGACCAGCTTCCGCGACGAACTCGATCGCCTCTATGCCGAAGCTCCCCGCTGCACCCCCCTCATGGACCTGCTCCAGGCCGTCGCCGGCGCCGTCCGGGCCCTGCACGATGCCGGCATCCTCCACCGCGACCTCGGCAACCAGAACATCGCCCTTCAGCGCGACCCCGATCAGCCCGGCGCCCCCTGGAACGTCCTGTTTCTCGACCTCAACCGCGCCCGCCAGATCCCCGCCCCCACCCCCGCCCAGCGCGGCGCCGATCTCGCCCGCCTCGACCTGCCCTCGGATTTCCGCCGCGTCTTCCACGCCATGTACCACCACGGCCATTCCCCGCCGCCCGAGTTCGCCGACGCCGAACAACGCGCCCGCGCCGCCTTCGACCGCCATACCGCCCTGCGCCCCCTCCGCCATCCCCTGCGCGAAGCCCGCCTCCGCCGCCAGAACGCCGGCGTCACCCCCCCCCTGCGCGGACGCGACATCTGGATCTGGGACGACCGCTCCGCCCAGGCCATCCCCGCCTATGCCCCCCGCGACCGCCGGCGCCTCCTGCCCGCCGCCAACGTCACCGCCGCCCTGCGCGGCATCGCCCGTACCGGCCTCGCCATCCGCCGCCGCCACCGCGACCTTCTCCGGCAGAGCTTCCAGGCCCCCGTGCCGTTCGACGGCGCCATCGGCATGACCCTCGACGCCGAACCCGCCGCCTGGTCCCGCCAGCTCGCCTTTCTCGATCAGCTGCAGGGCGAACAGAAACTCCCCCTCCTCCTCCGCCTCTATCATCACCAGAATCCCGAGGCCTGGCACTGGACCCTCGACCAGGCCCTGAACCTCCACCGCCGCGGGCATTCCGTCGCCCTTGCCCTCGTCCAGGACCGCCGCGCCATCCGCGAACCCAAAGGCTGGCGCCAGATGGTCACCCTCGCCTTCGACCGCGCCCACACCTTCGCCGACTTCTTCGAAATCGGCCACGCCGTCAACCGCTCCAAATGGGGCATCTGGGATTTCCGCGACTACGCCCGCCTGCTCGACCCCGTCCGGTCCAGCCTCATCCAGTATCCCGACGCCCGGATCACCGGGCCCGCCTGCATCGATTTCGAACCCCACGCCCTCGCCGCCCTGCTCGAGATCCTTCCCCCGGACATCCGCTTCCACGCCCTCTCCCACCACCTTTACGTGGACCGCCGCGGCGCCCCCGAAAACCGCCAGGGCCCTCACGACACCGTCTCCAAATGCGCCCTCCTGCGCGCCTTCGCACGCGTCCATTCCTTCACCGACGACCGGCCCCTCATCACCGAAGTCAACTGGCCCCTCGCCGGCACCGGCCCCTGGTCCCCCGTCACCTCCCCCTACGAAACCCTCGCCCCCCGCCAAAACGATCCCTCCGTCAGCGAAGACACCTACGCCGCCTACATGGCCCGCTACCTCCTGCTGACCATCGCCTCCGGCCACATCGCCCGGGTCTACTGGTGGCGCCTCGCCGCCCGCGGCTTCGGACTCGTGGACGACACCGATCCCGCCGCCTGGCGCCCCCGCCCCGCCTTCACCGCCCTGCAAACCATGCTCCGCCAACTCCGCGGCGCCGCCTTCTCGCGCAAACCCGAAACCCCTCCCGGCGAAGTCGCCCTCGAATTCACCCGCCCCGACGGGTCCCCCCTCACCGCCCGCTGGACCCTCGACACCCCCCCCGTGTGGGACTGATCCCCCGCCCGGCAAACCGGGCGTCGTCCCCCGGGCACTCGTCCCCGCAACCCTCGAGTCCAACCGTCTCCCCCCCTGCACGGTGTTTATAAACTCCGATACCCCCGAATCAATACTGTCTTCTATAACGCTTCTTACTTGCTCATGAATAAGCAGATATGAAGTGAACGGTGTTTATAAACTCCGATCACTTTCTGAAGAGTGTTCAGGGCAGGACGTGCCAGAGGATGGCGCAAAAATGACAGGCGGCGCCCGCCAGCACCAGCAGGTGCCAGACCGCGTGGTGGTATCGCACGCGCTTGAACAGATAGACCACCGCGCCCGCGGTGTAGCACAGCCCCCCCGCCCACAGCCAGCGCACCCCCGCCGCCGACATGTGCTCCACCAGCGGCTTCATCGCAAACACGATCACCCACCCCATCAGCACGTACAGCGCCGTGCTCGCCGCCTTGAACCGCCCCGTGAAGAATCCCTGAAAGACCATCCCGACCGCCGCGATCCCCCACACCACCCCGAACAGCGTCCAGCCCAGCGCTCCCCGCAGCGTGATCAGCACGAACGGCGTGTACGTCCCCGCGATCATCAGGAAGATCATCTCGTGATCCAGCACGCGGAACACCCGCTTCACCCTCGGCCACGGAAAGCTGTGGTACAACGTGGACGTCGTGAACATCAGCACCATCGCCGCCCCGTAGATCGCGCACGGCGCCACCTGCCAGGCCCCCTCCCCGCGCTGCACCGCCGCCACCATCAGCACCACCAGGCCGGCAATCCCCAGCACCGCCCCCAGCCCGTGCGTCACCGCATGGGCAATCTCCTCGCCCACCGTGTATCTGGACGCCGAAGCGCTCATGCCGCCTGCCCCGGTTCCCCGCGACCTTGTGCGGCCGGCCCCAGACCCCCGCGCCCTCGCGCCGGGATTTTCCACGCCATGGAAAACTGTTCCGCCGGTTTTCCACGCCATGGAAAAGATTTTTCCACACCGTGGAAAATCCGGAAAATGCCGATCCCTGTCACGATCCCGGCTCCTAGCGCTTGTACTTCCGCCGCGGCCGGTAGCCCGTGTGCAGCAGCTCGTGGGACTTGTGCCCCAGCGGCGCGCCCAGGAAATCCTTGTAGAGCTTCTGGATCATCGGATTTTCGTGCGAACAGCGGAACGCGCTCTTTTCATCGTCGCGGTAGATGCCCGCCGCGCGCTGCGCGCGGATCTCGTCGGTGGCGCCGTACGGCTGCCCGCCGCCGCCCACGCAACCCCCGCGGCACGCCATCACCTCGATGAAGTGGAACGGCGTCTCCACCCCCTTCTTCCGTGCCGCGCGCACCTTGTCGAGCACCTTCTCGATGTTGGCCATCGAGTGGGCCACCGCCACGCGCACTTCCTTGCCCGCCACCTGCAGCGTCGCCTCCTTCACGCCGTCGAGCCCGCGGATCGCCGTCAGTTCCATCGTGGGCAGCCGCCCTTGTCAGCGCTCCAGTGCGCCGTGCGCAGCGCGGCCTCCATCACGCCGCCGGTCACGCCGAAGATCGTGCCCGCCCCCGTGTAGTCGCCCAGCACCGAGTCCACCCTGCTCGTCGTCGGGCAGGTTCGGGAAGTCGATCCCCGCGCTCTTGATCATCCGGCAGAGCTCGCGCGTCGTCAGCGAATAATCGATGTCCTGCTGCCCGAGCTGCTCATCTCCTCGCTGCGGCGGATCTCGAACTTCTTGGCCGTGCAGGGCATGATGGACACCACAAACAGGTCCTTGGGATCCAGCCCCAGCCGCTTGGCGTAGTAGGCCTTCAGCGCCCCCACCATCGCCTGCGGCGACTTGGCCGTCGAGAAGTTCGAATGAAGTCCGGCGCGAATTTCTCCATGTAGTCGGTCCACGATTGGCAGTAGTTGGTGATCAGCGGCAGGTCGCCCTCGCTGTTCACGAAGCGCTCGATGAACTCGGAGCCCTCCTCCATGATCGTCAGGTCCGCGCCGAAATTCGTGTCGAACACCGCGTTGAACCCCAGCCGCCGCAGCGCGGCGTAGATCTTGCCCGTCAGCAGCGTCCCCGGCTCGTAGCCGAAATCCTCCTCCAGCGCCACGCGCACCGCCGGGGCGATCTGCACCACGCAGCAGCCGGGTCCGCCAGCGCCGCGTACACTTCCTTCGCGTGGCTGTGCTCGTAGATCGCCCTCACCGGACAGTGCGCCGAGCACTGCCCGCACTGGATGCACGGCGATCGCCAGCGTCACGTCCGCCGCCGGCGCGATGCGCGTGGTCTCCCCGCGCCCGATGAACTCCAGCGCCCACACCCCTGCATCTGCTGGCACACCGCCGCGCACCGCCCGCACAGAATGCACTTCTCCGGATTCAGGATCAGCGCATCCCGTCGTGTCGTCCGCCGGCAGGTCCCGCAGCCGCTTGCCGTAGGGCGCCTCGCGCACCCCGAACTCCGCCGCCAGCCGCTGCAGCTCGCAGTTGTTGTTGCGCGGGCACTGCAGGCAGTCGTCCGGATGCGTCGAGAGAATCAGCTGGATCACCGTGCGCCGGATGCCGTAGAGCTCCGGATCGTGGGTCGTGACCTCCTGGCCGTCCGCCGCCGGCGCCACGCACGCGCGCACCAGCTTGTTGAACCCCTTGATCTTCACCACGCAGATCCCGCACGCCGCCCACGCCGGCAGGTCCGGGTGGTAGCACAGGCTCGGAATCTTCACCTGCACCTGCTTCGCCGCGTTCAGGATCGTCGTGCCCTCCGGCACCTCCACCGGCAGCCCGTTGATGGTCAGCTTGACTGTCTTCATCGTTCCATCCCTCTCGCCTGGCGGCTCACGGCGCCGAACTTGCACGCCTTGAGGCACTCGCCGCACTTGATGCAGTTCTCCTGGAGGATCCGGTGCGGCTTCTGCCGCTCGCCCTCGATCGTGTTCACCGGGCACTTGCGCGCGCACAGCGTGCAGCCGATGCACTTGGCCGGATCGATCTCGTAGGTCACCAGCTTCTTGCAGACCCCGGCCGGACAGCGATGGTCCTCGATGTGCGCCCGGTACTCCTCCGCGAAATAGTGCACGTCGAGAGCACGGGTCGGGCGCCGGCCTGCCCCAGCCCGGCCAGCGCCGCCTTCTGCATCGCCGCGCCCACCTCCCGGATCTTGTCGAGATCCTCCGCCTCGCCGCGCGCCCTCGCGCAGATCTTCTCGAGCAGGTTCAGCAGCGTCCGCGTCCCGATCCGGCACGGCGCGCACTTGCCGCAGCTCTCCTTGTCCACGCAGAATTCCTGCAGAACTGCGCCACGTACAGCATGCAGTCGTCCTCGTCCATCACGATCATGCCGCCCGAGCCCATGATCGACCCCAGCTCCTGCAGATGCTCGTAGTCGATCGGCGTGTCCAGATACTCCGCCGTGATCACCCCGCCCGACGGCCCCCCCGTCTGCACCGCCTTGAACGCCTTGCCGCCCCGGATCCCCCCGCCGATGTCGTAGATGATCTCCCGCAGCGTGATGCCCATCGGCACCTCGATCAGCCCCGAATTGATGATCTTGCCCGTCAGCGCAAACACCTTCGTGCCCGGGCTCTTCGGCGTGCCCACCTTCGCGAACGCCTCGCCCCCGTTGAGCAGAATCACCGGAATGTTCGCGTACGTCTCGACGTTGTTGATCACCGTCGGCTTCTGCCACAGCCCCGACACCGCCGGGAACGGCGGACGCGGAATCGGCATGCCCCGCTTGCCCATGATCGACGCCAGCAGCGCCGTCTCCTCCCCGCAGACGAACGCCCCCGCCCCCAGCCGGATCTCCACGTCGAAATCAAACCCCGATCCCAGGATGTTCGCACCCAGCAGCCCGTACTCGCGCGCCTGCGCGATCGCCGTCTCCAGGTGCTCGATCGCCAGCGGATACTCCGCGCGGATGTAGATCACCCCCCTGGACGCCCCCACCGTCCGCCCCGCGATCGCCATCGCCTCCAGGATCGAGTGCGGATCGCCCTCGATCGTCGACCGGTCCATGTACGCCCCGGGATCCCCCTCATCCGCGTTGCACACCACGTACTTCTCGCCGCCCGGCGCGTCCTTCGTGAACTTCCATTTCATCCACGTCGGAAACCCCGCCCCGCCCCGCCCCCGCAGGCCGGACTTCTTCAGCTCCTCCACCACCTGGTCCGGCGTCATCTCCGTGAGCACCTTCGCCAGCGCCTCGTACCCCATCCGCGCGATGTATTCGTCGATCTTCTCCGGATCGATCACCCCGCAGTTGCGCAGCACCATGCGGTACTGCTTCTGGTAGAACGACAGCTCCTCCATCCGGATCAGCGAGCGGTCCCGCCCCTTTTCGTACAGCAGCCGCTGCACCGGACGCCCCTTCAGCACGTGCTCGGCCACGATCTCCCGCGCGTCCGACGGCTGCACGCTGACGTAGAACGTCTCGTCGGGCAGGATCTTCACGATCGGCCCCTTCGCGCAGAAGCCGAAGCAGCCCGTCCGCACCACCTGCACCTTCCCCTGCGCCCCCTGCGCCGCCACCTCCTGCACCAGCGCCTCGTAGAGCTCGTTGCTGTGCGTCGCCACGCAGGCCGTTCCCCCGCACACCAGAATGTAGGTCTTGATCGCCATCGCCCGGTCCTTCCTCTACTTGTGTATGATGTCCACCGCCGGCCGGTCGAAAATGTGGTCGTCCACCAGCAGCTTCCGGACAATGTGCTGGTTCACGATCTTGCGCGCCGTCTCCGCATCCACGTTCCCGTAGATCACCGCCGGCATCCCCGGCGCCAGCACCTCCACCGTCGGCTCGCTGTGGCACAGGCCCATGCACCCCGTGTGCCGGATGCGCACGCGCCGCACCCCCGCCTTCACCAGCTCCTCCGCAAACACCGTCAGCAGGTCGATCGCCCCCGCCGCGATCCCGCACGTGCCCATCCCCACGATGATCTGCACCTCCAGCACGTCCGCCTTGCGCACGTGGAACTCCGCCGCGCGCGCCTCGCGCAGCTTCCTCAGATCCTCCAATGCCAGCTTTGCCATCCCGCACCTCGCTTCCGCTATTCCGCCCGCGCCTTCGCCTGGTACTGCGCCACGATCCCCGCCACGTCCTCGCGCTTCAGGTTCCCGTGCATCGTGCCGTTCACCGACATCACCGGCGCCAGCCCGCAGCACCCCAGGCACCGCACCGCCTCCACCGAAAACAGCCCGTCCGGCGTCACCGTGTTCAGCCCCACCCCCAGGATGTTCTCCAGCTCCTGCAGCAGATCCGCCGCCCCCTTCAGATAGCACGCCGTGCCCATGCACACCGAAATCTGGAACCGCCCCGGCTTCTTCAGCTTGAAGAAATGGTAGAACGTCAGCACCCCGTACACCTTCGCCAGCGGGATCCCCAGCTGCTCCGCCACCTGGAACGCCGCCGGCCGCGGCACATACCCGAAATGCTCCTGCACCTTGTGCAGCACCATGATCAGATTGCCCGGCTCGTTCTTCCACTTCCGGATGAACGCCTCCAGCTCCGGCGTCAACGCCTCGTCCGCCGCCGGCTCCTTTTCCTGTTCCTTCGTGCCCATCTCATTCCTCCATCCATCGGGATGTAAATGCTCACAGGCTATGGAAACGCTTTCCCGGATTCAAGTGTTATTTTATTCATGATTTCACTTGAATTGCATATTCCATCATTTTATGGTCTTTTTGTAATAATATTCATGACTTGATAAGGATATATCGTGAAAGTCAAGAACATGATGATGCAAAAGGACATGATCCAGCGCCTGATTCGCTATAAAAACGCCCCTGCAAGAAATTCGAAGTCGCTGGGATTGACCCGAGTCTTCTCCGACAATCTGGGCGAAGCCGCCGGAACTTCCGCCGCGCTGGTGCGCAAGGACATCTCGCTGGCCGGCCTGACGGTCGGCAACAAGCGCGGGGGCTATCCCATTGACGCCCTGCTGCAGGGCCTCGACGCCCTTCTCGGCACCGACACCCAGCAGCGCGTCATCCTGGTCGGCTGCGGCAAAATCGGCACCGCCCTCATGCACTATCCCGGATTCTCCTCCGAATCCATCCAGATCGTCGCCGGATTCGACAACAAACCCGACCGCCTGGACCCCGATGCCGCCATTCCCATTCTCCCGGTCGGCCAGCTCCCCGCGTCTGTGAAGGAAAACGGCATCCAGGTGGCCATCCTGGCCGTGCCGGAATCCGCCGCCGCGGCGGTCTTTGATCAGCTCGCCGCCGCCGGCATCCAGGGCGTGCTCAATTTCTCCCCCGTCCAGCTCAAACCCGCCCCCGCCCTCATCGTCCAGAACATCAACATCGCCCTCGAAATCGAAAATCTCTTCACCTGCATCCGCTTCAACCAGCGGTGACCCGCCCCCCCCTTGCCGGTGTCAGGCACTGACAATGTTGACAATTCAGGCGGCTAGCCCGCAGAGGTCCATGCGGCCGATAGTTGCTCCATAATCGCGTTGAGTTCCGAATCCTCCGCCATTCTCTGCCGAAGGCGCGCTGCCTGGCGACACACAGCGCCCGCTGTTTCGAATCCCAGAAACTCCGCCACGGCGCGTTGCGTCATGCGGCTATGCCGCATCAGCATGGATACGGCCGCCGCCCGGGCCTTTCCGCCATAGGACCGCCGAAACAGGGACTCCTCCTCCACCCCGAATGCCAGCGCCACCCGGTGAACCACTTCTTCCGGCTCGATACGGACCGCCACCCGCCGCATGGCCTCCGAGCGAGTCCCGCGAATCGTTTCCGGCTCCGTGGAAGTCCGTTCCGAAACCTTGTCGCGAGATTGTTCCAATCCACTCTCCTGCTCCAGCCGGGACCAAGACCATGAAAGGCCCGTCTCAACAAACCGGCGATAGGCGGCACGCCGATGGGCCATTTGTTTCTTCCCCATCAAAGCCAGGAGCGGCTTGTCATCCAGCATCTCCGACGCCGGAGCCAGGCCGGCATAAACCCGAAAGCTGCTCCAGGGATATCCACTCAAATAAGCCAACCTCTGCCTGTGTGAACCTTGCGGAGTCAACTCGCGGTTCACGGGATTCAGATGGATATACCGAGACAGATTCAGCAAATAGCGATCCCCCTTCACCAGGACCGCCCCGTACCGCCCCTGCATCAGATGGCCGGTGCGGTCGTGCCGCAGATTGAAGTACAGCGTATAGGCCGTTTGCAACCGATGCATGAAGCGGCTGAGATTGCCCCGCGGAGTTTCCACCAGCAAATGAAAATGGTTGGGCATGAGGCAGTACAGATAGAGACGAACGCCATCCTGCTCCACGGCCAGGTCCAGGTTCTCCATAAAACGCCGCCGGTCTGCGTCGTCCATGAAAATCAATCCGCGACCCACTCCCCGCTGCGTCACGTGATAGATCGCACCCTCGTATTCAACTCGCCGCTTTCTGCCCATGCCATCATCCTGCCGGTTCTTTGTTCCCCCTGCAAGCAAATTGTCAGTGTCAGGCACTGACATTTTATTTTTGACATATGTTGTTGCCGGATTGACGGGGATGGCATGAACGGTATCTTGAAAGAGGAAGTAATCCCGTGAAACGAATCCGCCGTATTTTCCGACTGGCGGCAGGGGCGTGTCTCCTGCTGGCGGCAGGCGCTGCCGCCGGCTCCCCGAACGCCTTCCGCACCCTGGTCGTCGTCAATACCAACTCGCCCGATTCGGTGGAACTCGGCACCTACTACGCGGAGCAGCACGGCATCCCCGCCCACCACATCTGCTCCCTCGGCATCGCCACCAATCTGGTTTCCGCCGGGTCCAACCAGTTCCACTCTCTGCTGCGAACCCCCGTCACCAACCACATCGCCGCCGAAAACCTCGACAGCCAGATCGATTTTGTCGTGCTGTGCGGAGCGTTTCCCACCCGGGTGGAAACCGTAGAGGGCGTCAGCGCCTCGCTGTTCTACGGCTTCCAGAATGCCCCCGGCTACAACGAAGGCGGCATCGGCTGCAACCTGCCCGATTTCACCTCCAACGCCTACTTTCGCGCCGAGCGCGCCTTCCGCTCCGCCGACGGCTGGAACGATACCAACGGCTTCATCGCCTTTCATCTCATCGCCTCCAACCTGCCCGTCGCCAAACTGGTGGCGGACCGCGGCGCCGCCGCCCAATCCACCTTTCCTCCCTCGTCTTTCAATCTGCACATCCTCGGCAGCATCGGGCGCAGCGTCCGCGAAGCCCGCTTTGCCCACACCCGGTTTTCCTTCACCGCGCTGCCCGGCCTGGTTCCCCGGTGCCTCCTCGGCCCCTATCTCCAATACCTCTCCGGCAGCACCAATGCCATGGGCTATCACGACGGCTTCGGAAACATCCCGGCGATCTGCCGCACCAACAATATCTGGCTGCCGGGCGCGTATGCCGACCACATGACCTCCTGCGGGGGAATGATCCCGGATCCCTGCGACAATCAATCCACCGTTCTGGACTGGATGGAGATCGGCGCCACCGCCTCCTACGGCACCGTGGACGAACCCTGCAACTACCTGGAAAAATATCCGGATCCCCTCATGGCCTTCTGGTACGCCCGCGGATTCACCATCGGCGAAGCCTACGCCATGTCGCTTGAAGCCCCCTACCAGGGCCTGCTGGCCGGCGATCCCCTCGCCGCTCCCTTTGCCGCCGGCCCGCTGATCACCGTCACGTCGCCCGTCCCCTGGCAGATCGTCACCGGCTCCATCCCGGTTCAGGTCTCCGCCGGCGCGCACCCCCAGGGGGGGCCGGCCGCCGCCCTCGACCTCTACCTTGACGGCCGCTGGCAGGCCGCCCTGACCAACCTGGCCCCGACCCCCGGCAATGAACTCTCGGTTGTCGTCGGCGACCGCACCAACACGGTGGCCGTCAGCCCGGGCGACACCCTCTGCGATGCCGTCTCCAACCTGGCGGAAGCCGTCAATGCCGACGCCGCCTGCGTCGCCTCCGCCCGGGCGTGGGGCGACCGCCTTGAACTGGTTTACAAACACTTCGATCTCGCCGGCGACCATGTCCCGGTTTCCGCCTTCGCCGCCACGGGATCCGCCTCCGTTCTGACCCTCGGCACCGGCCTGGCCGCCACCAATCTCCATCCCAGCACCTACTTCGCCCGCAAACGCCTGTTTCTTTTCGCCCATACCAACGGGATGTCCACCAACGTCGCCAACGCCGGCGACACCATCACCCTCGCGATCACCCTGACCAACGGCGTCGCCGTCACCAATCAATTCGTCGCCACCGCCGGGCAAACCATCACCAGCCTGATCGAGCAGATCCAGTTCGCCATCAACACCAATCCCGTTCTCAAGGCCAACAGCGGCGTCCGCTTCACCTATCTGGCCAACGGCATCGGCAACGTTCTGAATGACGGAACCCTCCTGGCCCGCACCGCGGGCCCCCGGGGCGGCACCAACCGGGTGGACTACACCGTCACGCCCGTCACCACCAACTACGGGCTGAGAACCAATTTCAATTTCTCGGGCTTCATGGACGACAATCCCGATGACGTCCGCCCCCGCGCCAATATTCTGTTCCACCTCACCCCCGGCAGCGGAAATCTGGAGGCCGCCACCTCTCTCGACACGGTTCCCCTCGACGACGGCATCCACACGCTGGATGTCATCGCCCGCGACGGCTCCGCCGTCGCCGCCGCGTCCCGCCTGTCTCTCCCCCTGGCCGTTGCCAACACCTCGCTCGCACTCCGTGTCTCCTCCGCCCACGGCAGCGGCTCCCCGCCTGCCGGGGTTTTCATCCATCCGCCCGGCGCCGTCCTGACCAACTCCATATCCGTCCCGGCTTCCTCCAACGGCACCCAGTTCGTCTGCACCGGCTGGGTCCTGACGGGCAACGAACCGCTGTCCGGCTCCGCCACGAATTTCACGATGACCCTGACCAACCACGCCGAACTCACCTGGCTGTGGACCACCAACTACTGGCTCGATACCGAAGCCGGCGAACATGGCGCCGTCAATGTCCCGGACTCCTGGCAGCCCGGCGGCGTCTCCACCCAGATCACCGCCCTCCCCGACGCGTATTACGGCCTGGCGGAGTGGACCGGAGACGCCTCCGGAACGAATAATCCCCTGGACCTGCTGATGGACGCCCCCCAAACGGTGCAGGCGACCTTCACCGCCCTGCTGGCCACCAACGGCACCCCCCAGTGGTGGCTGGCCGGGCACGGCTGGACCAACGACTTCGACGCCGCCGCCACGAACGACGTGGATGAAGACGGCCGTTTCACCTGGCAGGAATATGTCGCCGATACCGACCCGACCAACGCCGCCAGTTTCCTGCATCCGCTGAGCACAACGGGCACCGTGGATTCGCTGGTCATCGGCTTTGATCCCACGTCCACCGGACGCCACTACTGGATCGACGCCACGGCGCTCATCGAATCCCCCGACTGGTCCAACCTCACCAACGCTCCCGGCACCGGCGGCGCCTGGCAGCCGGAATGGATCCCCCCCGCCACCGGGCTGCATTTCTACCGCGGACGGGTTTCCCTCCCCCCGTAACCCCCCTCTCTCCGAAAACGAAAAAGCGAAGCCCGCAGGCTTCGCTTTCTTCCCGTTCACGATTCGGTGAACCGTCTCAGGTTTTTTCGCGGAACGTGATCCGCCCCTTGGTCAGGTCATGCGGACTGATCTCCACCGTGACCTTGTCCCCGGTCGTGATCTTGATGAAATGCCGCCGCATCTTCCCCGAAATATGCCCCAGGATTTCGTGCCCGTTCGACAGCCGCACGCGGTACATCGTCGCCGGCAGCACTTTCACCACCTCGCCGGATACCGTAATCAGATCGCTTTCCTTCGCCATAGGGCCACATAACTCCTTACTGCCAGCCAGGGAAGCTATCAGGATTTCCCCGCCCCATGCAACTGTTTTCACGACAGCGCCCCCCAGGCGGTCGGATCCATGGGCGAATCAGGTCCGCCTCTTCACCGCCCCCCTGCGGCCTTTCTTCCTGCCCGTGATTTTGCAAACGCCGCCAACTGGGGTACGTTGCCAACCATGACCCGCCCTTCCCATCTGGGCACCTCGCCGGCCCGCACCGACGCCCCGGCCAAGGTCACGGGTACGCTCCGCTACACCGACGATCTCGTCCGCCCCGGCACCCTCCACGCCGCCATCCTCGCCAGCCCCCACGCCCACGCCCAGATCCAATCCATCCACACCGCCGCGGCCGCGGCCGCCCCCGGCGTCCGCGCCGTCTTCACCGGCGCCGACTGGCCCGGCATCCTCATCGGCCTCTACCTGGGCGACAAGCCCCCCCTCGCCCGCGGAAACGTGCGCCACCACGGCGAACCCGTCGCCGTCGTCGTCGCCGACGACGAAGCCGCCGCCCGCCACGCCCTGCCCCTGCTGCACGTCGCCTATGCCCCGCTTCCCGCCCTCGGCAGTCCGCGCGAAGCCCTCGCCCCCGGCGCCCCCGTCCTGCATCCCGGCATGGACGCCTATGCGCGCATCCCCGACATCCTCCCCGAACCCGGCACCAACATCGCCAACCGCACCCGCATCCGCAAGGGCGACACGGAACAGGCCTTCGCCGGCGCCGACGCCGTCGTCGAAGGCGACTTCTCCTTCCCGCCCGGCGATCACGTGGCGCTGGAACCCCGCGTCGTCATCGCCGAATACGGCGCCGACGGCCGCCTCGAAATCGACAGTTCCACCCAGTCGCCGTTCGAGGTCCGCAACCTGCTCGCCCGCGCCCTCGGCCTGCCCGAGCGCCGCATCACCGTCCGCGCCGCCCCCATCGGCGGCGGGTTCGGCGGCAAAGCCGGCATCATGAATGAACCCCTCGCCGCCCTGCTGGCCATGCGCTTCCCCGGCCGCCCCGTCCGCCTCGCCAACACCCGCGAGGCCGACATGCTCTCCAGCCCCGGCCGCCCCGGCCTCCAGGCGCGCGTCCGCCTCGCCGCCCGCGCCGACGGCACCCTGCTCGGCGCGGAGATCGAGTTCCTCTTCGACTCCGGCGGCTACGCCGACTACGCCGTCAACGTCTCCCGCGCCGCCGCCATCTCCTGCACCGGTCCCTACAACATCCCCAACGTCCACGCCGACTCCCTCTGCGTCTATACCAACCACCCCTTCGCCACCGCCTTCCGCGGGTTCGGCCATATCGAACTCTCCTACGCCACCGAACGCGCCATGGACCTCCTCGCCGATCGCCTCCGAATGGATCCCGCCGACCTGCGCGCGAAAAATCTGATCCGCCAAGGCGACCTCACCCCCACCGGCGCCCCCATGGACGACAATACCGGCGACCTGCCCGCCTGCCTCGCCAAGGTTCGCGAACGCCTCCGGTGGGACTCCGCTCCGCACCGCCGGGTCATGCCCGACGGCACCATCCGCGCCAAGGGCATCTCCTGCTTCTGGAAAGCCCCCGCCATCCCCACCTTCACCGACGCCGGAGCCGTCCTCTTCTTCGCCGAGGACGGCAGCGCCACCCTCTCCACCGGCGTCATCGAAATCGGCCAGGGCGCCCACGACGGCCTGCGCATGCTCATCGCCGAAGCCTTGAAAACCGACCTCGACCGCGTCCGCGTCACCCGCCGCGTCGATACCGACCTCTCCCCCCACGACTGGGCCACCGCCGCCAGCCGCTCGCTCTTCATGGCCGGACGCGCCGCCCTCGACGCCGTCGCCGACGCCCTCGACCAGATCAAGCAGACCGCGGCCGTCCCCCTCGCCTGCGCCCCCGAAAACCTCGACGTCGCCGGCGGCCGCGTCTTCCTCCGCGACGAGCCTTCCCGTTTCCTCCCGCTGGAAAAAGTCGTCCTCGGCTATGTCTATCCCAACGGCAACTCCATCGGCGGCCCCGTCATCGGCCGCGGCCGCTACATCACCCCCGACCTCTCTTCCATAGACCCCGAAACCGGCGCGGGCAAGCCATGGCTCGAATGGACCCTCGGTGCCGAAGGCGTCGAGGTCGAAATCAATCCCGCCGACGGCGCCATCCGCGTCTTGACCGCCGCCTGCACCATGGATGTCGGCAAGGTGGTCCACCCCGCCCTCGCCCGCGGGCAGGTCGTCGGCGCCATGGGCATGGGCATCGGCTACGCCCTCACCGAAGGCTTCGTCTTCGACGCCCGCCAGACCGTCCGCAACGGCTCCCTCCGCGACTACAAAATCCAGCGCTACGGCGAAGACCCCGACTACATCGTCGATTTCGTCGAAACCCCGCAGGCCGACGGCCCCTTCGGCCTGCGCGGCCTCGGCGAACAGGGGATCGTCGGCATGCCCGGCTGCCTCGCCCAGGCCGTCTCTCTCGCCATCGGCCGGCCCGTGACCGAACTGCCCATGACCCCTGAATGCATCTGGCGGAAATCCCGGGAGGCCGCGCCATGATCGCCGCCGATATCGTCTATCTCCGCCCCGAAACCGCCGAGGAAGCCGTCGCCGCCTGGACCCGCCACGACGGCGCCCGCTACCTCGCCGGCGGCACCGAAATCACCACCGCCGCCCGCCGCGGCGCCGCCGCCCACGACCTCCGCGCCGTCATTGACATCAAGCGCATCCCCGAAGCCAGCATCCACGAAATCTGCGGCGACTGCTTCCGCCTCGGCGCCGCCCTGAACCTCTCCGATATCATTGACGGCGAGGCGTTCCCTCTCCTCAACGCCGTCCTGCGCGGCATCGCCGACCATACCGTCCGCAACCGCCTCTCTCTGGGCGGCAACCTCGCCGGCCTGCTCCCCTACCGCGAAGCCGTTCTCCCCCTCCTCCTCGCCGACGCCTCCGTCCTCACCCTCGCCCCCGGCAAGGGCGAGGCCCCGCCCGTCCGCTCCGAACGCCGCCTCCGCGACGTCTTCGACAAGCGACTGCTCCTCGCCCCCGGCGAACTCGTGCTCTCGTTCTGCATCCCCCTCGACGCCCCCGAATGGCCCTGGTCCCACCGCCGCAAAACCCGCACCTCCGCCGTCGATTATCCCCTCGTCACCACCGCCGCCGTCCGCGACGCCGACCACCGCATCCGCTTCGCCCTCGCCGGCGCCCACCCCTTCCCCTTCCGCTCCGACGCCGTCGATGCCGCCCTCTCCGAACAGGGCCCCGACGCCCTCCCCGCCGTCCTGGAAACCCTCGGCCCCCTCCGCGACGATTCGCGCGCCTCCGCCGACTACCGTGCCCATCTCCTGCGCACCATGATCCGCGCCGCCCTGGAGGAACTCGCATGAAAACCCTCGCCGGCACCGTCGAGCTGATCCTGCTCGTCAATGGCGAGGAACGCCGTGCCGTCGTCCGCCCCGGCGACACCCTCCTGCGCGTCCTCCGCGAAAAACTCGGCCTCACCGGCGCCAAGTGCGGCTGCGAAAACGGCGACTGCGGCGCCTGCACCGTCCTTCTCGACGGACGCCCCGTCAAGTCGTGCATGGTCCTCGCCGTCGAATGCGACGATGCCGCCGTCACCACCATCGAAGGCCTCCGCGACCACCCGGTTCAACAGGCCTTCGCCGAGGAAAACGGATTCCAGTGCGGCTTCTGCACCCCCGGCCAGATCCTCAACGCCGCCGCCCTCCTCGAATCCCACCCCGACCCCGACGACGACGCCGACCGCGAATGGATGCAAGCCAACCTCTGCCGCTGCACCGGCTACGAAGGCATTCGCAATGCCCTCGCCAATGCCCGCCGACGCCAAAAGCCCCCCAGGCCCCCGCGGCAGGGGTGAATCTGGTCGTTCCAAGAGCCGCCGCCGCCCAAAACCGGCATTGAACCCCTCCCCCGGGTTTGCTCTACTGGCCCGCACGGATGAGCAAGAGCCAGACAACCCCCATGATGGCGCAATATCGCCGCGCCAAGGCGGAAATCGATCCCGGCACCATCCTCTTTTTCCGGCTCGGCGATTTCTATGAAATGTTCTTCGAGGACGCCGTCGTCGCCTCGGACATCCTCGGCATCGCTCTGACCAAGCGCCAGAGCGTCCCCATGTGCGGCATCCCCTACCACGCCGCCGACCTCTATCTCGCCAAGCTCCTGCGCGCCGGCAAAAAAGTCGCCCTCTGCGACCAGATGGAGGATCCCGCCCTCGCCAAGGGCATCGTCAAGCGCGAGGTCACCGGCATCGTCACCCCCGGCACCGTCCTGACCGACTCCGTTCTCGACGCCGCCCGCCCCAATTATCTCGCCGGCCTCCACCGGCTCGGAAAAATCTTCGGCCTGGCCATGCTCGACCTCTCCACCGGCGATTTCTGGATGGAGGAATCCGCCGATGCCGACGCGCTGTTCGACGATCTCGCCCGCTACGCCCCCCCGGAAGTCATCCTCTCCGAATCCCTTCATGCCGACGAACGCTTCCTGAACGCTCTCCAGGCCGCCGGCGCCCATGCCGTCACCGCCCGCGAAGACTGGATCTTCGACCCGGCCACCTCCGTGGACGGCCTGTGCCGCCATTTCGGCGTGCAGTCCCTCGACGGCTTCGGCGGCGAAGGCCACCCCGCGGCGGCGGCCGCCGCCGGCGCGCTGCTGTATTATGTCACCCGCGACCTCCGCCGCACCGCCGCCCATGTCCGCCGCATCCGCTTCCGCGCCGCCGCCGATGCGATGATGCTCGACGAATCCACCCTCTCCAATCTCGATCTCGTCGCTTCCCGCGGCTCGTCCCGCTCCGATGCGCCCACCACTCTGCTGCAGGCGCTGGACTCCACCCGCACCGCCATGGGCTCGCGCCTCCTCCGCGACTGGCTCGTCCGCCCCCTCCAGAACCTGCCCGCCATCGTCGCCCGTCACGACGCCGTCGAATCCTTTTTGAACAACCGCCGCGACCTCGACACCCTCCGCGGCATTCTCGCCGAGGTCAAGGACCTCGAACGGCTCCTCTCCCGTCTGTCCTCCGGGTCCGGCAACGCCCGCGATGTCCGCGCCCTCGGCGCCTCCCTCGCCCGCCTCCCGGCGCTCAAGGACGCCCTGGCCGCCCCGTCCGCCGACCGCCTCCGCGAACTCGCCGGCGCCGTCGAACCGCAGGACGGCCTCGTCGCCCATATCGACCGCGCGCTCGTCGACGAGCCCCCCATGGCCATCAAGGAAGGCGGCGTCATCCGCAAGGGCTTCCATGCCGGACTCGACGAGCTGCGCTCCGCCGCCCACGACGGCAAGCAATGGATCGCCGAACTCCAGGCCCGCGAAATCGAACGCACCGGCATCAAGTCCCTCAAAATCCGCTTCAACAAGGTCTTCGGCTACTTCATCGAAGTCACCAAGTCCAACCTCGCCCAGGTCCCCGACGACTACATCCGCAAGCAGACCGTCGTCAACGGCGAGCGATTCATCACCCCCGAACTCAAGGAATGCGAGCACAAGATCCTCGGGGCCGAAGACAAGTCCATCGCCCTCGAGTACGAGCTGTTCCTGGAATTGCGCGGGGAGGTCATCGCCCATACCGCCGCCATCCAGCAGACCGCCGCCGCCGTCGCGGAAATCGACGTGCTGGCCGCGTTCGCCGAACGCGCCCTGGCCTGCCGCTATGTCCGCCCCGCCATGACCGCCGACGGCGCCCTCTCCATCCGCGACGGCCGCCATCCCGTCGTCGAACTCCTGCCCGAATCCGGGCGCTTTGTTCCCAACGACACCCGGCTCGACACCGCCGACAACCAGCTCCTGATCATCACCGGCCCCAACATGGCCGGCAAGTCCACCTATATCCGCCAGGTCGCCCTGATCGTCATCATGGCCCAGATGGGCTGTTTTGTTCCCGCCGCCGAAGCCGAAATCGGCGTCGTGGACCGCGTGTTCACCCGCGTCGGCGCCGGCGACGACATCGCCCGCGGCCGCTCCACCTTCATGGTCGAGATGCAGGAAACCGCCAACATTCTGAACAACGCCACCCCCCGCTCCCTGATCGTCCTCGACGAGATCGGCCGCGGCACCTCCACCTTTGACGGCATCTCCATCGCCTGGTCCGTCGCCGAATACCTGCACAACCACGCCGAGGTCAAGGCCAAGACCCTCTTCGCCACCCACTACCACGAACTCACCGACATCGCCCTCACTCTCTCCGGCGTCAAGAACTACAACGTCCTCGTCAGCGAAAAGGACGACCGCATCGTCTTCCTGCGCAAGATCGTCCCCGGCGCCGCCGACAAGTCCTACGGCATCCAGGTCGCCCGCCTCGCCGGACTCCCCCTCGAAGTCGTCACCCGCGCCAAGGACATCCTCGCCAACCTCGAAGAGCAGGAACTCAGCGAGGCCGGCCAGCCCAAGCTCGCCCAGCCCCGCGCCCGCAAACCCAGGATCGCCGACACGGATCAGCTCTCCCTGTTCGACTCCTGATCTTCCGCCCCCTCACGCGCCCCTCGGAAGCCGGATACGGCTTTCCTATTCCACCCGCAGATCCGGA
The DNA here is from genome assembly GCA_040768005.1 of Kiritimatiellia bacterium. Classification (GTDB taxonomy): domain Bacteria; phylum Verrucomicrobiota; class Kiritimatiellia; order CAIQIC01; family Lenti-01; genus JAAZFE01. The sequence goes on from JAXGNL010000004.1 coordinate 41,084, forward strand.
CGGTCGGCATCCCCTTCGTCCGTGACCCGCCATACCCGGCCGTCGCCCGTCCGCTGCACCATGATGTCCTGCGCCTTCCCCTCGACTATCCCGGCGATCCAGTCGGGATGATTGGACCATTTCTGGTTGTCCAGCTTCAGGCCCTCCGGCGCCGACAGCCGTTTCTGCTCCCGTCCGGTTCGGGCATCCACCAGCGCCAGCTGCCCATGCCCGTCCAGATTCACGGTCGCCAGCCGCCCGCCGGGCGACAGGCTGGCCGAGCAGCCCCGCGCCAGGTCCGTGGATTCCCCCGACGGCAGATCCACCCGGCGGACGCGCCAGCCCAGCGATTTGACCGTGCCCACCCAGAACCCGCCGGTATCCGCCACGTCCAGCTCATGGAAGGCGGCGCCGCTGTGCACCGTGGCGGATTGGCCATCCGCCAGCGAAACCGCCTTCACCGTCCGTCCTTCCGCCACCAGCACCTGCCGGCCGTCGGGATGAACCGCCAGCGTTCGCGGATCCTTCATCTCCGCCACCGTGACTTCCGCGCCGGACTCCAGGTCCAGCCGCAGAATCCGGTTTCCGCGCAGAAAGACAATGGACCGGCCGTCCGGCGCCCAGCGCGGCCAGGTTCCCTCGGACGCCAGCCGCCGGGGCTTTCCCTTCCCCAGCACACGCAGAAAAATGCCGTCCGGGCGCTGATAAACCAACCGGGCCCCGGCCAGGCCGGGCGGCGTCTCCAGCGGCAGCGCCCCGGCGTCCCCCCGGCGCGCTTCCGACGATCCGCAGCCCGCCAGCGCCGCCGCCATCAGGCAGGCAAACCCCAATCGCTGAAATCCCGAATATCTCATCGTCTTTCCCCTCCCGGCATGATAGGTAGAGGCCCATGGTTGCCAATCACCGCCGCCTGAAGTCTTTTCTGTATATCGCAACCAGCCTGCTGCTGGCAATCGGCGTATTCAGCTGGCTGCTCGCGCACGTCACCTGGCGGCAGGTGGCCGATCTGATTCTGTCCATCCATCTTCCGCTTCTCGGACTGTTTTTCGTCCTCTCGATGGCCATGCAGATCGTGCGTACCCTGCGTTACCGCGTCGTGTTGAAGTCGGTCGGCCAAACCCCCGGCTTTTTCCGCCTGTTCCTGGTCGTGCTGGTCCGGGGACTGTGCGTGGATCTGCTCCCCGCCCGCACCGGCGAACTGGTCTATATCTATCTCCTCCGGGCCAAACTGGGCGTGGAACTGGGCGCGGCCACCGCCAGTTTCGCGCTGGCTTTTCTGTTCGATCTGACGGCCCTGGCCCCCCTGCTGGTCGCGGCCCTGCTCCTGGCCGGAACCGGGATCCCGTTCTCCCCCTGGGTGCTGGCGGCCGCCGGCGGCGGCCTGCTGCTGCTGGCCCTGCTGGCCCTGCGCCTTCTGCCCGCCGCGCTGCGCCTGGGCTTCCGGCTCTGCCCCCCCGGCCCCGGCCGAACCGCGCGTTTCCGCCGCTGGGCCCGCCACTTCCTGGCCGCCACCCATCGGCAGATCCGCCGCGCCCGCGCCCGGGGCATCGACGCCCCCCTGTTCGGTCTCTCCCTCGGCGTGCGCCTGTTGAAATATTCCGCGCTCTATGTCCTGCTGCTCGCCATGCTCCGGCCGCAGGGCTACACCCTGGCCACCCTGCCGTTCCCCAAGGTGTTTCTCGGACTGTGCGCCGCCGAGATGGCCGCCAGCCTGCCCGTGTCCGGCATCGCCGGTTTCGGCGCCTACCAGGGCGCCTGGGCCGGCGTCTTCATGCTGCTGGGCTTCCCCGCGGACATGGCCAAGGCCACCAGCATTTCCCACCATGTGTTCACCCAGGCCTACGGCTACCTCATCGGCGGCGCCAGTGTGCTCGCCCTTCTCCTCCTCCCCTCCGTCCTCCCGGCCCGAACCGCCCGCCCCGATCCCCCATGACCATCCTCGTCATCCTGAGCCACCCCAGCCCCGGCAGTTTCAATCACGCCCTTGCCGAGACTGCCTGCAGCACCCTGCGCCAGGACGCTCATGTCGTCCTCTTCCACAACCTGGCCGCCGTGGGTTTCGCCCGCGGCTGCCGACAGGGCAAACGATCCGAATTGCATTGCCCCCCTGCGACGGTTAAATTGCCTCCATGAGCAGTCGGCAAATCCAGAACGCCGTGCACGCAGTTCTGCCAGGCATCATCGCCCAGGCGGCACCTCTGCGAGTGCTCCTGTTCGGTTCGGCGATTCGCGGCGGGAACAAACCCGTTCGCGATCTGGATTTTCTGGTGGTTGTCCCCGACCGCGAACATCCGGCGGCCGTTGCGGACCGCCTTAATCTGGGCGTCCGGCGCAAGCCCATGCCATGCGACTTTCTCGTCGCTACGCCTTCCATGCTTGCCAGACACCGTCACCGCCGCGATTCCGTATTCGCTTCCGCCTTGAAGGAAGGCCGCGAGATATATGCCCGCTAATGTGCCAGCCGAATGGCTCCGTGACGCAAGAGGAGATCTGGCGTTAGCCTCCATAACCAAGACACCGGCCATCCGCTATGCCCACCTGTGCTTCCATGCCCAGCAAGCTGCCGAAAAATCTCTTAAAGCCATCTTTTCGGCGCTTGACCAGGATATTCCCCGAACCCACGATCTGGCCTTCTTGATGGACAATCTTCCGGCAACCACGGTGGTTCCCCTGGCCATCATTACGCTTCCCACGTTGACCAAATTTGCTGTTCAATATCGGTATCCCGGTCAAGGAATCCCCGTAACCCGCCGGGATTGGCAAAAGGCGGTTGCTCTCGCTCGTGAAACCCTCTGTTGGGCAGAAAACACGCTTCCCCGCCTGCGGCGTACCAAACTGCATCCCTGATCGCGCTTGTTTTCCCCTCTTCCGCCCCGACCTTGTTCCCTTGGCGCCGACATGGTACAAAGCCATCCAACCCGCCAATCCCTATGAACCCGACGCTGAGCAAACTTGAATCCATGGCCATCCGCATCCCCGCCAGGGAATCCGCCCGGTTTTTCTACGGCGACAATGTCGAAGGCTACTTCGAAGGCTTCACCCATTCCACCGCCCGGGGCTCCGGCTACTGGCTCGACGGCCAGCCCCTGTTCCGCGACATCGCCGTTCACGATGGAACGCGGCGCCTGCCGCACGAAACCGCCCTCCGCGCCGATATCCTCCCCCACGCCATCCGCCATTTCCACCCCACCGCCGTTGACGAAATCTCCATCCTCCACCGCCGGCGCGCCGTCGCCGTTTGCATCCAGTCCCCCCGCCGCGCCCGAATCGGCGCCGAACTCCTGTTCGATGCCGGCGCCGGCGCTCCCCGCCTCGAAGCCCGCGGCACCGATTTTCTCGCCACCTTCCCCGGCCATGCCCTCAAGGCCGGCATCGCCGCCTCTCTCGGCGTCCGTCACGAACCTGCCGCGCCCCTCAACGGCCAGCCGTCCCTGGCCTTCCGGACGCGCTGCGCCGCCTGCCGCCTCGTCGTCTATCTTGCCTTCGATTCCTCTCCCGCCCGTGCGCTCGCCAAGGCCCGCCGCCTGCGCGACGAAAACGCCCTCGCCGCCCACGCCCGCGACATCGCCGGCCTCCTCTCCCGCAGCCAGATCGCCACCGGTGATGCCGAGTACGACCGCGCCGTCGCCTGGGCCAAGCTCTCCAGCGTCTTTCTCGTCACCGAGGAGTTCGGCAAGGGCATCTGGGCCGGCCTGCCGTGGTTCAAGCACAACTGGGGCCGCGACACCTTCATCGCCGTCCCCGGCACCCTCCTGGTCTCCGGCCTCTTTGACGACGCCCGCGACGTCATCCTCAACTTCCTGCGCTGGCAGGACACCGATCCCGCCTCGCCCACCTGCGGCCGCATTCCCAACCGCGTCTGCAGCGCCACCGACATCATCTACAACACCGCCGACGGCACGCCCTGGCTCATCCGCGAACTCTACGAATACCTCCAGACCACCGGCGACCTCTCCCTCGCCCGCCGGACCTATCCGCAGATCCGCCTCGCCCTCGACAGCGCCCTCGAGCGCGAAACCGATGCCGAAGGCTTCCTGACCCATGACGACGCCGACACCTGGATGGATGCCCGCATCGAAGGCAACCGGCCCTGGTCTCCCCGCGGCAACCGCGCCAACGACATCCAGGCGCTCTGGCACAACGCCCTGCTTGTCGGCGAACGCCTCGCCCGGTACGCCGGCGATCCCGGCTCCGCCCGGCGCTGGCGCGCCGCCGCCGACCGGCTGCGCGCGAATTTCACGCGGCGCTTCTGGAACCCGAAAACCCGCCGCCTCGCCGACCGCATCCATGCCGACAACCGCCGCGACGAAAAGGTGCGCCCCAACCAGCTCATGGTCCTCTCCATCCCCATGATCGAACCCCTGCTCGATGAGGAACAGGCCGACCTGGTCGTCGCCAACGCCGTCTCCGAACTGCTGTTCCCCCACGGCATCGCGTCCCTCAGCCCCCGCGACCCCTGGTTCCACCCGTACCACCACAACGACGCCTGGCACCACTTCGACGCCGCGTATCACAACGGAACCGTCTGGGGCTGGAACGCCGGTTTCACCGTCACCGCCCTCTGCCAGCGGCGTCAGACCGGACTCGCCGCCCGGCTCGCCGGCCACCTCGCCCGGCAGATTCTGGACCTCGGCTGCCGCGGATCCATGAGCGAACTGGTCGAAGCCATTCCGCGCCGCCGCGGCCGGCTCGTGCTCTCCGGCACCTGGGCCCAGGCCTGGAGCACCGCCGAGTTCTGCCGCAACGCCCACCAGGATTTCGCCGGCTTCCATCCCCGCCTCCTCGACGGCGCCCTCCGCCTGAATCCCCACATCCCCTCCGGATGGAACACGCTCGATGCCCGGTTCCCCTTCGGAAAACACGCCGCCCTGCATCTGCGCTTCCGGCGCGACGGGAAAAACGCCCGGTTCACGTTCCGCATGGACGGCCATCCCGCCCCTCTTGAGTTGCAGTTTTCCGTCGAACTCGACAACCGCCGCTATGCCTTTGCCGCCCCTCTCGCGCCCGGACGACCCCGCACCCTTTCCATCCGGAACGGCCAGGCCATCCTCGGCGGAAAAACCCCCATCCCCGGCGAACGCCTCCCCCGCATCAAGCCCCTGCGCTTCGTCCGGCCGGTGCTGGATCAGCCGCCCCCCTGCCTGCGGCGGAAACACGCTCTTCAAACCCTCATCGAATCCGGCCGCGTCCGCTGACGCCCCTCCAGCGGCCTTGTATAGTTATTGCAATATGTATACAAAACGGATGCCACCGGGCATATCCCCGTTTCATTGACCTCCATCGGCGGCTGGAAGCCGCCGGTCCCTTGGGATTTGACGGGACGGGCGGCATCCTGTCGCCCCTTTTCATGAAAATGGGTTCTGGGTCAGTGAAACGGGGATGCGCCCCTTTCCCCCGCCGCCGGCGGCCGGGCTTGAACTCCGGGCCCGATTTGCTACCGTCAGTCCGCTCATGCACTCCGAACACAGCCAGTTGACGACCGACATTCTGATTGTCGGCGCGGGGCTGGCCGGGCTGGCCTGCGCCATTCGCCTGGCCCGCGCCGCCGCCGGCGAAAAACAGATCCTCCTGCTGGAAAAATCCGCCCATCCGGGCGGCCATCTGCTGTCCGGCGCCGTCCTGCGTCCGGAATCCCTGAAAACCATTCTGACCGATGACGAATATGCCGGCCTGCCCTTCGGACCCGCCGTCCGTCGCGAATCCTTCCATGCCCTGACGCCGCGGCACTCGTTCCGCCTGCCGTTTGTTCCGCCTAAAATGCGCATGAAGGGCCTGCCCCTGGTATCGGTCTCGGCCCTGGGCCGCGCGCTGGCGAAAATCGCCGAGGATCTCGGGGTGGAACTCATGACCGCCCAGACCGCCGATGCGCTGGCATGGGACGGCGACCGCGTCGCCGGCGTCCGCTGCGAAGACGACCGGATTCTGGCGCCGGTCACCGTGCTGGCCGAAGGACCCGCCGGCCTGCTGACCCGCGAGCTGCTCGCCCGCCGCCCGGAGATGCGAGGGATCAACGGCCCTTCGCATGCCCTCGGCTTCAAGGAACTGATCGAAATCCCGGCCCGCCCCGGCTCCTCGGGAACCGTGGCGCATACCTTCGGCTTTCCCCTCGGCCTGGGCCTCTACGGCGGCGGGTTCATCTATCATGTGGACGACGCGCATGCGGCCCTGGGCCTGGCCATCGCCCTGGACGGCGCCGATCCGGCCCCGCATCTGCACGAACTGTTCCGCACCTGGAAGCGGCATCCCCTGGTGCAGGAGCATATCGCCGGGGGCAAAACCATCGCCTATGGCGCGCGGCTCGTGCCGGAAGGCGGCTGGCATTCGCGCCTCCGCCTGCAGGCCCCCGGCGTTCTTCTGGCCGGCGACACCGCCGGTCTGGTGGATACCATGGAACTCAAGGGCCTTCACCTGGCCGTGGAATCCGGCCGCGCCGCCGCCGAGGCCATCCTGAACGGCACCCCGGTCCGCGACGACGCTATTCCGTCGCTGGAAGGCCTGCGCCGCACCCCGAACTACCGCGCCGCCTTCCGCGCCGGACTCCCCTTCGGCATGGCCGGCGCCGGCCTCGCCTGGCTCAGCGGCGGACGCATCCCCTGGGGACGCATTCCCCAGCGCGACGAACGCACCAGCCTCAAGCCGATCGGCACTCGCCCCCCCGTGACGGCGGCGCCCGACAACGGGCCGCTCGATCTCGGGCTGGACTCGGATCTGTTTCTGGCCCACCTCCGCAGCCGGGAAGGCGCCGAACACATCGAAATCAAGGATGCGGCGAAATGCCGCGAGTGTTTCGACCGGTACGGCGCGCCCTGCCTGCGCTTCTGTCCCGCCGGCGTCTATTCCGCCGCGGAGGGCCGCCCGGCCATCCAGGTCCGCGCCGACAACTGCATCCAGTGCCGCTGCTGCACGCTGAAATGCCCCTTCGACAACATCCTCTGGGAAACTCCGCGCCACGGCGTCGGGCCGGACTACCGGGAGATGTAGCCGCGTCTATTTCCGGGACCGGCGCGCCCCGCGATCGCGCACCACCACGGCATTCGTTCCGGGAGCCAGCGTCAGTTCCGGGTGCTTCCGGATGTAGTCCATCACCATCTGCCGCGTGGTGATGTCTCCATGCTGCAGCCGGGACTGGGGGCGGTTCACCACGCGCGTCAGTTCCGGAAAACGCCCCCCCCCGCCCGCCAGGTGATAGCTGTTGAAGGCCACCTTCAACCGCGTTTTGGGATGGATCACGCCGCCGTCCGCCGCGCGAAGGCCGCGGATGCGGCGTCCCGGCGGCGCGTCGGGATGCAGCTCGTACTGCAAGCCCCAGGCCCCGAAGTACCGGTCGGTCCCCAGATACGCCGTCGCCTCTTCCATGATCTCCCGGATTTCCGCCGTCGTCAGCCAGGCGCAGCCCGTCGTGTTTTCATAGGGCACCACCCGCCAGACATCCGCCACGCGGATGTCGCCCGCCGGAATGGATTGCGACGACAGCACCCCGTGCAGCACCACGTCCGCTCCGGTGGAATCCGCGATGGCCGCGCACAGCAGCTGCTGCACCGGACACAGCCCCGCCCCCGCCAGCGAACAGCTCAGGTCCCCGGCGGTGCGGCCGATCACCGTTCCCATCCACTCGTCGGCCGCCGCCAGGTCGCCGGCCACTTCCGCCGCCAGGTCCGGGTCTTCGGGGGTTTCCTCCCACACCGGCAGATAATCGAACGTCTTGTGCACGACCGCCCCCTCGACCGTATCGTACACCAGATCGATCCGCATCACCCCGCCGCCGCCCGACCCCGCCTGGGCGTAATCGGTCCGCCCGATGCGCGCGCCCGCCAGCACCCAGTGCAGATGTCCGCCCAGCACCACGTCGAATTCCGCAAAACGCCGGCAGATGGCATTGATCTCGTTGGCGTCGTCGTCGCGCGAAAGCAGCCCCTGGTGCACCAGCAGGATCAGGATGTGCGGGCGCTCGCGCCGGACCAGCGGCAGGACCTGCTCCAGCGCCCGCCGCGATTTCATGGTTTGCAGGCCGGCCTCTTCCAGGCCGCGGAACCAGTTGGGCAGGTTGGGCGTGGTCAGCCCGACAATGGCCACCTTGATCCCGTCCACCTCCCGGATGACATACGGCCGGATGCGCGAAAACCCCGCCGGCGCCCGGTCATCCGCCCGCAGATTCGCCGCCAGCGGCGGCGCCTGCATCTGCTCCAGCAGCCCCCCCAGCACCTCCACTCCCCAGTCGAATTCGTGGTTGCCAACCGCCCACGCGTCGTACCCCAGGGCGTTCATGGCCCGCGCCATGGCGCCCCCTTTCGACAAAAAGCTCTCCGCCGTGCCCTGGAACACATCCCCGCAGTCCACCAGCAGCGTGTTCGGATTCTTCGCGCGGATTCCCCGGATGATGGTGGCGCACTGGAGCAGGGATCCCTCGTTGTGGTCCACATAGGTCCCCGGCGTGCGGCGGATCGACCCATGCAGGTCCGTGGTGTTCAGGATCGTCACCGCCACCTGCCGCGCCGGGGCGGAGACCGCCGCCAGGGCCAGACTCAGCGCCCCCGCGGCCAGCCGTCCGTGCAGACGGCAAAAGCGGTGCGGGGGAGCGGTCCGGAGGTTCATCCCGCCGCGTCCAGGGCTTTTTCCGCCGGCGGGGCCGGCGCAACCTTCTCTTCGGCGTCCAGCGCGCTGGCATGGCCGCGGACCACGTCGTCCGTAATGACGTAGCGGCCCGCCTTTTTGCGCCGGGGCGCCTCGTACATCACGTCCAGCATCAGGTTTTCGAGCAGCGAGCGGAGTCCCCGCGCCCCGGTGTTGCGCCGCAGCGCCTCGCGGGCCAGTTCGCGCAGCGCCGCCGGCGTGAACTGCAGGTCCACGTCTTCCATCTTCAGCAGCTTCTGGTACTGGCGGATCATCGCGTTCTTCGGCTCGGTCAGAATGTGCACCAGGTCGTCTTCGGTCAGCGATTCCAGCACGGCCACCATCGGCAGGCGCCCGATGAATTCGGGAATCATGCCGAACTTGATCAGATCTTCCGGCTCCACCGGGGGCATCACGGGGTGCGCCGCGGAGGCGCGGGCGCGGTTCTCGTGCTCGAACCCGATCACCCCCTTGCCGATCCGGCGCTTGATGATGTCGTCCATGCCGACAAACGCCCCGCCGCAGATGAACAGGATGTTTTCGGTGTTGATCTGAATCATCTCCTGCTGGGGATGCTTGCGCCCGCCCTGCGGCGGCACGCTGGCCACGGTCCCCTCCAGGATCTTCAGCAGCCCCTGCTGGACCCCTTCGCCCGACACGTCGCGCGTGATGGACACGTTCTCCATCCGCCGCGCCACCTTGTCGATTTCGTCAATGTAGACAATGCCCAGCTCGGCTCGGGCGATATCGCCGTCCGCGGCCCGGATCAGGCGCAGCAGGACGTTTTCCACGTCCTCGCCCACGTAGCCGGCCTCGGTGATCGTCGTGGCGTCGGAAATGCTGAACGGCACATCCAGCACCCGCGCCAGCGTCCGGGCCAGCAGCGTCTTGCCGCTGCCCGTCGGACCGATCATCAGGATGTTGCTCTTGTCGATCTCCACCCCGTCGTCGTCCCGATCCCCGTCCAGGCGCGACTTGACGCGCTTGTAGTGGTTGTGGACCGCCACGGCCAGGACCTTCTTGACCCGCTCCTGGCCGACCACAAACTCGTCCAGCCGGGCCTTGATCTCATGCGGCCGGGGCACCGTCAGGCGGCGCGACGCCGGGACGCCGGCCTTGCCCCCCCGCCGGGAATCCGGATGCTGCAGCACCGTGTTGCAGATGTCCACGCACTCGTCGCAGATGCTCAGCCCGTCGGGCCCCGCAATCAGCGTCTTGACGGCCGAGCGCGGCCGGCCGCAGAACGAGCAGGTCGGCTCGGACGAATGGTTTTTCTTGCCGGCCATGGCCCTACGCCTTCGATGGGGCCGCGCCCAGCACGTCGTCCACAATGCCGTACTTCACGGCCTCTTCCGCGGACATGAAGAAATCCCGGTCCGTGTCCTTGGCCACGGTCTTGAGGGGCTTGCCGGTGTGCCTGGCCAGAATGCCGTTGAGATACTCCTTCAGACGCAGAATTTCCTGCGACTGAATGTGGATATCGCTGGCCGCGCCCTGGGCCCCGCCCCACGGCTGATGGATCATGATGCGCGCGCCGGGCAGCGCGTGCCGCTTGCCTTTGGATCCCGCCGCCAGCAGCACCGCACCCATGCTCGCCGCCTGCCCGACGCAGTAGGTCACCACGTCGCACTTCAGAAACTGCATCGTGTCGTAGATCGCCAGCCCCGCCGTCACCGACCCGCCCGGCGAATTGATGTACACGCTGACGTCCTTGGTGGCATCCTCGCTCTGCAGAAACAGCAGCTGCGCCACCACCAGGTTCGCCAGATCGTCCGTGACCTCCGAACCGATGAAGATGATCCGCTCCTTCAGCAGGCGCGAATAGATGTCATAGGACCGCTCGCCGCGGCCCGTCTGCTCCACCACGATCGGTATCAGATAGGATTGTTCGCCCTTGTGCCTGTTCATTCCTTCGCCTCCTCCTTGACTGCGGGCGCCGCCGCGCCGTCGCCCGTCAGCGTGGCGCTCGCCAGCAGGAAATCGATCGTCTTGGTCGTCAGCAGGTCCTCCCGCAGGCCCTTGCGCACGTCCTTTTCCTTGAGCTTGGCCGCCTGCAGCCATTCCTTCGCCGTCCGGTGCCCCGACCGCATCGCCTGCGCCGCCATCAGCGACGTCACCTCCGCGTCGGTCACCGCCAGCTTCTCCTCGCGGGCGATCCGCCGCAGCAGGTAGCGCAGCTTGACGCGGTCCGCGGCCGCCGCCTGGGCCGATTCCGTGATCTTGCCGATGTTGTCGCGGATTTCCTTTTCCGGCACGCCGCGCCGGACGTTCTCGTTCACCATCTCGTACACGATGTGGTTGGTCTCGGTGCGCGCCTCGCTCTCCGGCACCTCCACGGCCGCGGTCTTCATCAGGGTGTCCAGCACCTGGTTGCGGCGGCGGGCGCGCTCCTGCGAGTCCGCCTCGCGCTCCAGCATCCGGCGGAACGTCTCGCGCAGCTCCGCCTCGTCCTTCACGCCCAGCGACTTGAACAGCGCCTCGTCCAGCTCCGGCTTTTTCCGCGCCCGGATCTTTTTCACCGTCGCACGGAACACCCCGGTCCGGCCGCGCAGCTCCTCGATCGGCGACTGCTCGTCAAACGACACGGAAATCTCTTTGGTTTCGCCCGGCTTCAACCCTTCCAGCTGTGGCCCGAACCCCGGCAGAAAGGAGTATTCCTCGCTGGCAATCACCCAGAAATCCCGGCCGGTCGCCAGGTCCTTGGCCTTCTCGGACACCTCCGCCATGGGCTGGCCGTCCACCGTGGCGTCGTAGTCCACCGCCACCATGTCGTTCGCCTGCACCGGGCGCGGCTCGGTCACGTCTTCGTACTTGCCCGTGCCCTCCAGATAGCGGTCCACGGCCTCCGTCACCGCCTCGTCCGCGATCTCCACCTTGCGCGCGTCCACTTCCAGCCCCTTGTAGGCCGGCAGATCGAACTGGGGCGCCACGTCCAGCGTCACCGAATACGAAAACGGCTGCCCCGCCTTCAGCTCCGATTCCTCGAGATTCATCTCCGCGATCGGCTCGAACCCGTGCTCTTTCATGGCCTGCTGGTAGCCTTTCGCCAGCAGATGCTCCCGCAGCCCTTCCAGAATCTGCTTGTCGTACTGCCGGCGAATCATCTCCAGCGGCGCGCGGCCCGGACGGAACCCCTTGACGCGCCCGTGCTTGGCATAGACCGCCAGCGACTCGTCGTATTCCTTCCGGATCTCTTCGGCTTCGAACTCCACGCGGAGCGTCTTGCGGCAGGGGCCTGTGGTGTCTACGGTGACCTTCATAAAAGCGGTTTCCCTTCAATCAATATACGGATGCCATCCACCTGGATGAAACAGCGCGCCACCATACCCCCCCCGGCCCCGCCCCGTCAAGCCGGCCCGGGGGCCGACCACGCGCAGGGGATCCGGCACACCCCCTCGAACCGGCTGTCGCTTGTCACCGTGATGGCAAAGCAGTGGTCCAGCCGGTGGTAGTTGGTCCGGTGGTCCGACGAATGCAGCGAAAACGAAAACAGGTAGTGCCCGGCCGCCACCGGCAGCCCCCCGAGATCCAGCACCACCTCGCCCTCCCCCTCGATGGCCGGCAGCCGGAATCCCTCGATCTGCATGTTGCTCCCGAAAATCAGCCGCGCATTGGCGTCCGACAGCGCAAAGCCGAAAACCGGCTCCTCGATGCGGTGCTCCGCCCGGTAGCGGATCCGGCAGCGCACCGTCCCGCCCGACTCGAACAGGTCCGTCTCCCGGCCGCTCCCGTCTTCGAACGTCACGCCTTCGATGCGCGCCTCCCCCGTGCCCCATTCGCGCTCGTAGCCGCCGGTCTGCCGCGAACGCGCCAGGGCCCGGTACCGGCCGATCACCTCCCGCGGATCCCCGATCCCCTCGATCCGCCCCTGGTCCAGGAACAGAATCCGGTCGCTGATGGACTGGATGGTGGACAAATCGTGCGAAATGATCAGCATCGTCTTGCCCGCCCGCCGGAAGGCGTCGATCTTCTGCAGGCACTTCTTCTGGAAGTTCTCGTCCCCCACCGCCAGCACTTCGTCAATCAGCAGGATGTCGGGGTCCACCTCCACCGCCACCGAAAACCCCAGCCGGACGTACATCCCCGACGAGTAGTGCTTCACCGGCTGGTCAATGAAATCCCGCATGCCCGCGAACTCCACGATCGCGTCGAACCGCTCGCGCATCTGGCGGCGCGACAGCCCCATGATCGCCCCCGCCAGAAAGACATTCTCCCGCCCCGTCAGGTCCGGGTGGAACCCCGCCCCCAGCTCCAGCAGCGAGGAAATCGTTCCCGTGGTCCGGATGCGCCCCGTCGTCGGCACCTTCGTCCCCGCCAGCAGCGACAGCAGCGTGCTCTTGCCCGCCCCGTTCGCCCCCACGATCCCCAGCGTCTCCCCGCGGTTCACCGCGAAATCCATGTCCTGCAGCGCCCAGAACGCGTTCTTGCCCGCCCCCCGGTTCCGCATCAGGTCCAGCATGGCCGACTTGATCGTCCGCGTCCCCGACCGCTGCAGCCGGAAGCGCTTGCCCATCCGCTCGACGACAATCGCCGGCCCGCTGGATTCCGTCCCGCTCACAGCTCGTCTCCAAACCGCGGCTCCGCCGCCCGGAACACCAGCAGCCCCGCCCCGAACACCGCCCAGGCCACCCCGAACGACATCGCCACCAGCCCGCCGTCCACCGCCGGCGGCGTCAGCAGCGCCGCCCGGTACGCCGTCAGAATCCCGCTCATCGGATTCAGGTAAAACGCCACCTGCACCCACCGGGGAAACCCCTCCATGATCATCTCCGGCTCGTAAATCACCGGCGACAGGAAAAACCACGCCAGCATGATCACCGACATCACGTGCTCCGTGTCGCGGAAGAACACATTCGCCGATCCCACGATCATCGCCATCCCCAGGCACAGCGCCGCCTGCGTCAGCATGATCGCCGGCAGCCACCCCGCCCCCCCGAACGACGCCCCCGCGATCACCAGATACACCGACAGCACCACGAACGAAAACAGGAAGTTGAGCGCGTTGGCCCCCACCATGGACAGCGGCAGGATCATCCGCGGAAAGGCCGCCTTCGTCACCAGGTTCGCGTTGCCCACGATGCTGTACAGCGAATCCCCCATGCACATCGCCAGGAACTGCCAGGCGATGATCCCCGTCACCAGCGTCGGCAGATGGATCGGAAACTTCAGCACCCCCAGAAACAGGCTGTAGATGAAAATCAGGAACAACGGACTCAGCAGCGACCAGAAAAAGCCGAGAAACGAACTCTTGTAGCGGATTTTGAGGTTCCGCTCGATCAGAATCCACACCAGCTCGCGCCGATTGGCTATGTCACGCACCCATCCCAACATGCATCGCATCCTCGGGTTTGTCCCCGGGCTTGTCAATCCCCGTCCCATCCGGCCCGCCCCCGCGGAGCCCCGGGACCGGCCTCACCGCGGCGCCGGCTTCTCCAGCCCCTTCAGCAGGAAGGGCCAGACCACAAAGATCCACAGCGGGCACGCCGCGGCCAGCGCATACATGGCCCCGTTCTCTCCCAGCCACGGCGCCGTCAGCCGCCGCAGATGCCCCATCATCAGCGACAGCACCAGCACGCCCACCGCCACCGCCACGATGCGGTAGGCGCCCAGCCGGGCCGGGTCGTAGCGCACATGGGTCCGTTCGATGTGCCAGGCCGCCGCGAATGCCAGCAGCGCCGCCGCCGCCCGGTACGTGTCGCGCCCGAAGCGGGCCAGGTCCGCCCCCTCCGGGACCGGACGCCAGTGCATGAACGCCATGCCCGCCGCCGCCAGCAGCGCCGCCCCCCCCAGCACGATCCACGCCTGCGAAGGCGTCTGCTCCGTCCGGCGAACCGCCCGGCACGCCGCCCACACCACCGGAACCGCCAGCAGCCACGACCCCGCCACGTCCACCGGCGTATGCACGCCCAGATACACCCGGGACACCCCCGTCAGCCCGATCCAGGCCAGCGCCGGAATCCACAGCCACCAGCGCCGCGCCGCCGCCGCAATCCCCCCCCACAGCAGCGCCGAACTCGACGCATGCCCGCTGGGAAACGAATAACCGAACGCCCCCCACTGCGCGTCGCCCACCGTCAGGATCAGCGGATCGCGCACCCACGGACGCGGAATGCAGCAGGCGTTTTTCACCACGCTCGACAGCAGGTCCCCGCCAGCAGCGCCAGTCCCGCCCGGTAGGCCACCCTCCCCCGAACACCCAGAACAGCACCCCCAGCACCGCCATCAGCCAGAACCCCTCCCCCATCCCGTCACCCGCAGAAGAATTCCTCGCCCCCGGTGTGCGGTGCTCCTGCATCCACTTCAGGAAATTCAATCCCAGTTCGTTCATGACGCGTCCCTTCCTTGGACCGCCAACCTAGCACGCCCGGTTTGAGATTGTCTATTGGCAAACCGGAAGCCGCACGCCCGGAACAAAGCAAAAAAAAGGCGGAACGGCCTGCGCCGTTCCGCCCGTTCGAGGTGCAGCCCTCCGATCAGAACCGCTTCCAGAAGTCGGCCGCCTGCTTGCGGGACTCGGCGCAGATCTTCTTTTCGTCGAGACCCTGCAACCGGCCGCCCTGCATCAGCACCTTGCCGTTCACGATGGTGGAATCCACCCGCGCCGCGCAGATGCCGAACAGGTAGTGGCCGAGGAACGTGTTGCCGTTCATCGGGGTCGGCGGCTGGTAGTCCATCACCACCACGTCGCCGTAGCACCCTTCTTCAGCTCGCCCACCGGGCGGTTGAAAGCGGCTGGCGATCTGCGCGTTGTTCTTCATCAGCAGGTTGCAGGCCTCGACAAAGAACACCTGCGAATTCTTCGCGGCGTGCTTGTGGAAGACGTTGGCCACGCGGACCTCCGCCTTCATGTCGGTGGTCATGGCGTCCGTGCCCAGCCCGACCAGCACGCCCTTCTCCATCATCTTCATCACGGGGGAGACGCCCACCGCGTTGTTCATGTTGGATTCGGGATTGTGCACCGCGCAGGTGCCGGTCTTGGCCATCAGCCCGATTTCCTTGTCGCTGACGTGCACGCAGTGGATCGCCAGCGTCTTGGGCCCCAGCCCGCCCGCCGCATGCAGCCGCTCGATCACGGACTTGCCGTACTGCTTCTTGTTCGCCACCTGGTCGGCCTTGTCTTCGGCGATATGCACGTGCATCCCGCAGTCGAACTCCCGGGCCAGGTCGCAGGATTTCTTCAGCGACTTGTCGTTCACCGTGAACAGCGCGTGCAGGCCCATCATCCCCGACACCAGGTCGTCGCCCTTTTCCGCTTCGCCTGGATCTTCTTGAGGAACTGGACGTTCTCTTCGATGCCTTCCCCGCCCTTCTTGTAGCGGTCGGAAATGCCCAGCGTCAGCACGCTGCGCACCCCGGCCTTCCGGCAGGCCTTTTCGATCACCGACAGGCTGCCGGTCTGGAAGCTCTGGCTTTCGTGGTGGTCGATAATGGTGGTCGTGCCGTTCTTGATGCAGTCAATCAGCGGAATCAGGCTGCTGTAGAGCACGTCCTTGCCGTTC
The DNA here is from genome assembly GCA_040768005.1 of Kiritimatiellia bacterium. Lineage (GTDB taxonomy): Bacteria > Verrucomicrobiota > Kiritimatiellia > CAIQIC01 > Lenti-01 > JAAZFE01. The sequence goes on from JAXGNL010000004.1 coordinate 57,172, forward strand.
AGGGCCTTGTCCAGCGGCCACCACAGGCGTTCGAGCACCTCGACGAAATTGGTCGCCGGCGGCTGCTTGGGCGAGAGCCCGCGGCAGAACGTGGAATACAGGTGCATGTGGGCATTGATGAAGCCCGGCATGATGACCTTGCCCCCGGCGTCCAGCACCTTCGCGCCGCGCGCCTGCTTCTTCACCGCCGCGGCCTTGCCGACCGCCTGGATCACGCCGTCCACCACCAGCACCGCGCCGTCGCTGATGATCCGGTTGTTGTCGCCCAGGGTCACCACGGTTCCGTTGGTGATCAGCAGGGACTTGCTCTTCTTCTGCGCCATGTTGTTCTCCTCTTTTGGGTGTTCAAACGAATCACGGGGCCGGACGGCCCGTGAGCAGATGGCTAGGCGTGCATCGCCTGCTTCTCTTTCGGCGTGCGGTCGCGCAGGCGAAGCGCCTTCGCGGGGCACTGCAGCACGCACAGGCTGCACCCGATGCACTTGGACGGATCCGTCTCCGGATAGCCTTCCGAATTCAGCGAAATCGCCAGGTACGGGCAGCGCGTGCAGTTGCCGCACTGGACGCACAGGTCCTCGGTGCAGTCGGAAATCTGCTTGGTGCCGTCCAGGTCCATGAACCCGCGGATCGGGTCGGGCTGGGCGATGCCCACCAGCTGCGAAACCGACTTGATCCCGCGCGCCTGCATCAGATGGCTCAGGCCCGAGCACAGCTCGTCAATGATCGCGTAGCCGTGCTTCTCGACCACGGTGCAGAACTGCACGGTGTTGGTGCCCAGCGCCAGGAAGTCCGCCGCCGCCTTGTAGTTCACCGGGCCGGCGTTGCCGGAGATGGTCACCCCCAGGCCGCCGGCGCTCGCGAGGCACAGGTAGCTGACCGGGGTGATGCCCTCGCCGCTGATGCCGGAGACCACGCCGTCCTCCCAGACCTTCGGGCCCGGCTTGAACGCCAGCGACGGGAAGGTGTTCGCCAGCGTCACGCCCGCCTTCGATTTCGGATACCGCTCCAGCACCGGCTTGATCGCCTTCAGGATGCTCTTGATGTCCGTCACCGCGCTCGTCAGCTTGAACAGCTTGGGAATGGCGGGGTTGCCGACCTCCAGCACCCAGCCGATGATCTTGGCCGACAGCGCCGCGTTCTGCGAAACGATGTCGCCCTCGGCGCCTTCGCCGCCCTGCGGGCAGGACAGGCTGTATTCGATCACCATCGCGCCCCGCCTTCTCCAGCTTGCGCGTGTTGCTCTGCCAGCTCTTGCGGTCGCTCGCGTCGTTGCCCGACACGTTGCCGCCGGTGGACGCGCCGGTCAGGCGGTCGGGATATTCCTGATCAGCCGCTTGACTTCCTTGCACACCCGGTCAATCGGGTGGTCCGACACGTTGTCGCAGTTGCCCCACGTCGTGTCGTTGAAGCACGTCATGTAGGCCGCCGGAATGTGGATCAGCAGGTTGTCGAAAGCGGTCTTCATGATGCCGCCCGCCCAGCCCGCCTCGTAGGCCTTCTTCATCTGTTCGTAGCCGTCCGACGCCGGCGACGCCGACAGCAGGAACGGGTTGATCAGCTTGCGGCCGAAGAAATCGGTCTGCAGCGAGACCGGCACCTGGTTGTAGCCTTCGACCAGCACGCGGCTCTTCTTCGGATCCGGCACCTTCGGGGCCTTCTGGCGGTTCAGCTCCGCATCCACCGCCATCGCGCAGTTCTTGCCCGCGCCGAGGCCGTCACCACGAACGTCGGGCCGTTCGCGATGTCGCCCGCGTAGTACACGCCCTTGGCCGGCTTGACGGGAATCGTCCCGCGCGCGCCGATCGCCATGACGACCGCCCGGATGTCCCCGCGCGTCTGCTCCGTGCCCGCCACGTCCTTCAGCGCGCCCACGTTGAACGTTTGGCCCGCCGGCAGCTCGACCTTCTGCGTCCGGATCCCGGCGACCTTGCCGCCCTTTTCCAGAATCCCGACCACGCGCATGCGGCCGTTCACATCAATGCCGTGCTCCACCAGGTCCTGTTTCTCGCGCGTGGTCAGCGGCATCTCGCCGACGTTCTCCAGCGCGATCATTTCGACGGACCTGGCGCCCGCGAGCTTCGCCGCCACCGCGCAGTCCAGCGCCGTCGCGCCGCCGCCGACCACCGCCACCTTCTTGCCGCGCACCCCGAAGCTCTTCGGCTTCTTCAGGGAAGTCAATCCCGCCGATCGCCAGCTCTTTGTTCGGAATGTTCAGAATGATCGGCTCCCACAGGCCCGCCGCGACGATTACCGCCTTGTACCCCTTCTTCAGCAGCGCCTTGGGGTCGGTAATCTTCTGGCCGGTCTTGAGCTGGATGCGGCCGCCGCCCATTCCCAGGCAGAACGCGACGTCCTTCTCGAGCATTTCCTTGTACAGGCGGTGCTCCGGAATCAGCCGGCACATGCCGCCGCCCTTGTCGTTTTGCTCGAAAATATCGACCTTGTAGCCCTTCTGGACCAGCGTGACCGCCGCCGCAAGGCCGCCGGGCCCGCGCCGATCACCGCCACCTTGCGGCCGTTGAGCTTCGCCTTCGCGAAGGCCGGAAACACGCCGTACCCGCGCGCCTTCGCCACGATCGTCGCCTGCACCGCCGGTATGTTCACCGCGCAGTCCATTTTCTTGTGCACGCACGCGCCCATGCACAGCGTGTCCGGACACACCATCCCGCAGATGCCGCCCAGCGGATTCTTCGACATGATCTCCGCCGCCGCCCGCTGGAAGTCCGCCGGCGTCCCCAGCTTCACCGCCATGATGAAATCCGCCGGCGAGCAGTCGCACGGACAGGCTTCCTTGCAGGGCTTCTCTTCGCAGAATTCGCACTTTTCAATTTCGGCCCGCAGCTGGGCATCGGTCAGAATCGGGTTGTTGAACAACATCCGCTTGGCGCTAATCGTCATGTCTTGTCTTCTCCTGGGGGTTCACCTGGATTCGTTGAGAATCGGTCGCAAAATCTAACAGCCCGCCCCCCCCTTGCCAACCTTTGATTGCGCTCAACCGCGAATTCCGTCGAACCGTTTCGACAGCCGGGACGCCCGCCGCATCCGTCCTCGCCTCCCCGGCTCGATCCTCCATCCGGTCCGGTGAACCCTCCGCAAGGAAAGGCTTTCCCTCCGGAGAAATTCCGCCTAGGATGCCTTCCTGTTCAATTCAGAACCCAGGAGTGTTTATGAAACCGATCCGCCTGATTCCGTTCCTGCTGCTGGCCGTCTTTCTCGCAGTCCCCGCGTTGGCCCAGCAGGCGCCGTCCACGCCCTGGATGCAGTTCGAGCAGGAACTGGGGCTGGCCACCACCTACTCCGTGGACATGACCATCCAGGCGATGGGCATGAACATGGAATCGAAAATCATCCGCGACGGCGGCAAGACCCGCACCGAAATGGTCATGCCGTTTTTCAATCTCAAAACCGTCATTCTGGAAATCCCGGAAAACGGGCGGACGGTTTCCTATTCCCTGTTCCCGGAAAAGCAGAAGTATCTGCTGAACGAAGAAGACGACGACGCAACGCCGGCGGCCGCGCCGAAGATCGAAGAGCTCGGGACGGAAACCGTGGACGGCGTGGCATGCACCAAGCGGCGCATCCGCATGACCGAAGACGGCGTCTCCAGCGAAGTCACGATGTGGTTCTCCCCGGCGCAGAAGAACATGCCGGTCAAGATGGTGGCGGCGGCGGACGTGCCCATGCAGCCCGGCCAGCCCGGCATGCCCATGCAGTCCACCATCCTGTTCAAGAACTACGACTTCTCCACCCCCGCCGCCGGCCTGTTCGAGGTGCCGGCCGGCTATGCGAAGATCAGCGACATGATGGAAGTCATGATGGACGGGTCCGCCGGCGGACTCGGCGCCCTCATGCAGCAGATGCAGCAGATGCAGGTCGAGGAATAGACCGGCGTCAGTATACGTCCGGCACGAAGTGCTGGTCGGACAGCGGCGGGCGCACATAGCCCCGCCGCTTTTGTTTCGGCGGCAGCTTGATCGGGGCGGGCGTCAGGTCCTTGTAGGGAACCTGCTGCAGCAGGTGGTGGATGCAGTTCAGCCGCGCCCGCTTCTTGCTGTCGGCATTGACCACGTTCCAGCGCGCCTGCGGAATGTCGCATACCTCGAACATGCGGTCCTTCGCCTTGGAGTAGTCCACCCAGCGCGACCGCGCCGTCAGGTCCATCGGGCTGAGCTTCCAGCGCTTGGTCGGATCGTCGATCCGCGCCTTGAACCGCTTCTCCTGCTCCTCGTCCGACACCGAGAACCAGTACTTGATGAGAAGGATGCCCGACCGCACCAGCATGCGCTCGAATTCGGGGCAGGACCGGAAGAACTCTTCGTATTCCTCCTGCGTGCAGAAGCCCATGACGTGCTCGACGCCGGCGCGGTTGTACCAGCTGCGGTCGAACAGCACCATCTCGCCCGCCGCCGGCAGATGGGCCACGTAGCGCTGGAAATACCACTGGCTCTTTTCCTTGTCGGTGGGCACACCCAGCGCCACCACCCGGCAGTTGCGGGGATTCAGCCGCTGCGTGATGCGCTTGATCACCCCGCCCTTCCCCGCCGCGTCGCGCCCCTCGAACACCACCACCACCTTCAGCCCCTTGGCCTTCACCCACTCCTGCAGCTTCACCAGCTCCACCTGCAGCTTTGCCAGCTCGTCGGTGTAGGTCCAGTGCTTCTTGGGCTTCGCTGCCGCCGGTTTCGGCTTCCCCGCCTTTTTAGCGTTCTTCGTCTTCATGCGCACTCCTCATGGTTATCGCCGGGGCTTGCCAAGGCCTGTCCTGGTTTCATGTCCGATAAGCGTCCTTGCGATGCCGCACCCTGACAATGACAAGGACAAGAATCCCCGCATGGATTTCATAAATGATGCGATAATCGCCGATCCGGATCCGAAACGCATTCTCAACGCCAGTCAACTTCCGACTGCCGACAGGATTGGGGCTGGAGGCCAGAGACTCGACGGCGGCGAGCACTTTGGGAACAATGGAACGGTCAAGGCGTCTCAATTCCCGAATCGCGGATGACTTCCATTCAATCCGGAAGGTATCCATCCGATTTCAACTCCTTGACCAGCTGGTCATGGGGAACGGTTGGCTCGGAGAGCCGTTCGGTCAAGGAGGCCAGGTCGTCCAGATCCTCCAGCAAGGCATGATATTCCTCAAGAGACAGTACAACACCTGTCTGACGGCCTTCCGGATCAACAATGAATTGGGGATGAAGGGTTGTTGCTTTGGTCATAGGCCTACCTCATGTGACTCGAGCCTAATTCACTCCTTGCAGAAACTCAACCCAATCATTCCACGGCGATTCGCACGCGGTCGCTGAGCCCGCGGGCGCTGGCGCAGACGATCTGATGGTTGCCGGGTTCCAGCGGCCAGAACAGGGATTCGCCGGGGCGGGAGCGTCCCACGGGGCGGTCGTTGACGAACCAGTGCAGCGTCTCGCCGGGGGTCTGCGAGGCGGCCTGCAGCGCCAGGCGCTGGCGCAGGGTGTCGTCGCCGGGCAGGCGCCGGTACACGCTGTCACCGGCGGGCGACAGGATCCGCAGATCCGCCGTCGGCGACTCCGCAGGCGCGGCCGCCCGGCGTGGAAACGGCGCGGCCGTGGCCACCGGCAAGCCGCTGTCGCCGGTCTCGTGCGGCAGCGGACAGGGATCGAAGCGCGAGACCCGGGCGATGCTCCAGTCCGAGGCCCGGTGCGGACACGACGCTCCGGGCGCGCAGCCGCTCTCCCGGCAGACCGTTCGCGGCACGACATCCGCGGGCCGCGCGAAAGCCGGCCCCTCGTTGTCCGGATACAGCCGCCGGAACACATCCCACGCGATGGGCGTCGCCGCCAGCCGCCCCACCAGCTCGTCGGACCCGGATCCATCCGGATTGCCGACCCAGACCCCCACCACCACCTCGGGATTCCACGCGACGGTCCAGGCGTCGCGCAGCCCGGCCGACGTCCCGGTCTTCCAGGCCACCGGCGGCAGGCGGACATCCGCCGCATGGCCCGTGGCATCCAGCGCCCGCTCCTCGCCCGACAGGATGTCGGCCACCAGCCAGCAGGCGGCCGGCGAAAACACCGGCGTTCCGTTCAGGGGCGCCGCGTCCTCCACGAACCGCACCGGCGCCCACTCCCCCCCCCGCGCCAGGCAGGCGTAGGCATTCGCCAGATCCAGCAGCCGGACCTCGGCCCCGCCCAGCACCAGCCCCAGCCCGTAGTGGTCCGGCGAACGCTCCAGCGTGCCGAACCCCAGCTGCCGCAGCACCGCATGAAACCGCTCCGGCCCGACGCGCCGCACCAGGTCGATCGCCGGCAGGTTCAGCGAAGTGACCAGCGCCTCGCGCGCCGTGACCCTTCCGCGAAAATCCCGCGAAAAATTCTGCGGCACGAAATCCCGGAATTTCATGGGAACGTCCTGGAGCATCGTGGCGGGCGTGGCGAGCCCCCGGTCGAACGCCAGCGCATAGGCGAACGGCTTGAGGGTGGACCCCGCGGCGCGCGGCGCGAGGGCGCCGTTCACCTGTCCGGCGCGGGGATCCCGGTAATCCGGCGATCCCACCAGCGCGCGGATGCCGCCGGTGGCCACGTCGAGCACCACAACGGCTCCGCCGGCGGCCGTCCGCTCCGCCAGGTGCCGCCGCAGAATGCCCTCGGCCGTCCGCTGCCAGCCCGCATCCAGCGTCGTCCGGACCGCCCCGCCGCCGTCCGGCGCCGCCGGCACCCCGACCTGCTCGCAAAAATGCGGCGCGCGGAACGGATACCGCCCCGCCCGCACCGTCAGCGGCTGCGCCCAGGCCGCCGCGCGTTCCGCCGGCGTGATCTCCCCGCACGCTTCCATCCGGTCCAGCACATAGGCCTGGCGTTCCTTCGCCCGCTCGAAATGACGGTCCGGGCGCAGCCGCGACGGCGATTGCGGCAGGCCGGCCAGCAAGGCCGCCTCGGCCAGGCTGAGCTGCGCCGCCCCCTTTCCGAAATAGCGACGAGCGGCCGCCTCGATGCCGACGAGGTTGCCCCCGAACGGCGCCCGGTCCAGGTAGTGCGCCAGGATCTCGCGCTTGGTGCGGCGCCGTTCCAGCTGCAGCGCCCGGAAGGCCTCCACCGCCTTGGTCCAGAGCGTCCGCCGCCGCGGTTCCGTCATCCGGATGACCTGCGTCGAAAGGGTCGAAGCGCCCGACACCCGGCGCCCGAACCAGAGGTTCTGGCCGACGGCCCGCGCCAGCGCCAGCGGATCGATTCCGCCGTGCGTCCAGAAGCGCTGGTCCTCGGCCGCCACGATGGCCCGCGCGATCCAGTGCTCCGGTTCGGGCCGGTAGCCGGGGCGGCAATCCATGTCGCCCGTGCCCAGCCGCACCCGCAGCGGTTCCCCGTGCCGGTCCGCCAGCACGACGGCGATCGGCAGCCGGTCCAGCGCCGCGTCGGGAAACGGAACCCAGCGAACCGCGGCCCAGAACATACCGATTGATATCGTGCAGGCCAATAGAGGTAGGGCGAGGCGTCCCCGCCGAGCCGGGCTGTTCGAGCGGCTCACCCGGAGGGTTCGCCCTACCCGAAATCCGCGATCCCGATTGGTCCCTTTCTCCCTCACGGCCGGACCACGAGCTCCCCGCCCTCGCCCGCGCCGCGGAACTCCGGCTCGTACATGCCCGCCACCGTCGGCGGCGGCAGCACGAACGTTCCCGGGGTCACCGCCCGCACGGCGTAGTGGAAGGCGGTTTCCTCGCCCGGGATCGGTCCGGTGAAGATCAGCATCCGGTCGTCGCGCGCCTCGCGGTGCCGGTCGCCTTCGCCTTTCTTCTTCTTTTCCAGCCACGGCACGAGCTGGGCCGTGGCCAGGTTGGCGTTTTCAATTTCGAGGCCCGCCGGCAGCAGGTCTTCGATCACCAGCTGATCCAGGCGGTTGCCCTGCGGATCGACCGTCAGCCGCGCCACCAGCAGGTCGCCCTGCCGGACGGCATCCGGTTCAATCGGATTCCCGTTCAGGTCCAGCCACTCGCGCCGGATGGCCACGCCCTGGCTGGAAGCCGGTTCGGGCTCCGCGGGAACGCCTTCGTACCGGACGCACAGATAGGCCTTGCCCGGCCCGTCGTTGCGGATCTCCACCCCGCCGCCCCCGCCCGGCGCGGTGGACCACGACACGTCGTTGGTGGCGGCGAATTCCCGCACCGTTCCGTCCGGCAGACGGACGGAGCCGGCCAGGGGCTGTTCTTCGTCCGGCAGGCGCCGCGCCAGCTTGCCGAACGCCAGCAGCGCCAGCGCGTTGTCCTGCGTATTGCCCCAATGGCCGTCGCGCTGCAGATCGCGCAGCCGCTGGGCCAGCGCCGGCACCGCCGCGTGGTCCGGATCGATTTCCAGCCACGCCGACAGCAGCAAGGCGGCATCGCGGACTTCGCTGTCCAGCAGGCGGCCCGGCACGCGGGCGCGGGGCGCCGGCATGGGCAGGGCCTCCATCAGGGCCACGGCCTGGCGCGGCTCGCCGGCGTGCAGCAGCGCCGCCGCCGTGTGAACCCGGGCCGCATAGTCCAGCCGCCCGGACTGTTCGGCCAGGCGCGCCGCCCAGCCCGCATCCGGGTGTCCGGCCAGCGCCAGGATCTGGCAGGCATAGGCCCGCCGGCCCATTTCGATCCGCCAGTCTTTCTCTTCGAGATCCGGCGAAACGGCCTTCTCCAGCCGGTTCCGCAGCCAGTCGAGGCCGGCCTTCAGATGCGTCTCCGGCACGGGGAATCCCGCCGCCTGCGCCTCCACGAGGAAATGCAGCGCATAGAGGGTCTCGGGATCGGACACGCCGCGCTGGAAAGGCCAGAGGGCAAACCCTCCGCCTTCCTGCTGCATGGACAGCACCCGCGCCACGGCCGCCGCCGTCAGGCCCTCGACGTCGCCCAGCGCGCGGTCCGAAGGCAGCAGGCGATGGATCCAGTCCTGGGCCCGCAGCAGCGGAAACGCCCCGGACACCGTCTGTTCGAGACAGCCGTAGGGATAATGCACCACGTAGTCCAGCGCGCGGCCGAGCTGGGCCGACGGCAGGGACGACAGCGTGCCCGACATCGCCAGCGAAGCCGGCAGCCAGCCGGCCGGCGGCTCCAGCCGGACGGTTTCGCCCGGCGCCACGACCTTCATCACGGTCTCCACCCGCGTGCCCGCGGCCGGCCGCACCGCGAGCTCGATGGATTCGCGATAGGTCTCGGTTCCGGCCTCGACCTCCAGATGGAACACGGCCTTGCCCGGACCGGGCCCCGCCTCGAGATCAAAGACGGCCTGCGCGGACCCGCCGGCCGGAAGTTCGACGGTCTGGTCGGGCGGATCGGCCCGCAACGGCCCGCCGCAGGAGACACGGATCCGGGCCTCGACCGGCTGGCCGGTTCCGTTGTGCAGCGCCGCCCCGCCCTGCGCCCGGTCGCCGATGGCCAGGAACCGCGGCAGGGCGGGCTGCACCACCACGTCGCGCTTCACCGTCACAGGCCGGTCCTCCGATCCCGTCCGGGTGTCGTCCCAGGCCACCGCCATCAGCCGCAGCTCGCCGGTGAATTCCGGCACCTCCAGGCGGAACCCGGCCTGCCCGTTTTCGTCGAGCGGCAGCGCCGCCGCCCACAGCGCCACCGGCTTGAAACGGTCGGCCTTGATGGGATTCAGCCGGCGCCGCAGCGCCGCGCCCATGCCGCCGCCGGGAGCCGGCGTCCCCTCGAGCCGCTCTTCGGTGATCGGCATCAGTTCGCTGTAGAGATCGTATCCGCTCACGGCCAGCCCCCGCCGCGCGGTGAAGACCGTCAGGGGATCCGGCGTCTCGTAGTCCGTCAGCAGGCAGATGGCTTCGTCCACCGCCAGGACCGTCACCCGGCCGCGGGCGGGCTGTCCGGTTTCGTCGCGGACGCTCACCGTGCCGGCCAGGGGCGTTTTCGGCCGGATGCGTTCCGGGGCCGCCAGCTCCACCTGCATGCGGCGGTCCGGCCGTTCCACCGGCAGCGCGAGGGTTCCGATGGCCCGGTGCGCGTTCCATACCGCCTCCGCCTGCGCCGGGCGGATCACCGACAGCGTGCACCACGCGTTCGGGGCCAGCTCTTCGTCCACCGCAATCTCCAGCTCCGCGGTGTTTCCGGCCAGCTCCACCACCCGGGTCTCATGGATGCGGTCGGTCTCGATCGTGAGCAGCGCCGGCCCGGCAAACGGCGCGCGCACCTGCAGGCGGGCCGTGTCGCCGGGACGGTAGCGCTCGCGGTCCCACGCCAGCTCCACCCGCCCCGGTTTTTCCCGGCTCCACGCCGCCCAGGACGGATCCGACGACGCCGCCCAGAACTCGATGCGCGCGGCCGTCCCGGATTCCGGATCGGCGGCCGCCAGCGTGTACACGCCCGGCGACGGCACGGCAAAGGCCCAGTCCGCCGGTACGCCGCCCGCGGCCAGGGTGTCCTGCCGCACCTCGACCACCTGGCGCTCGGATGTCCATTCGTAGCGCCCTTCGCGGTTGCGGCGCAGCACGGAGTTCCAGGTCACCCGCGACAGCGTCAGGATCAGCGGCTTGCCCTCCGCCACCGGTTCGCCGTCCGGCCGCACTTCCGCCACCGCCACGCGCTGGGTTTCGCCCGCGCGGACCGCCCCCTCCCAGCCCGGCCTCAGGCCGACATAGAACGGATACGGGTCGATCTGCGCCGCGCCGTAGGCCGTCACGGAACGCCCGCTGGTCTCCATCACCGTGGCGCCCAGCACCACCTGCAGCGCCGCGGGGGGCCGCCACGCCTTGCGCGTGTCCACCATGAATTCCCCCCGCCCGTCCGCATCCAGCGCTCCCGCGCCGATCGGCTTGTGGATCGGCGCGAAATCCTTCTCGCCGTCCCCGAAGTGCCAGCCCTTCCAGTTCTCCGGCGCAAACGGCGCGGGCGTGAAAGTCGCCGTCGCCGTCGTTTTCAGCCCGGCGGCGGGCCGCCCGAACAGGTGATCGCCCCGGACGCCGAAGCGCAGCACGTCGCCGGCGGGACGCCGCTCCGGCGGCGCCTCCACGTCCACGCGGATCTGCGGCGGCACGAAATCCTCCAGGGCCGCCGTCGTGCGCCCCAGGACCGTATGGGTGCCCGGCATCGCCAGTTCGAAGGCGTAGCGCCCCGTCGGCAGGAATTCCGGCAGCCGGATTTCGCCGTGCGCCGCCCCGGTCTCGTCCAGCTCCAGCGGCACATCGCGGTACACCCGGCCGTCCGGCCGTTTCACCCGCAGCAGCACCGGGAACGGCTCCGGCGCCCGCATCCGGTCGTCCCGGGCGATGGCCTGGACAAAGACCGTTTCCCCGGGCCGGTAGATGCCGCGTTCGGTGAACACCGCCGCCTCGACCTCGCCCGGCTGCAGATAGGCCGCGCCGCCGGTGTCGCCGCTGTTCACTCCCGTGGCCTCCAGATCCAGATACGTCAGGTCGCCGCCGGCTTCGGCCACCACCACGAACGGATGCGCGTCGTTCGGAAGCACCGCCAGGACCTTGCCCTGTTCATCCGTGACGCCCCGCGCCAGCACCTGGTTGTTGCGCGCATAGACCGTCACGGCGGCATTCGTGACGGGCGTCGCGCCGGACAGCGAGTTGACCCACGCCAGCAGCCCGCCGCGGAACGACCGGACGGCCAGCCCGAGATCCGTCACCACCAGCAGCCGCGAATCGCCCGCCGCGTCCGGAGCGCCCACCTCGAGCCAGTACACCCCGCGCGGCTCCCCGGCCGTCAAATGCCGCAGCTCCACCATGCCCCGCACCGGCCCCCCGTCGGCCGACGGCGCCAGGAAATTCGTCACGACCGGCGCATCGCCCGTCAGGTCGTCCACCGTCCCGCCCCAACAGCGGGATGATCCGGATTCGCGCTGCGCCAGCTGGATCAGGTTGTTGGCATACACCCGCCTCAGCTGCGCCGTGAAGCGCTCCACATTCGCGCCGGCCACCGGCACCGCCAGCGCGCCCCCGGGCGCCAGGTACCGCCCCGGCACATCCACCTTCACCGCCTTCTTGCGCGGGGGCACGTGCACCGTCCGTGCAAGGTCCTTCGGCAGGCTGGAGCCGTTCGCCGCCGGCAGCCCCTCCTTGAACGTCACTTGATAAATCTCCCCCGGATGGAAATCGCCCCGCAGCCGGAATCCCTCCTTCCACCACCTGCCGATCGGCTCCACCGTGAACGCCGTCTGCGGCTCCACGGCCACAAACTCCTTCACCTCGTTGAGTTCGGGCGCCACGTTGAACTCCACTTCCAGAACCGGCGCGTCGAAGGACGGGCTGTCGACCTCGACCGACCGCAGCAGCATGTTCATGTCCATCGTGAGCGTCCCGCGCTCCTCGCGGTCCGCGGGAAGGGCCTCGCCGGTCGAGGGCATGCCCGCTTGCAGCACGTACTCCATTTTCTCGGTCAGGACCGGATCGGTTTCGATCAGCAGGGCCTCGCCGCCCATGGCCTCCATCAACCGGTAGTCCAGGGGGCCTTCGCCGACGGCATGCAACCGGAGAAAGCGGGTCAGTTTCGTCCGGTCCGGCTCGGCGCTGAACATCAGCCGCAGGATCAGGCGGCGCTCCGGCGACACATCCACCTGCTCCACCTTGCGCAGGCGCAGCACCCGTTCGCCCTTCGGCGCGGCCTGTTCCGTCGCGGGCGGTCCCGATTCGATCGCCTCCCGCCGCGACAGGTAATCCGTCCAGCGCCAGACGCCGTAGGTGTTCACCAGCAGGAATGCGACAGCCAGCGCGAACCAGCGCGCCCCGCCGCGGCGGGCCGCCGCCGCCCCGGCCCCCGGCGCCGCGCCGTCCGTCGGGTCCGCGGCCGCCTCGGCGAACGTTTCCGGCGGATCCATCTCCGCCAGGATGCGGTCCATCGCCTCCGTCTCCGCCTCGCCCCGTTCCGCGGCCCGGCGCCTCGCCTCGGCGATATGGTCGCGCAGCCCCGCGGTCACCTCCCGGCGCACCGCCTCCGGCTTGTGCGCCAGCTGCCGCTCCACCTCGCGCAGATATGCCTCCGCCCGCCGTTCCGCTTCGCCTCGATTCTTCATCTTCCGGGTTCCTTCCCCTGCTTCAACTGCTCCATCGCCTCCACCAGCACCGGCCAATAGGCATTCATCTCCGCCAGCCGCACCTTGCCCCGCAGCGTCAGCGAGAAATACCGCCGCGGCGGCCCCGCGTCCGACGGCTTGTCGCGCGACTTCAGGCACCCCTCCGCCCGCAGCCGCCCCAGGATCGGATATACCGTGCTCTCCGACACCGACAGATCCTCGATCCGCTTCAGCGCCTGCACGATCTCATAGCCGTAGCTCTCCCCCCGCCGCAGCACCAGCAGCACGCAGTACTCCAGCAGCCCCTTGCGCAGCTGCGTGATCCAGCCCTCGATCATGACCTACTCCGCATCATGTATTACGCAATACATAATACCGGGCCGGCTGTCAAGGGCGTTCCGTCCCGCGGCATCCGCCTGAATCCGGATCCCTCGCCGCCGGCTTAATGCATTTTTAATATCCCCTTGTCTTCCGGTCCGGCGGATGCTATTGGAACCTCATGGCCCACTGGCTGTTCGAAAGGAATGACACATGAAAGCCGGCATTGCCTTCAGCGACCATTCCGACCCTTCCCGGGCAGGCCGGGAAGCGGCGTCCCGGGCCGTGGCCCTCTCCGGCCCCCCCCGGCTGGCCATTCTCTTCACGACCGACGCCTACCCGCCCCCGCCCGTGCTGGAAGCCGTCCGTCTCGAAATCGGAGACGCCAAACTGGTCGGATTCTGCTGCGGCGGGATTCTGGCCGATGACGCCTGGCATCCGCAGGGCGTCGGCATCTGCACCCTGGGCGGCGACTTCCAGGTCCGCACCACCCTTCAACGCGGACTGGACCGCGACCCGTTTGAAACCGGGTGCCGCACGGCCGACGCGCTGCTGGCGAACGGGGTCGCCGAAGGCACGGTCATGGTCCTGCCGGACGGCTTCGAGGCCAATCTCTCCGAACTCCTGCGCGGGCTCTACACCCGGTGCGGCGCGGACTTCCAGTATGTGGGCGGCGGCGCCGGCGACAACCTGAAGTTCTTCAAAACCCACCAGTTCACCGAACAGGGCTGCGCCAGCCGCGCCGTGGCCGCCGCCGTCATCCAGGGCCTGAATCTCGTCACGCGCATCGGCCACGGCTGGGTGCCCATGGGCGATCCCCTCGTCATGACCCGCACCCGGGGCAAAATCGTTCATGAAATCGACGGCATGCCCGCCTTCGCGGCCTATCAGCAGCATCTCGGCCCGATCTCCCGGGAGGAGTTCAGGACCCGCGGCATGCTGCACCCCCTGGGCTTTCCCGACGTGTTCGGACGCTACACCATCCGCGACCCCCTGGCCGTGGAAGACGGCGACAGCATCCGGTTCGTCAACGAGGTGCCCTCCCAGGCCGTCGGCAACATCATGGACGGCAACATCAACCAGCTCATCGACACCGCCGGCAAGACCGTGCGCGAAGCCGTCAGCGCCGTCCCCGATGCGGCTTTCCTGCTGCTGTTCGACTGCATCTCCCGCGCCACGCTCATGGGCGACCGGTTCCGGGAGGAACTGCGCGCCATCCGCAAGGCCGCCGGCCCCCGCCTCCCGATCCTGGGCGCCCTCACCTTCGGCGAAATCGGCGCGGCCGGCGACGTGCCGCAGCTCCACAACAAAACCACCGTCGCCGTCGCCGGAGGACCCCTCCCGGCATGATCTTCGGCAGGTCAGCCTCGCCCCCGCGTTCCCGCAAGGCCCCCGATTACGCCATCGTCGCCGAACTCTCCGCCCTGCATGAGCTGTCCGCCCTCGCGCTGGTCTCCGGCGAGGAACAGCTCGCCAGCGAAACCGCCGAGAAAATCACCCGCCTCTTCGGCACCCGGCGCTTCGCCATCCTCACCGGGCTGCCCCCCCGCCAGCGCGTCGTGGTGGCCTCCGGTTTCAAGGCCGGCGAATCCCCCGCGGCCGCCCTGCCCCGGTCCCGCAACGATCCCCACCGCCTGGTGCTGGTGTTCAACGAAGGCAAGGAGGAACAGGACACCCTGTTCTTCGAGCAGGCCCAGCCCCTGGACAAGCGCCTGCGCCGCCTCTACAACGTCCTCTCCAGCCGCATCGAAGAACGCCTGGCCTTCTTCCGCCACGAGGCGCAGCGCGCGCGCATGGAACGGGACCTGCGGGAAAGCGAAGCCCGCAACCGCGCGATTCTCGACGCCATCCCCGATCTGATGTTCGTGTATGACCGCGACGGCACCTATCTCGACTACCACGCCGCCAAAGCCGCCCTGCTGGCCGTCTCCCCCGATCAGTTCCTCGGCCGCAACATCCGCGACGTCCTGCCCCCGGACGCGGCCGAACGTCTCCTGAACGGCTTCCGCCTCGCCCTGGAATCCGGCCGCCCGCAACGCGTGGAATATGCTCTCGACCTGGCCGGCGAAGTCCGCGCCTTCGAAGCCCGGATCTGTCCCCTCGACGACCACCGCCTCCTGGTCATGGCCCGCGACATCACCGATCTCAAGCAGGCCGAAGCCGACCGGGACACCTTGCAGGACAAGCTCGCCCAGGTCCGGAAAATGGAATCCATCGGCCGGCTCGCCGGCGGCGTCGCCCACGACTTCAACAACATGCTCTGCGCCATCCTCGGCCATGCCGAGCTGGCCCTGAATGTCCCCGGCTCCCCCGACCCCGTCCGGGACCATCTCGACGAAATCCGACAGGCCGGCGAACGCTCCGCCGATCTCACCCGCCAGCTGCTGGCCTTCGCCCGCAAGCAAACCGTCTCTCCCCGGCGGCTCGATCTCAACCAGGCCGTCGAAGGCATGCTCAACATGCTCCGCCGTCTCATCGGCGAATCCATCCGGCTGGACTGGCAGCCCGGCCCCGATGCCGGCCAGGTCCGGATCGATCCCTCCCAGCTGGATCAGATCCTGGCCAACCTGTGCCTCAACGCCCGGGACGCCATCGGCGACTCCGGCACCATCCGGATCGATACCGCGGTCGTCTCCCTCGATGCCGCCGCCACGCCCGCCCTCGAAGGCGCCGCCCCCGGCGAGTATGCCTGCCTGACCGTCCGCGACGACGGCACCGGCATGGACCGCGACACCCTCGCCCGCATTTTCGAGCCGTTCTTCACCACCAAGGAAATCGGCAAGGGCACCGGTCTCGGCCTGGCCACCGTGTACGGCGCCGTCCGGCAGAACAACGGGTTCATCCGGGTGGACAGCGCACCGGGCCGGGGCAGCGCCTTCCAGGTGTTTCTGCCCCGCCTCGCCCCCGGGCCCGGCGAAGAGAAAACGCCCCCCGCGCCCCCGCCGCCGCCCGCCGCCGCCGGCCACCAAACCGTTCTGGTCGTCGAAGACGACCCGGCCATCCTCCAGATCACCGCCAGGCAGCTGGAATCCATCGGCTATGCCGTGCTGGCCGCCGATTCAACCGAATCCGGACTGCGCCTGGCGCAAACGCACGACGGCCCGATCGCCCTGCTCATGACCGACGTGGTCATGCCCGGCATGAACGGCTTTGAACTCGCCAAGGCCGTCCGGACCGTGCTCCCGAACCTGCCGTGCCTGTACATGTCCGGCTATACCCCCGCCGACATCCCCGATCCGGTCGCCTCCGCCTGCCCGGGACCCATCCTTCAGAAGCCCTTCTCCCGCGACACACTGGCAAACGCCGTGCGGCAGGCGTTGATGCAACCCGCCTGACCGGTCCGCCGCCGCCCCGGCGTCCGGGCAGGGCCATAAAAAGGACTCGTCATCCGCCGCCCAAAACGGCTAGGTTCCGTGCAACAGAGCGGAGGCTTGCATGAACATTGTTGCCATCATGGCCAGCTATCGGAAGGGACGCACGATTGACACGCTCGTGGACCGGGCCATCGCCGGCGCGCTGGCCGCCAATCCCGGCGCCACGGCCGAAAAAATCACCCTGATCGACAAGCACATCGAATACTGCCGCAACTGCATGGCCTGCCGGGACGACGACCCGTCCAAGCCTCTCGCCCGCTGCGTCATTCAGGACGACATGCAGGCCATCTATCCGGTCCTCGACGCCGCCGACGCCTATATCATCGGCACCCCCATCAACATGGGCAACGAAACCGCCCTGTTCAAGACCTTCGTCGAACGCTGCTGCTTCGTCTTCGCCAAGCCGGGGAACTTCCCCATGAAAGGCGTCCCCACCCCCCGCGGCACCCGCAAGCGCCGGGCCGTCGCCATCCTCAGCACCGGCGTCGTCCCGCCCTGGATGCGCCTGTTCTGCGACGATGCCACCCCGTTGATCAAGGACTTCTGCAAAACCATGCTCAACGCCCGCCTGCTCGACACCCTCTACGCCGGCGCCATCGAAAAACGCACCGTGGACCATTACACCCGGGCCGCCTTCCGGCTCGGACGGGAACTGGTCCGCTAGCGGACGCCCGGCCCGGCACCGCCGCTCCGCCCCATGCCCCCCGCCTCACTGACCATCCTGGGCGCCGGCCCCGCCGGCTATCCCGCCGCGTTCCTCGCCGCCGATCTCGGACTGTCCGTCACCCTGATCGACCGGGAAAATGCCCTGGGCGGCACCTGCCTGCATCGCGGCTGCATTCCCTCCAAATCCCTCCTGCATGCCGCCCGCCTGCTCTCCGATGCCCGCGAGGCCTCCGCCCTGGGCCTCGACTTCGCCCCGCCGGCCATCCGTCTGGAGGCCTTGCGCGAGTGGAAGGAATCCGTCAGCGCGCGCCTGGCCAACGGCCTCGCCCAGCTGGCCAAGGCCCGCCGTATTTCCGTCCTCCACGCGCAGGCCGCCCTGGCGTCGCCCGCACAGCTTCAGCTGACCGGCCCCGACGGCACGGTCCGCCCCCTGGATTTCGACACCCTCCTGCTGGCCCCCGGCTCCGTCCCGGTGCGGCCTCCGGGATTCCCCGCCGGCCACCCCCGCCTGTGGGACTCCACCGCCGCCCTGGCCCTCCCGGAAATCCCCCCCTCCCTCCTCGTCGTGGGCGGCGGCTATATCGGCCTGGAACTGGGTTCGCTCTATGCCGCCCTCGGCTCGCGCGTGACCGTCGTCGAAATGACCGGCGGCCTGCTGCCCGGCGCGGACCGCGATCTCATCGTGCCCCTCGCCAAGCGCCTGCGCAGCCGGTTCCACGCCCTCCATCTGAACACCCGCGTGGCCGACATCGCCGACGATCCGGACGGGCTGCGCGCCACCCTGGAAGACCTCAAGACCGGCGAAACCCGCAGCGAGCCCTTTGCCAGGATCCTGGTAGCCGTCGGCCGCCGGCCGAACACCGGCGAACTGGCGCTCGACCGCGCGGGCCTCGCCGCCGACAATCGCGGGTTCATCCCCGCGGACGCCGAGGGCCGCACCGTCCAGCCGCGGATCTACGCCGCCGGCGATGCCGCCGGCAACCCCATGCTGGCCCACAAGGCCACCCACGAAGCCCGGGCCCTCGTCGCACGGCTTGCCGGACGCCCCGCGCACGTTTCGCGGCATGTCCCCGCCGTCGTGTTTACCGACCCGGAAATCGCCTGGGTCGGCCTGACCGAAACCGAGGCCCGCGAACGCGGCATCGAGGTCAAGGTCTCCAAATTCCCCTGGGCCGCCAGCGGACGCGCCCTCACGCTCGACCGCGCCGACGGCTCCACCAAGCTGCTTGCCGACCCCGGAACCGGCCGGCTGCTCGGCGCGGGCCTCGCCGGGCCCGGCGCCGGCGATCTGATTTCCGAAGCCGCCCTCGCCACGGAAACCGGCGCCGCCGCGGCGTGACCTCGCCCGCACCATCCACCCCCACCCCACCCTCTCGGAAACGCTCGGCGAAGCCGCCGAACTCCACGAAGGCCTCTGCACCCACCTCTACCGCCCGGCCAGGCGTTGAGGGTTCCGCTGCAGACCGGCACGCGGTCGGGCCGGCTCCGAACAGCCGGATGATTCTCGTCTTTGGAGCCCCCGGCTGCCTGCCCGCCGGTGGAGGGACCCCGTCGGGGGTATGATTCTGCGCTTATCGCGGCGGTTGCGCGAACCGCGCGAGGCTTTCGAGATAATCCTCCGGCGTGCCGAAATCAAACCGTTCGGCGCGGGTCATGTCCAGCGCCAGGTATCCCTCGCGCCGGCGCAGCATCTCCTGGGCGCGGGTCAGCTGGATCTCGCCGTTGTCCCGCACGTCGTCGCGGATCATCTGCTCCAGCACGTCGTAAAGAGACGGCGCCAGCAGATGCAGCCCGAACCAGCCCAGGAATTCATCGTCGCCCAGTCCATCCACGCGCAGCTCGCGCCGCGCCGTGTCCGCATCGGGCTTCTCGATGATGCGGGTCACGTCAATCAGCCGCGGCTCTTCCGCGCGCCGGGTTCCGGCAATGGTGCCGTAGCCCCGGAGCTCCCCGGGACCGATGCGGTTGACGGCCGACACACACCGGCCGCCGCTGCGCCCCGCCATCTCCGCCAGCTCGCGGCAGGGCGAATCCGGCGCGCCCCGGAACAGATGGTCGCCCAGGCACAGCAGCACCCTGTCCCCGCCGGCAAACGCCCGGCTCTGATACACCGCGTGGCCGTAGCCGTCGGCCTCGCCCTGCACCGCGAACCGCAGGCGCTCGTTGAACTCCGGCAGGCGCCGCGCCTCGTCCGCCAGCGCCGGGGTGTTCTCCAGCCGCCGGAGCAGGCCCGCCTCCGGCTTCGCAAAATACGCGCGTATCACCTCTTCATCGCCGGGCTGGACCACCAGGCAGATTTCCTCGATGCCCGCCGCGACCAGCTCGATCAGATGCCAATGGATCATGGCACGGGCCATGCCGTCGGGCCCGACCACGGGCATCAGCTCCTTTTTCACGGCCCGCGACGCCGGAAAGAGCCGCGTCCCGAGACCCGCCAACGGAATCACCGCCTTGGTCGCCGCGCCTATATGGCTTGCCATGTCCAGCCTCCCGCCCGGGGCGCATACCGCCGCGCTCCGAATTCAAACGCCCCCGGTGATGTGCCCCCAAACACGTCGGGCGCCGTCCCCATCCTCCGCGCATGCTCCGCCGCAATCCCGGGGATGTGCTTCTTCAAGGCTTCCCGACGACCGAACACCGCCACCGTGCCGCCCGCGCCCCCGCCCGTGATTTTCGCGCCGTACAGCCCCTTCCGCGGACCGATCCGCCGGACCGCTTCGACCAGCGCATCCACCTCGGGAACCGACAGCCGGCACTCGTCGCGATAGCTCTCGTGAGCCGCCAGCATTTCCCGCCCCGCCGCCGCGCACCCGGACGCGTCGCCGCTCCGCGCCGACCGCAGCGCCTCCATGAACCGCAGCACCCGTTCGTTTTCCAGCACCGCATGGCGGACCGGACCCCGGATGCGGTACACCGTGCCGGGACGAATGACCGTCGCCGCGTCTTCGTGCGTCCGGTAACGCGCCAGAAAATCCGCCCCGGTCATTTGCCTGGGCACCTGCCGCTCCTCCGCCGCCAGCTCCGCTCCCGACAGCTCCGTCAGATGGGACAGCGGCGGCAGCCCCTTCTGCTTCCGCAGGCGGTTGAGAATCCGCCGGCCCATGAACGCGCCGATGCGCACATCGCCGTACGGCGCCGCCGCCACGGAATGGCGCACCATCGAATTGATCCCGACAAACCCCGTCCCCTTGGGAACGTCCACCCGTCCCTCCACCGATCCCGGCCGGCACAGAATGTGCACCAGCTTCCCCCGCCGCCCGCTGGCAATGGCG
Source organism: Kiritimatiellia bacterium (assembly GCA_040768005.1). GTDB lineage: Bacteria > Verrucomicrobiota > Kiritimatiellia > CAIQIC01 > Lenti-01 > JAAZFE01. Next base: position 77,770 of record JAXGNL010000004.1, read on the forward strand.
ATCTGATCCATGATGCCGCACGGCGCCCCCACCACCCGGTTCTCCGCAATCTGCCCCAGCTGCGCAATCCGATCCGCCCCCAGCCCGAGCCCCAGCCAGGCGTTCAGCGCGCACAGGGTGCTGATCTCCACCGCCGCCGAGCTGGCGATCCCCGCATTCATCGGCGCCGTCGCCAGCAGCCGCAGGGTGAATCCCGCCGGCGGCCGGATCCCTTCTTCCCGGAGCAGCGCGACCAGGCTGCCGCCGGCATACGCCGCCCACGACGCCAGCGAATGCGCCGCAAACCGCGCCCGGATGGACTCGTAACCGGCGGCGTCCTCCATCTCCTCCAGCGGAAATTCCGTCTCCGCCGGCAGGCCCGACCCGTCCGCCCGTTCCGTCCGGATGCGCACGAGCCGGTCCCGGCGCGCCTGCACGGCCGCCAGCACCCCGGCGCCCAGCGTCGCCTGGCAGACATTCGCCCCGGAATAGTCCGCGATGCCCCCCATCACGTCCAGCCGCGCCGGCACCCGCGCCACCCAGACGGGTTTGGCCCGAATAAAACCGTTCAGCCGTCGCTCGAAATCCGCGACCTCGGAGGGCTTCATCATCTGATGCGCTGGCGCAGGCATGACGCAACAGAATCTCCCGTCCCACCCCGTTTGCAAAGCAAAAACCCCTTCCATCGGGGTCAGACCGTAAATATTCACTTTCGGGTTGACTTGCCTAAATGCACAGGGTAGGAAATTAACATGCCTAGACCGCCTCGCACGGAATTCGAGCATGCCCTGTATCATGTCACAAGCCGGGGAAATGCCCGCCAGGTGTTATTTCACACCGACAGTGACCGAATTCGTTTTTTAGGCCAGCTGCGTGACAATCTCGAAACGTATGGGGTGGTACTTTATGCGTGGGTGCTGATGGATAACCATTTCCACTTGGTGCTCAGAACTCCACGGGCAAACTTAAGCCGTTTCATGCAAAGGCTCAACAGCAGCTACAGCCTGTACTATCGTTACAAACACGGGAAGCCGGGCCATGTGATGGGAGGCCGTTTCAAGGCCCCCGTCATTCAAGACGATACCTATCTGCTTTCGGTAACACGATACGTTCATCTGAATCCGGTGCAGACCCAGAGACAACAACAACGAACCGCCAAAGAACGAATGGCGTTCTTGAATGCCTATCCCTGGAGCAGCTTTCCGAACTATGTCCGAAACACCCCTTTCCCGGATTGGATGAGCAATTATGTGCTGAAAGCCTATGGACGAAACCTGAAAGAGGCCCGTAAACGCTACAGGTCTTTGGTGCTCTCCGGCATGACGCGGCAGAAGGAAGCGGCCCAGGACCTGATGAAGTCCAGCCCATACGCGATTGGCAGCGCCGATTTCGTGGATAGAACCACGCGGGAGTTATCCCAGCGCGCAACGGGCGGACCTCAAGATAGAGACATTTCGCTGCCCCGGACCGGCATGGCGTTGAACGAAATCGACCGGGTGGTTAGTCAATACTTTGGTTTATCGCCAGCCGAATTGCAGCAACACGGACGCATAGCCGGCCCTGCCAAAATAGTGGCACTGGAGTTGGCCGCCCGCTGGAGCGGGAAAACCCTCCGCGCCATTGGACAATACTATGGGCAGATCAGTAGCCAAGCCGTCACCATGGCCCGCAAGCGTGCCAAACAGATACAGAAAGTCGAATGGGATAAACTGGGTCGCGAATTGGAAGCGGCTCAACAGACGTTAAAGTGATAATTTACGGTCTGACCCAGATGGGGATCAATCCTCCACCAGCCAGAGCAGTTCGTAGGGCGCCGTTTCGACGATGCCCCCGGTCGAAAACGTGCGGCCGGTGAATACATCCCGGAAGAAGTGCGCCAGCCCCTGGGCGCGCCAGCCGCGCAGATCCATGACCTGGTCCTGCTCGGAAAAATTGGCCAGCACGGCGAGCCGGTGGCTGCCGTTCTCGCGAAGGTAGGCCAGCACGTGGGGATTCTCGCCGGGCAGCAGGCGCATGGCCGCTCCCTGCAGGGCCGGCTGGCGCCTGCGCTCGGCGAACAGCGCGCGCATTCCCTCGAAATGCCGGTTCCGGAGCGTGCCCTCCTGCTCCACCTCGTCCCGGAACAACTCCCAGTCGGCGGCGGGCCGGTGAATCCAGCGGCTGTCGTCGGCCTTGTCGGGCTGCTTCACGTAAGAGTAGTCGTTCAGCACGGCCCATTCCTCGCCGAGAAAAATCAGCGGAATGCCCCCGATGCTGCTCAGCACGCCGTAGAGCATGTGCAGGCGGCGCAGCGCCAGCCCGGCCAGGGCCTCGTCCCGCTGGCGCAGGGCCTGCTCCAGGCCCGCCAGCGAGGCCGCCGTGCCGCAGATGCGCATGTCGCCCGTGTCCTCGTTGTGCTGGAACGGCACCCCCGCCGCAAACGACCCCTCGAACCGCCCCGTGTAAAAGCGGTTGAGAAAGTCGCGGTGGTCGCCCGGCCGGATGCCCACCGCCTCCGCGTCGTCGTTGGCGAACGCCCAGCCGATGTCGTCGTGCCCGCGCAGATAATTGACCCAGGCCGTCCCTTCCGGCAGCCGGTGGCGGTGGCCCAGCGACTGCTTCAGCAGCCGCACCTCGCGCGTCGCCGCGCTCTCCCACAGCAGCGCCATCAGCGCCGGGTTGTAGGACAACGGACATTCCTCCCGGCCGATGTAGCGCACGACCTCGTCGGGATGCACGATGGCCTCGGACTTGAATACCAGCCCCGGCGCCGCGATCCGGCACAGCGCATTGAACGCCTGGATCAGCAGGTGGGCCTCGGGCAGGTTCTCGCAGGACGTCCCCATCTGCTTCCAGATGAACGCCACCGCATCCAGCCGCAGGATTTCCACCCCCGTGTTGGCCAGAAACAGCATTTCCGCCGCCATGGCCCGGAACACTTCCGGATTCGCGTATTTCAAATCCCACTGGAAGCTGTTGAACGTGGTCCATACCCACCGCTGCATGCCCGAGTGCCACGTGAAATTGCCGCGGCGCACCGTCGGAAAAATCTCCCGCAGCGTCTTCTCGTACTGATCGGGAACCGTCCGGTCCTCGTATAGATGGTAGTACTCCATGTGCTCGCGGTCGCCCTCCTGGGCCCGGATCGCCCACACGTGGTCCTCGGACGTGTGGTTGAACACGAAGTCCAGCACCAGCGAGATGCCCGCCTGCCGCAGGTCCGCCGCCAGCGCGCGCAGGTCGTCAATCGTGCCGAGCCGGGGATCCACCGACCGGTAGTCGCTGATGGCATAGCCGCCGTCGCTGTTGCCGGGGCGCGAGGCGAACAGCGGCATCAGGTGCAGATAGGTCAGCCCCAGCCGCTGCAGATAGGGAATCTTCTCCCGCAGCCGCGCCAGATCCCCCGCAAACAGGTCCACGTACAGCGAGCCCCCGGCCATCCGCTCGGACAAATGCCACCCCGGATCGTTCTCGCGCCGCAGATCCAGCTCGTACAGGTCGTCCGGCCGCTCCAGCCAGCAGTCCACCGCCGTCAGCGTGATGCTTTCCAGATAGTAGAAGAAGTCGTAGTGGCTTCCGTAGAGCCGGTGCAGCAGGCCGAAGAAGCGCGGCCAGTGCTCCGCCAGCCGCGCCTCGATCGTTTCCACCCACCGCTCCGCCCCGAAGCGCGAATCGCACGCCTCCTCGATGCGCCGGAGGATCCGGGGCCGGATGCGCCGCAGCGACCGCTCCGCTTCGTAGGCTGCGTCGAATTCAGGCATGGGGCTCCGCCGGGCCGGACGCCGCCCCGTTGTTCCCGTTGCCGTTGCCGTTCGCCGCCTTGTCGGCTTCGATCGGCGCGTCGTTCGGAATCGTGATCTGGTCGAGGAAGTGGTAGAACCGGATGCCCTCGATGATGCCGGCGGCATGGTGCGCCTGCGCGAAGTACACCCGCGGATATTTCCGCAGCTTCTCCAGCTCGGGGCCGTAATTGCCCACGACCACGCCCAGCGCATTCACCGACAGCATCCCTTCGTCGTTGCCCGAATCCCCCGCCGCCAGGATGTGCTCCAGCGGGAAATTCCACTTGTAGGCGATGTGCCGCACGCTCACCCCGCTGCCCGCGCGGGTCGGAATCACGTCCAGGAACATCCCGTGCGACAGCACCACCTTGGCCTGCAGCCCGTTTTCGCGCAGCATGCGCTTGATCCGGTTCACCTTCGGCGACACCGCCGGGTCGATCTGGTAGCTGACCTTGAAGGCCGACTGCTCGTGGTCCGGCTGGCGGTAGAACCCCGGCTGGCCGTCGAGCACCTCGCGCACCCGCTCCGGCTCCCACCGGAACCCGATGTGCTTGTGCCAGCTCCGGTCCATCGTGAAGTTCTTCCCGTAGTAGATTTCCGTCCCCACCGAGGTGATCAGCACTTCCGGACGCGGAATGTCCAGGTCGTGGATCATCTGCATGACCTCCTCGTAGCGCCGGCCCGTGGCGATGCCGAAGCCCACGTGCAGCGGCGCCTCCGCGATCAGCCGGAAGAACTCCTGCATCGCCCCGTCGTCGCCCGTCAGCGTGTTGTCAATGTCCGTCAGGATCAGGCGGTCAATCTGCGACAGCCGGCGCGTCTGGCGGCCGCGGATGATCTGCGGCGGCGTGTCCGCCTCCTTCAGCACCTCGCGCACGTCCCGCAGATAGCGCTGCACATGCCGCTGCCAGGAGTAGTGGGCGTGGACGTTCTCGATGCCCGCCCGGGAGAATTCGTCCCACGCGCCCGGCTCGATCAGGATGTGCAGGATCGCCTTGCGGATCGCCTCCGGGTCCAGCGGATCCACCAGCAGCCCGTTCTTGCAGTTGGCGACAATGTCGCTGGGCCCGCCGTCGTGGGTCGCCACGATCGGCAGTCCGCTGGCCGCCGCCTCCAGCAGCGTCAGGCCGAACGGCTCCGTCAGCGCCGGGTTCACGAACACGCCGCGCGTGCGCGCCGCCCGCCGGTACAGCGGCGCCACCTCTTCGGCCCGGTGGTGCTTCGGATAGGCCGCCCGGCCGTACAGTCCGTACGTGTCAATCAGCGTCAGGATGTTGGTCAGCACCGTCCGCTGCCCCGGCGGCATCGCGCGGATGTCGTCGCGCGACCCCATCACCAGCACCAGGTTCGCCGCCCGCTGCATCGGCGGCGACTCCCCGTACACCTTCACCAGCATCTCCAGGTTCTTGCGCTCGTCCGGCCGCGCCATCGCCACGATCATCGGCTTGTCCGGCTCGCGCAGGAAACTGCGGATGTCCTGCTCCAGGTCCGTCGCCGGCTCCTCGTCCTCCGACGGATGGAACGCCCCCAGGTCCACCCCCGGCGGAATCACCTCCATCCGCTCCGGAATGTAGTTCTCGTACTGCTCGTACTGCTCCTTCACCTCCTGCCGCGTGCTGGTGCAGATCAGCGAGCAGGTCTCCAGCGCGAACTCCTCGGCCTCGATCCGCGTGGACAGGCTGTAGCGCGCCTCGGCTTTCTCCCGGCTGACGCCCGCATCCAGCAGGCGCTGACGTTTCACCCGCCCCAGCGAATGCCCGGTGAACACGAACGGAATCCCCAGCAGGCGCGACAGCTGCCCCCCGGCGTACCCCGCATCCGCATAGTGCCCGTGAATCACGTCCGGCACGCGGTCTGTCTTTCGGAAGTAGTTCAGGCACTGGTCCACGAACACCTCCAGATAGGGCCACAGCTTCGTCTTGCCCAGGTACCGCTTCGGCCCGAACGGAATCCGGATGATCCACGCCTTCTCCGCAATCTGCTCCTCGAGCTGCGCGTAGTCCTTCGACACGCGCTCGTCCACCACCTGCCGCGTGATCAGATCCACCCGCTCCACGCCCGGATCCGCCGACAGCGCCCGCGCCAGGTCCAGCACGTAGCGCGTCTGCCCGCCCGTGTCCTCGTCCCGGCCCAGTTCCAGGTTTTCCCCGCGGATCAGCCCGTGCAGGCTGATCAGCGCAATCTTCAGCTGTTTGTCTTCACTCATGGCGATAGAACTCCTTGTCTTCCGTAACCGCTCCATGCAGCCCGCAAATTCTCGATGCAAACCGCCCGGCCTTCTCCGCGATCTCCTGCGCCGGCGCCCCGCGCAGCAGGCCGTCAATCGCCACCGCCGAAATCGAATCGCCCGCCCCCACCGTGTCCGCCACGCGCTCCACCCGCGGCGCCGGCGAACACACCGCCTCGCCGTAGTCCCCCCGGATCATCAGCCCCTCCGCCCCCGCCGTCAGCAGCACGTTGCGGATCCCATGCTCCGCCCGCAGCCGGTCCAGCCGCTCCCCGGCCCGCGCAAACGGAACGGCCCCCTCCCCCGTCACCGCCGCCAGCTCCTCGAGGTTCAGCTTCAGCCAGTCCGCCCCCGGCATCCAGTCGTTCAGCAAATCGCGCGAATCATGCGGCGGGCGCAGATTGATGTCGAAAAACCGGATGGCCCCCCGCGACCGCGCCCGGACCGCCTCCAGCGTCCGCCGGCTGGCCTCGCTGCGCAGCGCCAGCAGCCCGTGACACAGCACCTTCCCGGCCGCGAAGCCGTCGTCGCCGATGAAATCCCACGCCCGCGGCATGCAAATGTCATAGCGCGGCTCGCCGCCCGCGAATTCCACCTGCACCGTCCCCGTCGCATGTGCCGGATCCGTCTGCAGCCCGTCCGTCCGCAGCCCCCACGCCGCCATCTTCTCCCGCACCGCCCGGCCGTCCGCATCATCCCCCGTCGCGCTCACCAGCAGCGGATCCCGGCCGAATCCCTTCAAGCCCCACGCCACGTTGAACGGCGCACCCCCCAGCACCCGCCGGCCGTCCGGAAAACAGTCCAGCAGCACCTCCCCGAACACCAGCACCGGCGCCCCGCGGACTTCCTGCGACGCCGCGCCGTCCCCCGGTCGAAATGCCCTTTCCGTTTGTCCCATCTGGCTATACAGTATGCGCGGAAACATGACGTTTTTCAAGCCAAATCCGGATATTCCGCCCCGCGTGCTCGCCACCGATCTCGACGGCACGTTCATCCCCCTGCCCGACTGCCCGGACAACGAATCCGCCCTGGACACATTCCGGCAGGCCCGCGCGGAACACCGCCTGGGCCTGGTCTTTGCCACCGGCCGCCATCTGGAATCCGTCCTCGATGCCATCGCCCGCCATGCGCTGCCCCCCCCCGACTGGATCGTCTGCGATGTCGGCACCTCCATCCACCGCCGCCAAAACGACGCCTACGCCCCCTACACCCCCTTCGAAACCCACCTGGCCGGACAAACCCGCGGCATCGGCCGCGACGCCGTGGAAGCCCTGCTTGACGGCATGGACGGCCTGACCCTGCAGCCCCCCGAGCGACAGCAGCGCTTCAAGATCAGCTGTTTCTCCGCCTCGGCGGACACCGAACCCCTGGCCGCCCGCATCAACCAGCGCCTCCGGGAAGCCGGCCTGCCCTATGCCTGCCTCGCCAGCCTCAATCCCTTCCGCGACGAAGGCCTCCTGGATGTGCTCCCCGCCGGCGCCTCCAAGGCCGCCGCGCTCCTCTGGCTCGCCACCCATGCCGATTTCTCCCCCGACGAAGTCGTCTTCTCCGGCGATTCCGGCAACGATCTCGCCGCCCTCACGTGCGGATTCCGCGCCATTGTCGTCGCCAACGCGTCCGACACCCTCGCCGACCGCGCCGCACAGGCCCTCGCCGACCGCGGCCTCGCCGACCGCCTCTTCCGCGCCACCCTCCCCGCCACCAGCGGCGTCCTCCAGGGCGCCCGCCACTTCCACCTCCTGCCTCCTCCCTGACCCCTCCGCGCCCGCAACGGACGGAGCCGGAGCGGCGCATCGGCGATACGGCACATGCCGTACAAAGAAGCCGTGGTCCTGTAGGGCTGTCATCCCGAGCCTTGCCTGCCCGCCCGTGGAGGGTCGAGGGATCTCAGCCTAGAGCAGTTTTCATAATGCCA
>JAXGNL010000005.1:0-82223 GCA_040768005.1 Kiritimatiellia bacterium
TCTCCATCTTCTCCAACAACAAGGACAACCTGGAGGCGGCGCTGCGCGAAGTGGAAGCCCTCACCGCGGAGGCCGAGGTGGGCAAGATCTACCGCGCCACCGTCACCGGCATCAAGGACTTCGGCTGCTTCGCCGAATTCCTGCCCGGCCAGGAAGGCCTCGTCCACATCAGCGAACTCGCCGACTTCCGCGTCAACCGCACGGATGATGTCGTGAAGATGGGCGAAGAGATCTGGGTCAAGGTCCTGTCCGTCGAGGACAACGGCAAGGTCCGCCTCTCCCGCAAGGCCGCCATGGCCGAAAAGGGCGAGGAAAGCCGCCGCGGGTAACCCCCCCCCGCCGGCACAAGGCCCGCGGAGCGGCACCAGCCGCCCGGCGGGCCTTTTTTTGCCCCCCTCCCCGGCATACCGGCTCCGGGCTTCTCCGTCCGGGGTTCCGCTCTGTCTCCTTGCGCCGCCCCCCTGTCCGGAGGTACCCTGAGGACATGCGCATTGATCCCCATGGCAAGTTCCCCGTGCGCGAGTGCCCCGGCTGCGGCGTGGAGGTTCCCTCCAACGAGAACCGCTGCCCCGTCTGCGGCTACGAGTTCCCCGTCCGCGGCACCCTCCACCGCCACCTGTGGTGGATCGCCCTGATCCTTCTCGCCCTGCTGCTCCTTCCCCTGCTCCGCGCCCTGCATTGAATCCCCGGGGGCGGGGATTTTCCCTCCCCCCGGCCCCCGCCGCCGCGGACAGATCCGTTGCATTGAAGGCCGTTCATGTCTTGCAACAAGCGAATTTCACTTGTTGCAACAATTGATCCACGCAAAACGCATGATCCGGGTTTGGGTCCGGTGTGGATTCCCCCAACCCCGGCCCGGCCCGTCAGTCCGGTCGCAGCAGGGAGGTGATCAGGTCGCACACCAGCGGGAGGGGCGCTTCCGCCGGGATGAACTCGTCGAACGCCGCCGCCCGGTCGGGGACGTCGGGACCCAGCGGGCCGTCCACCCACGCGAACGGCACCGGATCGGAGGTATGGCCGCGCTTGGCCACCGGGGTGCGGTGGTCGGTGCAGACAATCAGCCGGTAGGGTTCCCCCGCCGCCTCCAGCGCCGCCCAGACCGGTGCCACGACCCGGTGATCGAAATTTCCGATCGCGCGCACCTTTTCTTCGGCCATGCCCTTGTGCCCGCACTCGTCCGGCGCCTCCACGTGCACATAAACAAAATCCGACCGGCGCAGGCAGTCGATCGCCGCCTGTGCCTTGCCGCCGTAGTCGGTGTCAATCCATCCGGTGGCGCCCGGCACCCGGATCACCTCAAGCCCGCAGAGTTCGGCCAGCCCGCGCACGAGGTCCACCGCGGTAATGACCCCGCCGTGCCGTCCGTAGCGTTCGGCATAGGGCTGCAGCGACATCGCCTTGCCATGGCCCCACAGCCAGATCTGGGTGGCGGGCCGCAGGCCTTTGTCCCGCCGGGCCCGGTTCACGGGGTGGTCCGCAAACACCCGGCGCGACAGCTCCATCAGCTCGCGCGCCTCCTCGGCGCGGGGCCCCAGCGGCAGATGATCGGCCACGGGTTTCCCGGAAATCTCGTGGGGGGGGGTCAGCGCCAGCTTGGGCGGACCGTCGCGCCAGATCAGCAGGTGGCGGTAGCTCACCCCGCCGTAAAAGCGCACGCCCGGGCGCGTGACGGCCTCGTTCAGCGCGGCGATCAAGTCATGGGCCTCGGCGCTGGAAATGTCGCCGGAGGAATAATCCAGCATCCGGTCTTCCTCGACCGTGACCAGGTTGGTGCGGTACGCGACATCGCCGGGGTCGAGGGGAATCCGCGCGCCGGCGGCTTCGATGGCCGCCCGCCCGGTGTAATTCTCCCGGGCGTTGTAGCCCAGCAATCCCATGTTCGCCACATCGCTGCCCGGCGCCAGGCCTTCCGGCACGGTATGCACCAGCCGGACCTGCCCCAGCCCCGCCACGCGGCGAATGGACGGAATGTCCGCCGCCTGCAGCGGTGTCCGGCCGCCCAGTGCTTCCACCGGCTCGTCGCCCATGCCGTCGCCCACCAGTACCGCGATTTTCCGTTTGGCGCTCATTGAAGGCCTCAACGTACCCGAGACGCCCCCGGAAATCAACTGGATGAATGGGTCAGACGGCGGTGGAGAGGGCTTCGATGCTGACGTCCTGCCAGCCGGGCAGGTCGAGGCAATGTTCGAGGATCAGGGCGCTGGCGAAGGCATCGAACAGGGCGTCATGCCAGTCGCGGCCGGGACACAGCCCGCGCGTCCGCTCTGCGATGCCCAGCGCCTCGGCCACTTCGCGGAGCGAGTGGCCTTCCAGATCCGGCCGCACGCGCCGAGCCAGCCGGAGGGTATCCACCCAGGGGCCCAGTTGGTGCAGGGGGGCGGCCCGGAGCAGGAATTTGCGCTCGGTGCCGATGTTGTGCGCGGCCAGCGGACGGCCTTCCAGCCAGGGCTTCCACACCGGCCACAGCTCGGAAAGGGCGGGCGCAGACGCCAGCACGCCGCGGAGTTCCGCGTGACGGCCCGGCGCGTACGGATTGAACGGACGGCCCGCGGCCACGCGCAGGTAGCTTTCGTGAAAATGCCCGGTGACGCGCCCCTCCCGCATCTCCACCATGCCCGCCTGCCACGGTTCGTCGGGCAGCCCCCGGACGGCGCCGGTGGACTCGAAATCGAGCACGGTCAGGATGGCGTCGCGCGCCTTCATGCCTCCGGAGCCGCCAGCGCAGCCTCCAGTTCGCCGAGGACCCCGCCGAATTCGGCGAAGGCCTCGCGCAGCACCCCGGCATCGCGCAGGTCCACGCCGGCCGCCGCCACCGCCTCGAGGGGATCCCGGCTGCCTCCGGACCGCAGCAGGCCCAGATAGGCCTCGACGCCCTCCCCCGCCCGCAGCCGGCGGGCGAACACCAGCGCCGCGCAGAAGCTCGTCGCGTACTTGTACACATAGAAATCGTAGTAGAAGTGCGGAATGCGGGCCCATTCGCAGGCGATGGCCGCATGGGCCGCCAGCCCGCTCCCGTAATACGTTTGGTTCAGGTCGTAATACTTTTCGCAGAGGAATTCGGCGGTCAGCGGCGTGCCCTCCTCCTCCCATCGGTGCAGGTCTCGCTCGAACTCGGCGAACATCGTCTGGCGGAACACGGTCCCCTTGAAGGAATCGCACAGGTGATTGAGCAGGTGGGCCCGCAGCGCGGGCGCCGGATTCCGCCCGAGCAGATGATGGATCAGCAGCAGCTCGTTGACGGTGGAGGCGATTTCGGCCAGGAAGATCGGGTAATGCGCCATGCGGTGGGGCTGGGCGCGGTTGGCCAGCCAGGTATGCAGGGAATGCCCGAGCTCGTGCGCCAGCGTGAACGCGTCGTCGAGCCGGTCGTGATGATTCAGCAGCAGATAGGGCGGGCTGTCATAGCATCCGCTGGAATAGGCGCCCGAGCGCTTGCCCTTGTTCTCCCGCCAGTCGATCCAGCGCGCGGTGAAAGCCGTCTCCAGCGCCGCGCCGTATTCCTCCCCCAGCGGGCGGCAGGCCTCCCGCACCCGGTCGCGGGCTTCCTCCATCGGCACGTCCACCGCGCAGGAGGGCACCAGCGGCACATAGAGATCGTACATGTCCAGGTCCGCCAGCCCCAGCGCCCGTTTGCGCAGGGCGAGATAGCGGTGAAACAGCGGCAGCGCCGCGCGCGTCGCGCCGATCAATCCGTCGTACACCGCCACGGGCACCTGATCGTCGAACAGCGCCGCCTCGAGGGCGGACGGGAAATGGCGGACATCGGCCATGTACGCATGAGCCTTGACCGTGGAGGAAAGGGTCGAGGCCAGGGTGTTCTTCCACTTTCCGTAGGTGGTCAGCAGCGTCTCGAAGGCCGCCCGGCGCACGTCCCGATCCGGATGCTCCAGATAGGTGCGATAGGTCCCTTCCGTCAGCGGCAGGGACTCCCCGCCCGGCCCCGGAATGTCCGGAAACGCCAGATCGGCATTGGTCAGCAGGCTGTAGGTCTGTTCGGAGGCGGACAACACCTCCGCGCCGCGAGCCAGAAGGGTCTCCTCCGGGGCGGACAGCACGTGCGGCTTGTTGCGCAGCACCTTGAGCAGCGTGCGGCGGCAGTCGGCCAGCCGCGGATCCTCCATCCAGGCGCGCAACTCCTCTTCGGGATGCGACAGCAGTTCCGGCGTGATCCAGGCGCAGGCGGCGGCCAGTTCGGCGTAGCGGGCGCGAATGCGCGCCTCGCGGGCCTGGCCGGCGGCGTCCGCCGTATCCTCGTCATGCCGCAGATGGGCGTAGGTGTGCAGGCGCTCCAGCAGGCGGTCGAGTTCCGTCTCGGCCGCCATCAGCCGCGCGACCGCTTCGGCTGAATCCAGCTTCCCCTGCATCGCCAGCACCGGGGCCGCCGCCTCGTCCAGCCGCGCAAAATCCGCCTCCCACGCCTCGGCGGCGGCATACAGCGGCGACAGATCCCACGTCAGGGCTTCGGGCACTTCGCGGCGGACGGGAATGGGCTTGGGGCTGGAATTCATGGAACCTACCGTCCATGATACCGCCGCCGGAATCAAGCGCAGACATCTTCCGCATTGGATTCCGCCCCGGTTCTGGCATACGGTTCGGACCATGAAAGCCCTGCTCAAGTTCCTGGCGTGGCTGGCGGCGACCGCCGCCTTCCTGCTGGCCACCGCCCATTTCACCCTGCGCCATTCCCTGAACACCCCCAAATTCAAGGCCGCGGCCACCGGATTCATCGAGCGCACCACCGGCCGGCCCGCGGACTATGCCCGCATCGACTACACGATCTTCCCCTTCACCCTGGTGCTGCGCCAGGCCTCGCTCAAGGAGCCGGACGGACAAACCGATTTCGCCGCGATGGAGGAACTGGCCGCCGTCATGGATTTCCGGGCCAAGGAAATCGCTTCCCTGACGCTGCGAAAACCAACCCTCCGGATCGTCCAGCGCCCCGACGGCTCCTACAACTTCTCGGACCTGCTGCCGGCGCCGGAACCCGCGCTCGCTCCGGGCGAACCCCGCGCCCCGCAACCCTCCGGCCGGCCCAAGCCCCCGGCCGGGGAAAAGGAACCGCAACCGGCCGCCACCCCGCTGGCCATCCGCCTCGTACAGGTCGAAAAGGCCCGCTTCGAGTTCGTAAAACAGGCGGCAGGCCAGCCGGAGAAGTCCTTCACCGTCTCGGATCTGGATTTTCTCGTTCAGGACTTCGCGCCGGACCGGCCGGTCCGGTTCAGCGGCCAGGCCCGGCTGGGTGCCACCTCCGCGTTCCAGTTCGAGCTGTCGGGCCCGCCGCCCGCCGAGTACCGCGACAATCCCGGCACCTGGCCCGTCGGGTTCAACTCGCGCCTGGACATCCGCGACTTCGCCGACCTGGCGGCGTTCCTGCCGCCCGACACCCGGCCGCTCCAGAGCCTGTGCGCCACCCTGAGCATCCAGGGTGCGGTGGCCGACCGCATGACCGTTCTGCTGAATCTCGCCACGCCCCCGGAACCGTCGGGCCCGTTCCGCGTGGCGCTGCAGGCGGATTTGCAGGCGGAGGTGACGCTTCCCGCTCCCGTGGCCGCTCATCTGCTCGCCGGCGCCCCGCTGCCGGACAGCCTGAAATTCACCCCCCCCGCCTGCGAGCCGCCCCCGGGAACCCTGACGCTGACGGATGATCCGCTCCTGGCCTTGCTGCTAAAGCACCTCCAGGGCACGGTCAACCTGACCTTCCCGCTCATCCACTGCGGCCAGAACCACTTGACCGAAGGCCGCGCCAGCCTCGAAGTGCGGGACGGCGTGCTGACGATTCCCGGCGCCAAGGCGGCCGCTTATGGCGGCACGCTCGAGGCCCGGGGCGAGGTGCAGTTGCTGGCTTGCCCGCTGACCTACCGCTTCGACCGCATCGCCGTAGACAACCTGGCCCTGGACCAGGCCCTCGCCGCCAACGGTCTGGGCGCCTATACGAATTTCTCGGGCCGGCTGCACCTGGAAGCCAGCGCCAGCGGCCCGGCGGTAGCCGAGCCGGGACTGCCCGCGCTGGTGGCCGACGCCACGGCGCACATCGCCGGTCTGCAATCGGTCGGCACCGGCGGCTCGCTCATGGACCAGGCCTGGCGTGAGCTCGATCAGCCGCTGCTGCTGAAACTGGTGCCACAGTTGAAATCCAAAGTGGAACAGGCCAGACTTGCCGCCGCCTCCGTCACCACCACCCGCTACGACGAGGCTTCTGCCACGCTCTCCCTGCGCAACGGGACCGCCGCGCTCTCCGACGCCCGCCTGTCCATGCCCGGCTACCGCCTGCATCTCGACGGCGTCATCCGGCCCTTCGACGACCGCCTGGATCTGGCCGCCCGCCTGGTCGCCTCGCCCGAGGAAACCCTGCGCCTGACCGGCGGCAAGGACCGCTCCGACCGTCTGCCCTACGAAGACGGCGGCCTGATGATTCCCCTCGTCATTCAGGGCTCCCTGCAGAATCCCCGGGTCCTGCCCGACCTCGATGTTTTGCTGCGCAAGGCGCTCGCCGGCGACGCCCTCGCCGACGAGCTCGCCCCGCGCCTCGAAAAGCTCTCCGACTCCGACAAAGAACACATCCAGGAAGGCCTCCAGCTCCTGCAAGGCCTCGGCACCCTGCTGAACCGGTAGGCGGAAACGATGCCGCCCCTCCGCCGGCCGGCGCCACGGCGGAAGAACGGCATGGCGGACCAACCGTCGTTGCCCATCGCATTCATCCCGGTAGCCAACCGGCGTCATCCGTGGTAGAGTTTGAACATGAATGCGTTCACTGCAGTCATTGAGCGGTGCCCGGAGACCAAGCTCTACGTGGGCTATGTTCCCGGCTTCCCCGGTGCGCACTCCCAGGGATCCAGCTTGGAAGAATTGCGTGACAATCTCCGGGAAGTGATCCAGATGCTCCTGGAAGACGGTGATCCCGCCCTCGAAGCGGAATTTGTCGGCACCCAGGCCGTCACCGTGTAGGTCCTTATGGGATCGTTGCCGGTACTGAAACCCCGGGAAGCCATCCGGATTCTTGAACGGCTGGGCTTTTCGCAAGTCCGCCAAACGGGTTCACACCGCCAGTTTCGCCATCCCGACGGCCGCCAAACAACGGTGCCGGATCATGCCGGTCGCGATCTTTCCCCCGTCCTGCTGCGACAGATCATCAAAGACATCGGCCTCACTCCCGACGAATTTCTGCTCGCACGGGAGTAGGCTCGGACGCCGGCGGCCGCGTCGCCGGCATGGTCAAGGCAGGCCAGGCTGTTCGTTGGCAGATGAATCCCGGTTCTCCTGCACTCATTGGCGTTTGAGGGCCGCCTGGTTGTGGATTTCGACAGAAAGGAACCCCTTGGGCCGCCCTGTTTCGACAAAAGGGATTCATCGTTGTCATCTTGAGAAGTCACCCGTTGGTCCCGCCCGGCTTCCCCCGCCATTTTCAGGTTTGACGCTTGCGCCCCGCCGGGCCTATTCTGCGGGTACTCGGTAATTGTATTAAGGGCTTTGCATACGGCGGGCCGCATGGGCCGGCCAAGGAGCGCATCATGGAAGAAGTCACATTGGAACAAATCCCCCGAAAAACCCGTGATTTGTACGAGAAAGCCATGGCCGCCCTGGAACGCGGCAACGCCGGCTACGCCCTGGACATGCTCAAACAGGTCATGGCCGTGGAACCCCGCTTCCTCCTCGCCCGGAAAAACCTGCGCATCGCCCAGGTCAAAACCCTCATGGCCAAAAAGCCCAATGCCATGACGCATCAGATGTCCTCCCTCAAGGGCGCCTTTGCCCTGATGAGCGCCCAGGGCAAGCTGAAGAAAAACCCCCAGGCCGCCCTCGAAGGCGCCGAAAAGCTCCTCGAAATCGACCCGCTGAACCTCTCTTTCCTGAAATTCTTCGCCCAGGCCGCCGAGGCCGCCGAGATGCCCGAGGTGGCCATCCAGACCCTGGAAATCGCCCGCCCCTACTACGTCAAGAATGTCGAGTTCCTGCGCCTGCTTGCCCGCCTCTACATCAGCACCAACCAGCCCGGCGGCGCCAAGGACTGCTACGCCGCCGTCGCCGAGCTGCTCCCCAACGACCAGCTCGCCATCAAGAACCTCAAGGACGCCGCCGCTCTCGACACCATGAAGATCGGCGGATGGAACGACACCAAGAGCGACTTCCGCAGCAAGCTCAAGGACAAGAAGGAAGCCATCCTCCTCGAGCAGCAGGCCAAGTCCGTCAAGGGCGATGCCGACGTGGACACCCTCATCGCCTCGCGCCTCAAGGACATCGAGCGCGAACCCCAGAACATGAACTTCCGCCGCGCGCTGGCCGACCTCTATGTCCGCGCCGAACGGTTCGACGAAGCCCTGCAGGCGCTCGACGAAGCCGTGAAGGCCGCCGGCCGCTCCGATCCCCAGATCGAGCGCACCGCCTCCCAGATCAAGGTCCGCCAGTTCGATGTCGCCATCGCCGCCGCCAAGGAGGCCGGCGACGACGCCCGGGCCGCCGCCGTCGGGAAGGAAAAGGAGGATTTCATCTACAACGACGCGGTGGACATGGTCAAACGCTACCCGAACGACCTGCAGTTCCGCTACGAACTCGGCTTCCAGTACTATCTGCGCAAGCAGTACAACGAAGCCATCGAGGAGTTCCAGCTCGCCCAGCGCAATCCCCAGCGCCGCACCCGCGCCCTCTACTACCTCGCCCTCTGCTTCACCCAGAAGGGCCAGCTCGACATTGCCTTCGAACAGCTCCAGAAAGCCGCCTCCGAACTCACCCTCATGGACGAAACCAAGAAGGATGTCGTCTATCAGATGGGCCTCCTGGCCGACCAGATGGGCCGCCCCGACGAAGCCCTCGCCTTCTTCAAGGAAATCTACTCCGTGGACATCAAGTACCGCGACATCGCCGAACGCATCGAAACCGCCTACCAGAAAAAATCGGCCCCCGGCTCATGAAGACGCTCCGCCCCGCCGCCGTTCTGTCCGTCCTGGCCCTGCTGGCTGCGGCCGGCTGGGGGGCGGCCGGGTGTTCCCGCTCCGCCCCGCCGCCGCCGGAGGGTGACCTCCCCGATGCCGCCCGTCCCGCCGACGGCGAATTCTCCGTCATGACCTTCAATCTGGACCGCTATGCCCTGCCCGTGTCCGAAGGTCTCGACGACGCGGCTCCCGCCGCCCCGCCCCCCGGCGCCGACGCCATCGTCCGCGCCATCCGCCAGGCCTCCCCCGATGTCCTGGCCGTGCAGGGCATGGGCCCGCCCGACGCCTGGGCCGATTTCCGCTTCCGCCTGCGCCAGGCCGGCCTGGATTACCGCTTCGAGGAATATCTCTCCCGCGACGACGACCAGGAACTGCGCCTCGCCGTCCTCTCCCGCCACCCGATCGTCTCCCGCTCCCCCCGCCTCCGGGACCGCTACACCATCGGCCCCGGCCAGTTCCCCGTCCTGCGCGGATTCATCGAACTGGATATCGAACCCGATCCCGGCTACCGCTTCCGCCTGTTCGTCACCCACCTCAAGTCCAAGCGCTTCCACGAATACGGGCAGGCCGAAATGCGCCGCAACGAGGCCCGCCTGCTCGCCAACCACATCCGCGCCTCCCTCCAGGAAAATCCCGGCCTGAACCTCCTCGTCGCCGGCGATTTCAGCGACGAACCCGGCTCCCGCGCCCTGCGTGAAGTCCTCTTCTACCAGGGCAAGCCCGTCCTCTTCGACCTGCGCCCCGCCGACGCCGAAGGCGATGCCTGGACCCGGCGGACCGATGCCGACCGGCATCTGCGCACCAGCTTCCTCCTCGTCAACGGCGGCATGCTCAACGAAGTCCTGCCGGACAAGACCCGCATCCTCCAGGCCTCCGGGCTGCGGAACGCCACCGCCCACCGCCCGCTGATCGCCGTGTTCGCCGCGCGGGAACAGGGACCGGAGAGCGCCCCCGATCTGTCGGAGCGCCGCCCCGTGGAATATCCCGAATACGACTGACCCCCGGCCCCCCATGACCTCCCCCGCCCCCACCGCCATCCTGCTTGTGTGCTGCCCCGACCGGCGCGGCATCGTCGCCGCCCTCTCCGCTTTCATCACCGAACACCACGGCAACATCATCGCCCTCGACCAGTACGTGGACACCGCCAACGGCGTGTTCTTCGCGCGGATGGAATGGGAACTCGACGGCTTCACCCTGCCCATGGAGGGCTTTGCGGCCGCCTTCCGGCCGCTCGCCGAACCCTGGGGCATCCAGTGGAGTCTGCACCTCTCCACCGCCCGCCTGCGCATGGCGGTCATGGTCTCCCGCCAGGCCCACTGTCTTTACGACATCCTCGCCCGCACCGAAAGCGGCGAATGGCCCGTGGACATCGCCCTGGTCCTGTCCAACCATCCCGACCACCGTCCGCTCGCCGAACGCCACGGCATTCCGTTTCAGCACATTCCCGTCACCGCCGCCACCCGGGCCGAAGCCGAACCCCTTCAGATCCGGGCCCTGCGCGACGCCGGCGCGGATTTCATTGTCCTGGCCCGCTACATGCAGATTCTCAGCCCCGCCTTTGTGCAGGCCTTCCCCATGCGCATCCTCAACATCCACCACTCCTTCCTCCCCGCCTTCGCCGGCGCCCGCCCCTATCACGCCGCCCACGACCGCGGCGTCAAAATCATCGGCGCCACCGCCCACTACGTCACCGAAAACCTCGACGAAGGCCCCATCATCGAACAGGACGTCATCCGCGTCTCCCACCGGCAGGGCGTCGAGGATCTCGTGCGCCTCGGCCGCGACCTCGAAAAAATCGTCCTCTCCCGCGCCATCTACGCCCACCTGACCCACCGCATCCTCGTGTACCAAAACCGCACCGTCGTCTTTACCTGACGGGGGGTTGGCTTCCGCCTGCGCCGAGGCTACGGCGGACAAGGGGGGAAGGGAGAGATCAGGGTTCAGGGGTCAGGGAACCCGATCCCGGGAATTCAACAGCCGGGAACATCTCACCACAGAGGGCCACAGAGGCTCACAGAAATACAGTTCCAAACCAGCCGAAGATTTTTTGCCGCAGAGCGCACAGAGCTTCACAGAGAAACAGCCCAAGAAGAAGGGGTGAACAGCCGGGGTGAACCACAGAGAGCCACAGAGGCTCACAGAGAAACAGCCGGAAGCAATTCATGGGGGCTTGCCCGGGAAAGGATCGGGGAGGGCTGTTCAACCCTCGATGCTGCTTACCCTCTGTGTCCCTCTGTGGTGAACGAGCTGTTCCCGCCTTCCTTCTTCTTTTTCGTGCTATTTCGTGTGTTTCGTAGTTTCGGCTGTTCCGGCTGTTCCGTTTGACTGCCGCGGTGCATGACCGCGCTTTCCCGACTACCGTACACGTCAGGTCCAAAGCGGCGTCATGTCGCCGCACTCCAAAATCAATCCCGAATCCGTGGTTGAGTTTGGCGGCTGTTCAGCTCTTCACCTTGGCGCCTTTGCGCCTTGGCGTGGACCGGCTGTTCGATCCCGATCAAAGCCATGCAACCGGAATGAACCACAGAGAGCCACAGAGGTTTCACAGAGGAACAGCCCCAAACCGGTTCTGTAAGAGGTACCGGCTGCCCCATCCGTGTCCATCGGTCCCGACCTCTTGAGAGTCGGGATCCGTGGTTGGCTGTTTGGCTGTTCCCCTTAGCGTCTTTGCGCCTTGGCGTGAGACACCGCTGAACCCCTGACCCCTGAACCCTGCCCCCTTCTTCCCCTACACAGGCGGCGACGGATGCAGCGCGGCATGGATCATGGCCGCGGTCTTCGGACCGATGTCCGGCGCCGACGCGATCTCCTCCGCGGCCGCCTTGCGCAGCCTCGCCACCGACCCGAAATGCGCCAGCAGCCGCGCCTTGCGTTTCGCTCCGATCCCCGGCAGGTCGTCGAGCATGGACTCCTGGATCTTTTGCGCCCGCAGCTTGCGGTGATAGGTCAGGGCAAACCGGTGCGCCTCGTCGCGGATCTGCTGCAAGACCCGCAGCGCCGGCGAGTCCGCGGAAAACCGCAGCGGCGCCTGCTCGTTGGCCGGATCGTGCACCAGCTCCTCGAACTGCTTGGCAATGCCCGCTGCGCGCAGGGTTTCCAGCCCCAGGGCATCCAGTTCCGCGCGCGCCGCCCGCAGCTGCGTAATGCCCCCGTCCACCAGCACCAGGTCCGGCAGCGCTTCCTTTTCCGCCAGCGCCCGCCCGAACCGCCGCCGGATCACCTCCGCCATGGACGCCGGGTCGTCCGCGCCCTCCACCGTTTTGATCCGGTACATCCGGTAGCGCGCCGGCGCCGGCACCCCCCCGACCGACACCACGCGGCTGGCCACCGACAGCGTCCCGGAGATGTTCGAGATGTCGTAGCATTCGATCACCTCCGGCCGGCGGTCCATCCCCAGCCGCTGCTGCAGCTCGGCCAGCCCCCGGTGCGCCTCCTCCCGCTTCATCTGCAGGCTCTTGCGCCCCCGGGCCTTCTCCCGGATGCCTTTCAGCAGCAGCAGGTACATGTCCCGCAGCGCCGCCGCCTTCTCGAACCGCATCTCCGCCGCCGCCGCCGCCATCTGGCGCCGCAGCTCCTCCAGCGGCTCCCGCCGGTCCCCGTCCAGGAACGCGCAGGCCGCCTCCACCCGCCCGCGGTAGGCCTCCGGCGTCACCTTTCCGACACACGGAGCGGAACAGAACCGCACGATGTCGTTCAGGCAGTGCTTGTGGTCCTCCGGTCCCGGCACCCGCGGCGAACACCGGCGCAGCCCGAACTGCTTCTCGATGAACTCCAGCGACGCCCAGGCCGCGGCCGACGACGCATACGGCCCCCAGTACCGCGCCCCGTCGTCCTTGCGCAGCCGCACCGCATCAAACCGCGGAAACGGATCGTTCGGATTCACCCGCAGCAGCAGGAACCGCTTGTCATCCCGCAGCAGCACGTTGTAGCGCGGATGATAGTCCTTGATCAGCCGGCTCTCCGTCAGCGTCGCCTCCGCCTCCGATTTCAATACCACGAAGTCCAGGTCGTCGATGCTGCGGATCAGCCCGCGCAGCTTCGGGTCCGCCTTCGCAAACGTGCTGCGCCGGAAATACGACGACACCCGGCTGCGCAGGCTTGCCGCCTTGCCGATATAGATGATCTTCCCCTGGCGGTTGCGCATCAGGTACACCCCCGGCCGGTCCGGCAGCCCCGCCAGCTTCGCCTTCACCTTGTCCGAAAACCGAATCATGACGCCCCCACTCTACCACCCTCCCCGCCGGTTTCCACGCCATGAAAATCGGTTGGTCGTTGGGGGTTGGGGGTTGGGGGTTGGTGGTCGTTCCGATCCCGGGAATTCAGCAGCCGGGGAACATCTCACCACAGAGGGCCACAGAGGCGCACAGAGAAATTCCCACCCAAAATCCTGTCGATTCCTGTAAATCCTGTTAATCCTGTCTGAAATTGTCTGAACCAGACGGAATGAACCACAGAGGGCCACAGAGGCTCACGGAAGCTTAGCCCAAGAAGAAGGGGGTGAACAGCCGGAATGAACCACAGAGGGGAGCCTGGAAGGCGCCTGAAGGCTGAAGTTCCAAACCAGCCGAAGATTCTTTGCCGCAGAGCGCGCAGAGGCGCACAGAGAAACAGCCGGAAACATTGGATTTTCACGGATTCTCTCCGTGCCCCTCTGTGGCTCTCTGTGGTGAACGGGCTGTTCCGTTCGATCCAAAGAATCTCTCTCGCAAAGGCGCCAAGTCCGCCAAGGGGTTTAGATAATGCAGAAGCGCCTTGGCGAGAGACCGGCTCTTCGGCTGTCCGATCCCGGCGGTCTCGGCGAGACC
This sequence comes from Kiritimatiellia bacterium, assembly GCA_040768005.1. Taxonomy (GTDB): domain Bacteria; phylum Verrucomicrobiota; class Kiritimatiellia; order CAIQIC01; family Lenti-01; genus JAAZFE01. The sequence continues at coordinate 13,733 of JAXGNL010000005.1, forward strand.
GCCCTACCTGTCCCCCATCCGTGCAATCCGTGCAATCCGTAGCTGGCTGTTTGGCTTTTGGTCCGCTACTCCGCGGCTTCGGCCGCGGCGAGATCTGGAGGAGGATCGGCGCATCGGGGGCGTACTGCAGGGCCTGCCGCCAGTACCCCACCGCCTTCTCCCGCTCCCCCGCCTGCATGGCCAGCGCCCCGAGATTGTTCAGCACCTCCGGCTGGGCGGGATTGATCCGCAGGCTCCGGCCCCACTGTTCCAGCGCCGCGCCGGGGTGCCCGCGCCGCACCAGCAGCAGCGCCGCCCGGTTGCGGGCGTTCACGTTCTGCGGATACAGCTGGATGATCGCCGCATAGGTATCCAGCGCCCCCGCCTCGTCCTGCGCCAGCTCCTGGGCGTGCCCCAGGTTCGACAGCGCCGCCTCGTGCCCCGGCGCCACCTCCAGCGCCTTCCGGAACTGCCGGACCGCCCGCGGATAGTCCTCCTTCTCCGCCGCGCGGATTCCCGCCTGCAGCGCCGCCGACAGCAGCCCCGTCCGGTCCCGCCGCACCACCGGCGCCAGCAGGTTCTCCACCGGTGCCCAGTCATCCGTCAGCACGCACTCCCCGTTGGGCGCGCAGATCGGCGAAATGCCGGTCCTCCAGCACGAACCCCCGGAACCGCTCGGGATGCCGCAGCGATCCCGGCACCCGGTCGAGGATGGATCTCGAAAAGCCGGCGGCCCAGACCGTCGTGTCGCGCTGGGCCGGGTGCACGTCCGTGGAAACGGCAGCCGCCACGTGGGAAACACCTCGCGCAGGGTCTGGTTCACGGCATTCATGAACCGGCCGATTCGAAGATGTCCACCGTGTTCATGATGAACAGCCCATCGGGCTTCAGCAGCGCCAACATCCTCCCAGAAACTCCCGCGTCGTCCAGGTGGTAGGGCACGGTATAGTCGCTGATGGAATCGCAGATGATGAAATCGAAGGGGGAACGCTGCCCGGCCTCGCGGTTTTTGGCGCACGGCGTCGGCCAGGTAGTTGCGCGCGCATCGAATGATCTCCATGGGCGCGTCCTCTGCGAGCCCAGACGCCGCCCGGGCCGCCCGGGTCACGCCGGGATCGATTTCCACCGCGATGATTTCGCTGCCGGGGCCGCGTCGCGAACAGATGCTGCGGATAGGCGTAGCCGCCGCCGCCCAGGCACAGCAGGCGGATCGGGTCGGCATTGGCCCCCGCGCGTTGTTGACGTAGCCCATCGTAGATCCGCATATAGGGATATTTGAGATCGCCCAGATCGGACAAGTCCACTTCGCTGTGCCGCAGCTTGTCCTGATAAAATGCCCGATGGCTTGGATTTCCCGGCTCCGCCGTCACGGTCAGGATCTGGTACTGGGTCTCGGCGAAATAGACCGCGTCGTCTTCGATGGGGCCGTCCCGCAGCCGAAGGACGCCGGCGACATGCGCGGCGCTCTCGCCCGGCAGGACCGTCAGGCCGAAGAACAAGGCGGCCAAGGCGGTGCCGGCGGCGGCCCCGGCGACGGCGCCGCGCCCCGCCGCGCCCTCCCGGCGCGAGGCCAGCGCGTACAGCAGCCCCAGCACCGCCAGCAGCAGGGCCATGCTGACCACGATCCGCACGCTGCCCATCCACGCCGTCAGGACGAACCCCGTCAGCAGGGTGCCCGCGATGCTGCCCACGGCGTTCCACGCATACAGCGTGCCGATGGCCCGCCCGGTGTGCGCCGCACGCTCGATCGCCAGTTTGGCGACCATCGGGCTGATGGTGCCCAGCACCGTCGCCGGCAGCAGGAACGCCCAGGTCATGTGCAGCACGATCCGCACCGGCCACGACAGCTTCATCAGGAAGACCGATCCGCCGGCCCACGCATTCAGCCACAGAATCGCCAGGCAGGCCGCCGCCGCGGCAAACAGCATGCCGGAAATCCGCCGCGGCAGGTTCCGCGCCGCATCCGCCATCCGCCCCCCCAGGTAGTTGCCCAGGCTCATCCCCGCCAGAATCACCCCCAGCACCCCCGTCCATGTGTACAGCGACGACCCCAGAAACCGCGCGATCAGCCGGCTCGCCACCAGTTCGATCGTCATCAGCCCCGCCCCCGTCAAAAATACCGTCGCGTTCAGCCAGCAGGTCCGTTGATTCGTGCTCATGGGACAGGAGAATAACCGAAACAAGGAAAACAGCCAACGAGAGTTTCAACCACGAAACACGCGAAAACCGCGAAAGAACAGCCGAAGATATTCACCACAGAGGGCCACAGAGATTCACAGAGAAAACAGCCCAAGGGGTAACTACGAAACACGCGAATCCCGACTCTCCCAGAGGTCGGGACGAAAGGGAATTGTACGGTTTCGATCCACAGCCGGAATGAACCACAGAGGGCCGCAGAGGAGCACAGAGACAATTCATGGGGGGCTTCGCCCGGGAAACGGATCGGGGAGGCTGTTCAACCCCTCGATACCGGCTTCCCCTCTGTGCCCCTCTGTGGTGAAGGGGCTGTTCCGGCTGTTCGATCCCGACTCACCCGGAGGGTTCGCCCTACCTGCTCCCCATTCGTGTGATTAGTTGCGGCTGTTCCGGCTTCCCCTCTGTGCCCCTCTGTGGCCCTCTGTGGTGAAGGGGCTGTTCCGGCTGTTTGGCTGTTCCCCTCCTGAACCCTTGAACCGTTGAACCCCTGAACCGTTGAACCGCTGAACCCCTTCCCCCGCCTAAAACAGCACCCAGTGGTCGCGGCGGATGCGGTTCATGCGGTCGCGGGCCTCGGCGGCGGCCGGCACGCCGGAGTCGGCGACGCGGCGGTAGATGCCGGCGGCTTCCTTCCAGTTGCCGGCGCGCTCCTGGAGGGCGGCGGCGGCAAAGGCGGACCGGGTGAACCAGACGGTGGCCTCCGGGGTGGGCTGATCTTCCTGGAGATAGGCGTAGGCCGTTTCCATGTAGCGGTCGAGGGCGGCGGCGGCGCGCCCCATTTTCTCCAGGCAGCGGCCGACCTTGAAGCCGGCCTGCAGGCGCAGATCGGCCGGCGCGCCGGCGAAGTCCAGCAGGGTGCGGTAGGACAGCAGGGCTTCCTCGTAGCGCGCGGGATTCTCCTGCCCGAGGGTGTACTGGCAGTCGCCCTTGCGACCCCAGGCGATCATCGCCTCGGGCGAGCGCGGAAACCGCACGATGACCTCGTTGAATGCCAGGATGGCGGCGGGAAACTGGCCCAGTTCGCTGAGGACATCGCCCTGCGCCAGCAGTGTCTCCGGCAGGCGGGAGCTGTCGGGATAGCGCGCCATCAGCGCGTTGAAATGCTCGTTGGCCGCCAGATAGGCCCGGCGGGCGGTGGCGGCGCGGCCGGCCCAGAACAGGGCGTCGGCGGCGCGCGGGCTGTCGGGATGCTCCCGGGCCAGCTGGGCGAACCGCTGCTCGGCCTGTCCGGGATCGCCGTGGTTGAACGCGTGCTCGCCCAGCCAGAAATGCACGTCGGGAACGAATTCCGAGCGCGGGTAGTCCGCGAGAAACTGCTCGCAGACCCGGAGGGCTTCGTCGTCGCGGCCCAGCAGATAGAGGCACCAGCCGCGCATGAACATGGCGCGGGCGGCGGAGGGAGTCAGCGGGAACTCGCCGCGGATGCGGGAAAAATCGTCGAGGGCGGCCTGGAAGGAGCCCATGCGGAAACGGACCAGCCCGCGCGCCAGCAGCGCTTCGGCGGCGGGGGCGGGATCGGGGCCGGCCTCCAGCAGGCGGCTGTACTGGTCCACGGCCGATTCGAGGGCGCCGCGCTCTTCGTACAGGACGCCCAGGCGCATGGTGGCGGCGCGGACATGCTCCGAACCGCCGGGGGACCGGCTCAGGTCGAGCAGGCGGATTTCGCCGGCCTCGGTCTCGCCGAGGGCGAGTTCGGTTTCGGCGAGCTGGTATTGCACCCGTTCGGCGGCGGGATCACCGGGCGGCAGGGCGGCCAGCACCTCGGCATAGACCGTTTGGGCCTGGCTGAACTGGCCGGCCGCAAACCGGGCATCGGCCAGCTTCTGCCGCAGGTCCAACCGGCGGTGGGAATCGGTTTCCGCGGCGACGGCGCGTTCGAACCAGTCGGCGGCCTCGGCATGCCGCCCGGCCTTCCACAGGGCCCAGCCGCCGTTCGAGAGGATTTCCGCGGTTCCCGGTTCGCCTTCGAAGGCGTCCAGCCAGACCTGGCATTCGGCGGCCGCCTCGTTCCAGTGCTCCAGCCGCGCCATCTGGCCGGCCAGATCCTGCTGCACCCGGGCCGCCCGGGTCTTATCGGGAATGCCGGCGGCGAGCGAACGCATCAGGGCGGCGCCCTCTTCCGCCCGGCCGGCCTCGATCAGAATCCGGGCCTTGGCCAGCTGCGTGTCCAGCCGCTGGGCGGGATCCGCCGCCGCGGCAATGCCTTTCTCGATCATGTCGAGCGCGGCGGAATAGCTGGTCTCCGCGGCGAGGGCCCGCGCCACGATCTGGAATCCGTGCGCCCGGGTTTCCGCCAGCAGGTTGCGGTTGGTGGCCAGCGTGTCCAGCCGCAGCAGGGCCTGGGCGCGGTCTCCCTGCGTCACGTGCCATTCCAGCAGGCCCAGCGCGGCGCGCTCGCCCCACGCCTGGCCGGCATAGGCGGTCTCGATGCGTTCCAGAATCCGGCGCGCGTCCGCCGCCTGGCCGGCGGCGCCCAGCGCGGCGGCCAGGTCCAGCCAGGCCGCCGGGGTTTCCGGGGAGTCCGGATGGGCGGATTCCAGTTCGGCGCAGACGGCGCGGGCGGCGGTCCATTCCCGTTGGGCCATGCGGGCGCGGGCCAGCAGGCGCAGGGCGGCCGGTGCGGAGGCGTGACCGGCCCGGCGGCTCCGGAAGTCCTCCAGGACATCGGCGGCCTCCGTCCAGCGCTCCAGCGTCATCAGGGCCTGCGCGCGGGTCAGCTCGAATTCCGCCTGGAGGGTCGCGGAGCGGGCGGACGGCGCATGGGCCTCGAGCAGGCCGAGGGCCTCGGCAGGGAGCGCCTGGGCCAGGCGCACGCGTGCCAGCCAGAGGGCGCCTTCGGCCTGCCGGCGGCGGTCGGGCGCCCCGTTCACCAGTTCTTCCAGGCGGCGGCTGGCCAGCTCATGCAGGCCGTCCTCGAGCGCGGCGCGCCCCGTGGCCAGCAGGCGGCCCGCTTCTTCCACCGTCACCGGACGGGAAGGCGCCTCCGCGGCCGCGGACGCCTGGGCAAAGGCCCTCCCGGCGGAGAGAACCGCCAGAACCAGCGCCAGCCCGATGATTCCGTTCTGTTTCATTTTTTCTTTTTGGCCGGTTTCCGCCGGGCCGGTTTATTCGCGGCCGCCGGAACGCCCAGCACGGGCCGCAGATAGGCGCCGGTGTGCGACGCCGGGTCGGCGGCCACGTCCTCCGGCGTGCCGCAGGCCACCAGGCGACCGCCCTGGTCGCCGCCTTCCGGACCCAGATCCACAATATAGTCGGCGGTCTTGATCACGTCGAGGTTGTGTTCGATCACGATCAGCGTGTTGCCCGCGTCCCGCAGCCGCAGCAGCACCTTCAGCAGGCGGTCCACGTCGGCGAAATGCAGGCCGGTGGTCGGCTCGTCCAGCAGGTAGAGCGTGCGGCCGGTGTCGCGCCGCGCCAGTTCGGCGCTCAGCTTCATGCGCTGCGCCTCGCCGCCGGAGAGCGTCGTCGCCGGCTGGCCGACCTTGAGATAGCCCAGGCCGACCTCGCTCATCGTCCGGAACTTGCGGGCGATGGCCGGGACCGGCGCAAAAAAGTCCAGGGCTTCGTCAATGGTCATGTCCAGCACGTCGGCGATGCTCCTGCCGCGCCAGGTCACCTCCAGCGTCTCCTGGTTGTAGCGCCGCCCGCGGCACTGCTCGCACGTCACGTACACGTCCGGCAGGAAGTTCATTTCGATCTTCAGAATGCCGTCGCCCTTGCAGGTTTCGCAGCGCGCCATGACGGTAGAAACTGAAGCGCCCCGGGCCGTAGCCGCGCCTTTTGGCGGCCGGCAGTTTGGCGAACAGATCGCGGATGCCGTTGAACGCCCCGGTATAGGTCGCGGGATTCGAGCGCGGGGTCCGGCCGATCGGCGACTGGTCGATCACGATCACCTTGTCGAGGTGCTGGGCCCCCAGCAGCTTCGGTGCCGGCGGACGCTCTTTCGATCCAGCTTCGCGGAACAGGGCCCGCCGCAGAATGTCGTCCACCAGGGTGCTCTTGCCGCTGCCGCTGACGCCCGTCACGCAGATGATCCGCCCCAGGGGAAGCGGGCGTCCACGTCCTTGAGTTGTTCTCGGCGGCCCCCTGCACCTCCAGCCAGGGCTCGGCCGCCGGCCGGCGCTCGTGCGGAACGTCAATCCGCTGCTCGCCGTTGAGGAACCGGGCGGTCAGGGACGTGAGGACTTCAGCAGCTCCGGGACCGTCCCGGCAAAGACGACTTCGCCCCCGTGCACGCCGGCGGCCGGCTAAGATCAATCCACGTAATCGGCTTCGCGGATGGTCTGCTCGTCGTGCTCGACCACGACGACCGTGTTGCCCAGGTCCCGCAGGCCCTTCAGCGTCCGCAGCAGCTTTTCGTTGTCGCGCTGGTGCAGGCCGATGCTCGGCTCGTCCAGCACGTAGAGCACGCCCACCAGGCCCGCGCCCACCTGGGTCGCCAGCCGGATCCGCTGGGCCTCGCCGCCGGAGAGCGTCCCGCTTTCGCGGTCCAGGTTCAGATAACCCAGCCCGACGTCGCACAGAAACCGCAGCCGCTTCCGGATCTCCTTCAGGATCTCCGCCGCGATGGCCTGCTCCTGATCCGTCAGCGGCAGCGTCTCGAAGAACTCCGCCGCATCCCGCGCCGACAGCTCCATGACCTCCATGATGCCCTGGCCCGCCACCCGGCGAACCCAGGCTCTCCAGGCGCAGGCGCCTGCCGCCGCGGGCGGTGCACGGCAGGCGGCTCATGAAGCCCGCCAGCTTGTGCTTGATGTAGTCGCTGCCGGTCTCGGCATAGCGCCGGTTCAGGTTGGGGATCACCCCCTCGAACGGCTTGCTGTACTTGCGCCAGGCGCCGCCCCGCCAGAAGCCCAGCGCGATTTCCTCGTCGCCCGAACCGTTCAGAATCACGTCGCGGACCTTCTTCGACGGGTCACCCACGCCGTGCCCATGTCAAACCCGTAGTGCTGGGCCAGCGCCCGCAACAGCCCCTTGCGGTAGATCGCCTCGCGGCGGCCGGCCGGCCGCCACGCCGCAATGGCGCCCCCGCCGTCGAGGACTTGGTCGGATCGGGCACGACCAGGTCTTCGTCGAACACCAGCATCTGCCCCAGCCCGTCGCAGACCGGACCTTTCCCGTACCGCGGGCTGTTGAACGAGAAATTGCGCGCCCGCAGCGCCTCGAAACTGATTCCGCAGTCCGCGCAGGCGTTGCGCCGGAAAACGGCTGCGGGGTCAGCCGTCGCCCGCGCGTACCAGACGGCGCCGTCGGCACCCCCTCGCCCTGCTTCAGCGCCAGCTCCAGTCCGTCCAGCCGCCCCGGATCTTCTCGCCGATCACCAGGCGGTCCACCACCACCGCGATCGAATGCTTGCGCTTCTTGTCCAGCTTCGGCGGGTTCTCCAGCTCGACCGTCCCCGTCCACCTGCACCCGCGTGAACCCCTGCCGGCGCGCCGCGTCGAAGATCTCGCTGTGCTCGCCTTGCGACCCTCCACCAGCGGCGCCAGCGGCGCATTCGTGCCCGCCGGCCGGTCAAGATCCGGCCGACGATCTCCTCCGCCGTCTGCCGCGCGATCGGCTTTCCGCACCGGTGGCAGTGCTGCCGGCCGATGCTGGCATGCAGCAGCCCGCAGGTAGTCGTGGATTTCCGTCGTCGTCGCCACGATCGACCGCGGATTCGATCCCGCGGTGCGCTGCTCGATCGCGATCGCCGGCGACAGCCCCTCGATGCGGTCCACGTCCGGCTTCTGCAGCTGCTCCAGGAACATCCGCGCGTACGACGACAGGCTCTCCACGTACTTGCGCTGGCCTTCCGCATACAGCGTATCGAACGCCAGCGACGACTTGCCGCTGCCGCTGAGTCCCGTCACCACGCACAGCGAACCGCGCGGAATCCGCACGGTGATGTTCTTGAGGTTGTGCTCGCGCGCGCCCTCGACCAGGATGAATGAATCCGCCATCTGCCTTCCGCCTTCTGAAAATGAACAGGGCTGACCCTACCACGCCCCCCGGAATTCTTCATGCCCAATTATTGCACCCGCCGCAATCCGTACAATCCGCAGAAATCCGCAGCTGGGCTGTTCGGTTCCCTGTGTTGGACGGCGCGGGCACTGACCGCGCTTGCAGGGCGGCGCTCGCCGTGCTTAACGTTCACGCCTTCGCCGAGGCTGCGGCGGGACAAGGTCTGCCGCCACGCACTCAAGCCGAACCAGATCCCCGGCGGTTGGACAGGGCGCGCTGGCTCAGCGTTCAAACAGATGCCGGGGCAACCCGGTCTGGCGAATGATCGTAAACGTCCCCACGCGGATTTCCCTGTGCATGGGAACCGGAACGGTGACTGGCTGCGCGACCGCTGTACTGCATCCTTCTGGCTCCCCCGCTGTCGGACTTGAACAAATCCATGCTCCCCCAGCATCCGGCACAACTCGGCTCCGGAGAAGACCCCCAACCTAGGCATAGGCCGCCTCGAAGCGGGTCACCAGTACTTCTGAGCGGTACCGCTCCTGGATCTCGGCTTCGCTTGCACATTCCAAAAAAAGCTCCACCGCCTCGCGCAGATTCGCCAGGGCTTCCTCGACCGTATCCCCCTGACTGGCCACATCCAGTTCCGGACAAAGGGCGGAATAACCGGAAGTTTCCTTTTCCAGCAAGGCCGTGAACGTTGCATTCTTCATGTGCCCAATCTATCCCGAATCATCCCCTTCAACAAGTCCCAATCGGAGAGCGAGGCGGCACCGCGCGGCGCATCTGCGATTGGGTGCAAGCTCGGGTCATATTGAGCGAAGGCGCGCAGCGCCGGAGTCGAAATATCTGGGCACAATCCCGATGGTCAGCCTGCGGGACTAGGCTGAGATCCCTCGACCCTCCACGGGCGGGCAGGCAAGGCTCGGGATGACAGCCATACAGGACCACAAGGCCGTTTTGAATCGGCATGCACCGAATCGTAGATGCGTCCGGCGCCGCGGCGTCAGAGCGCGGGCGGGAGGGGGGCGGCGTCGCGGCGGCGCTTGTAGTCCGCGGCCCGCACCAGGACTTCGGCCAGCGACGCGCAGCCCAGCTTGCGCTTGATGCTGGCGCGGTGCACATCCACGGTGCGGCCGCTCAGCCCGAACCGCTCCGCGATCTCCCGGGTCGTCATGCCGCCGCCGATGGCATGGAGAATCTCGCTTTCGCGCGCCGTCAGGCCTTCAAACCCGTCCGGCGCGGTCTCGTCGGCCGGCGGCGGATGCCCGGCCAGCAGCGCTTCCGCCGCGGGGCTCAGGTAGATCCCGCCGTCCCTCACCTGCCGGAGGGCCGCCACCAGGGTTTCCTCGGCCTGGTCTTTCATCACATAGCCCTGGGCACCGGCACGGAGGGCCTTTTCGGCATAGAGGCCTTCGTCGTGCATGGACAGCACCAGGATGCGCCCGCGGAAGCCGTTATCCCGGGCTTCGCGGATCCATTCCAGCCCGCTGCGGTCGCGCAGGGAGAGATCCAGGATCACGCAATCGGGCCGGAGCCGCTCCGCGGCGGCCAGCCCCTCTTCGTAGGTGCCGGCTTCGCCGCAGACCTCGAAGTCGGCCTCGCCGGACAGCAGCGCCGCCAGCCCCTGCCGGACAATGGCATGGTCGTCCACCAGCAGAAGCGCAGTCCGTTGTCGGTCCGTCCCCATGATCAGTCCCGCTCCGCCCGGAGATCGCGTCGCATCAGCTCGGCCACCGCGTCGCGGGGTTTCCGGCCCTGGTGCAGAATGGCGTCCACCTGTTCCATCACCGGCGTTTCCACGCCGGCCCCGCGGGCCAGCGCGAGCGCCGTGCCGCAGGTCCAGACGCCTTCGGCCACCTGCTCCATGCCGTCCAGGATCTGCTCCAGCGTCTCCCCCCGGCCCAGGCGTTCACCCACCGTGCGGTTGCGGCTCTGCGGGCTCATGCACGTCACCATCAGGTCGCCGATCCCCGACAGGCCCTGGAAGGTCTGCGGATGCGCGCCCAGCGCGACCCCCAGCCGGGTCATTTCGGCCAGCCCGCGCGTCAGCAGCGCCGCCTTGGCGTTGTGGCCGAAGCCCAGGCCGTCGCAGACGCCCGCCGCCAGCGCCAGCACGTTCTTGAACGCGCCGCCGTACTCCACGCCCCGGACGTCGTCGCTGGTGTAGGCCCGGAACGTCGGCCCGGTGAACAGCTCCTGGAAGCGCCGCGCCACCGCGTCGCCGGCGCTGGCGATCGTCACGGCCGTCGGCACGCCGCGGGCGGTCTCGGGGGCGATGCTGGGGCCGGACAGCGCCGCCGGCGCCGCCGCGTCCCACACCTCCGCCACCAGTTCCGTCATGCGCTCGCGGGTGGCTTCGTCGAATCCCTTGGTGGCGCTGAGAACCGGCGGGGCGCCGGCCGACCGGTACGCCCCGGCCAGCCGCTCGAGCACCCCGCGCATGTACCGCGACGGCACCACCACCGCCACGGCCTCCGCCCCGTCCAGCGCGTCCGCCGCTTCCGCGGTCCAGGCCACCTCCTCCGGCAGCTCCACCCCCGGCAGGAATTTCCGGTTCCGGCGCGTACGGCGGATTTCTTCGATGTAGCCCGCATCCGGGCCCCACACGCAGGGCGCGCAGCCGTTGCGCCGCAGGGTCAGCGCCAGCGCCGTGCCCCATCCCCCGTCGCCGATCACCGCCACCTTCATTCCGCGCCGCCGGGATTGTCCACCACGATCTCGTTCACCGGCGCCGGCAGGCCCGGCCCCTTGATGTACGGCGTGGTCAGATACACGTGCTTGATCCACGAATTGAAGAATTCATTGCGGTTGGCGCGCCAGTTGTTGACCGGCTGCGCCGCATCGAGATTCTCCAGCGGCCCCACGTCCGCCCGCCCCCGCTCCCGGTCGCGGCGGGCCTCTTCCAGCAGGCGCGTCGAGTTGTACTCCTGGTGCCCCAGGTGCATCAGGAACTGGTGGTCGGGGGTTTCGAAAATCGTGTAGCCGCCCTTTTCGGCGTGAGCCAGCAGGCGCACCCGCCCGGCCTTCGCCGCGGCTTCGAGCACGGCGTCCTCAATGCCCGAATGCCGGCTCTGCGGGCACCAGAACACGTCATCCAGCCCGCCCATGATCGGATGGTCCGGCACCAGATTGCGCGTGGGATAGACCCCGAAAATCTTTTGCGGATAGATCGTCTTCTCCAGTCCCAGATACTTCGCCAGCGCCAGCCCGCCCCAGCAGATGCCCAGGAGGCAGGTGTTCGCCGCCCGGGCGACATCCACGATCCCGCACAGCTCCTGCCAGTAGGTCACCTGCTCCCACGGCAGTTCCTCCACCGGCGCCCCCGTCACGATCAGCCCGTCCAGCGACGCCACCGACTGCGCCCAGTCGAACGGCAGGTAATGCTTGTCGAGATGTTCGTGGTCGGAGCTCTTGTAGTCGTGCTCCCGCAGGCGGATCCAGATCGGGATGATCTGCAGGATGCTGCGGCCCATCGGCGCCAGCAGGTTGAATTCGTACTCCTCCGCCCGCGGCATGATGTTCAGAATCCCGATCCGCAGCGGCCGGATGTCCTGGTGCTCCGCCGCTTCCTCGCTGAGCCACGTCACGTGGTGGCGCTCGAACAGCGGTTTCAGCCGGTGGTTGGGCGACAATCGGATGGTCACGAATCACTCCTCAGCATGTCCCTGGGCTCCGTTGGCATTTCAACCCGGCATCCTACCCGGCCCGGGCCGCCGGGCCAAGCGGACATTTCCGGAGTCTCGGTTATAATTATAACCGAGACAACCGGGGAGACGGACGGGGGGCCGGGATCTCGTCATCAGAAGTACAGATCCCGTTCGCCGGCGGCGATGCGCCGGAAGGTGTCGCGGAATGCCGGCCAGACGCCCGGCTGCCGGACGCGCACTTCGTCGAGCTCGCGCTGCAGCAGGGCCTCGCCGACGGCCTGCGTGTCGGGCGTGGCGAAGTCGTCGAGCCATTCCTTGAACGTCAGCACCGCGTTGAGCTTGCAGAACTTGCCCTCGGCGCCGCTGCGAAGCAGATCCATGATGCACTTGCCCGTGCGCCCGCAGCGGTAGCCCGCGGTGCAGAAGCTGGTGATGCAGCCGGCCTGCGCCCATTCGCGGATGCATTCGTCCAGCCCGCGCGAATCCCCCAGCAGAAACTGCTGGCGGTCGCCCTGCTGCTTCTCCTGCCCGTCCGCGTACGCCCCGACGCCGACGTTCGAGGCCGCGTCCATCTGGGTGACCCCCAGCGGCAGCAGGCGGCGGCGCATCGCCGGCGACTCGCGCGCCGTGATGATCAGCCCCGCGTAGGGCACGGCCAGCCGCGCCAGCACCACGATGCGCTCGAAATCGTCGTCCGACACCCGCCCGGGCGAGGCCTCCGCGAACGGGGTGTTCACCGCCGGCTCCAGCCGCGGAAACGACAGCGTGTGCGGCCCGATCCCGCAGAACCGCTCCATCTCGTGCACGTGCGCCTGCTGCGCCAGCAGCTCGAAGCGCCAGTCGCCCAGCCCGTAGAGCACGCCGATGCCGTTGTCGTCAATGCCCGCGTCCTGCGCGCGGTGCATCGCCGTCAGCCGCCAGCGGAAATCGCCCTTGATCGTTCCCGCCGGATGCACCTGCGCATAGACCCGCCGGTCGTAGGTCTCCTGGAACACCTGGAACGTCCCCAGCCCGCATCCGTGCAGAATCTTCAGTTCTTCGATGCGCATCGGCGCGGCGTTCACGTTCACCCGGCGGATCTGCCCGACGCCCCGCCGCGCCGGCACTTTCACCGAATAGACCTCGCGGATGCTTTCGGCGATGTAATCCACCCCCGACTCCGGATGCTCGCCGTACACCACGATCAGCCGCTTGTGCCCCAGCCTGCCCGCCAGCGCCTCCGTCTCCGCGCGCACCGCGTCCATCGCCAGCACCCGCCGTTCCACCGCCGGATTCGACCGCCGCAGCCCGCAGTATTCGCAGTCGTTCACGCACTTGCTGCCCAGATACAGCGGCGCGAACGTCACGATGCGGTTGTCGTACACCTTGTGCTTGACCGCCCCCGCCGCCGCCCGCATCTCGTCCCACAGCCCCTCGTCCCGCACCCGCATCAGCTCCGCCAGCTCCGCCAGCGTCAGCGTCTCCACCGCCAGCGCCTTGGCGATCAGCTCGCGCACCCGCGCCGCCGACGGTTCGCCGGCCTCCCCCAGCAGACGGAAAATCTCCTCATCCGGGATGAAATCCCCCCCGCCCGCCGGCAGATACCGGTCGATTTCGTCCTGAACAATGCGCTGCTGAATCCACTGGGGTCTGTCCGTCGTGATCATCTGACTGCCTGGTTTTCTGTCCGCCTGCCCGGGTAAAACGGTTTGAGCGCGAACGGACGACTACTACCCCACATCGGACTCGCGCTCAAGCGAAACCCGGCCGATTGTTCCTTGCGCCCCGGGCCGGCGGTCTCTACAATGCGTGGCCATTATACAAAAGGAACATTCGCCATGACCGACTCAACTCCCCCCCCCGCCGCCGACAGCAAGTGGAAAGTCCTCGCCCTCGTTTTTCTGGTGCTGCTGGGCATCGCCGGCGCCGTGCTGATCGCCCTTCACGTCAAACAGTCCGGCAAGGCCGCCGTCACCGTGGTCTATACCGAAGGGGAAGCCGGCGCCCCCGACGTCAACACCGGCGACGTGGTGGATGCCACCGACCCGCAGGCCGTCCTCGAACCCCGGCTCGGCTACCGCTACAAGCTGTTCATCGAGGACGACAGCGACGACCTGACCTCCGGCATCGCCAAGATCGGCGGCCGCGTCACGTTCGTCTCCGGCGCCCGCCGCGGGCAAACCGTCCTGGCCGACGTCACCCGCGTCCGCGAACGCGTCGTGGATGCCAATCTCGTCCGGGTGCTCTCCTCCGTGGACCTGCCGCCCCGCCCCCCCCGCGAGCCCTTCCGGCCGTCGGCCGACGACTCCGCCGGCCATGTCGTCGAGGGCGCCGAACTGGATGTCGTGATTTCCGAAGCCTCCTCCCAAAACCCCGGGCAGGAAGGCATCGCCCGCGTGGCCGGTCTCGTCGTGGTGGTTGAAGGCGTCACCACCATCGGCGAACGCGTCAATGTCCGCATCGTCAACCGCATGGAGCGCATTGCGTTTGCCGAACCCACCGGCAACCCGCCCGGCACGGAGCCGCTGCCCGAAGCCGCCCGGCCCCGCTCGCGCGGCTTCCAGCCCCGCCCCGGCGATTCCGCCGCCCATGTGCTGCCCGGCGCCGAAATGGATGTCATCATCTCCGAGGAATCCTCGAAAAACCCCGGTTTCGAGGGCATCGCGCGCGTGGAAGGCCTCGTCGTGGTCGTCAACGGAGTCCCGGAAGTCGGCCGGCGCGTCAACGTCCGCATCACCGGCCGGCAGGAGCGCATCGCGTTCGCCGAGCCCACCGGCAAGCCCGCCGGCACCGATCCGCTGCCCACATCCGTCCGGCCGGTCCGGCGGATCTTCCAGCCCCGCCCCGGCGACCCCGCCGCCCATGTGGTCCCCGGCGCCGAAATGGACGTCGTCATCAGCGAAGAATCCGGCCAGAACCCCGGCGTGGACGGCGTCGCCCGCGTCAACGGGCTGGTCGTCTTCGTCCAGGGCGTCCCCACCCTCGGCGAGACCGTCCATGTGCGCATCACCGAACGCCGCGACCGCGCCGCCAACGCCGTCCCGACCGGCAAGCCCGCCGGCAGCGGCGCCACGCCCCCCGCCGGCGACGTCATCCGCCGCGCCTTCACCCCCGACACCGCCCAGGCCGCCCTCGACCATGTCGTCGCCGGCGCCGAACTCGACCTCGAAATCCTGGAGCGCTCCGAAAAATTCCCCGACCGCGAAGGCGTCGCCAAGATTGAAGGCCTGGTGGTCTTCGTCACCGGCGCCACCAACGTCGGCGAAACCGTCCGCGCCCGCATCACCGCCCGGCGCGAAACCGTCGCCTTTGCCGAAGTCCTTCCCGCCCCCTGACCCCGGAGTCCGTCCATGGCCAAGACCCTTACCAATGAACGCAGCCTGGCCGGGCGCCAGGACGACATCGCCCGCGAGCTGGCCCTGTTCCGGCGCATGCGCCTTCTGGAATGGGGCGCCGCCGGCGTCGCCGTGCTCGCCGGCCTGCTCTGGAAATCCGCCGCCGGCGGCGGCTGGGGCCTGCTGATCTTCGGCGCCTTCCTCGCGTTCCTCGCCCTCGGCCACGAAGCCCGCCGGCGCGAGAACGAGCAGGAATACACCGACATGCAGGGCATGCGCGGCGCCAAGGAAGACGTCGCGCGTCTTCTCGACGACAAGCTCGCCAACGACCATTTCGTGCTCAACGACCTGCATCTGAAGGTCGGCCGCGAAAAATGCTGGATCGACCACCTCGTCGTGGCCCCCTCCGGCATGTTCGTGATCAACACGCTCAACTGGAGCGGCAAGATCATCGGCGACACCGCCAAGCAGGCCTACACCTGGAAGATCCGCTCCCCCGGCGGGAAAATCCGCCCCGCGCGCAATCCCGTCGGGCGCGTCCAGCGCGAGCGCCGCATCCTCTGCAACTGGCTCAAGGGCACCAGCCTCATCTGGGAAAACGTCTACGGGCTGGTGGTGCTCGCGCATCCCGACGCCGAGCTCGCGGTGACCAATGCCGAACGCCGCGTGATGACCCCCGAACAGGCCGTCACGTTCATCAACGACTTCTGCTTCGAGAAGCCCGTGCTCTCCAACGCCGAGGTCGAAAAGCTCGCCCAGGGCCTGAACCGCCAGTCCGGCGGGGCGGGCTGATCCGCCCGCGGGGGTCGCCGCATGGCCCGCATCCTGCGCACCGAAACCAGCCTCCGGCGCCGGCAGGCGGCCATCGCCCGCGAACTCGCCGTCCGCCATCCCGTGCGGATCGCCGTCTGGGCCGCGGCCCTCGTCCTGCTCGCCTGGGGCGCGCGGCACACCCTGCGCACCGGCGCCTATCCCGGCCTGGTCTTCGGCGCCTTCGCCGTCCTCTGCGCCGCCGGCTACGAAGTCCGCCTGCGCGAAATCGCCGCCGAAACCCGCAACCTCGAAGGCGGGCGCCGCGGCGAGCAGCAAATGGCCGAACGCCTTGCCGAACAGCTCGCCGACGACCATGTCCTTCTCAACGATCTCGATTTCCGCATCGCCCACGAACGCTGCCAGATCGACCACCTCGTCCTCGCCCCCTCCGGGCTCTACGTCATCGAATCCAAGTTCTGGGCCGGCACGCTGACCGGCGACGTCCGCGACACCCAGTGGACCCAGCTCCGCCCCGACGGCAAGACCCGGATCGTCAAAAGCCCCGTCCTGCAGGTCGAACGCCAGCGGCGCATGTTCATCGCCCTGCTCGCCGCCAGGATCCCCGACGACCGCATCCATGCCCTCGCCGTCTTCACCCACCCCGCCGCCCGGCTCCGCATCACCGGCGGCGAAGGCAAGGTCTTCCTCGTCCGCGACGCCGTCCGCTTCATCAACGACCGCTGCTTCGACCCGCCCATCCTCGCCCCCGGCGAGCTCCTCGACCTCGCCAACCGGATCAACGACCGCCAGGCCTGATCCCCCCCCGGCGTTTTCCACGCCGTGGAAAACTTTTCCACACCATGGAAAACTTTTTCCACGCCGTGGAAAACTGAACCGGGCGCCTCTGCGAATGGGCATCACCAGAATGGACCCCTGTATGCAGGGCTCCAACTCGCGGATCCTGTCAGTTGCACGCGAGCCGCGTGCCACGAAGGCAATCGGCTGTTCGGCTGTCATCTCGAGCGCCGAGGGATCTCGGCCCTGTCCCGCAGGCCGGCCGTTGGGGCGCGGCAAGATCCCGCGGCGGCGGAACAAGTGATTTCCACCGGCGCTGCGCGCCTTCGCTCCATATGACTTGGGCATGCACCGGATTGCAGATGCGCCCTCCGGAAACCCCGGCCATTCTTTCCCGCTTGTGCCGGCGGACCGGATGGGGTTTACTGTCGCCAAGAGACACCCCCCACCCAAGGAAATCCCATGCGCAAACTCCTGCCGATCCTGCTGACCGTCGCGATGCTGGCTCCCCTGGCGGCCGTGGCCGAACCCCTGACGATTGGCGATCCCGCCCCGGACCTGAAGGTGGGCTCCTGGATCAAGGGCGGGCCCGTGGACACCCTGGATCCCGCCAAGACCTATGTCGTGGAGTTCTGGGCCACCTGGTGCGGGCCCTGCCGCGCCACCATCCCCCACCTGTCGGAACTCGCCGACCGCCATCCGGACATCGGATTCATCGGCGTCAGCGTCTGGGAACGCGGCGAAGACGCCGCGGACCGGGTGGCGCGCTTTGTCGAGGAGATGGGCGACCAGATGGACTACGCCGTCGCGATGGACGACCCGGACCAGTTCATGGCCACGCAGTGGATGGAGGCCGCCGGCCAGAGCGGCATCCCGTCCGCGTTCCTGGTTCACCAGGGACAGATCGCCTGGATCGGACACCCGAAAGGCGGGCTGGACGCCGTGCTGGCCGAGGCCGCCGCCGGCACCCTCGACATCGCGCAGCGGCAGCGCCAGGCTCGGGACATGCAGCAGGCCCAGGCCATCCTCGATCCGTACTTCGAAGCCGTCGGGGCCGACGGCGATCCGGCCCGCGCCGCCGAACTGGCCGCGCAGCTGGAAGCCCTGGATCTGCAGGACCCCCTGATGCTCAACGAAATCGCCTGGTTCATCCTCACCGGCCGGAGCGTCGAGCAGCGCGACCTGCCGCTGGCCACCCGCCTCGCCCGGAAAGCCCTGGAGCTGTCGAACGAGCAGGACGCCAACATCCTCGACACCTACGCGCGGGCGCTGTGGGATGCCGGCGAGCGCACCGAGGCCCTGGACTGGCAGCGCAAGGCCGCCGCCCTCGCGCCGGATCACGCCGAAATCACCGGCGCCCTGGAGCGGTACCTGGCCGAATCCGCGCCCGTCGAATAGCCCCCCGCTCGTGCCCCGGACCAGCCAGCGCGTCGGCCGCTTCACCGAGTCGGTCATCCGCCGGATGACGCGCGTCGCCATGGAGCACGGCGCAGTCAACCTGTCGCAGGGCTTTCCCGACTTCGACCCGCCGGAAGCGCTCCGGACGGCGCTGGAACGGGCCGCGCACGCCGGCCCCCACCAGTACGCCGTCACCTGGGGCGCGCCCGGCTTCCGCCGCGCCCTCGCCGCGGAATTCGACGCCATTGCCCGCCTCGCCCGCCTGCCCGAAAAAGCCGCCCGCCAGTAGCGGACCTTATTCACCCACGGGACAAGCCCGCGGGGGTCTCAACCCGATCGGGGCCCCCATGCCCTTGCGGCATGGGTGAAGAAGATCGCCCTCACCGCTCGCGGAACAGCACCTGGATCCGCACGTTGGTGTAGGCCGCCAGGAACTGGCACATCACGTGCCGGCAGCTCGCGCAGGGATACAGGTCGGTGTACAGGCGGATGTCCCCGGCCGCCGCGGGATCCCGCATGCGTTTGGCGATGTCTTCGATGATCTTGCGCTCGGTGTCGGCATTCCGGAAAAAGCAGTTGGTCCCGTTCACCTCGTCGTTGTGGTTCACGCACAGCACCTCGTAACGCCCTGTCTTGGGGCGAAGCGAAATCCCGGAAAGGTCCCCGGCCGCCTTGGCGGACACCTTGCCCAGCCGCTGGATGCCGCTGTGCGCGAAGTATTCCGTCTTGTCGAGCCCCTCGATCCGGGCCGCGGCCCAGGCGAAGTTGCCCCGCCGCCGGTACTTCTCGGGGAGGCGCGCGCGAAGCTCTTCGATCCGCCGCTGATCGGCCGCATCGCGGTCCGGGTCGATCTGCCGGATGGCCAGCGGCCGGCCGGCGGTCCCGGCGGCAAGGCCGGACGGCGGCGGCGCGCGCACGCAGGAAACCAGGACCGCGGCCGCCGCCCAGACGGCAAGCCCCGCGACGCCGGCAACCCGCCGACGCCTCCCCCGCCCCGTTTCCATCCGCCCCTTCACAGCTTCAGCACCACGGCGGTCATGTCGTCCTGCAGATGCTCCGGCTGGGCAAAGCGGCGGGCTTCGTCCATCAGGGTCTGGATGATCTCCGCCGAACTCCGGCTGCGTTCGCGCTGGACGATCTGCAGCACGCGCTCCTCGCTGAACTCTTCTCCCGCCTGATTGCGCGCCTCGGGAATCCCGTCGGAAATCAGCAGCAGCAGATCGCCCTTCTCCAGCGTGAGCTGGGCGGCCTCCAGCGGCGTCTCTTCGCGGTCGATGCCCAGCGCGGCCGTCCCCGGCATCATCTCCGCCTTGACCGTTCCGTCCGGCGCCAGCACGTACCCCGGCGGATGCCCCGCATTGATGTAGGTCCACAGCCCGGTCTCCGGATCGAGCTTGGCGAAAAACAGCGTGATGAAATGGTCGAGGCCGAGGTCTTCGATCATCAGGGTGCGCACCCGCGCCAGGATGTCCTCGAAGCGCTGGTCCGACACGGCCAGCGCCCGCAGGTAGGCGCGGGCGTCGGCCATCAGCAGGGCCGGGCCCACCCCGTGGCCGGTCACGTCGCCCACCACCACGAACAGCTCGCCCGACCGCGTGGAAATGAAGTCGAAGTAGTCGCCGCCCGTGGCGGCCGCCGGCAGCGACGCGCCGGCGATGTCGAACTCCGGCAGGGTGGGCGGGCCCGACGGAAACAGCCGCTGCTGGATTTCGCGCGCGAGGCGGAATTCCTCCTCCTGCGCCAGCAGGGCGCGCTCGGCGGCGCGCCGGGCGCGGCGCTCCTGGGCATCGTGCAGCTCGCGGGCCGTCGCCGCCACCAGCCGCGCCAGGTTGCCCTTCATCAGGTAATCCTGCGCCCCCGCCTTCATCGCCGCCACCGCCGCCTCCTCGCCGATCGCCCCCGACACGATGATGAACGGCACGTCCATCGCCGACGATCGCACGATCTCCAGCGCTTCCGTCGAACTGAACTGCGGCATATTGTGGTCGGAATAGATGATGTCCCACATGCGGGTCTGCAGGGCCTCGGTCAGGTCATCCGCGTTGTCCACGCGCCGGGTCTGCGGATCGTAGCCGCCCGCCCGCAGCTGCTCCGTCAGCAGCAGCGCGTCGGTCTCCGAGTCCTCGATGATCAGGGCTTTCAACGGTTTTTTCGCGGGGGAATCAGCACTCATGTCGCGGGGGTCTCCTTGTGCGATCGGCGGGAGGCGGGCGCGGACGGCCCGGGCACGGGCGCGGGTTCGTTGACCCGGCCCCAGAACAGGCCCAGGTCGCGTACCGTCTGCAGAAATTCGTCAAATTCAACCGGTTTGACCACGTAGGCGTTCGCTCCGCTGGCGTAGCTGCGCTTCAGGTCGGCCTCCTCCCGCGACGACGTCAGCATCACCACGGGGATCACGCTCAGCGAGGGATCGCCCTTCACCGCCTGCAGCACCTCCAGCCCGTTCACCTTGGGCATCTTCAGGTCCAGCAGGATCACGGCGGGCGGCCCGCCTTTCCGGCCCGCATGGGCCCCGCGGCAGAACAGAAAATCCAGCGCCTCCGCGCCGTCGGCCACCACCTGGATCGGACAGACCAGGCGGCTCTCCCGCAGCGCCGCAATGGTCAGCTCGGCGTCGTTGGGATTGTCCTCGGCCAGCAGAATATAGCGGTCGATCATGGCTTCTCCTCCGCGGCCGCGGCGGCGGGCTCCGCCGGCAGGCTGAATGAAAAGGCCGCGCCCTGATCCACGGCGCCCTCGGCCCAGGTCCGCCCCCCGTGGCGGACCACGATCCGCCGGACGTTGGCCAGCCCGATGCCCGTGCCCTCGAAATCGGTTTCGCTGTGCAGCCGCTGGAACACCCCGAACAGCTTGTCGGCGTACTTCATGTCGAACCCCGCGCCGTTGTCCCGCACGCAGACGATGATCTCGCCGCCCTCCCGGCGCGAGGTCACTTCGATGCGGGCGTCTTCGCGCTTGCCGGTGTATTTCACCGCGTTGCCCAGCAGGTTGGCCAGGACCTGCCGCAGCAGCGACCGGTCGGCCTGCACCTCGGGCAGCTCGCCGATCACCCACTCGATCCGCCGCCCCTTGGTCTCCGGCTCCAGCTCCCGGCGGCATTCGTCCACCAGCGGCCCCAGCGCCACCGGCTCGATCCGCATCTGCGCCCGGCCCGTGCGCGAAAACGACAGCAGGTCGTCGATCAGTTCCCCCATCTTGCGCGCCGCCCCCGCGATCACCTCGATGTAGCGCGCGCCGGTCTCGTCGAGCTTGCCCTGAGCGTTGGCCTGCAGCAGCTGCACAAAGCCGGCCACGTGCCGCAGCGGCGCGCGCAGATCGTGCGACACCGAATACGAGAACGCCTCGAGCTCCTTGTTGGCGGCCACCAGCGCTTCCTCGCTCTTGCGCAGCGATGCCTCCACCGCCTGGCGGCGGCGGATTTCCGCCGCCATGCGCCGGTTCCAGTACACAAACAGCCCCAGCAGCGCCAGCGTCCCCGCCGCGTACTTGTACAGCTTGCGGTAGTCAATCCGCTGCTCGTAGGTCACCGCCATCCATTTCCGGGCGATCGCCGCCTGCTCCTGCTCGTCCAGCCCCGCCAGCGCCTTTGAGAGAATCTGCGCCAGGATCTTGGTGTCCCGGCGCACGGCGAAGGCCGGCTGATACACGAAATCCAGTTCCCCGCCGACCTTGATCCGCGCATGGCCGCCCCGCTGGATGTAGTGGCCGGTCACCAGCAGGCTC
This sequence comes from Kiritimatiellia bacterium, assembly GCA_040768005.1. Taxonomy (GTDB): domain Bacteria; phylum Verrucomicrobiota; class Kiritimatiellia; order CAIQIC01; family Lenti-01; genus JAAZFE01. The sequence goes on from JAXGNL010000005.1 coordinate 35,484, forward strand.
CCGACAAAGGCATCCAGCTCCCCGGATTCCAGCTGCTTCAGCGCCGTCGGGACGTCATAGACCGTCTGCACCCGCAGCCCCGTCACCTTGGCCTCCAGGTACTGCTCCAGGCCGTAGCCGATCACCGCCGCCACCTTCAGGCCCTTCAAATCCTCTGCCCGGCCCACGTACGGCGTGTTTTCATGCGTGAAGATCGCCGTGGGCAGCGCCTGGTACGGCGGCGTGAACTCGATCTCCACCCGCCGCGCGCTGGCCTTGTTCAGCGACGTCAGCAGGTCCACTTCGCCGTCGCGCAGCTTGGCCTGCGCCTGCCGCCACGACGGAACCGACACCGGACGGAACGTCACCCCCAGCGCCTTGCCGAACCGGTTCAGATATTCCCAGGCAATCCCCTGGATCCGTCCCGTATGATCCGTGAACTCCAGCGGCGCCCAGCGCGGATTGCTCCCCACCAGGATCACCGGATGCGCCTCCAGCCAGTGGCGTTCCTCCGGCGACAGCTGAATCCACGCCAGCTCGGTCATCTCGTGCCAGTCCCGCCCCCCCCATCGCTCGTACAGCCCCTGCACCGTCTCCGTCGGCAGCGAGGCCAGCGCCGCGTTCAGCACCTCCGCCAGTTCCGGCAGCTCCGGCCGCACCCCGATGGCGGACAACGAATCGATCTCCCAGGCCGCCCCCTGGATCTGCAGGTCCGAGAGCATGTCGCGCGCCAGCACCCAGGCCGCCACCGCCCGGCTCCCCACGAACGCCTCGGCCTGCCCCGCCGACACCGCCGCCAGCGCCTCGCGGACATCCCCGTACTCCGCCAGCCGGAGGCCCGGCCGGCTCCGGCGCAGATGCTCCAGCGCCGGGAAGCCCGCCGCCACCGCCACCGTGCGGCCCTCCAGGCTTTCCAGCGACACGTGCTGCTCGTCCCCCCTGCGGCCGACGATCACGTTCGGGATGTTCGCGTACGGCTTCGTATGCAGCCGGGCCCCTCCGCCCGCCGGCGTATCCTCCATCAGCGCATCCAGCCGGCCGGCCTTCAGCTCCGCCTCCTGCCCGGCGCGCGGCCCCGGCACCACCTCGATCCGGCCTTCCAGCCGCTCGTTCAGCAGGTCCAGCAAATCCGGCGCCAGCCCCTGCGGCTCGCCCGACGCATCCGCAAACGCCATCGGCGGCGCGTTGTCCGGCACGCCGATGCGGATCGTATCCCGGGCCTCCAGCCAGGCCCGCGCTTTCGGCGACGGCTCGAAGCGCCCGCCCGCGCGGCTGGACAGCACAAACCATTTCGCCCGCAGCGCCCGCCCCCGCCGCCGCAGCACCTCGTCCAGCAGGCGGTTCAGCATCCCCGACAGTTCCGGACGATCCGCCCGCACCCCGAGGCACAGCGCCGACGGCGCCTCGTCGAGCCGCCCCTGCAGATGCAGGTTCGACAGCATCTCGCGTTCCAGCAGATGCAGCGCCACCGCCCGGTTGCCGGCAAAGGCCACCGCCTGGCCCCGCGCCACCGCATCCAGCGCCTCCGCCGCCGTCGCATACAGCCTGCGGCGCACCTTGGGATGGTTCTGCCTGAACCAGGTTTCCAGGGCCGACCCCTTGACCACCGCCAGCGCGCTGCCGCGCAGCATCTCCGCCGTCCGGTAGTAGCGCGCATCGCGCTTGCCCACGATGACCGCCGGCACCTCCAGATAGGGACGGCTGAACACCAGCTGCGCATCCAGCCCGCCGCCCGGCACCGCATCCATCACCCCGTCCAGTTCCTTGCGATCCAGCCGGTCCGCCAGCTCCGCCGCGGATCCCGCCTGCAGCCGGATCCTCCCCCCCAGCCGCTGGTTCATCGCGTCCAGCACGTCCGCCCCCAGCCCCGCCGGACGGCCGTCCGGCCCCGTGAAATGCAGCGGAGGAGAATCCACCGGCACCCCGATCACGATCTCCGGATTCGCCGCCAGCCAGGCCTGTTCCGCCTCCGTCAGCGAAAACGACGGACCGGCCCCGAACGCCGCCGCCGCCAGCAGCATCCATGCCGCCAGCCCGCTCTGCCACCGGCTCTTCATCCGCGCGCCACTCTCACGCTCCCATCGTAGCCGCGCCCCCGCCGGATTCCAATTCTTTTTCCGGGTGCGGGCCGGGCGGGGCCGGGCGGGCGGGTTGTCTCGGTTATAATTATAACCGAGACAGATTGCCGGGCGGGGAATGGACCGGATTTTCGGAATTTTCCACGGCATGGAAAATTTTTCGACGGGTTTTCCACGCCATGGAAACTTTTTTTCCACACCGTGGAAAATCCGGATTCCGGGTTGTGATGGACGCATCTGCGATTCGGGATGACAGCCAGGACAGCCGGACCAGCCGAAACCACGAATTACTAAAGATAAATCGAGGGGCTATTCACCCCATTCTCTGTGCCCCTCTGTACTACTATCTGGCCACTTCGTCTTTTTTGTGCACGTTTTTCGACCTAATTCATTTTCGGGCTTGCTGTTTTCCTGTTGTTTCCTGTTTTCCTGCTTATCCCCCTCTCCGTTTTCATGAGTTCATGAGTTCTGATTAATTTGGTTGCGGCTCTGCCGCGCTGTGGCCCTTTGTGGTTTATTCCGGCTGGAGAGTCGGGACGAAAAGCGCGAAGAGGGGGCCAGATCGGACTTGTCAAACGCAGGGGGGAGCGGGAACATCGCCGGGAGCTGGACGGCGATCCGCCTGCCGGGACAGGGACGCGGATCTGCGCCGGCCTGCGAAAGGAGCAACGGCTATGAAGCGGCGGCATTGGCGGGGACTCTGGATGGCAATGGCGGCGGGGCTCGCCGCGGCGGCAACGGCGCAGGAAATCGGCTACGTCGAGACGTTCGCGCTGGCGCCCGACCGGGCGGAGGCGCTGCGGGAGCTGGTGCCGGGCACGGACGACTATTACTACTACCATGCGCTGCACGCGCAGAATGAAGGGCGGCGGACGGAATTCCAGGAGTGGATCGACCGCTGGATCCGCGAGCGCCGGGGCACCACCGTCGAACAGGCGCGCGAACTGCTGAACCGCCAGGCCCTGCTGGACTACGGCCAGACCCCCGACCAGACCCTCGCCTACCTCCGCGACCAGCTCAATCCCTTCTTCGGCCACGCGCGCAAGACGGGCGAACGCCGCAGCTCCGCCCCCTCCCGGCTCGATCCCGAGCGGATCGCCACCCGCACCCTCCTGGAACGCGCGCTCGAACAGGAACGCGGCCGCAGCCTCCAGCGGATCGAAGACGGCGGCCTGGAACTCGTCGCCGGCCTGGACCTTACCGGCGAGCAGCGCCGCAATCTGCTGTCCCGCCTCCGGCGGCCGGACTACCCGGGTCTTGTTTCCCAGATTGTCGCGGATCTGGAGTACCGCGACAGCCGCGGCTTCGGACACCACGAAATCCATCGCCGCCTGACCCTCGCCCAGATGGACGAGCTGCTGGCGAAGAAACCGGACCTGCGCAACCAGACCGCCTTCGTCACCGCCTATCTCTCCAAGCTGGCGCCGGCGGACGAAGTCGACCTGGAGACCGACGCCGCGGCGCGCGAGGCGTACTTCGAGCGGCTCTGGACGTTCGCGCAGACCCTCGATCCGGTCCACAATTCGCTCAAGGCCAACGTGCTCCACGGCCGCCTGCTCCACGACCGGCAGCAGGGCGTCTACGACGAGGCGCGCTTCCGGGAATACATCCGCCTGCCGCGCGACGTCCATTACCTGGCCGACGACGTGCGCAAGGCCCTGCCGCGCGGCGACCATCTGGCCCGCCTGGGCCAGTCGTTCGGCCTGCTCCAGCTGCCGCCCGTCGCCGACGACGAACCGCTCGTGCGCGACTGCCTGCTCCATTTCTTCGTCGAAGCGGCCGATTTCGACGCCTACACCCCCTGGATCCGCGACGACTTCCTCAAACCCCTCTTTGCGGAAGCCAAGATCGTTTCCGGCGCCGGCGATCCGCAGCAATGGGCCCCGCTGCTCTCCCCGGACGACTACCGCCGCCTGAAGGAACGGGTCGATGTCGATTTCGCGCCCGACAATTCTGTTTCCTTCGGCGCGGATGACGCGGTGAAGCTGACGGCTTTCGTGAAGAACGTGCCCTCCCTGATCGCGAAGGTCTACGAGATCAACACCCTGAATTACTACCGCGAGACCGGCCGGCCGCTGGACCTCGCCATCAACCTCGACGGCCTCGTGGCCTCCTCGGAACGCCGGCTGACCTTCAAGGAGGCACCCGAGCGGCGGGTGGCCCGCACGTTTGAATTTCCCGAACTGGACAGGCGCGGCGCCTACGTCGTCGAACTGATCGGCAACGGCAAGAGCAGCCGCGCGCTGGTGCAGAAGGGCCGCCTCGGCGTCCTGCAGGAAGTGACCGCCGCCGGCCACGCCTTCACCGTCCTCGACGAAAACAACCGCCGGCTCCCGGATGCCCGCGCCTGGCTCGGCGGCCGCGAATTCGAGCCGGACGCCAAGGGGCGCATCCTCGTCCCGTTCAGCACCGCTCCGCGCCGCGACGCGCTGGTGGTCCATCACGACGGCTTCGCCGCGCTCGTGCGCTTCGGACATCTGGCCGAGACCTACGACCTGCAGGCCGGCTTCTACGTCGACCGCGAAGCCCTGCTCCGCCGCGAAAAGGCCCGGCTCGCCCTGCGGCCCGTCCTGCGCGTGAACGGACGCCCCGCCAGCCTCCAGCTCCTCGAGGAGCCGCGCCTCCTCGTCCGCGTCGTGGATCTCCAGGGCGTCGCCACCGAAAAGGAATACACCGATCTGGAACTGCGCGAGGACGCCGAGACGATCCAGGAGTTCGCCGTGCCGGAAAACACCCTGTCGCTGACGGCGATCCTCAACGCCAAGGTCCGGAACATCAGCCGCAACCGCAAGGACGATCTGGTCTGCTCCGCGTCCTTTGCGCTGAACGAAATCGACCGCGGCGCGGCCGTCCAGGACCTGCACGTCGGCCGCACGGACGCGGGCTATTTCGTTGACCTGCGCGGCAAGAACGGCGAGCCCCGGCCGGGCGAGCCCCTCGCCTGCCGCTTCAAGCACCGCGACTTCCGCGACGAAGTGTGCGTGGAACTCAAGACCGGCGAGAACGGCCGCGCGGAACTGGGCGACCTGAAGGACATCGAGCGGTTCACCGTGCGCGAGCCCTTCGGGTCGGAACACAGCTGGTCGCCGGCGGCGGACGCCTGCACCCTCCCGGCCGTGCTGCACGGACGCGAGGGCGAGATCCTGCGCCTGCCGGCCGCCTTCGAGCGCGCCGACGTGGCGTCCACCTTCTCGCTGCTGGAAAAGCGCCAGGACCAATTCGTCCGGGATTGGCGCGAGGCTCTCTCCGTCGTCGACGGCTTCGTCGAGATCCGGGGCCTCCCCGCCGGCGACTATTCCCTGTACCTCCAGCCGTTCCAGCGCGAAATCACCGTGCGCGTGACGCAGGGCGAGGAGCGCGACGGCTTCGTCCTCTCCCCGCGCCGCGCCCTCGAGCGCCCGCGCCTCGCCCCGCTGAACGTCGTCGGCATCGACGCCGGAAAGGACGCGGTTGAAATCCGCCTGGCGAACGCCACGCCCTTTGCACGCGTCCATGTGCTGGCAACCCGCTACCTGCCGGCCTACGACCTCTTCGCGCGCCTCGGGTCCGCCGGCGCGCCGGGCCTCCTGCAGCAGCCCTGGACTCCCGCGCGCACGTTCTACGAGTCCGGGCGCGACATCGGCGACGAGTACCGCTACATCCTCGACCGCCAGGCGGCGCAGAAATTCCCCGGCAACATGCTCGACCGGCCCGGCCTGCTGCTCAATCCGTGGGCGCTGCGCGACACCGAGGCCGAGCCGGAATCGCTCGAAGGCGAAACCCAGTACGCCAGCCGACCCGCTCCCGCGCCCGAGGCCTCGCTCGGCGAATTCGGCGGCGTCCAGCGCTGGTCATCCCAGAAGGAGGGCTACGCAAACCTGGACTTTCTGCAGCAGCCCGCCGTCGCGCTCTGGAACCTGACGCCCGACCCGGACGGCACGGTGCGCATTCCCCGCAAGGATCTCCGGGGCCGGCCCCACCTGCGCGTCCTCGCCGCGGATCCCGTTTCCTCCGTGCTGAAACACGCCGCCCTCGACGACACGCCCGTGGAAACCCGCGAGCTGCGCCAGATCGCCGGCCTCGACCCGGCCAAGCCCTTCGCCCAGCAGAAAATCATCACCCCCGTCGCGCCCGGCGGCACGCTGGATATCGGCGACGTCTCCACCGCGCGCTTCGAGACCTGCGACACGCTGGCCAAGGCCTACCGCCTGCTCGCCACGCTCGGCGGCAATCCGACCTTCGAGGAATTCTCGTTCGTCGTGACATGGCCGACTCTCGACGAAAAGGAGCAGCGGAAGCTCTATTCGAAATACGCCTGCCACGAGCTGAATTTCTTCCTGCACGAGAAGGATCCCTCCTTCTTCCGCGACGTTGTCGCGCCGTACCTGAAGAACAAGAAAGACAAGACCTTCCTGGACCGCTGGCTGCTGGACGAGGATCTCGCCGGTTTCCTCGAGCCGTGGCGCTTCGAGCGGCTCAACGCCGTCGAGCGCATCCTGCTCGCCCGGCGCCTCCCGAAACAGACCGCCTCCCTCGTCCGCGACGCCCGCGAACGCGCCGACCTCATCCCGCCCGACGCCGAGGACTTCAACCGCCGCTTCGATACCGCCCTCCAGGCCGGCGGGCTGGAGGCGGACAGCGCCACGATCGAAGCCGTCGACGTGGTGACACGCGGCGTGGAAATTAAACAGCTCGAGGTACTCAATGGAATGGTGGCAGGCCGGGGCGGAGCGAGGAGGGGTTCCTTTGGCGGAGAATTCATAAGCATGGGCGCCGCCGCACCCGCCAGCGTCCCGCCCGACATGGAGATGACGATCGCCTCCGACGCCGTTTCCCCGATCATCATGAAGAACCTGGCGGGAACAAGAAAATCCAAAGCCCTGCGCCAGGCTCCGGACGATCTCACCGCCCCCCCCATGCTGGATGAACGGGGCGTGCCGGAGGAAATGCCCGCTGTCTGGAATTCGTTCTACGCCGACGAGAGCCTGCTCCGGTCCGCGGCCGAGCGGCGGTTCTTCCAGAAGCTGGACCAAACCAGGGAGTGGGCGGAAAACAACTACTACCAGCTGCCCATCGAGCAGCAGAACGCGGATCTCGTTCCCGCCAGCGCCTTCTGGGCGGACTACGCGGAACACGACGGGAAAGGCCCGTTCCTGTCGGAGCACTTCACCTCCGCAACCCGCAACTTCACGGAGATGATGCTGGCGCTGGCGGCGCTGGACCTGCCGTTCGAAGCCGCGACGCACGGGGAAGAACTCGACGGCCTGCGCTACGCGCTGACCGCCGCCTCGCCGCTGGTGGCGTTCCACCGCGAAATCCTCGAGGCCGGGCGGGCCGACGAGCCCGGATCGGTACTCGTGGCCCAGCACTTCTTCCGCGCCGACGACCGCTACCGCTTCGAAAACGACGAGCGGTTCGACCAGTACGTGGACGGGGAATTCCTGCCGCACGTGGTCTACGGCGCGCAGGTGGTGCTGACCAATCCCAAGGGCCACCGCCAGAAGCTGCAGGCCCTGCTGCAGATCCCGATGGGCGCCATTCCCGTCAGCAACGGCTTCTACACGCGCGGGGTCCACGTCACCCTCGAACCCCACGCCACCCGGACGATCGAGTACTTCTTCTACTTCCCGACCGTCGGCACCTTCCCGCACTACCCCGTCACGCTGGCCCAGGACGACCGGGTCACGGGCGGCGCCGAGCCGGCCGCCTTCCGCGTCGTGAAGCAGCTGAGCCGGATCGACAAGACCTCCTGGGCCTGGATCTCGCAGAACGGCACGCCGGACGAAGTGCTCGCCTTCCTCGACCAGGCCAACGTCCTGCGCCTGGACCTGGACGAAATCGCCTGGCGGATGAAGGACAAGGCCTTTTTCCGGAAGGTCACCCAGTTGCTCGAATCCCGGCACATCTACCACGACACGCTGTGGTCCTACGGCCTGCTGCACAACGATCCGCAGACCCTGCGCGCCTGGCTCGAGCACTCCCCCTTCGCGGACCGCTGCGGCCTGCACCTTGTCTCGCCGCTGCTGACGCTCGACCCGGTCGAACGGCTGGACTACCAGCACCTGGAGTACGCCCCGCTGGTCAATCCGCGCGCCCACCCCGTCGGCGCCAGGCGCAAGATCCTCAATGCGAGTTTCCTGGCCCAGTACCAGCGCCTGATGGCGGTCCTGAGCCAGAAGGCCGTCCTCGCGGATGCCGACGAGCTGGCCGTGGCCTACTACCTGACCCTGCAGGACCGGGTGGCCGAGGCGCTGGACTGGCATGCCCGCGTTGACCGCGACGCCGTGCCCGAACAGCTCCAGTGCGACTATCTCGACGTCTATCTGGCGTTCTACCGCGGCGATGTCGATACCGCGCGCCGGATCGCCGCGAAACACGCGGAGGACCCGGTGGACCGCTGGCGCAACCGGTTCGCACAGGCGCTCGCCCAGCTCGACGAGATCGAAAAGGGCGTGGCCGCCGCCGCCGCGGATCCGGAAAACCGCGACCAGGCCCAGGGCGCCCTCGCGGCCACGGAACCCGCCCTCGAACTGCACGTCGAAGCGGGCCAAATCCGCCTCGATGCCCGCAACCTCGAAAGCTGCACCCTGAACTTCTACCCGATGGACCTCGAACTGCTCTTCTCGCGCAATCCGTTCCTGTCGGAAGGCACGGCGCAGTTCTCGTACGTCCGCCCCGTGCTCAGCCAGACGGTCGACCTCAAGGGCGGCCAGGAGCCGCTGACGCTCGACCTGCCCGCCGGATTCCGCACGAAGAACGTAATGGTCGAGGCGCTGGGCGCCGGCCTGCGCAAGACGCAGGGGTATTATGCCAATACGCTAAAGGTGCAGGTGGTCGAAACCTACGGCCAGCTGCTGGTCGCTCACGCGGAAACCCTCCGGCCGGTGCCCGGGGCCTACGTGAAGGTCTACGCCCGGATGCGCGGCGGCGAGGTCCGCTTCCTCAAGGACGGCTATACCGACCTGCGCGGCCGCTTCGACTACGCGTCGCTCAACACCAACGACGTCGACGATGCCGAACGCCTCGCCCTCCTGGTGATCAGCGACGACTTCGGGGCCGTCGTCCGCGAGGCCGCCCCGCCCAGGCGCTGAGGCCCGGGCCCGGCGGCGCTACCCGCCGAACCAGTGGCGCAGGGGCGGGAGCAGGTGCCGCACGCTGTCGCGGTAGATCAGGACGAGAAACAGCGCGATGAACAGGACGGCGAAGACATTGGCCAGGGCGTTGACCAGCCGCGGCGGCGGCGGGCGCCGGACGATCCATTCGTAGAGATTCATCACGACATGGCCGCCATCGAGAATCGGCACCGGCAGCAGGTTGAGGATGGCCAGATTGACGTTGAGCAGGCCGGTGAACCAGATGGCGAGCACGAAGCTGGATTTGACCATCAGCCACAGCATGATCAGGATCAGCACCGGCCCGCCGACGGCGCCCGCGGCCGCCCCGGACGTGGCCGGCGTGGTCAGCGCGCGCAGAAAACGGAAGATGCTCCCGGCATGGCTCTTGACCTGCGCCCAGGGCGTCGGATGCGTCCGGGTCGCGTAATCCAGGTCGCTCAAGGTGTTGAACTGAATGCCGATCAGCCGCCGGCCGCTGTCTTTGTCGAACACGGATTCGACCACGGCGGCGACTTCCTGCCCGCCGCGCAGCACGACGATTTCGGCGGGGCGCGCTCCGGCGGCTTCCACCAGCTGGCTGAGATGGGCCCGGCTGTAGATGGTCCGGCCGTCGTAGCGGAGAATCTGATCGCCGGGCAGGAGCCCCGCGGCCTCCGCGCCGGAGCCGGGCACCAGGGCGGCGACATGGCAGGGAGCCAAACCGTCCAGGCCGGGCAGCATCCGCAGGCCGACCTCGGAAGCTTCCAGCTCGAGGGGGACATCGCGCTCGCCGCCGTCCGGGGCGCGTACGCGCAGCATCACGGCATCGGCCGGAGCCAGCGCGACCCCTTCCGCCAGTTCGAGCCACGAGGCGACCGGTCGCCCGTTGAGCGCCGTGATTTCATCCCCCGGCGCCAGCCCGGCGGCGGCCGCCGCGCTGTCCGCCTCGACAAATCCGATGACGGCGCTTCGTTCCTGCAGCGACGAGGGCTTGCCGGCGATCCACACCACCGTGGCCAGCAGGAAGGCAAAGACGATGTTCCCCGCCGCTCCCGAGACGGACACGATGATCTTCTTCCACGGCGGCACCCGCGGGAGAATGCGGGGTTCGGGGTTCAGGGTTCGGGATTCAGCCCCCTCCACCCCTGAACCCTGCCCCCTGTCCCCTGTCTCCTGTCCCCTGTCTCCTGTCCCTGTTCCCTCCAGGAACGAGTTCGGATCCATCTGCGGCAGGGCGACATAGCCGCCGAAGGGGATGGCGCCGATTTTCCAGACCGTGGCGCCGAATTTGCGCTTCCACAGCGCAGGTCCCATGCCGATGGAAAACACGTCCGCCGCCATGCCCAGCGCGCGCGCCGCAAGGAAATGCCCGAGTTCGTGGACAAAGATGCTCAGGCTGAACAGCAGGGCAATCGCGAGGATGGGAAGGAAAAACATGATCAATCCTTTGGGTATTCAGAATTCAGGATTCAGAATCGGTGTTCGAACGGATTTTCATTCTGACTCCTGAATTCTGTCTCCTGACTCCTGCTTCTCAGGCGGCCAGCCTGAGAAACAAATACACCCCCGGGGCGGTGAAGAGGATGCTGTCGAGGACGTCGAGGGTTCCGCCCATGCCGGGCACGATGCCGCCGGAGTCCTTGACGGCGGCCGCGCGCTTGAAGAGCGATTCGACCAGATCGCCGACCACGGCGCAGACGGAGAGGAAAACACCGAGGGGGATGGCGCGCAGGGGGGTCAGGCCCAGGCGGCTGAGGGGATAGGCGGAGAATTCGAGGCCCCAGACCAGCAACGTGCCGGCAAGGGTGCCGATGGCGATGCCGCCGAACACGCCTTCCCACGACTTGGCGGGGGAAATGCGCGGAATCAGCTTGTGGCGGCCCAGGACGCACCCGACCAGATACGCGCCGATGTCCGTGAACTTGGCCGCGAACACGGCGTAGAGCAGCAGCCACCGGCCCGGCCAGTAGATGCCCTCGAACGCCGCCGGACGCCCGAACAGAATCAGCTTGCCCATGAAACTCCACAGCAGGCCGATGTACAGCACCCCGAACAGCGTCCCGCCGATCGTCTGCAGCGGGGCCGGATTGTCCTTCTGCGGAAACTGGCGCAGGAAAATGCCGATCACGATCAGAAACAGGACGATGGAATCCCAGGCGCCGTCGCCGGAGCGCCAGCCGGCGAACCAGGTGACCCCCACGAGCGCCACGCAGCCGAGGACGCCGTAGCGGTCGAAGTTCGGAATGCCGGCGGCGGTCATCATGCGGTAGAACTCAAGGGCCATGACGGCGGCCAGCGCGGCCAGGATGAACGGCGCGGCCACGTCGGGCATCAGGAAGAACACCGTGAACAGAACGGCGGCGATGGAAAAACCGCTGGCGAGACGGTGCTTGATGGCGGGCAGGTTCACGAGGGGGCTCCAAAGCGGCGCTGGCGCCGCGAGTACTCGGCCAGCGCTTCCGCGAACTGGGGCTCGCGGAAGTCCGGCCAGAGGGTGTCGGTGAAGTAGAACTCGGCGTAGGACAGCTCCCAGAGCAGGAAGTTGCTCAGGCGCAGCTCTCCGCTGGTGCGGATCATCAGATCGGGATCGGGCACGTCGGGCAGGTAGAGATGGCGCGAAATCAGCGTTTCATCCACCGCCTCGGGCTCCAGTTCGCCGGTTTTGACCTTGCGGGCGATGGCGCGGACGGCATCCGTGATCTCGGTGCGGCCGCCGTAGCTCAGGGCCAGGATCAGATGCCAGCGGGTGTAGGCCTTCGTGGCCTCCATCACGCGCTCCAGCTCGGTCCGAACGGACCGCGGCAGGTCCTCGATGCGCCCGGTCACGCGCAGGCGCACCTGGTTCTCGTGCAGCTCGTGCTCGTCTTTTTTCAAAAACGTCTTCAGCAGCGACATCAGCCCGCCGACTTCGTCCTTGGGCCGCACCCAGTTCTCGGTGCTAAAGGCATAGACGGTCAGGTATTCGACGCCATGGTCGCGGCAGGCGCGCAGCACCGCCCGCAGCGACTCCGCCCCGGCGCGGTGGCCGAACAGCCTGGGCTGGCCGCGCTGTTTCGCCCAGCGGCCGTTGCCGTCCATGATGACGGCGACATGGCGCGGGATGCAGACGGCGGTGTTCGGGGCGCCGGTCATCGGGGCATCTCCCGGAACAGGGTTTCGGCGCGGCGCGGGCCGAGCGACAGAATGCCGGCGGGGGCACCGGTGACTTCTTCGAGGCGGGCGATGTAACGCCGGGCGGCGTCGGGCAGGTCGTCGAAACGGGCCGCGCCGCGGGTGGAGGTGCGCCAGCCGGGCCACTCCTCGTACACGGGCCGGCACCGGGCCACCTCGCGGACGTTGGCGGGGAAGTGCTCGATGCGGCGGCCGTCCAGCTCGTAGGCCGTGCAGATTTTCAGCGTCTCGAAACCGTCGAGCACGTCGAGCTTGGTCAGCGCCCATTCGTCCACGCCGCAGGTCATGACGGCGTGACGGGCGACAACGGCATCAAACCAGCCGCAGCGTCGCGGGCGGCCCGTGGTCGCGCCGAATTCGCGCCCGACGCGCCGCAGCTCTTCGCCGTCGGCGTCGTGCAGCTCGGTCGGGAACGGCCCCTCGCCCACCCGCGTGGTATAGGCCTTCAGCACGCCGACGACGCGGTCCATACGGTTGGGCGGCACGCCGGAACCGGTGCTGGCGCCGCCGCTGCCGGCGTTGGAGCTCGTCACGAACGGGTACGTGCCGAAATCAATGTCGAGCATGATGCCCTGCGCGCCCTCGAACAGGATGTGCTCGCCCGCCCGGACGGCGGCATGCAGCAGCGGCACGGTGTCGCATACCAGCGGCCGCAGCGTCTCCATCGCCTTCTGCACGGCGGCCAGCCCCTCGTCATAGTCCGCCACCGGCGCGCCCAGCGCGGCCAGCGCACGGTTCTTCTCCTCGACGCGGGCTTTCAGCAGCGCGGGGAATTCCGGGTCGACCAGATCGGCCATGCGCAGGCCGAAGCGCGCGGCCTTGTCGCTGTAGGCCGGGCCGATGCCGCGCTGCGTCGTGCCGATCTGGTCGCCCTTGGCGCGGCGGGCCTCGCCCTGCGCGTCGAGCATCCGGTGATACGGAAAGACGACGTGGGCGCGGTCGCTGATGAACAGGCGGCCCTCCACCGGAAAGCCCCGCGCCGCCACGCCCTGGATTTCCTCGACCAGCGCGACGGGATCCAGCACAACGCCGTTGCCGATGACGCAGCGCTTGCCTTCGTGCAGGATGCCGGAAGGCACCAGGTGCAGCACAAAGCGCTCCTCGCCCACTTCCACCGTGTGGCCGGCATTGTTGCCCCCCTGCGCGCGCACCACCCAGTCCACGCGCTCGGTCAGCACGTCGATGATCTTGCCTTTGCCTTCATCGCCCCACTGGGCGCCGATCAGAATGGTCGTGGACATGAGGGCTCCGGGGTTCGGGGTTCAGGGTTCGGGGGGGCAGGGTTCAGGGTTCAGCGGTTCACGGTTCAGGGGTTCAGGGTTGGGGGAAGGAGAGTTGAAAAATCCGGATTTTCCACGGTGTGGAAAACTTTTTTCCATGGCGTGGAAAACGTGGCAAAAAATTTTCCATGGCGTGGAAACCCGCACCCATTCTCCCGCCATTCCATCATTCCAGTCTTCCATCCTTCCTCATTCCGCGGTGGCATAGTAGTCCCGGTACCACTCGATGAAGCGGGCGATGCCGGTTTCGAGGGGGGTGGCGGGGGCGAAGCCGACATCGCGGCGCAGGTCTTCGACATCGGCGCAGGTGGCGGCCACGTCGCCGGGCTGCATGGGCAGGTTGCGGCGCACGGCCTTCCGGCCGAGGGCGTCTTCGATGACGGCAATGAAGCGGTCCAGTTCGACGGGGGTGTGGTTGCCGATGTTGTACACGCGGTAGGGCGCGGGGCTGGTGCCGGGATCGGGCGAGGCCGGATCAAACGCCGGGTCGGGTTCGGCGATGCGGTCGGCGGTGCGCACGACGCCCTGCACGATGTCGTCGATGTAGGTGAAGTCGCGGCGCATGCGCCCGTGGTTGTACACATCGATGGGTTCGCCGGCGAGGATCGCCCTGGTGAACTTGAACAGGGCCATGTCGGGGCGGCCCCACGGGCCGTACACGGTGAAAAAGCGCAGGCCGGTGGTCGGCAGGCCGTAGAGGTGCGAATAGGTGTGGGCCATCAGCTCGTTGGCCTTCTTGGTGGCGGCGTAGAGCGAGACGGGATGGTCCACGTTGTCGTGCACCGAAAACGGGAAATGCGCATTGAGGCCGTACACGGAGCTGCTGGAGGCATAGGCCAGGTGCGGGGTCTTCGCGTGGCGGCAGGCCTCGAGAATGTGCAGGAAGCCGACGAGGTTGCTCTGGACGTAGGAGCCGGGATTCGTCAGCGAATAGCGCACGCCGGCCTGCGCGGCCAGATGGATCACGCGGTCGAAGGGCTTGCCGGCAAACAGGGACGTGACCGCCGCGGCGTCGGCCAGGTCGCCCCGGACGAACGTGAAGCCGGGACCCTCGCGGAGGCGGGCCAGCCGGGCCTCCTTGAGCGTCACGTCGTAGTAGTCGTTGAGGTTGTCGAAGCCCGTGACGGTGTCGCCGCGGTCGAGCAGCGCCCGGGCGACGTGATAGCCGATGAAGCCGGCGGCGCCGGTGACGAGAACGTTCATGTCAGATCAACTCCGGTTGTTCGCCGCGCGGGGCCAGCCCCAGCAGGCGGAAGGCGGCGGCGGTGGCGGTGCGGCCCTGCGGCGTGCGCGCCAGCAGACCCTGCTGGATCAGAAACGGTTCGTACACTTCTTCGAGGGTGCCGGGCTCCTCGCCCACCGACACCGCGATGGTGTTGAGACCAACCGGCCCTCCGCCGTACTTTTCCACGATCGTGCGCAGAATGCGCTTGTCCATCTCGTCGAGACCGTGGCCGTCCACATCGAGCATCGCCAGCGCCCGGTCGGCCACGTCGCGGTCAATGCGGTTGCCGGCGCGGATCTGCGCGTAGTCGCGGACCCAGCGCAGCAGGTTGTTGGCGATGCGGTGAGTGTGCCGCGGGAACGCGCGGCGATTTCCGACGTGCCCCCGGCGGAGATGTCTACGTTCAAAATGCGCGCGCGGAACGGATGACAACCCGCCAGTCCATGGGGAATAGTAGTCGAGGCGGTGGGCGGCGCCGAAGCGCGAGCGCATCGGCGCGCTCAGCAGGCCGCTGCGGGTCGTGGCCCCGACCAGCGTGAACCGCGGCAGGTTCAGCCGCACGCTGCGGGCGTTGACGCCCTGGTCGAGCACGACAATGACGTGTAGTCCTCCATCGCCGAATACAGGCATTCCTCGACGCTTTTCTGGATGCGGTGGATCTCGTCAATGAAGAGAATGTCGCCCTTTCCAGGTTGGTCAGCATCCCGGCGAGGTCGGCGGGCTTCGCCAGCACGGGCCCGGACGTGGCCTTGACGTTGGCGCCCATGGCCGCGCCGAGAATGTAGGCCAGCGTGGTCTTGCCCAGCCCCGGCGGGCCGCACAGCAGCACGTGGTCCAGCGAATCCCCCCGCCCCGCCGCGGCCGCCACGCTCAGCTCCAGCCGCTCGCGGATCTTCGACTGGCCGACGAAGTCGGCAAAGCGCCCCGGACGCAGCGTGAGTTCAAACTCCTCGTCCGGTCGGTTCAGGGTTTCGGCTAGGGGTCGTTCGGCCATGGGTGCGCATTCAAACAAAAAGGCCCGTGCAAGACAAGCACGGGCCGAAAATGGTGCACCCGGAGGGACTCGAACCCACACGCTTTTAAGGGCATAAGAACCTGAATCTTACGTGTCTGCCAATTTCACCACGGGTGCATCGGTTGTGAAATCGAACGGGACCATACCAGCCCCTCCCCCGAGTCAATGGGGGGACGGAGGTTTTTTCGCCCGGCCCCGGCCCCCGGCGACGGCGGGCGGGAAAAATCGCCCCCTTCTTGTCGTTGCCGAATGCGCCGCATTGGTTATAGTGTTGGAAAACAGAACTGATCAGGAGAACCCGCCTCATGAATAAACGCATTGTCTTTGTACTGGCCACGTGGCTGACCTTGGGACTGACCGCCGGGGCCGCCGAACCGGCCGCACCTTCCCCGACGGTCTCCTGGACTGGAAATCGGCGACCTGACCGACCAGGTCCGCCGGAACGCCGACCAGCTGGCCGACCTGCTGAACGGGTCGACCGGCTGGAGCAGCGCATGGGCGAGAGCTTCCAGCCGCCCTCGCCGTTCAATACCGTCGAGCGGCGCCTCGACGACCTGGAGCAGGATGTCGACCGCCTGAAACGCTGACGGTCCGCCGGCCGCGATGAAATACCTGGACTACTACGCCGTCCTCGGCGTGCCGCGCGACGCCGGACCGGACGTCATCAAGAAGGCCTACCGCAAGCTGGCGCGGCAGTACCACCCCGACGTCAACCGGACCGGGGAGGCCGAGGCCAAATTCAAGGAAATCAACGAAGCCTACGAGGTGCTCTCCGACCCCGAGAAACGCAAGCGCTTCGACGCCCTCGGCCGCCACTGGAAATCCGGACAGGACTTCACCCCGCCGCCGGGCTGGCGGATTCGAAGGCGCCAGCAGCGGCCCCGGCGGCATCCATTTCGAATTCGGCGGGACCGGCGGCGACTTCAGCGACTTCTTCTCGGCGCTGTTCGGCGATCTGGGCCGTCCGCGCGGCGCCCGCCGCGGCGGCAGTCCCTTCGGCGGGTTCGGGGGATTCGAGGGCATGGGCGAAGACCGATTCCGGCCCCGCGGGCAGGATTTCGAAGCCAACCTGACCGTATCGATCGAGGATCTGGTCAACCGCGAACCGAAAAGTCTGTCGCTTCAGGTTCCGGACGTCCGGCCCGACGGAACGATGGCGCACAAGGCCCGGACGTTCCAGGTGCGGATTCCGCCCGGCGCCACCGAGGGCACGCGCATCCGGCTGTCGGGCCAGGGCCATGCCGGCGGCAACCTGTACCTGAACCTGCACGTGGCCCCCCATCCCCTCTTCCGCCTGAACGGCCACGACCTGGATCTCGTCGTGCCCATCGCCCCCTGGGAAGCGGTGCTGGGAGCGAAAGTGCGCATCCCCACCCTCGAAGGCCGGCCTCGCTGGCGATTCCGCCGGGCACCCAGGGCGGCGCACGCCTGCGGCTGGGAGGCAAAGGCCTCCCCGACCGCCAGGGCCGCCGCGGCGATCTCTATGTCACCGTGCGCATCGCCATCCCCGACCGCCCCACCGCGCGCGAAAAAGAACTCTTCGAGCAGCTTGCCCGCGAATCGCCCTTCCATCCCCGGCCGGAATGAAAATGCCGCAGCCCCGCAGCCCGGGTCCGCCGTCGGCGCGAGGGCAGGGCAAACACATCCAAGCACTCCGAAATCTGCATCGGACCGAACAGCCATCTAACGCAAGAGACGCAATTGACGCAAAAGATGCGCAAACGCCGGAGGGTGAAATCGGCCATGGCGTCCATTTTGTGGAAGTAGAGGGTTGGTTTTCTGAAAAGCGCCAATAGAAGAAATCATTTCGATTGTATTTCAGCTGAAAGGGTTCGGCGTTTGCGCTCCTCTCGCGCCGCTTGCGCCCTTTGCGTTGAATGGATCGGAAGATTCAGATGCGTTGGCCCTGGGCGCGCGGGGGGGGTTCGTTGACATACGCGCAAACGCTTTGGTAAAAGTGGCCTCGTGTCCAGTGGCATTTCCATGAGGCAGCCCGGATTTCCATCGCCCGGAGGCGGTGCCTGACGATGTTGGGCGCGCTGGCAGCCGCCTCTGCCCTGGCCGCGCCGCCGGCCGCCGGCCCGGCGCTGCGGGCGGAAATCCTCCGTGTGGACCGTTCGTTCATTCCCAGCCAGGCCACGCCCATCCCCGGCGCCGGCGTGCGCGCGTTCCGCGATCCGGCCGCCGGCTCCGCCGGCAGCGAGCAGTTCGACGTTCATTGGCTGGCGCCCCCGCCGGGCATTCCGCCGGGAGCCGTCCTCCTGCTGGAGGCCATCCATACCACAAGCCCGGCGGTGCAGAATCAGGTGCGGCCGTTGCCGGGACGCTCCGCCGGACGGATGCACTCCACGCTGACCATTCCCGCCGGCGAGGTGGAACGCGCGGGCCGGGTGCGCTCCTGGCGCATCAGCGTGGCCTGGCGCGGACGCATTCTGGCGCGGCAGGCGTCCTCCAACTGGCCACGGTGACCCGACATGCCCCCTCCCCCTTCATCCGAAAACCAGATCCTGGCCGCCACGGTGGACCATTGCACCATGGTCGCGGTGATCGGCGCGGCCACCTTCCGCCTCGCTCCCGCCTTCCGGCAGGCCACCCAGGCCGCCCGCCTCGCCGGCAGCCATCTCATCGTCGTGAACATGCAGGCCTGCACCGCGCTCGACAGCACCTTCATGGGATCGCTGGCTTCGCTCGGCCTTTCCGGCCGGCAGTCCGGCGCCACCCCCGCCGTTCTCATCAATCTCTCCCCCCACCTGGCCGGCCTGCTCCAGGGCCTGGGCGTCAGCCGCATTCTGAAATCCTATCCGACCGGCGGACTGCCCGATGGCATGGGCGACCTGTCGCGCTTGTGGACAACCTGCACCCCGTGGAAACCGCCCCCCAGGCCCCCCGCGACATGGCCGCCCTGATGTACGACGCGCATGAAACCCTGACCCGCGTCGACCCGGAAAACATCCAGCGTTTCAAAGACGTGCTGACCTTCCTCCGCCAGGAAGCCGGACAGGGACCGGCCTCTCCGGCCGCCCCGGACACCTGAGCCATGCTGCGCCGCAGTTTCCGATTCCAGCCGAACTGGCCGCCCTGGTGGACGCCGTCCTCGTGGCGGGCACCCTGCTCGCCGCCCTCGCCACCTGCTGCTGCGCTGGCGGCTCTTCCCGACTGGTTCGCCACCTTCGACATGTTCTTGAGCAACGCCTCGATCTATGTGCTGGTGGTCCCGGTCTGAGCTTCATTCGATTTCTCCGGCCTGTACCGGCAGTTCATCGGCCTGTCGCCGGGCGGCGCTGCGCTGACCGCCAAAGGCGGCTCGCTGAGTCTCGCCGTCCTGCTGGGCCTGCTCTATGTGATGAAACTCCACATGGTGCCCCGCACCATCCTCGGCATCCACTGCCTGTATTCCATCGCCGCCATTTCCCTGCGCGCCCTCTATCTGCAACCCTTCCTGCTGCGCCTCGAACCCCGCCGGCGCCTGCTGCTCGCCGGCAGCCCCGCCCAGGCCGCCTGGGTCTGCGACTGGCTGCACAATCCCCAGCATGCCCTGTTTTTCGAAATCGCCGGCTTCCTGCCGCCCGCCGGCTGCCGCTCCCGCCGGCCTGGACGTGCCCGGTGTCCTGGAACGCTTCTCCGACGTGCTGCACGCCAGCGTGGTGGACGCCGTCATCCTCCTGCCCCGCGATCTGCCCTATGGCCGGATCGAAGCCTGCCTGAAGCAATGCGAAACCGAAGGCGTCGAAGCCTGGCTGCTGCCGGACTTCCTGCGCACGGCCATCGCCCAGGTCACCCTCGACGAAGTCGCCGACGAACCTACGCTGTTGTTCAGCACGAGCCCCAACCCCTGGCCCTCGGGTCTCCTCAAGCGGGCGCTGGACTCCGTGCTGTCCGCGCTGGCGATGGTGCTGTTCTCGCCCCTCATGCTCGGCATCGCCATCGCCATCCGCGCCACGGTCGCCCGGCCCCGTCCTGTTCCGCCAGCGGCGCAGCACCATCCGGGGCCGCACCTTCAACATGCTGAAGTTCCGCACCATGGTGCCCAACGCCGAATCCATCCGCGACGAACTCCGAAATACAACGAAGTCTCCGGTCCGGTGTTCAAGATCAAGGACGACCCGCGCATCACGCGCGTCGGGCTTGCCGGCTGCGCCGCTATTCCCTCGACGAACTCCCAGCTCTGGAACGTCCTCAAGGGCGACATGTCGCTCGTCGGCCCCCGGGCTCCCCCATCCTGGCCGAAGTGGAACAATACGAAAACTGGCAGCGCCGCCGCCTGTCCATGCGCTCCGGCTGCACCTGCCTCTGGCAGATCGGCGGACGCAACGAGCTTTCGTTCGAGGATTGGATGCGCCTGGATCTGAAGTACATCGACACCTGGACCCTGGGACTCGATTTCCACATCCTGTTCAAGACCATCGGCACCGTCCTGCGCGGCACGGGATACTGACCGCCATGCCCCCCGCCCCGTCTGCACGCCCCTGCGTCTTCTTCGACCGCGACGGCATCGTCAACCAAAGCCCCGGCCCGGGCTACGTCAACCATCTCGACGATTTCCACCTCCTGCCCGGATTCGCCGACTGCGTCCGCGCCGCCGCGGAAAAAGGCCTGCCCGCCGTCGTCGTGACCAACCAGCGCGGCGTCACCCGCGGCCTCACCCCTCCGGACCAGCTCGAGGCCATGCATCAGCGGCTGCGCGCGGAACTCGCCCGCGAAGGCCTCGCCCTGCTCGACATCCTCGTCTGCACCGCCGACGACCCGGCCCATCCCGACCGCAAGCCCAATCCCGGCATGCTGCTCGCCGCCGCCGAACGCCACCATCTCGATCTCTCCCGATCCTGGATGATCGGCGACCGCGAAAGCGACGTGCAGACCGGCCGCAACGCCGGCGTGGCGGTCACCGTCCTGGTGGATCCCGGCTCCGCCCCTACCGCCGCCACCCACCGCGTCCCCGACATGCCCGCCTGCGCCGCCCTGCTGCGCGAGCGGCTTTGACCGGTTTCGCGCCGCGGAATACACCATGACATCCCCGGGAGGTCTGTGCTAGGCTTCGCGCCAGAAAAGGCTCAAGCATGATTTCTGCTGGCCTTCCGGAGCAACCGATGAGCAAATCCGTCCAGTCGAAACCCGCGCGGCTGCGCCTTTCCCGGCGCCGCCGGCTGTCGCTGATCGGCGCCTATGCCCGGGAGCGCCTGTCGCGCCAGGTCCGCGCCGTGGCGTTCATCACCGCCTATCTCCTCCTGTTCCAGGTGTTCGTGCTGAAAGCGCCCATCCTGGACTTTGCGCAGATCGCGCTGGGCATTCTCGCGGTGGTGGTCGGGCTGACCCTGTTCATGGAAGGCCTGTTTCTGGCCATCATGCCGCTGGGCGAGCGCTGCGGCCTGCGCCTGCCCGCCCGCGCCGGCCTCGGCATCCTGCTGGCCTTTGCCGCGGTGCTGGGCATCACCGCCACCTACGCCGAACCCGCCATCGGTTTCCTCAAGGCGCAGGGCAGCGCCACCGTGCCCTGGGCCGCGCCGCTTCTCTACTACATGCTCAACAGCGGCGCACCCCTGACCGTCGCCGCCGTCGCCGCCGGCGTCGGCATCGCCGTCGTCCTGGGTACCTTGCGGTTCCTGCGCGGATGGAGCCTCAAGCCGTTCCTGTTCACCGTCCTGCCCGCGCTGCTGCTGCTGTCGGGATGGGCCGCCCGCGATCCGCGCACCGCCGCCATCCTCGGGCTGGCATGGGATTCCGGCGGCGTCACCACCGGTCCCGTCACCGTCCCGCTCGTCATCGCCTTGGGCATCGGCGTGTCCCGCATCGCCGGGCGCGGCGACGAACCCTCCGGCGGCCTCGGCGTCGTTGCCTTCGCCTCCGCCCTGCCCGTGCTGATGGTTCTGCTGCTGTCGCTGGGGCTGGCCCCGCGCTTCCCCATGCCCGGCGATCAGGCGGAGTTCTTTGCCCCCGCCAACCGCGAGCAGGCCGTCCGCGTGGCCGGCGGCGAGGACGCCCTCCGCCGCCTGGCCGCCGAATCCCTCACCCCGGCGCAGAGGACCATGCAGCAGGGAACGGGCACACCGGCAGAGTCCGACGCATCCGAGGGCGTCGCCCTGGCCCCGTCGGAGTGGACGGCCCACGTCGCCAACGCGTTCCAGGCCATCCTGCCGCTGACCTTCGTCCTGCTGTTCGTGTTGCGGGTTATCGTCCGCGAACGCCTGCCCCAGCCCGACGAAGTGGCCCTGGGGCTGGTCTTCAGCCTGATCGGCATTCTGATTTTCAACTACGGCATGGACCGCGGGCTCTCCAGCCTGGGCAACCAGGCCGGGCGCGCCCTGCCCCGCGCCTGGGTGGCCACCGAACGGCCCGACAAGGCCGTCGTCTATCACGGCATCGACGAGTCCATGCTGGTGCGCGCCGTGCAGCCCGACGGCTCCCCGGCCGAATACCTGCCCACGGCCTCCGCGGACGGCCCCGCCTTCATTCCCTTTTTCCGCGACCGTTACAACGCCGCCGCCCGCGAATACCGCTGGATCCCCGAAGACCCCCCCGTCGCCGGCGGCGATGTGGTCTGGGGCTATGCCCTGGTGCTGTTTTTCGTGTTCGCCATGGGCGTGGGCGCCACCCTGGCCGAACCGTCCCTCAACGCCCTCGGCATCACGCTGGAGGAACTGACCACCGGCACCTATAAACGCGCCTTCCTGATCCTGACCGTTGCCCTCGGCGTCGGCGGCGGCATGGTCGCCGGCTTCGGACGCATCCTGTTTGCCTGGCCCCTGGTCCCCATCCTGGTCGTCGCCTACGTCCTGGCGCTCGTCCTGACCGCCTTCTCCTCCGAGGAAATCACCGCCATCGCCTGGGACTGCGGCGGCGTCACCACCGGGCCCATCACCGTCCCCCTCGTCATCGCCGCCGGCCTGGGCATCGGCCAGCGCGCCGGCGCCGCCGAGGCCTTCGGCGTCGTCACCATGGCCTCCGTCTTTCCCATCCTTGCCGTCCTGCTCTCCGGCTTCGTCCTCGCCGCCCGCCGCGACGACTTCGAGCGCGACGAACCCGAACCCGACGAGCCCCCCGCGCCCCTGGCGGAACTGGAGGCCCGGCCATGAACCGCCTGGAGGTCTCCCGCATCACCTGCATCGCGGACAACCGCCTGACGCCGCGCATCGAAGCCGAGGCCGACCGCATGGGGCTGCTCGTAACCTACAGCGAGCGCGGCAAGCAGGTCGCCTTGAAAACCAGGCCCGCCGGCCTGCTGTTCGGCCGGCGCCCCCGCCTCGTCGAGGCCCCCTCCGACGTGATCCGCCTCTATGTGCCCCGTCCGCACGAACGCGCCGCCATGGCCCGGCTCGCCGCCGCCGCCGATCTTTTCCTGCCCGGCCGCGGCAGCCTCTTCGCCGAGGAGGTCACCCTCGTCGGCGAATCCCTCCGCCTCTGGGACGAACAGCGCCTCTGCGCCGATGTCCCCGCCTGGGCCGGCGACGCCCGCCTCGCCCCCGCTCCCCACGACCTCATCCAGTGCATCCTTCCGCGCGGCCGCGGCGAGGAACTCGCCTGCACCCTGCTCGATATGGGCCTGTGCGTGCCCATCGTCAGCTACGGCGAAGGCATGGGCCTGCGCGACCGCCTCGGCCTCCTGCGCATCACCATCCCCCGCGAGAAGGAAATCCTCTGGTTTCTCATTCCCCAGGCCGACTCCGCCTTCGTCGTGGACATCGCCGCCCGCAAGGCCGGCCTGCGCGAACCCGGCCGCGGCTTCCTCTGCCACATGCCCGTGCGCGCGCTGGCCGTCAATACCCGCCTGGTGCTCTCCCGCCGCAAGCATGTCGCCTCCATGGAGCAGGTCATCAGCACCCTTGACCAGCTTCAGGGCTCCACCGACTGGCGGCGGATGTCCGCCGCCGCCCGCCGCGCCCGCACCCCCGCCCGCTCCGGCCCCGGCGACTTCCAGCGCCTCACCCTCGTCTGCGAAGAAGGCACGGCCGACGGCCCCGTGCGCGCCGCCATGGATGCCGGCGGCGGCGGCGCCACCCTCTCCCGCCTCTCCCTGCGCGCCCCCGAGCCCGCCGACGGCGGCGCACCGGCCGGCGAACAAGCCGCCATGGGATCCCACGCCCGTGAATCCTGCGACCTGTTTATCCGCCGCTCCCTCGCCCCCGCCATCGAACAGGCCGTCGCCGGCAGCGGCTTCTTCGCCCCGCCCGTCAACGGCTTCATCGAAATCGGCGCCGTCCACGATGCCGTCACCTACCGCGGCGGATAACACCGGAGGCCTTCATGCTGTTTCCCATCGTCTTTCTGCTGGTCGTGGTGAGCATGACCCTTCTGGTCACCCGCATCGCCGCCGTCGCCCTCACGCTGACCGGTCTCTCGCAGGAGGCGTCCCGCTTCCAGGCCCGCTCGGCCCTCGCCGGCGTCGGCTACACCACCAGCGAAGCCGAACTGGTCGTCAACCACCCCGTCCGCCGCCGCATCATCATGATCCTGATGCTGATCGGCAACATCGGCGTGCCCACCGTCGTGGCCACCCTCGTCGTGTCCATGCTCACCGCCACCCAGTCCGAAAGCTGGTGGAAGCCGCTTTTCGTACTGGTTGCCGGTCTGATCGCCCTGCTGTTCGCCGCACGCAGCCACTGGCTGGAATCCCGTCTCAACCGCCTGCTGGCCCGCATCCTCCAGCGCTGGACCGATCTGGAAGTCCGCGACTATGCCGCGCTCTTCCAGCTCCAGAACGGGTACGCCGTCAGCGAAATGCTCGTCGAACCCGGCGACTGGATCGACGGCAAATCCCTCGATACCGCCGCCCTCTCCAAGGAAGGCGTCCTCGTCCTCGGCATCCAGCGCCACAACGGCGACTATGTCGGCGCCCCCCGCGCCCTCGACCATGTCCATGCCGGCGATGTCCTGATCCTCTACGGCGCCGGCTCCCGCATTCGCGAACTCGATAACCGCAAGGCGGCCACCGGCGACGACGCCCACCGCCAGGCCGTCGCCGAACTCGTCCGGATGCCGGCGGCGAATTCCTAGCCCCGAAAGGCGGAATCTTCCCCCGCGGCCCTTCCCTGCCCCCCGGCCTAAAAGGCCTCTGCACACCCAACCCGCGATTGACAACCGGCAAAACACTTTACGATGATGTCATTTCATTCCAAACCGAAGGCGGCATGCATGAGACACGGCTTGAAACGAATGATCCTGGGCCTCGGGCTTGCGGCGCTGGCCAGCGCCCGGGCCGGTGACACACTGGAAATCCGGGGCTCCGACACCTTCGGACTCGAACTCGGCCCCCGGCTCGTCCAGGCCTTCCAGGAACGCCATCCCGGCGCCGAACTGACGCTGGAAAACATCGGCACCGCCTCCGGCTTCGAGGACCTGCTGGAAGGCCGCTGCGACATCCTGGCCACGTCGCGCATGCTGACCGACGAGGAATTCCGGATGGCCCGTTCCCGCGGCATTGAATTCCAGTCCGCCCTGGTCGGCTACAACGGCGTCGCCGTCATCGTCCATGCCGGCAACCCCGTCAAGAATCTGACCGACGACCAGGTCCGCGATCTGTTCACCGGCCGTCTCACCCGCTGGTCGCAGGTCGGCGGGCCGGACCGCCCCGTCGACCTGTTCATCCGCGACGCCAGCGGCGGCACCCATCTCGGATTCCGGCGCCTGGCCATGGACCATCTGCCCTATGCGGCCGCCGCCCGGGCCCAGGCCGACTACGCCGCCCTCGCCGACGCCGTCGCCGCGAATCCCGACGCCATCGGCCACATCGGCATGGGACTGGCCGCGCGCCCCGGCATCCATTATGTCTCCGTCAACGGCATCCCCCCCGACGAAGTCACCGTCCATGACGGCCTCTATCCCTATGTCCAGGCCGTCTGGCTCTACGCCCGCGCCAAGTCCGACTCGCCCCGCGTCGAACAGTTCATGCAGTTCGTCCGCTCCAAGGCCGGACAGCAGATCGTGGAGGCCACCGGGTTTGTCGGCGCCGATCTCGGCCCCATCGGCTTCAAGCCCCTGTTCTTCCTCGTGTTCGCCGTCCTCGGCGGCCTCGCCCTGTTCATCTACGGCATGAACATCATGACCGACGGCCTGCGCGAAGCCGCCGGCCAGCGCCTCCGCAGCATCCTCTCCGTCATGACCACCCGCAAGCTCTCCGGCCTCGGCCTCGGAACCCTCCTCGGCACCCTCATCCACAGTTCCGCCGCCACCGTCATGCTCGTCGGCTTCATCCAGGCCGGCCTCATGAACCTCATCCAGGCCGTGCCCGTCATGCTCGGCGCCAACATCGGCACCACCCTGTCCATGCAGGCCATTTCCTTCAAACTGGGCGACTACGCCCTCTTCGCCGTCGCCGCCGGCTTCATCATGAGCATGCTCAGCAAGACCACCAAGCGCAAGAAAATCGGCCTGTCCCTGATGGGCTTCGGCCTGCTGTTCCTGGGCATGACCCTCATGAGCGACGCCATCAAGCCCTACCGCGAACTGCTCCGCCCCGTCATGGCCGGCATCAGCGCCGATACCACCCGCGGCATGCTGACGGGCATCCTGCTGGCCGTGGGCCTCACGGCCATCATCCAGAGCTCCGGCGCCACCATCGGCATGGCCTTCGCCCTGGTCCACGCCGGCGTCTTCACCAGCATCGAGCAGACCATGCCCATCATCCTGGGCGCCCACATCGGCACCTGCGCCACCGCCCTGCTCGCCAGCCTCGGCACCAGCATCAGCGCCAAGCGCCTCGCCTACGCCCATCTGCTCTTCAACGTCCTCAACGTAATCGGCGCCGTGCTCCTCAAGACGCCCCTCCTGTGGGTGCTCACCCGCACCTCCGCCGACGTCGTCCGCCAGTCCGCCAACCTGCACTCCCTCGTCATGGTCGTCGCCGCGGGCCTCTTCCTCCCCCTGTCCACCCCCTACGCCCGCCTCATCCTGCGCCTCTTCCGCAGCCGCAAGCCCGAACCCGAACCCAGCTACCTCGACGACAAACTCCTCGAATACCCCGAACAGGCCATCTGCGCCTCCATCCGCGAACTCCAGCGCGTCGCCCGCACCTGCGCCAAGAGCCTGCGCCTGACCGGACAGGCCATCCTCTTCGCCCACACCCCCGCCGACATCCACGAAATCAAGCTCAACGAGCGCGTCGTCAACGACATCAAGATCGCCATGAAGGAGTATCTCTCCAATCTGACCCGCCGCTATCTCTCCAAGCGCCAGGCCATCCTCATCCAGCACATCGACCGCTGCATGAACGACCTCGAGCGCATCGGCGACCACATCGAAACCATCTGCGACCTCTCCCTGCGCCGCCAGAAAGTCCCCGAAGCCGTCGTGGACAAGGACTCCTTCGACGCCCTCTTCCGCCTCTACGAAAAAGCGCTCCATGTCTTCAAGCTCGTCATCGAATCCCTCGATCCCGACAAGGAAAGCATCCAGGAACTCGCCCAGCGCATCCTCCAGGCCCGCGACGACTACATGCAGTCCAGCCTCGACACCCGCTCCATGTTCACCGACAAGGTCTCCACCCGCTCCATCACCCCCATCGCCGGCATCTTCTTCAGCGAATACATCGCCGCCCTCGACCGCATCGTCCGCCATTCCAAGTCCATCGCCCTTGCCGAAAAACAGCCCCAGTTCTGGATCAAACGCACCAAACTCGAAAAACACGTCGACATGGCCGGCTCCGCCGAAACCTATCCCCTCGTCGATCCCAAGGACTACCTCTCCCGCCTCCAGTCCGAAGACTACCTGTAGCCGGGGTCAGCCCTTAAAAGTTAAATCTCCGCCCCGTTTAAAAATCCGGATTTTCCACGCCATGGAAAAAATTCGGGTGCGTTTTCCACGCCATGGAAAAAAGTTTTCCACACCGTGGAAAATCCGGATTGTCCGCAACCCGCTCGTCGGGCGCACCGGCGATTCGGTGCCCTCCGGTATCCGGAGGGGCAACCTCCGTGTTGCCCGCTCTGGGCAGCGGCGATCCGGCCCGAACCCGGGCAGGACAGAGCCTGCCCCTCCGGAAAACCTCCCGTCGGGACGCCCATCCCGTTGGAAATGGTCACCGAATCGCAGAGGCGCCGCGGCGGATGGAAGCAGCATCCTCCTGCTTGACTTCCCTCCTCACCGGGAACAGAATACGGTCCCCTTTTCGGGAAGAGTCCAATGAGTCACGGCGAACTGTTTTTTCTGATATTTGAAGTCCTGGGCGGACTGGCCCTGTTCATTCTGGGCATGGGCATCATGTCCGAAGGGCTCCGCACCGCCGCCGGCAGCGGCCTGCGCACCCTCCTGACCAAGACCACCGCCAACCGCTTCGCCGGCCTGGCCCTCGGCACCCTGCTGGGCTTCCTCGTCCATTCCTCCGCCGCCTCCGTCATGTTCGTCGGTTTCATCAATGCGGGCCTGATGAACCTGGCGCAATCGGTCGCCCCCATGCTCGGCACCAACCTCGGCACCTCCCTGTCCATGCAGCTGGTGTCCTTCAAGCTGACGGACTACGCCTATGTCGGCATCGTGCTCGGGCTGATTCTGCAAATGGCGTTTCCCCGGCCCCGCGTCAAATGCCTGGGCAAGGCCCTCGTCGGCTTCGGCCTGCTCTTCCTGGGCATGAAAGTCATGAGCGGCGCCGTCGCCCCCCACCGCGACCTGCTGCGCCAGTACCTGGCCGGTATCGACGGCCATGCGCTGTCCGGGCGCCTGCTGGGCGTCGGGCTTGCCTTCGCCCTCACCGCCATCATCCAGAGCTCCGGCGCCACCATCGGCATGGCCTTCGCCCTGTCCGACGCCGGCGTCTTCGAGTCGCTCTGGCAGACCTATCCCATCGTCATCGGCGCCCAGATCGGCACCTGCGCCACCGCCCTCCTCGGCTCCATCGGCACCGGCATTGAATCCCGCCGCGCCGCCGTCGGCAACTTCCTGACCAACGTCAACAACGCCGTCCTCTCCATCCTGCTGGCCCCGCTGTGGATTCCCCTGCTGGAGGGATCCTCCGCCAGTCTGGTCCGCCAGACGGCCAACACCCACACCTTCCTGATGCTCCAGAACTGCCTGGTCTTCCTGCCCATCGTCCCACTCTACGCCCGATTCCTGCGCTGCATCGTTCCCTCCCGCACCCCGCCGCCCGAACCGTCTTTCCTCCGTCCGGAACTTCTCGCCACCCCCGAACAGGCCCTCGCCGCCTGCCTCGCCGAACTCCGGCGCGTCGCCCGCCTCGCCGCCAAAAGCCTCCGGCTGGCCGGCGAAACCATCCTGTTTTCACACACCTCCCGGGATGTCCAGACCATCCGCCTCAATGAACAGGCCATCAACGAAATCAAACTGGCCATGAAGGATTACCTCGCCCGGCTGACCCGCCGCCGGCTCTCCAAGCGCCAGGCCATTTTCGTTCAATACATCGACCGCAGCATGTCCGCCCTCGAACGCATCGGCGACCACATCCAAACTCTCTGCACCCTGTCCCTGCGCCGTCAACAATCTTCCGGCGCCATCGTCGACCGGCTTTCCTTCAGCCTCTTCTTCCAGCTCTACGAGGCCGTCCGGCACGTCTTCAAGCTTCTCATCCAGTCCTTCGACCCCGACCTGGAGGACCGCGCCGCGGTCGCCGACCGCCTCCTCGCCGCCCGCGACGACTACATGCAGGGCAGCCTCGCCACCCGCAACCATTTCAACGAAGAGGTTTCCCGACGCGCCATGACCCCCGTCGCCGGCATGTATTTCAGCGAGTACATCGCCGCCCTCGACCGCATTGTCCGCCACGCCCGCAACATCGCCCTGGCCGAAAAAGAACCCCAGTTCTGGATCAAGCGCTCCAAACTCGGCAAGCCTGCCGAATTCAATCCGGACCCCGAACCCCAGGCCCTGGTCGATCCCCGCGAATTCCGCTCCCGCCTGCAGGACGAAGACGACGTTTGACCCCCTCCCTGATTTTGATAACGTACTCAGTTTGGTCGGCGTGCCGCAACCCTGCCGGCCGGAACCGGCCCCAACCGTTGATTGAATCATGAAAACCCAGGAAATCGTTCTCTTGCTCTTCCAGGTCCTTGGCGGCCTGAGTCTGTTCATCTACGGCATGCACGTCATGACCGGCAGCCTCCGCGCCGCCGCCGGCAGCTCCCTGCGCTCCATCCTGGCCCGCGCCACCCGCAGCCGGGCCCACGGCGCCGTCTTCGGCACCACGGTCGGCTTCCTGGCGCATTCCGGCGCCGCCGTCGCCATGCTCGCCGGCTTCGTCAACGCCGGCGTCATGACCCTTTCCCAGGCCATCGCCCCCGTCTTCGGCGCCAACATCGGCACCTCGCTGTCCATGCAGCTGATCTCCTTCCACATCGCCGACTACTGCTGGGCCGCCATCGGCATCGGGTTCCTCCTCGACGCCCTGATTCCCTCCGACCGCTGGCGCAAGCTCGGCGGCGCCCTCATTGGATTCGGCCTGCTGTTCCTCGGCATGGAAACCATTTCCGCCGGCATCGCCCCCCACAAAGAGGCCTTTGCCCCCTTCCTTTCCCACATCCGGGGCGATGTCTGGACCTATCGCCTTCTCGGCGTGGGCCTGTCCGCCCTCCTGACCGCCCTGCTGACGTCCTCCGGCGCCATGATCGGCCTGTGCTTCGCCCTCGTCAAAGCCGGGGTCTTCACTGAATTCCATCAGGTCGCCGTCGTCGTCCTCGGCGCGCACATCGGCACCTGCATCGTCCCCATCATGGCGGCGCTGCCCATGCGCATCGGCGCCTGGCGCGTCGCCATCGGCCACCTGCTGTTCAATCTCGCCAACGTCGCCCTCGCCCTGCTGGCCTGGCCCCTCGTGGTCTGGGCCTGCGAGACCTCCGCCCCCGGCAGCCTCCTGCGCCAGGCCGCCAATCTCCATACCTTTGTCATGGTCGCCGCCACGATCCTCCTCCTGCCCGTCACCGGCCTGTTCACCCGCCTCGTGCGTCTCGCCACCCCCTCCAAGGAACCCGTCCCCGATCCCTCGTTCCTCGAAGACCAGCTCCTCGCCAAGCCCGAACAGGCTTTGTCCGCCGTCATCCGCGAACTCCGCCGCATGGCCGAAGTCTGCGTGGACAGCATGATGCTCAACGGCGAACTCA
This sequence comes from Kiritimatiellia bacterium, assembly GCA_040768005.1. Lineage (GTDB taxonomy): Bacteria > Verrucomicrobiota > Kiritimatiellia > CAIQIC01 > Lenti-01 > JAAZFE01. The sequence continues at coordinate 66,337 of JAXGNL010000005.1, forward strand.
TCCTCAACCCCGTCCGCAAAACCTTCCGGCGCCTGCTCTCCAACGAAGACGTCATCAACGAGGTCCGCCAGTCCATGGGCGACTACCTCAACCGCCTGACCGCCCATTATCTCTCCCGCCGCCAGACCCTCTTCCTCCAGCATCTCGACCGCTGCATGAAGGACATCGAGCGCATCGGCGACCACCTCACGCACATCGGCGAAACCTCCATTGAACGCTTCCGGACCCCCGACGCCCTGGTCCCCGAAGACCTGTTCCGCACCTGGTTCACTCTCTTCTGCTCCGCCAAGCGCGTCATCGTCCTCATGGCCCGGTCTTTCGATCCCGATTCCAACGCCTTCCAGAACACCGCCCTCGAAATCCTCCGCGCCCGCGACGCCTACATGATCCAGTCCATGGACGCCAAGGCCGAGTTCGCCGGCGCCGCCCGCGACAAGCGCATCACCCCCATCGGAGGCTACTATCTTTCCCGCTACATCGAAGATCTCGACCGCCTCGTCCGCCGCGCCAAATCCATCGCCTTCGCCGAACGCCAGCCCGACTTCTGGGTCAAGACCGCCAAGCTTGAAAAAGAGGCCAAAGCCGCCCTGTCCTACGCCCCCCAGATCCGGGTCGATCCCCGGAAATACCTCGATTTGCTCCGCCAGGAGTCCCCGTTCGAAGACGACGATCTGGCCGACGAATCCCATCCGGACGTCCCCGCGCAATCCCCCCACCAGGCTCCCGCCGGACGATCCTCCGAAACCTGACGCCCTGCGCAATGAAGGTCCGTTCCCTGTTCGATCGTGGTTCGCCGCGGAGAAGCACCCGCCAGTGCACCGTATGCCTCTGCGCGGCACCCTCGGCCTCGATTTCCTATCCCCGCGAAGCAAACCGGATCTGTCCCGCCACCTGCTACTGACGCCCCCCGCCGACTCCAAGCCGACGCCGGGACGCCCTCCTCCTGCTCGACGCCAGCTGGCGCCACGCCGGCAAAATGCGCTGCGCCGTGGAACCTGTCGAAGCCCGCTCCATCCCCGGATGGCTGACCGCCTACCCTCGCCGATCCAAGATCTGGCCACGACCCCGATACCGGACTGGCCACGGTCGAAGCTCGCCGCGCTCTGCATCCTCCGGCTTCCGCGACGATTCTCTCCTGCGCCACTACTCCTGGCGCGCGACGCTTTCCTCGACCTCAACCGCGACCGTCGCCATTGCCAACTTCCTTCGCCATCCGCCAGCTCGCCCCATGGACGAAGCCGCACCGATTTCGGTCACCAGCGCCGGTCTTGCGGAAGCCCATGCGCTCGTAGAACGCGATCGAGCCGGTGCTGTGCTTGTTGACCGTCAGCCACAGCTCGCGGTAGCCCAGGCCCGGCAGCGCGAGCCTGCCTCGGCGCCGTCATGGCCTTGCCCGTAGCCCGCGCGCCGCGGCGGTCTTCCTCACGTACCTTGCTCAGCAGGACGCGCTCGGCGGTTCGTCCGGCGCCAGGGCGAAATAGCCTGGCCTCTTGGCGCCAGATAGTACTCGCCGCCCTCTTCCGCGATCTGCCGGCAATGGCCCCTTCGCTCTGGAAGCGCTCCAGCATGTACTGGACCTGGGCGCCGCCGATGATCGGCGTGTAGTGCGCCGTCCAGATGTCGCGCGCCAGGCCGGCCACCTCCGCGATCTGCTCTTGTTCAACCTTGTTCCAGGCTCATGGACGCGGGATCCGTACCCGGCTTGAAGATCAGCCCAGGCCCATCATGCTGAAGACCAGCACGGTCAAGATGTCCGACGACCCCGAGGGTTACCGTGGTAGTTGCCGAAGCCCCGGCCGGCTTCTGCCAGCGGGCATCCGCCACCCGGCCTTGCCCTGGATAGCCGCGCCGAGAAGCACATGCCCAGCCCGGCCTTGGTGATGCCCGCCAGCAGACAGCCGCCCAGTTGGACGCCGCCCATTCCGCGCCTTCCCCCGTCACCTTGCTCGATGATCAGGTCACCAGAATCATGCCGTAAATCGCTCAGCAGCGGCGCGCCGATGAACGTGATCAGGATGAACGGCGCCGCCTTGCTCTGCGCATAGCACCACGCGCCGATGGCGGAGCCCCGCCAGCTCCCGATCCACCGCCGACCCGATCGCCGCCACGCCCAGGGCCGCCAGACCGCCCGCCTTGGCCACGCCACGATGCTTGAATCCATTTTCTCCTCGACGGTAGTGCTTTCGCCCCTGTTTTACATCGTGGGCCCTCGAAGTTGCCGTCTCGCGGTTCGCGAACGGCCGGTACGGCGCGCCGCTCCACGAAATGCCCTTGTGGTTCGAAAATTCCAGCGTGTTCAGGCGGATCCCGTGCACCAGCACCCCCATCACGCACAACAGAATGTTCAGGGTGTGCGCCAGAAAAGCCAGCACCGCGCCGATCAACCCGCCCAGCAGCGTGACCTCCCCGCCGAAAATCATGGTGTTGAAGGCCGACGCCACCGCAAAGCCCGCCGTGCCCACGGCGAACAGGCGGACATACGACACCACGTCCGTGAAGTTGCCGATCAGGTTCAGCGGCAGCAGCACCAGGTTGAACCAGCCGTCCTTGATCTCGCGGAGGCTTCATCATGAAAAGCAGAATCAGGCCCACGTCGCCAGCGCTACATAATCAACGGCTGACCCTGGAAGGGCTGAGCAGAATCGACTGCCGAGATAGCGGGACATGCTCCCCCGATCACCATGTTGTCCGCCAGGAAGAACAGCGAACCACGTCGTCAGCGTCCAGCCCAGCTGCTCCAGCGCCTTGAGGCTTCTTCTCGTGGGCCAGTTCAACCACGTTCCACAGGTGGCTTATCGACAGCCGGACCTCGCCGATCAGGAAGCACATGCCCATGATGTTCTGCGCCGTGCGCCTGCAGGGGATCCAGGAAGGAATCCACAGCCGGGCGAATACGGTGTTCTGCGGAACGCCGACATTATGCCGAAGATCGACCCCGTCACCAGCCCCCAGACGATCGTGCCGAGATCAGTGATCAGCATCAGGCTCCTGCATGTTCCGCGGCATCTTCCGGCGAAACAGCAGCGTCAGTCCGAGGAACAGCGCCTCGTAGCCGGCGTCGCCGATGATCATGGCGAAGAACAGCGAGAAGAACAGCATGGAAGACGATACCGACATCCGCCTCGGCATACGGGCAGGATATCGATGCCGTCGAACACCGCTCGATGGGCGGCCCATTTCGGCTGGCGCAGCTTCACCGGCACGCCGCCCTGCGGTTCGGGTTCCTCCGCCATTGCCCCCCAGCCGTGTTCGGCGGCGGCCGCGCGGATCTTCTCGACTTTCGTCGGCGGGGACAAACCCCTGCACGTAGGCACGGCCTTCGGCGGCGCCCATGCCGGCGTACTTGCAGCTTCACGTCGGCCTCGGCGCGGGCCAGCAGGATTTTCAACCAGCGGGCCGGTCCCCGCCCAGTTCCCGAGCTTGCCGTCGGTGCCTTCGATCCCCTTGCAGGGCATCGCCTTCGATCTCGTGTCCGCCAGCGAATCTTCCGGCAGGCGCTGCTCCTCGGCGCCGGCCCACAGGATCTCCCGCGCGGCCGAACAGCGCCCACGCGTGTCGGCCTTCATCACCGCTACAGCTTCCGGCCAAGTCGCCTTCGGGCAGCGGCAGCATGGATTTGGCCGGCGCCTGTAGAGCTTGAGCACGATGCCCCCGGCCGAAGCGGCCTCACTGCCCAGATCAAAGGAGCCGAACGGCTCCACCTGCGCGATCTCGGCCGTCAGTATCCAGCTGGTCCTGCCATTCTGGTGGCCTTCCAGCAGGTCGCTGGCTTGGCCACCACCGAAGGCGGTCCGGCCGGTGGGCGTGGCGTCCGGAACGGCCGGAATGGCCTCCAGCAGGCGGCGCAGGCCGGCGGCTGCGGGGCCTGCTCCAGTTCGCCCCGGACGGCGTTGTTCACCGGCTTGACGTGCAGCACGCCAAGATCCCGCAGCGCGCCGAGAGCTGCCGCGCGGTCGTGCGCCACCCCCAGCACCGTCACCTTGCTCATGGAGACAATCATGCCGCCGCCTCCCGCGCCGCCGCTTCGCCGCCGCGGCCTTCTTCACGGTCTTGCCCTTGGCGATCTTCGAACGCACCACCGCGCTCGTGTTTTCATCGCCCAGGAAGATGCGGATGCGACGGATGTTCTCCGCGCACTCGGGAATCTTGACCTTTTCGAACAGATTCACGCGCTGGCTGGTGGTGCGCAGCTCTTCGGCCAGCAGCCGCAACTGCTCTTCCAGCAGGCGCCGCTCGATCCGCAGCCGGAACAGCGTTTCCAGCGGAAAGCCCTTCGTCCAGCCAGTCAAGCGTCGCCCACAAATCGGGGGCCGTTCGGCGGATTTCCCGCAGCGAGCGCACCGCCACGCCGGCGATGTTGCCGGGCTCGACTTCAATGGATTCCACCGACAGCCACGAGAGATAGTCCAGCGGCTCGGAGTACAGCTTGACCCAGTCGGCCAGCGCCCCGCGCGCAGCCTCCTCCTCGGCCTTTCTCGGTCACGCGCTGCTCCACCCCCGTGCGGATTTCCATCCAGGCCGCTGCTTCTTGAGTTGCAGCGTCGGCAGATAGCGCTGTAGCGCTCAGCGTCTCGCTGCGCCTTCAGCTCGGTCTTGGTGTTCGACCTTGCCCATGGCCTGGTTCCGCCTACTCCGCCTTCTCCGGTTTCCCGGCCTTCTCCGTCTTCTCCGCCCCGGCCGCGCTCTTGGGCCGGCCAGAACGTCCGGATCAGCTTGAAAGGAGACGCCGGTCTCCTCGCCTCGAAGCAGTCGGCCATGATCTGCCAGCCCAGGTCCAGTGCGCCTTCGAAGCGGAATGTTGACGGACAGGTCCATCATCTCCTTCTCGAAGCGCTCGCCGTAGCGCAGCAGCTTGTTGTCCCACGCGCTCATGCGGAACCCCATGGACTGCTTCTCCTGCTGCCCCTTTGTAGACGCGTAGAGCCGGATCATGGTGGTCATGATTTGGCGGTGGTCCTCGCGGGTCTTGCCGTTGACCTGTTGCTTCAGGCGCGACAGCGATCCGAACGGCTCGATGCGCCCGTTGCGCAGGTAGAACTGGCCTTCGCGGATGCACCAGTTGTCGAGCACCGGATGCGTCACGTGTCGTCGCCGGGCATCGTCGTCACCGCCAGGATCGTGATCGACCCCGCCCCTCGAAGTCCACCGCCTTCTCGTAGCGGGAGGCCAGCTGCGACGAGGTCGCCCGGATAACTGCGGCCCGACGAACTGCTCCATCGTGATCGGCATTTCCTTCAGCGCGTCCGCGAAACTCGTCATGTCCGTCAGCAGCACCAGCACGCGCTTGTTCTGCAGCGCGAACTGCTCCGCCACCGTTGCCAGGGAAATGTCCGGCACCATTCGGCATTCCACCGTCGGGTCGGCTGCCAGGTGAATGAACAGGATCGACCGCGACAGCGCGCCGTTTTCCTGAGCGTGCCGTGAACCAGGTAGTCGTCGTGCTTCAGGCTCATGCCGCCCAGAATGATGATGTCCACCTCCGCCTGCAGGGCGATGCGCGCCAGCAGCTCGCCGCCGGCTCGCCCGCCGCCGCGAAAATCGGCAAAGCTTCTGCGACTCCACCAGCGAGTTGAACACGTCAATCATCGGAATGCCCGGATTCATCTTGCGGGAATGATGCGCTTGGCGGGGTTGACTGACGGCTCATGATGGCGATGCGGTTTTCGTCGAGATCTGCCTGTTGTCGCGCGGCTGCCCTGACCTGCTGAAAATTCGGCCCAGCAGCGCGTCCGTGAACGGAATGTCCATCTTTGTGCGCCAGAAACCGCACCTGCCCGTCGGTGGAGATGCTGCGGCTGCCCGCGAACACCTGCAGGAACACCTTGTCGTTCTCCAGGCGGATCACCTGCGCCAGCGCGAGACGCCCAGCGTACGACCACCTGCGCCATAGCTCGTTGTTCCATCACGCCTTCGGCGCGGACCGTGATCACGTTGCCGGCGATCTGCCTGATGCGATGATAGACCTTATGCATTTTCCGAAACCTCCGCGAGCATGCGCCGTCGATGCGCTGCTCCAGCTGCTTGAATTCGTCCGTGTCCATGGCCACGTAGTTCCAGTCCTTCGGTCACCGACGTCAGTTGTGGCAGAACCATTTGCGCGCCGCATCCTTGTCCGGGAAGAACACCTTCGCCATAGAATCCCGTGGATCTTCGCGAACACGTATTTCTGCCGCTCGGCGTCCGTCGCCCCGTCAATGTCGTGGAAGCTGTCTTGCCGCAGATAGGCCGCATCGAGGAACTCCCCCTTCAGGTACATCATGAAGTCGTCGATGCTCGTGCCCTCTTCGCCGACCACCTTCATCATTCGAGTCAATCTTCGATGCCCTGCCGCAGCACCCGGCGGGCGTCCGCCACCTGCTGGACATCCACCACCCCGATACTTCGCTGCTCCAGGAATCCAGCGGATGGGTCGCCGGATAGCGCCGCCGGCGCGGTCTCGATCGCTCGCGGTTGAGGCCGAACGCGTCGCGCACCACCTTGAGCGTCGCCTGCGTCACCGGTTCGCTCAGCGCTGCCGCCTGCCGGCGACACCGTCCCGCCGATCGCAGGAGCCCGTCGAGCCGTCCTTGAAAGCTGCAGCGGTTCACCTCGCCGCGCTCTCGGTAAACGCCGCGATGATCGATTCGAGATAGGCCGGAAAGGCTTCTTCGCCGGGGATTTCCTCGAGGCGGCCGCTCATTTCGCGGCGCAGCGCCTGCGCCCAGCGGCTGGTCGAGTCCGCCAGCAGCAGGACGTTGAGGCCCATCTGCCGGTAGTACTCGCAGATCGTCACCGCCGTGTACACCGACGCCTCGCGCGCGGCCACCGGCATGGAGGACGTGTTGCAGATGATCAGCGTGCGCTCCATCAGGCTCTTGCCCGTGCGCGGATCGGTCAGCTCGGGAAATTCGCGCAGGGTTTCGACCACTTCGCCCGCTCGTTCCCCGCACGCCGCCACCAGTACGATGTCCACGTCCGCGTATTTGCTGGTGATCTGCTGCAGCACCGTCTTGCCCGCGCCGAACGGCCCGGGAATGCAGTACACCCCGCCGCGCGCCACCGGGAAGAACGTGTCGATGATCCGCACCTTCGTCACCAGCGGTTCCTTCGGACGCAGACGCTCGGCGTAGGCTTTGATCGGCACCTTGACCGGCCAGGGCTGGACCATCGTCACCTCGATCTCGTCGCCCTTGTCGTTCTTCAGCTTCGCCACAACCTGGTCCACCGTGTACGAACCCGCCTCGACGGCCTCGGCCACCGTGTACTTGCCCGGCAGGCGGAACGGCACCATCACGCGGTGCTCGAAAATTCCCTCGGGAACGGATCCCAGCGCGTCCCCGGCCGTCACTTCGTCGCCCTTGCGCGCCTTGGGCGTGTAATCCCACTTCTTGTCGCGGTCCAGCGCCTTCAGATAGGTGCCCCGCTGCAGAAAGAACCCGGTCTGCTCCGCCAGCTTGGGCAGCGGGTTCTGCAGGCCGTCGTACACCTGCGCCAGCAGGCCCGGCCCCAGCTCCACCGTCAGCAGATTGCCGGTGAACTCCACCGGATCGCCGACCTTCAGCCCGGACGTGTCTTCGAACACCTGCAGTTCCGCGTTCTCGCCCCGGATGCGGATCACCTCCGCCTTCAACGCGATGTCGCCCGTCTTGGCGAAGCCCACTTCGCCCTGCGTCACCGGCGTGTCAAAGCGCACCGTGGCCAGGTTGCCGTTGATTCCCACGATTGTTCCGACGTTTTCGCTCATCTTCGTCCGCCTTCGTTATTTGAAATCCGCCGCGCCCTTCGACACCGCGTTCTCTTCCAGTTGGGAAACCAGTTCTTCGAGCCGCTTGCGCCCGGCCTCTTCCTCGAATGCCGCCCAGCGCGACGCCAGCATCAGCTTGACCGCAAACGCCAGCACCGCCGGCAGCCCGAAGGCATCCGCCAGCGCCAGCTCCTCCACGAATTTCCAGCGCGCGTGGTCCAGCCCCTGCTCGCGCGCCAGCGGATTGGCCTTGGCCAGCGCGTCGGACACTTCCTTGTCGAGCCAGACGGCGTACCCCGGATGGCTCCGCAGGAAGCCCTTGGCCTCCACCCCCCGCTTGGCCGCGCGCGCCCTGGCCGTGGAATTGCGGATCTGCGCATCCGCCGCCGCCCAGGCCTGCGCAAATGCGGAGCTTCCGTCTCCGGCCCGGCCCGCCAGCAGCCCGTCCAGCTCCGCCAGATCGGCGTCGCTCAACACCCCCTGGCACTTGAAGCGGAACTCCTCCGGCGTGAACGGCGGAGGCGCTTCCAGCGACAGCGAAGGCAGCGAGGCAACCAGATAGGTGTAGCCACCCATGGTCCGGACCTATTCCGCCGCCTTCTTGACGATCTCGCCCAGTTCCGGCCGCAGGAAGCTCGCCAGCGACTCGGCAATGGCATCCGCGCTGAAATCGTGGAACACCTGCCCGCCCTTGACCCCCACCCGGAAGCCCTTGAAGATGCCCTTGGCGCTTTCGATCTGGATGCCGGCCGCCAGCTTGTCCTGATATTCCTTGGCAATGTACGCCTTGACCGCCGCCGCATCCTGCTCCCCCAGCATCGCCACGATGCCGCCCTGGTCCCCGCCCCGGCCATAGGCCTCCGCCAGCTTCACCAGCATCTGGCCCATGATCTCCGGCGACAGCGCCTGGTCCAGCTTCTGGCCCACAATGCCGCCGACTACGTCGCCCACCGAGCCCCCGATGCTGATCAGCAGATCCCGCGCCGCCTGCTGCAGCGTCTGCTTCCCGCGCGCCGCGAACGCCTCGGCGTCCCGTTCGGCCTTCGCCACCAGATCCTTCGCCTGCTTCTGCGCATCGGCCGTGATCGCCGCCGCCTTTTTCTTGGCTTCCGCCACCAGCGAATCCGCCGCCTTCTCCCCGGATTCCACCCCCTCCTTGCGGATACGCTCGATCAAGTGTTGCAGTTCTTCAGCCATGGCTTGTCCTTTGCTCCATAGAAGTACGAAAACGCGCCGCCACCATACAGGTCCCCCCCCCGATCCTTCAACCCTAAAAACCCCCTCCCCGCGCCCTCCCCGCGCCCGCGGCCCGCCACATTCCACGCCGGTAACCTTCGCCGGCCCGGCGGCGACCGCAGGGGGTGAAAAGGAAATCATCAGGAGGCCCGCCCATGAAAACCCGTTCCACCCTCCGACTCGCCGCCATCGCCCTCGCCGTGACCATGGCCATGCCGCTCAGCGCATCGGCCCGTCATCACCGTTCCGAGGATGTCCTCGCCGGGGCCGTGGTCGGCGCCGTCGTCGGCACCTTCATCGCCGCCGCCGCCTCATCCCGCGTCGACGTGGTCCCCGCCTGTCCCGCGCCCGTGTACTGCCCGGAGCCCGTGTACTACCCCGCGCCGGTATATGGCCCCCCGCCCCCGCCGCCCGCCTGGTATCACTATGCCCCGCCGCCGCGGCCGGCGCATCGCCGCCCGCCTTCGCCTTGCGGCTATCCCGGCGTTCCGCCCCCGCCCTCCCCCTTCCATTCCCGGCGCCACCGCTGACCCGCCGGGACGAACGGGTCTATACCCCGACCGAGCTGCGCAGCATCGGCGGGCACACGCTGACGACCACCTCCCGCCGAAGCCCGTCCGCCACCAGCCACACGCCGTCGAAATTCAGGTCATCGGCCCTCACCACGCGCAGCGCGTCGGGTGAGACCGCCGCCCCGGAGGCCAGCTCCGCCAGCCGGTTCGGGGCCGCCATCAGCGCCCCCAGATCCAGCCGGTTGCCCTCCCGGCCCGGAAACAGCGCGAAATACAGGATGTTCATTTCCACCAGCTCGCCGAAAAAATGCGTGCCCAGCGACACGTCGGGCGTCAGGAAGTCGTGCATCATCATGACTTCGCAAATGGCCGTCATGTGGCTGATTTCCGAAAACCGCACCGGCACGCCCAGCGACGCCATGTGGGTGCCCCAGCGCCCGGGCCCGATGGCCAGGGTGCCCACTTCGATCCCCGCCAGCGCCCGGTTCACCATGCCCACGGCCCGCGCCACGCCGTAACGCTCCTGCTCGCCCATCGCGGCATACGCCTCCGGCACCACCAGCACCAGCCAGTCGAGCCGTTCGGCGCGGCTGTGCCCCACCACCGCCCCGCAGCCCTGCACCAGGATATCTTCCGGACGGCATTCCACCGCCGGCACCTGCGGATTGTGCGTGCCCTGCACCTGCAGCGGCCGGCATTGCAGCAGATTGATCAGATAGTCCCTGCCGTCCGGCAGGAAATTCACGGCGAATTCAATATCCACCGGCTTGCCGTACACCCGTTCCAGGGTCTGGAGCATCTGCTGGAAGTCCGCCACGAATCCGGTCTGCGTCAGCAGGCCGTCAAAGGTCAGAAAGCGCCCGCCTTCCGGCGTCTCGGTCGTAAAGAGGTCCTCGGGCACGCCCCGGGCCGAGGACAGCAGATCCGCGCACTCCCCGGCCGCCAGCCCCCCGGCATCCAGGTCCACGTAATCCATGCGGCGCTGGGTGTGGCGGACGATCTCATCCAGGCTGCCTTCCGGCCGGCGCATCGGCGCATTCAGCGCCACCACCCGCGTGTAATCGTCATCCACCCGGTCCACCGCCCGCGTGCCCAGTCCGAACACCAGCCGCAGCACCCCCGCCCGCGGGTCGATCTCCGGGCCCCAGACGAAGGGATTGTACGAGAATCCCACGCCGGCCAGGTGCGGATAAAACGCCCGCCCCTGCAGTTCGCCCGTCACCCGCATCACCAGCAGCGCCATCTGTTCGTCGCGCTTCAGCAGCCCGTGGCGTTCGCGGTACGAAAGCGCCTCGCGGCTCATGCTGCTGGCATAGACCGTGCGGATCGCGTCCAGGAACGACCGGAGGCGTTCCTCCAGGCTGCCCTGGTTCGCGCAGAACACGCTCTCGTACTTGCCCGCAAACGAATTGCCGTAGGCATCCTCCAGCAGCGAACTGGACCGCACAATCACCGGATACTGGCCGAAGTAGTCCAGCATCTTCTCGAACAGCCCGATCTCGTAGTTCGAGAAGCGGCCCGTCAGGATGCGCTCCTGCGCCTCGTCCACGCCGTCGAGAAACGTATCGGGCGAGTGCTGTTTCTCGCGGATTTCCCACAGTCCGTTCCGCACCAGAAAACTGTAGAAAATGTCCGAGCCGATATAGAACGAGTCGTGCGCCTCCAGCTTCGCCCCCAGTTCGGGGCGCTCGCGCTCGGCGATCCGTCTCGCCAGCAGCATGCCCACCGCCTTGCCGCCGATCAGCCCCGTGCCGAACATCCGCCAGCGCACCTCCAGCACGTCTTCCAGGGTCAGGTACCGGTCCACCAGCGGCAGAATGGATTCGTCGCGCGTGACCAGCATCCCGATCAGCTGCCGCTTCAAGGCGTCCGCCTCCGCCCCGCCCCCCCCCGTACGCAGGCATTCCTCCGCCTGCCGGACCACGTCGTCGCCGTAGGTCTCGATCCGCGCGGACTGCGGCGGCACCCGCCCCAGCACCTGCGTCAGCCGCGCGCTCGACCGCACCGCCGCAAACGTCTCCGTCCCGTCCCACTCCAGCATCAGGTGGATCGTCGGCGAATGCCGGAACTGCGTTTTGATCGGCAGCACATACAGCCGGCCGCCGTAGCCGTACACCTCCAGAAACAGCTGCGTGGTCGCGCGCACCGGCTCGACCGCGTGACGCGAATGCCGCCCCCGCAGCAGCCCGAAGTAGGCCACCGTCTCCAGCCGGTACAGATACGGGCACGTCAGCATGAAAAAATTGCCCAGCATCGCGTCCGAACACCAGTTCGTCGCCAGGTCCGACAGGCAGTCGAACAGGTAGTACGCCCCCAGGCCGTGCGCTCCGACCACCTCGTGGATCCGGTGCAGGAACACCTCGAACCCGGCTTCCGGCTCCAGGCGGACTTCGTCGCAGAACCCCTCCGGCAGCAGCCGCTCGTGCCGCGCGAAGCGGAAATACACCAGTTTCCGGCCGTCCCGCTTCGCCGCCGCCGCATACGGCTCCGCCAGCTTCCGGTACTGCCCGACATCGTCCACGTTCCAGACGATGTTGTCCCCCGCCAGAATGCCGCACAGCGCGGCATCCAGCTGCGGCAGCCCCGTGGTATCCATCGGTATGTTGTTTTTGGGCATGGCGGAGGAGACCGGGGGTTCAGGGTTCAGGGTTCTGAGTTGAGACGGCGCGGCTTCCGGATGCCGTATCGCACGGCCTTTTCCTGTACGCCAAAGCCGATGGATTTGCGAGGCGGATCCGGCTGCGGCGGCGGATCGATGATCTCCATGAACCGGCGCAGAATGTCCACGATGGCCGAATCGTGGGAATCCAGCCTCGCCTTCACTTCTCGCTCCAGCACCGCCAGCTTGTGTCCCAGCGCCGCCGTGTCCGTCAACACCGCCCGCATCCGCACAAACGCCCGGACGACAAATACGCTCATCTGTACCGCCCGCGGACTGTTCAATACCGTCGCCGCCATGATCGCCCCGTGCTCAGTGAACGCATAAGGTCGTTTACGCCGACCGCCATGCGTCGATGTGGTCACAATTTGTGACCGCATATGCGCTGAACTTGAAGTCACAAATTGTGACTTCAAGTGTGTAATTTCCTTCGCCACAAGCTGAAACATGAAATCCGCCGGGAACCGCTCGGCATTCCGTTTCACCGCCTGGTTCAATACTTTGGTGGCCACTCCATAGAGCGCCGCCAAGTCCGAATCCAGCATGACATGTTGTCCGCGAACCAGGATGATTTGCGGTCGAATGGCCATTGCATCGTATTTCACGGGCGTCTTGGACCCACTCATCCATCCACCTTCACCCTTTCGCCAGATGCTGTCCGCCGTCCACATACAGGATCTGCCCCGTGATGGCGTCGGATTCGCACAGAAAGGCCACGGCCCGCGCCACGTCCTCCTCGGTGGGCCGCCGCCCCAGCGGCAGGTCGCCGGCGGCTTCCCGCACGCCTTCGGGAACCCGCACCGGCCCCGGCGCCACCCCGTTCACCCGCGTCCGCGGCGCCCACTCCCGCGCCAGGCGCGCCACCGACTCCGCCAGTTCCCGCTTGGTCGCCGCATACTGCGCAAACGCTCCGCCGTCCGCCCGGGCAATCCGGCAATCCAGCAGATGCACCACGCAGCCCCCCCCCGCCTGCGCCGCCACCATCCGCGCCAGCGCCAGCGGCGCATCCGTGTTCACGGCCCGCAGCTCCGCCGCGTCCGCCTCGCCGTCGCGTTCGAATACCGATGCGTTGTTCACCAGGATATCCACCCGCCCCATCCACTCGGCCGCCTCGCGGAACACCCACTCGCAGCCCTGCGCGGACGACAGATCCCCCCGCACGGAAAACACCCCCTGCCCCAGGCTGCGGTTCATGCCGATGGCCTCCTTTTCCGAGCGCCGGTAATGCACCACCACGCTCGCCCCCCGCGCCGCCAGCTCGCGGCAGATCGCCCCCCCGATGCGCCGTGCCCCGCCCGTCACCAGCGCCACCCGTCCCCGCAAGCTGCCGTCCGCGCCCATGGCTCCGCCCGCCGGGTCAGGCCGGCTTCCGCTTGTCAATCACCCGCACCGCCTTGCCCTCCGAACGCGGCGTGCTGCCCGGCTCCACCAGCCGCACCTTGGCATGCACCCCCAGCGACGTCTCCAGCTTGCGCCCGATCTGGTCTTTCATCGCCTGCTGCTTCGTCATTTCGTCGAAAAACAGGTTTTCGGTCACCTCCACCAGCACCTCCAGCACGTCCAGCGCCCCCTCCCGGCTCACCACGATCTGGTAATGCGGCGCCACCCCCTCGATGGACAGCAGCGCTTCTTCGATCTGCTGCGGATACACGTTCACGCCCCGGATGATCAGCATGTCGTCGCTGCGGGCCGACACCTTGCTCATGCGCCGCCCCGTGCGTCCGCAGGCGCAGTCGCCCGGCAGGAACGTGCACAGGTCCCGCGTCCGGTAGCGGATCACCGGAATCCCCTGCTTGGTCAGCGTCGTCAGCACCAGCTCGCCCCCCGCCCCGTGCGGATCGGCCGCCGCTTCCCCCGTGGCCGGATCAATCAGCTCCGGCAGAAAATGATCTTCCGCGATGTGCATGCCGCGCTGCTCGACGCACTCGCACGCCACGCCCGGCCCCAGCACTTCGCTCAGCCCGTAGTTGTCCGTCGCAAACACCCCCAGGCCCTTTTCCAGCGCCTGCCGCATGCCCTCCGTCCAGGCCTCGCCTCCGAACAGCCCCAGCCGCAGCCGGAGATCCTTCCGCACCCCCGTCTTCCCGATCAGCTCCGCCAGGTACATCCCGTACGACGGCGTGCAGATCAGCACCGTGCTCCCGTAGTCCTTCATGATCTGGATCTGCCGCTCGCTCTTGCCCGACGACACCGGCAGCACCGCCGCCCCCACCTTTTCCACGCCGTAATGATGCCCGATGCCGCCCGTGAAAAACCCGTACCCGAAGGCAATCTGCACGATGTCGCTCTTCGTCATGCCCGCCGCCGTCTGCAGCCGCGCCATCAGCTCCGACCACATGTCCAGGTCCTGCCGGGTGTAGCCCACCACCGTCGCCTGGCCCGTCGTCCCCGACGACGCATGAATCCGCACCACGTCATCCATCGGCGCCGCAAATGCCTTGTAGGGGAAACAGCCCCGCAGGTCGTCCTTCGTGGTGAACGGCAGCTTCGCCGCGTCCGCCAGCGAGCGGATGTCCTCCGGCGCCACTCCCGCCGCCTCCATCTTCGCCCGGTAATAGCCCACCTTGTCCCAGGTCAACCGGACGATCCGCCGCAACCGCTCCAGCTGCAGCGCCTCCAGCTCCGGACGGGGCATGCATTCGCACGCCGGATTCCATATGCGGTTCTCGGGTTTGGCGGTCGTGTTCATAAGAGGCCCCACTCTAGCCCCTTCCCCCGCCCCCCTTCAACCCCGAATCCCGCCCGGGGCTTGCTTTCCGGCGGTACCCGCGGAAAGATGCCGCCATGCCCTCCATGGACGACATCTACCGCCGCCACCGGACCGAATACGACCGGCTCGTCGCCGCTGAAGACAGCGACCGCCGCCTCCCGGCCTTCCTCGCCTCCCGCTTCGACTGGCGCGCCAAGACCGTCCTCGAAGGCGGAATCGGCACCGGCCGCGTCACGGCCCTGTTCATCGAATCCGTCCGCCGCGTCATCGGTTGCGACCGCGAAGCCCACATGCTCGAGGCCGCTCGTCAACGCCTGGCCGCCCATGCGGACAAACTCGAGCTGCGCGTCGCCGACAACCGGGCGCTGCCCCGTCTTCCGGCACCGGCGGACCTGTTCATCGAAGGATGGAGCTGGGGACATGCCGTCCTGGAGGATCCCGGCCCCGTCGAACCGGTCGCCGACGCCCTGTTCGCCAACCTGCGCCCCAGCCTCGTCCCCGGCGCTCCCGTCATCCTGATCGAAACCCTGGGCACCAACGCCCGGACCCCCGCCGCCCCCCATCCCCGCCTCGCGGAATTCTACCGGCTCCTCCAGTCCCGTTACGGCCTCCGCCAGACCGTCCTCTCCACCGACTACCGCTTTGACGACGCCGCCGAAGCCGCCGACGTCCTCGGCTTTTTCTTCGGCCCCGCCATGCAGCGCGCCGTCCTCGCCGCCGGTTCCGCCACCGTCCCCGAATGGACCGGCATCTGGCACGGCCCCCTCCCGCCTTGACCCGCTTCCGCCGCCGGGCATACTCTGCGGTCAAGGATACGCCCATGAAAACCAACCCGCCCGAGGTCCGACTCCCCTTTCCCCTTCTGGAACGCTTCATGCGCGACGTCTTCATCGGCCTCGGCGTTCCCAAAGCCGACGCCGCCATCTGCGCCAACGTCCTGATCCAGGCCGACCGTCTCGGTTTCGACTCATCTTTCGTCTAATTCCAGAATTTGCATTGATTCAAGTGCCGAACGTTCAAGACTAATTTTATTACTACTAGTCGGCC
>JAXGNL010000006.1:0-78283 GCA_040768005.1 Kiritimatiellia bacterium
GGGGAAAAGATGGCCATCTTGCAAGCCTATGATTCCGGGGCGAACAAGAAAATGGCCGCTCCCCGTGAAGGGAGGTTGAGCCTGCTCGATCTGACGGGACTGGGCGGTGAAATCTGGGCCGGCATGGATGTCGACAAGTATATTTGCCAGGAGCGGGCCCAGTGGGCCTGAAACTGGATGCCGATGCGGTCGTCTTCTTGGACACCGCTCCGTTCATTTACCTGATCGAAGGACATGGCGACTTTTGCGTCCCCGTGCGCGAGCTGGTCGCGGCATGCACCCGCATTCGCGCCCAGATGGTGACCTCTCTGATCACCTACATCGAGGTGTTGACCCACCCAGAACGATTGGGGCGTGCCGATTTGACGGCGCGGTACCGCATGTTCCTGACCAATTCCGAGAACTTGTCCATCCATCCGTTCAATCTGCAGGTGGCGGATGAATGCGTACGAATCCGCGCCACACATGGGTTCAAGACGCCGGACGCCATTCAATTGGCAGTGGCCCGGACCTGCGGCGCCAGCCTCCTGGTGACCAACGACGCGGATTGGAAGCGATGCAAGGAGCTCAACGTCGTTCTGGTTTCAGAATTGTCGTGATGTTTCGTTTCGGCGGGGAAGTTGAATCGCAACGGATCCCCCCCCAAAAAAAGAGGTCTTGTATCCTGGGTGAGTTTTCTCGCCAAGCACGCAAAGGTCGCCCAAGGGGGCCGGCCAACAGCCGTTTTAAACCACGGATGGACACGGAGGGACGCGGATAGGAACCGTGAACTCGAGTTTAGACAGGATTGACAGGATTTATGGGATTTCGATCCGGGGAAGGGCAGCGGTTCGCCTGAGGCGAATCCGCCGGGATGTCCGAGTCTGGCGAAGGCCACATCCCGACCTCTTGGAGAGTCGGGACGCGTGCGCCGTTCGGCGGCCTCGGGCATCCCTCTGCGCCTGCTGCGCAGCGCCCTTCCCGATCCCTATTCGTGTAATTCGTGTCATTCGTGGTGAAGGGGGGCCGGGTTTCGCCGCACCGCACCCCGTGCGATTTCATATGGACAACGGGAGAAGGCTGGGCTATGAATATACTGTGCAATCGGAGGAAATCAGAACGTTCATATCCGAGCAGAGGGATCTGTTCTGGTTTGTTCCGGAATCGGGACTTGATCGCATCAGCCATGCCGTTTTGGTGGAAACCGTATTGAATTACGGCAGTTTGGAGTCGGTACGCTCGTTGATTGCGTTGCTGGGCATGGAAACGGTCGCCCGCGAGTTTGCGCGGACGGCGCTGGGCGTCGGGCGACGGCGCCAAAATTACCACGAACTGACGCGGCATTATTTCCTTCAGGTTTTCAAGCGTTATGCACCTCAATGTCTTGAGCCCGCAACAAGCTGAATTGCTGCCGCTGATTCGCCGTTTCCGGCGCTCCTTTTACCTGGTGGGCGGAACCGCCATCGCCTTGCATATCGGCCACCGGCGGTCGATCGATTTCGATCTGTTCACGGCGGCACCACTGTCCAAATCGAGAATCCGGGGAGTCCTGCGGGAATGGCCCGAACCCGCGCGCGTGCTGCACGAAGACGTCGATCAACTCCACGTCCTGCTCGACCACGTCAAGTTGACGTTCTTTCACTATCCGTATGCCGTGCCGCACGGGATGGCGGCGGACGGTTTTGCGCACGTGCCGGATTTGTTGGCCTTGGCGGCCATGAAAGCATTCGCCTTGGGCCGCCGGGCCAAATGGAAGGATTACGTGGACTTGTATTTCATCCTGACGGGACATCATTCGATCGACCGGGTCAGCGCGAAAGCGGATGAGTTGTTCGGAGGAGATTTTTCGGGCAAGTTGTTTCGCGAACAACTCTGCTATTTCGACGACGTGGACTATACGGAAAGCGTGGATTATTTGGGGCCGCCGACGCCGGATGCGCGCATCCGCGAGGGGCTGATCGAACTGTCCACGAGGATCGTCTGATCTGTTCCGGAATTTCCGGCGGGGTTCGTCTCGAACGGAACGTGGGTGACGAATCCGGCGGTGGGCTTCAGCCCGGGGATCGACTTCGGAGCTAGGGAATAGGCCGGAGGCTTTTAGGCCGAGGTCCGAGATCCGAGGTCCGAGGTCGGAGGTCCGATGTCCGAAAATCTGCAACCTGGAACCTAAAACCTGCAACCTTCAACCCAATCTCCTTCAACCTGAATCTCTTTTCAACCACGGATGGACACAAATGGACACGGATGGAAACCGTGAACATGAGCCCGATATTTCTGACAGGATGGACAGGATTTATGGGATTCCGATCCGGGGAAGGGCGCGGATTGCCATAGGCGAATCCGCCGGGATGTCCGAGTCTGGCGAAGGCCACACGCGAAGCGCGTGCGCCGTTCGGGTAGTGTTCAGAAAGTTCTGCAAAAAGGAAAGGTCATGGTAATTCCTGTGTAGGTCAACAAACCCGGTCCAGAAGGACCAGAAAGGAAGAACCATGACCAAGAAGAACCATAGCATCTCTCGAGAGGAACTGAAACAGGTGTTGACGGAAGACCGTGATTTTCTCAAGCCATTGATGCAGTTGGTGCTCCAGGAGGTACTGGAGGCCGAGATGGATGAGGCGGTTGGGGCAAGCAAAGGGGAGCGGACGTCGGAACGCCGGGGATATCGTAGCGGGTACTATAATCGGGCACTGGTTACGCGTGTGGGCAAGCTGGAGTTGCGGATTCCCCAGGATCGCCAGGGGCGGTTCAGCACAGAGATATTCGAGCGATACCAGCGCAGTGAGAAGGCGTTTGTAACCACCTTGGCGGAGATGTACATCCAAGGTGTGTCCACGCGAAAGGTCAAGGCCGTGACGGAGGAGCTGTGCGGCCACGCGTTCAGCGCTTCGACGGTCAGTGCACTCAACGTCCGGTTGGACGAAGAATTGGCTCGGTTCGCGCAGCGCCAATTGGAGATGGAATACCCGTACCTGATCCTGGACGCCCGCTATGAGAAGGTTCGCCTCGATGGAGTGATCCGCAGCCAAGCCGTCCTGGTGGCGATTGGCATCAACTGGGAGGGGCGCCGGGAGGTGCTAGGCGTCGAACTGGCGGGACGGGAGAGTCAAAGTAGTTGGAAGGACTTTCTGATCGGACTTCGCCAGCGTGGGCTTCGAGGCGTGGAACTGACGATTACCGACGATCACAGCGGCCTGAAGAAAGCCGTGGCGGAAGTGTTCCCGGAGTCGGCCTGGCAACGCTGCTATGTGCATTTCCTGCGCAATGCGCTTGATCATCTGCCTCGGAAGGCCGACGACGACTGCCTGATGGAACTGCGCTGGCTGTATGACCGTCGCTGCCTGGAGGAAGCGCGCCGGGATCTGGGCGCCTGGTTGTCGAAATGGGCACAGCGGTATCCGAAGCTGTGCAACTGGGTGGAGGAGCACATCGAAGAGACCTTCACCTTTTATCGCTGGCCGTTAGCCCATCATAAGCATCTGAAGTCGACCAACATGCTGGAACGAATCAATGAAGAGCTCAAACGTCGCTCGCATGTCGTACGCATCTTCCCAAATCCCGACAGCTGTTTGCGGCTGATGAGAGCTTTGGCAGTGGAGATCCACGAAGACTGGATCGAGCAGCACCGTTACCTAAACATGGAGTTGTTGCGCGAGCATAAGAAACTGCAAATGGCGAGGGTGGCATGAGCGCGTGCCGCGACTGCATTCTTGATGAACGTGACCGTGTGGATCAGACCATCCTGCTGGCACGAGTCCATCTGTACAACACCGGTCGAGCATGTGGTGCTGCCGAGTTGCGCCGGTTCTTGATCGAACAGGAGGCGCTATCCCCAACACCCAGCCTCTCCAAGATCGGTTCCGTACTTCGAGAATACGGGCTGACTCACGGAAGGCTTGGGTGGGATGACTACGTCGAGCCCCAACGGCTCTTTCACTTCACAAAGGAACCGAAGGAAGGTGTGTCAGTTTGACGCAGCGCGCCGCCCCCCCCGGGGGGGGCGGGATGTTCCCGAACAACCAAACACGCAAGGCTCTCAACAAGCAGATCAGCGAGGAACCCGACACAGGAATCACCAAACCTATTTGCAGAACTTGACGCACACAACTGCCGTTCGGCAGCCTCGAACATTTTCCTGCGCCTGAGGCGCAGCGCCCTTCCTGGGATCCATTCGTGAAATCCGTGTAATTCGTGGTTAACTTGCCGGGGCTGTTTTCTCTGTGAATCTTTGTGGCCTCTGTGGTAAAAAATGGCCTGCGATTCATGTCCAATGCCACCCGACTGCTGAATTCTGACTACTGACCACTTCTTTATGTCCTCCATCTCCGTCATCGTCCCCGCCTACAACGCCGAGAAATTCATTGGCGAGGCGATCGAATCGGCGCTGAACCAGACCTGCCCGGCCAAGGAAATCGTCGTGGCGGACGGTAGTCCGGCGGAAGGAGGCAGCCCTTCGACAGGCTCAGGGCAGGGGGGCAGAGGACATCCGCCTTCGCCAAAGGCTTCCGCCTTCGCCGAGGCTACGGCGGACAAGACGGCGGACAAGGATGACAGGGGGCAGTAGTCAGTGGCCGGTCGTCTGTGGCTTGAATTACGCGAGGCCCTGTGGTAATTGGGTGGATGTCAACAGAGGAGATATGATGCATAACGAGTTCACGGCCATTCTCGAACGGGATGGACAATGGTTTGTGGCGTATTGTCCCGAAATCCCAGGGGCAAATGGACAAGGCAAGACCAAGGGGGAATGCCTAAAAAGCCTCGCGGCGGCCATTGATTTGATCTTGGAAGATCGACGGGAAGATGCGGTGCGTGGACTGCCCCGCGGCGCCATCCGCGAGATGGTCGCTTTGGGATGAAGCGCAACGAGTTGCTCCGGCATTTGCGCCGGCATGGTTGTTATTTGAAGCGCGAGGGAGGGGCGCATTCCCTTTGGACAAATCCCAACACCGGGCGGATCGAGGCGGTTCCCCGGCACGTTGAAATTCCGGATCGATTGGCCGACAAGATTCGCCGAGCGCTTTCATCCCCCGTTCCGAAATGAGACGCCGCAATCCAAGCCAGCTGTTCAACCGTGGATTCCATGGATGGATCCCGCTCACGGCCTTGCCAGAATGGATTGTCTCCCGTCTCCTGACTCCTGACTACTGACTACTTCTTCATGCCCTCCATCTCCGTCATCATTCCCGCCTACAACGCCGAGAAGTACATCGGCGAGGCGATCGAATCGGCGCTGAACCAGACCCGCCCGGCGAAGGAAATCGTCGTGGTGGACGATGCCAGCACGGACCGGACGGTGGAGATTGCACGCAGCTTCGGCGATCGGGTCAAGGTGCTCGTGAACGAAGTGAACAGCGGCCCCGGCCACAGCCGGAATGCCGGCGTGGCGGCCTCGACCGGGGACTATCTGGCGTTCCTGGATGCCGACGACAAGTGGCTGCCGGCGCATTTAGAGGATCTGGCGGGGCTGCTCGATAAGTGGCCGGAAGCTGACTTTGCTTGTTGCGGTTTGCGGCAGTTCGGAAGTCAAGAGGCCGCCTGGGTACAATATCCCGAGTGCCAGTACCGCCCGGCCAACATATTTGCCCAGGTGATGCGCCGCGATGCCCTGTTTCCATCCACCGCACTGGTGAGGAGGGACGTGTTCAACAAAATCGGCGGTTTTGACGAAATAATCAGGATTTCCAAAAGGCGTCGCATTCAGGTTGAAGACTATGATTTTTTCTTGCGGCTTTCCGCCGAGTTTCTTTGCGTGAGTTCTCCGGCATGTACGGCGTTGTATCGTGTACACGAAGATCAGGCCAGTAAACTGAAAACAGAGCAAACGCTTCTAGCTTTTGTCTATAGGAAAAGGCAAATTATCAAAATTAGAAAATCTGGTATATATTCAGAGTTAGCACGAATTGGCTTCGACCAAATGCGGCATGCATGGGATGGTCATTTGGGGGAGGCTTGGCAAGCCAACAACCAAATGAAACTGCGTGCCATGCTTTGGTGGGGGATTCGACAACCGGAACTGGCCAAGTCTTGTTGTCATTACATTCCCAGAGCCTTGCTGCCGAAGTGGGGCATCAGGGTCGGCAAATGGTTGCTCAAGAAAAATGGCAGAAAGTGACACATATGACGGCTTCAATTAGCGTAGTGATTCCCTGTTACAATGCCGCGGCCTTCTTGCGGGAGGCGATCGATTCAGCGTTAGGCCAGACGCGTCCGGCGGATGAGATCATCGTTGTGGATGATGCCAGCACGGATGACTCAGTTGCTGTGGCCCTGTCTTACGGTGACCGCATCCGGCTACTGCGTTCGCCCAATGCCAAGGGCACGGGCCACGGGGCCACGGCCAATCGGGGCATCATGGCATCGCGGGGCGATTATATCGCCTTTCTCCATGCGGACGACATCTGGAAGCCGCAGCATCTGGAAAAGGTGGCCGGGTTGCTGGACCAGTGGCCGGAAGCCGGCGTGGCGTTCGGGCGGATGAAGCGTTTTGGCTCCTCCGATGATGATTTTCCATATAATGCCGCAAGGAATCCGCCGCAGGATGCATTCGCCACCATTATGAGAACCACGGTTCTGATGCCATCCTGTGCCGTTGTGCGCCGGACTACAGCGGCGGAAATCGGTGGTCGACTGGGCGACACCGTTTTTGACCGACGACTTCGATTTTTTCGTTCGGTGCTCGCTTCGTTGCGCTTTGCCGCCTGGCCCGAACAGACGGTGCGCTATCGGGTGCACGGGGCGCAGTTCGTCTTCCGGCGATGAGACCCTTCTAAACGGATTCCGCTATCGGGTTCGTCTGCTGGACGAGTTGTCCGTCCGTCCGGGCATGCAGGAGCGTTGGTCGATTGGACAAGACCGGGCGCTGCGCCGGTGGGAAGAAATGGCTGGAAACGACCTGGCGAACACGCGATCTGGGGCGGTTGAGAAAACCGGTCCAGTATGGAAATGGCCAGCTGCCTGTCACAGCCAATACGGCCATAGCAACGTGAAGAGCCGCTTGCCGGAATGGGCGGTGCGGTTGCGGGATCGATGGCGCGGTTGAAGAATGCCGCCGGAAACGGCGAAATGATTAACGGGATGCGGCGAGGATTCTGGCCCGGAGTTGGGCAAACGCATCCAAGGCGCTGCTGATGGTGTTTTCCATGTCGAGGTAGGCGTAGCGCCAAGGCGCCCGCCGAACAACACTTCCGGATGGCGCCGGCTTCCGCCTTATTTGGCCTGATGGCGAGGTCGGCGGAGTCCGGATGGGGTAATAAACGTCTTCGCCGGGCTGAGGCGCGTAGGAATATTCACGAAAGATCGGTCGTTTTTTCGAACGAGCGTTCGGGGTGAAGTGCTTGAATTCGTGGGTGCGGGTGTAGGGTACGTTGCCGTCGCATTCGTTCATGACTGACGTGCCTGAAGTCCGGAGAAGTGTTCAGGGTTTCTTTGACCTGACGGATCTGCCATTGCAGGCGTCCGTGCTTGTACTGAAAAAATTAATATAGGCCGGTATAGACCAGAGATCGCAGGGGGGAGGGAGTTGCGACGGCAAAATAATCGGTGTTCAAACGGATTTCCTGATCAGGGGATTTGGCTGCATTTTGCGAAATAGGGCGCCATAGCCATCAACGGAATCCCCTGCCAGCGGTCGTTGTAGTAGCCGACGTCGTGGTGAAGCGCACCGGCAAGCGGGTGATGATGCTGCCCGGCAGGTCGGTTGCCAGCATGCCCAGTGTTTTTCCGTGTATTCCTTGACGAACGCCTCGTACAGCGGGCGGCCGATCAGGGACAAGGCCTTTTTCTTCGAGGTTGCGTGGATCGGCGATGCCGGTTTTGGCCGCTTCGATTGACCCACTTTCGGCCGACGGCGGCGACAGCTGCCGGCCCAGCAACAGATTGATGGCGGCAAGACCGAAGGTTAACGGGTAGATTCTTCGCGCGCGGTAGCCCAAACCGTGTGGCGGCATAGCCGTTGAAGGAGGTAAAGCCGCTGATATAATTCCAGCCCTGCTCGTGGGAGGTGTGGAAGATATGGGGGCCGTAGGTGTGGACTTCGATGCCGGTTTCCGGATCGGGTTCCGACCAAGAGTTGCCGCCGACATGGCGGCGCTTCTCCAGAAGCAACACGTTCCAGCCCAGTTCGTTGGCCAGCCGTTCGGCCATGACGGAACCGAAAAACCCGGCGCCGACGACAATGGCTCTTTTGTGGCGAGGCTTCATCAGGATCGATAATGGGCATAATTCGAGGCTGTTGGCAAGGTTGCGGGATGCCGGGATGCAACATGGCGGGAAATCGATGGGGGCGATTTTCTCTGTAAATCTCCAAGGCTTCTGTGGTAAAGGCAAAGCATGAGAAAAGTCATCACCTACGGCACGTTTGACCTGCTGCACATCGGGCACATCCACCTGCTGCGGCGGGCGCGGGAACTGGGCGATCATCTAACGGTGGCGGTGTCCACGGACGCCTTCAACGAAGGCAAGGGCAAGAAGACGATCCTGCCGTTTGAAGAGCGCCTGGAGATCGTGAAAAGCATCCGCTACGTGGACGAGGTGATTCCGGAAACCTGCTGGGAGCAGAAGGAAGACGATGTTCGGCGGCTGGGCATCTCGGTCTTCACGATGGGAGATGACTGGGCCGGGAAGTTTGATTTCCTGAAGCCGCGGTGCGAGGTGGTCTATCTGCCGCGGACGCCGGACATTTCCACGTCCGGCCTGAAAGCCGAACTGGACCGGCTGCGGGCGGTGCAGGCGGTGATGGGACAGCTGCGACCGGGAGATTTGAAGGATCTGATCGGAGTGCTGGAGCGGATTGTCAATCTGAAGTAAAGCCGGGTGTCGCCGGTGCAAGGAGCGGGAATGTGATCCATTATGCCAAGCAGGCTGCCGGGAAACTGTTTCCCGCCGGATATCGGCGCGCGGTCGGCTGGCGCTGGTCCCTGGCGGCCGGGTGGAACGCGTGTGCGCGGCGGATGAAAACCGCTGGAATGGAGATGGTGTTTGCGCTGCTGGGGCGGGTGATTTCTCCCCGCGACGACACGGTGCTGCTGGCCTCGATGAACGGATTGGCGGGGAACCTGGCGCGGATGCTGCAGGTGCTGGCGGAGGCGGACTGGGCGGGCCGGCTGGTTGTGGCGGTGCCGGCCTCTTCGGTGGCGGAGACCCGGGAGGGGCTGTCGCCGGCCGAGTCCCGCAAGGTGACGGTGATGGCGCAGGGGTCGCCGGCTGTGTTTCGAGCGATTCTGCGGTCGGGATTCATCGTGGTGACGCACGACGTGCTGCGGGACACGGGATTTCCGGTGCCCCGCCACCGCCGCCGCCGGATCGTCAATGTGTGGCACGGGATCGGCATGAAACGGCACTGGCTCCTCACGGACCGGGACCGCCAGGCCTTTCAATGGCAGTTGAGAGAGGCTCGGCGGTTCGACGTGGTGATTGCTTCCTCCAAGGCGGATGCTCAGCACAATGCCGCGATTTTCCGCAAAGCGGATTCGCAGATGCGGCTGACCGGTCTTCCTCGAAACGATTGGCTGGTTTCCGGCCCGTCGTCGTATACCGGGCCGATGAAACGGCAGCACGCGGAATGCCTGCGTCAAAAGGCCGGCCGCCGGCTGGTTCTCTATGCCCCCACGTTCCGCGCCTATTATGCCGCGGACAGCCGGCCGGATTCCATCCGCCTCAGTCCCATTCTGGCGGGAGAATCCGGAGCCTTGATCGATTTGCTAGCCCGGCAGAACGCTGTATTGGGGGTGCGGCTGCACCATTATGATCAGCGCCAGGCCGACGGGATTCTGAATCCCGCCATTTTGAACTGCGGGCATGCCGAGTATCCGGAGGTGGCGGCGCTGCTGGCCGAAACGGATTTGCTGATTTCCGATTATTCTTCCGTCTGGGTGGATTATCTGCTGACCGGCAAGCCGGTGATTGCCTTCCAATACGACCGGGACGTCTACGATCACAAGCGGGGAATCGTCTGGGATGAGCGTTGCATCTTTCCCGGGCCGGTTGTCGAAAGCATGGATCAGCTCAACCGGGAAATCGAGCGGCTGCTGACCACGGGCATGACGGAAAAAGAACGATGGCACTATGAGCTGAGCCGCCGTTTTTTCCATGAATTCGACGATGGCCGTGCGGGCGAACGGGTTGCCGCCGTGATGCGGGATCTGCGGAAGGTCTGAACGCCGGCGGGAGGGGGCAGGGGACAGTGGCCTGGTGTCGGTCTGGCGGCTGTTCCTAATCCTGAATACAGCACTTGCCCAACAGAGTGTTGCATATGCTCCAATGTTCAGGAAGAATCCAGGCATAATGGACGTTGTATAAAGGCCTGCGGTGCGGTATAAGAAATCCATGAAACGCGCCGCCGTCAAAACCGTTCGGAAAGGGAGTCAGTCGCTGCGGGACGACTACGTCCCGGGCGGGTCACAGCGCCGTCTTGCGTTGGTTTGGCCGTTGACCCGCGAAGTCGCGGCTTGGTGCAAGCAGTTGAATGTTGAACAGAGACTACAAAGAGATGTTGCAGTGCTTGAACGACGAGGGCGTTAAGTTCCTCCTCGTTGGAGCCTATGCGTTGGCGGCCCATGGCTATCCCCGGGCCACCATGGATATCGACCTATGGGTCATGCCTTCGCCGGACAATGCGCAAGCGGTCCTGCGAGCCTTACGGCGCTTCGGGGCGCCCTTGCATGATCTTTCCGCCGCTGATTTGCTGAGAGACGACACCGTGTTTCAAATCGGAGTCGCCCCGCGGCGCATCGACATCATCACAGGCGCATCCGGACTCCGATTCGAGGAGACGTTCCACGCCTCATCGCCCATCGAAATCGAGGGTCTTCAAATCCGAATTCCCTCGCGCAATGACCTGATCCGCAACAAGCGCGCCTCGGGACGCACCAAGGATCTGGCCGATGCAGAGGCGCTGGAATCGCTTGATCCATCCGATCCGCCCGGCGAGTAATCCGTTCAGGAGACAGGAGACAGAAGGGCAGGGGGTAACTCAATATCCAATGTCCAGCAAGGAATGATCAATGTCCAAGGGGGCGGCCAGGGGGGCAGGGGACAGGAGGCAGGGGACAGGGGGCCGAGGTCCGAAGTCCGAGGACGGAGGTCCGCAAGACAGGGAACAGGATACAGGATACAGGGGACAGGGGACAGAGGCCGAAGTCGGAGGTCCGGTGGAGAGACGGGTTCCGCCCCGCCCGGGCTGGTGGCGGGGATGCGGACGCCGACGGCGCGGCGTCCCTGCCCAAACGCAATCCAGGCCATGCACCGAATCGCAGATGCGCCCACGACCAACGACCAACGGCCAACAGCCAACAGAGAAAAGGCTTGCGTCCTCGGGGGGGGGGATGAAGAATCCCGTTCATTCGAGCCAACAGGAACTGGAGCCGGCATGAACGACCCGAAAACCGTTTACGTGGGGATGAGCGCGGATTTAATCCATCCGGGCCATTTGAACATTCTGAGCACGGCGCGGGGGCTGGGCCGGGTGGTGGTGGGGCTGTTGACGGATGCCGCGATCGCGAGCTACAAGCGGCTGCCGCACATGACGTATGAGCAGCGCAAGGCGGTGGTGGAAAACCTCAAGGGCGTGGACGCGGTGATTCCGGAGACCTGTTGGGAACAGAAGGCGGACGACGTCCAACGGCTGGGAATCGACATTTTCACCATGGGCGACGATTGGGCCGGCAAGTTCGACTTCCTGAAGCCCCATTGCGAAGTGGTCTATCTGCCGCGGACGCCGGACATCTCGACTTCCAGCCTGAAAGCCGAACTGGACCGATTGCGGGCGGTGCAGGGGGTGTTGGGGCAGCTGCGCGCGGAAGACTTGAGGGATCTGGTCGGGGTGCTGGACAAGATCGTGCACCTGAAGTGAATGCACCCAAACGAGGGTCTGCAACAAGACGATTCATGACGGGCCCAACGAGGGGGTTTCTCCGGCGGGATCTGCCCTTGAGAGAAGAAAGATGAGCACTGTTTACACCAGATTGAAACGGATCATCCCCGCCGCATGGCGCGGGTGGATTGTGCGGCATGGGGTTGGATTGTCTTGCTTTGCTGCGGCAGTGCGGACGTTTCTGCGCGCGCGGCTGACGCGCCGTCCCCTTCTGCTCGTCGGGAGTCATACGGCCATCTATAACAGTAATGCGTATTATTTTCTGAAACACGCGTGCAGGGCTTCTTGGGCCTGCGTGGTGGGCGTGGCGGATCCGAAATCCAACCGGATCATGCTGCGTGAAGGGCTTCCATGGGTGCCCAAGGGGGGGAGGATGGCACGGAGCCTCGCGCATCGGGCGAAGGCGGTCTTGGGCACCGCGCGGCCCATAACGGACATAGGGCCGGAGGTGGCTGGCGCTTGTCAATTTCTTTTGTACCATGGCATGCCCATCAAGGGGATCATGAAACGAGACGCGAAGGTCCCCGAGGAATTTCCAGAGATCGAGCATGCCATTGCGACCAGTCCGCTGACTGCCGACTCCATGGCTAGTTCATTTGGGCTTCCCCGGGAGAGGATTGCGTGTACGGGCGAACCCAAGACGGATGGCTTTGTGGATGTCTTACGGCCGGATGTGCGGGCTTGTCTTGGCGGTTCTTTTCGCCGCGTTGTGCTGTATGCCCCGACCCACCGGGATGAATTGCTTTCCCGGCCGGGGGGCAGCTTGACGACGGTGGGCATCATCGAAAGCGTAGTCGGGTCGCCGCAGCTCCGAGAGGTGCTGTGCCGGCAGCAGGCCTGCATGATCGTAGCGCCGCACCCATGGATGCGCAACATGATCAAAGCGCCCATTCGACCGCCGTTCTTTTTTTCCGTTGATCTGGACATGTACACGGAGCACTTGATGGCGGCGGCGGATGTGTTGGTCTCCGACTATTCCAGTGTCATTCTCGACTGGCTGCTTCTGTCCCGCCCCCTCTTGCTGTATTGTCCGGATATCGAAGAGTATAAGAGGAATCGGGGGTTTCCCTACTTTGACTTCGAGCAACTGTTTGAGCGGATGATTCATCGGGACCTAGAGGCATTGGCCGCGGGGCTGGAGCGGAATCTGACGGGGCAGAAGCCCGACCCGGAGATGGACAAGCTGAAACGCCTGTTCCACCAGTATGATGCCGGAGGCGCGGCGGAGCGGGTACTGAAGCGTTTGCGGGGGGTACTGGAACAATCTGTACAGAAGTGAATGAGGTTGAAAAAGCCTGGAAGTGATGCGGGACGGATATGACACTCCACCTCAAGATGAAAGATGATCCAGGCGGGGACGTGGAGCATGGCCGGAAGATCGCCTGCATCGAGCCGGAGTCGCCGGGAGCCATGGCGGAACTGGTCGGCCATGTGTCCGTTGTGATACCGGCATACAATGCCGCCGGAGTGTTGCGACGCGCAGTGGACAGCGTAATGGAGCAAACCGTCCGAGTACGC
This sequence comes from Kiritimatiellia bacterium, assembly GCA_040768005.1. GTDB lineage: Bacteria > Verrucomicrobiota > Kiritimatiellia > CAIQIC01 > Lenti-01 > JAAZFE01. The sequence goes on from JAXGNL010000006.1 coordinate 13,364, forward strand.
GAGATCATCATTGTGGACGATGGTTCCACCGATGGTACGGCAGATTTGGCGAATTCGCTGGCGGCAGAACATGCGGGCTGGATTACATGGATTCAGCATCCCGACGGGAAAAACCACGGAGTATCCGCCGCCCGCAATTTAGGAATCGCCCACTGCCGAGGTGAATTCATTGCGTTTCTGGATGCCGATGACGAATGGCTTCCCGGAAAACTGGACGCCCAACTACGGGTGTTCGCGCAGCAGCCCGCCGTTGGGCTGGTGCACACCTTCGTTGATTTGAATAAAGATCCGTTCGCTTCTTCGCGCATTGCGCACATCCCGCCCCTGAACCAACGCCAGGTTTCGCAGCCGTACGATTGTCTCGACACATTGCGGTTCATTCTCGAGAAGCGATTTGTTATCTATCCCTCCACCGTGATGTTGCGAAGCCGGTTGATGCAATCGATCGGTTTTCATGAGGGGATGCATCGTGGGGAAGATATGCTCTTGTTTGCCATGTTGGCGGTGCAGACCGAGTTCTAGACCGTAGCCGTACCCCTGTGCCGGTATTGGTTAAGCGACACGAGCTCAACGGGCATGATCGTGAATCAGGGGGGGGGGCAGGATATCGTCTGGCTGGATGTGCAAATCCGAGTATGCCGATTTTTAAAAACACAAGCAGGTTTGAGAGAATTTGCCCTTGAGCAGGCACAAAAGATCATCCCGAATCAGATTCGGTGTTGCCGACAATTGCTCGGTGACCGCCGGTGGCGCGGCCCCTTGATTCGTTCCGTATTGCGGTTTGTTGTGTTCTTTCCTGGCCCCTTTACCGCCTGGCTATGGGCATGGGTTCGGCGAAAACTGATGGTGAACAGAAGCCGAACCAATACGGCGGAGGAAAACGCGGACACGCGGACACGCTGAAAGGGTCCGGCGCGCGGGGATTGACATTATCGCAGTGGCCGCTGAAATGGTCACAACCAATTGAAGCAGATCTGACGAACTGGCGCGAACATATTGGCGAGTGCGGTGCTGAGCAGAGGCTGGCGCAAACGCTTCAGACCGGTCTGAAAACCAACATGATCCGGGCAAAGGATCTGAAGCGAATCAATGTGGACACCACGGTACAGGAAAAGGAGATCCGGCCTGAGTGGTGCCGGATCCGGAAGCCATGAAACAAGCCGTCCAGGAGGTCGTTGAAGAATCCCGCGGAGTTTTCGGAGGCGAGGAGGCCAGATCCGGGATCAGTTGCTCTACCATCCGGGGCATGCCGCGGAGAAGGCGGCTCAAATCCTGCTGGATCTGCTGGAGGAGCCGGAGGGGAGATAGCGGGGACCGGTTCGGGCCTGATCGGGGTCAGATCTGCTCCGGGGACGTCTCGAACAGACCGGAGAACCGTCCGCAGCGCCCACGGGAGGAGGCATGGATCTGTTTTCCTCACCGGGGCAGGGCCATGGAGACCTGATGTCCGAATCTCCTGCCTGCCGGAACAATCCCCCTGCCGCGACAAGCAAAAAGGGGGCAAAAAGGGGGGGAGATTGACTTGTCAGGGGGCACGGCACTGTATTATATTCAAATTAAGGCGTATAGCGGGGTGATGGAGTCTCCCGGCTGTCCGTTCCTGCGAGGATGACCAAATGAAATCACGAATTTGCCTGTTGGGTTTTATCATGTGTTTGGCGGCGGGGCCGATGGCCGCTGGGGCGGCCTCGTACACCAACGAGCCGATGCCGAACGGCGGTCGTGTGAACGTGGGGCTATACGGGGGGACGGCGGAGGCGAGCAAGAGCCGGACGGACGACTGGCTGTTTGCCATGACTTTCAACGATGGGGGCAACCTGATGCAGACGACACGTTTGGAGTGGGCGGGCGGCAACCTGGGGCCGGGAGCAACGGTCAACCTGGAGTACAGCACGAACAATGGTGCGGAGGCTGGAGCACGATTACAAACGGCTGGCGGCGACGAACGAAGGCTATACGTGGGTGCCGGCCTTTGCCCATGCGGCGGTGTTGTGGCGGGTGGTGAACGCCACCAACGCGGCCTGCACCTCGACGAATGCCAAGCCGTTCAGTGTGCGCCCGGCGACCAACACGGCGTTCAGTTTCTACGTGAACGACGGCAGCACGGCCAACGACGTTTATTGCTCGGCGGTCGGTGCCGCCTCCAACCTCGGGGTGGCGTCGAACGCTCCCAAGGCCAGCCTGATGGGGATCCTGACCAACTATTCGCTGCGGGGGGGCGATGTGGTGTATGTGGACACGGGAACCTATGCGGGGCAGACCGTGGTGGTCGGAGGATTCGACTCGGGCCGCGCGGGCAGTCCGGTGCGGATTCTGGGCAGCCCCAACGGGGTCGTTCTCGACCGGATGTCGGCGGCAACGGTGCTGGACATCAGCGGGGCCAGTTTTCTGGAGATCGAGAACCTGGCTCTGACCGGCGGCAGCGCCGGGCTGTACGGGAGCGGGGCGAGCGACATCACGCTGCGCAACGTGCAGTTCCGGGACAACCAGACGGGCGTGAGCCTGGCGGGAGCGGCGGTGCGCCATGTGTTCGAACGCTGCCTGGCGGCGAACAATTCCAGCCATGCCTTCCTCAGCAGTTCCACCGCGGTGAGATCCAACCAGTGGCTGAACGGGGTGATGTGGAACAGCCAGGCGATCATTCATGCGGCGACCAACCAGGCGCTGGCGGTATCGAACAGCATCCTGGGCCAGGCGGGAACCGCGCTGTTCGGCAATCAGGCCGTGGCCGGCAACCACAACGTGGTCTGGGGCCTGCCGCTGACCAACGGCGTGGGCGGCGGCTACGTGAAATTCACGGTGCTGCAGAGTTCGACGCTGGGCTGGGACCGGTGCGCCTATGCGGATCCGCTGTTTGCCAACACCGCGGGCGGCGATTATCACCTGCGGAGCCCGGCCGGTCGCTATGACACCAATCTGATGGATTTCGTGATGACGGATACCAACGCTTCGCCGGCGATCGATCTGGGCGATCCGGCGGCGGATGTGACGGGGATCGAGCCCGATCCCAACGGCGGCCGGCTGAATGCCGGGCTGTACGGCGGGACGGCGCAGGCGAGCCTGAGCCGGACCAATGCGTGGCTGCAGCTGCTGACCTATATGGACGGCGCGCCGCTGTCGGCGACGGACGGGGCGTGGGTGCGGTGGGACGGCGGCCAGTACGAGACCAACGCGACGGTGCGGATTCTGCTGTCGCGCGACAGCGGCCTGACCTGGGAGGTGCTGGAAACCAACGTGACCGCCAGTCTGGGGTCCTTTTTCTACCAGGAGGCGGAGCCGGACAACACGTCGTCGTATTCGGCGAGGCTGCGGGTGGAACTCGAAGACGATCCGGAAGCCGGCAGCGGCACCGGCAGCGAATCGCCGATGGATTTCATCTACCGCAACGGCTCGTTCGCTTATTACATCAACGATGCGTCCACGGCCGGAGACATGTACTGCGGGGCGCCGGGCAGCGATTCGAATGTGGGGACGAGTTCGAACCTGCCGATGGCGAATCTGCATGCCCTGGTGGCCAAATTCATCACCTTCGGCCCCGGCGACCGGATCTACATTGATACGGGGAGCTACACCGCCACGAATCCGGTGGTGCTGGGGCCGGCGCAGTCCGGGACCCCGTCGGATCCGATCGTGATCGAGGGCAGTACGAACCGGCTGGCGGGCGGGACGGTGTTCGGGGCGTCGGGAACCGCCCGGCCGATGGGATTTGAATTCCAGTCGGGGGCATCGAATCTCGTGCTGCGCGACATCATCGTGACCAACCGGCAGACGGGGATCCTGATGGGCACCGTCTCCAACCTGCTGCTGCACCGGGTGGAGGTCCGCGGCGGCACGAGCCGGGCATTCGATCTGAACGGATCCCGGCATGTGACGCTGTCCAACTGCGTGGCGCACGGCGGGGGCGCCGGGGTGTATCTGAACAACGCCCGGGTCATTGCCATCCGGCACGGCGTGTTCTGGGAGAACTCGCCGGCGATCCAGCGGGCCTCGGGGACCGACGGGTTTGAGGTGCGCAACAGCATTCTGGGATCGACGCGAACCGGCGGGACGCTGTTCAGCCTGAATTCGGCGACCGGATTCACGTCGGACTACAACGGCCTGTATGCCGGACCGAATACGCGGGTGGGCACCCTGGGGGGGACGGCGGCCGACAACGCGGCGGCCTGGCAGAGCCTGACCGGCGGCCAGGACCGCCACAGCGTGCCGGGGGAGCCGCAGATGGCGAACCCGGGTGCCGCCACGGCGGAGGAATTCGCCTATGATTACCATCTGAAGACGGAAGAGACGCTGGGACGCCTGCGTCGCGACGGCACGCGCAAGAACGATACGACGTCGTCACCGCTGCTGGACGCGGGGGATCCGGAAGGAGGCGCCGGAGAAGAGCCGGAACCCAACGGAGGGCGGGTCAACATCGGTGTCTGGGGCGGGACGGAAGAGGCCAGCAAGGCGCCGTCCACCGCGCCCTGGCTCAAGACGGTGTCGTTCGGGGATGGCGGCAGTGTGTCTTCGGGCGTGATCCGTCTGGTCTGGACGGCCGGCGGCGGGTTCAGCAACCAGACGGCAACGGTGGAGGTGTCGGTGGACGGCGGCGAAAGCTGGGCATCTCCGCCGGCGGCCACCAACGTGCCGATCACCAACGGGTGGGCGGACTGGACGGTCGCCGGTCTTCCAGCCACGCCTGGCGGGGCCTGGCGGGTGGTGTGTGAACAGAACACCAACCAATGGGCGCTCTCGACAAATTTCTTCGCCATTCGCACCAACGGTTCTCTGGATCTGTACGTGGCCACCGTGGACACGAACGAGAATGTGTATGCCAGCGGGGCCGGAGCAACGAATCACTGGATGGCGAGCATCGAGGCACCCATGCTGTCGCTGCGGTCGGTGTTCGACCGGTTCGACCTGGAGCCGGGGGACCGGATCTGGGTGGATCCCGGGGTCTATCCGGAGGACGAGACCATCGCGGTGGGGATGAAGAATTCCGGATCGGCCGCCAGCCCCGTGCGGGTGATTGGAGACACCAACCGGCCCTACCAGGGGACGTTCCTGGCGCGGACGGCGCGCACCACGGGGTCCAGCGTGTTCCAGATTTCCCGCGCGGGCGGGATTCATCTCGAAGCCCTGACGGTCTCCAACGCCTGGAGAGGGATCCGGGTGGACAACACCGGGAAGGCGGTTCTGGAGAAGGTCCGGGGCGTATCCTGCGGAACCAACACCGTGGAGGCGGGGGCGGGGGCGAATCTGGAACTCAGCCGCGTGATTCTGGAAAAGAGCCTGGTGTCCGGGCTGCACACCTTCACCGGGGCGACGGTCACGGTCCGGCACAGCCTGTTCCGGGACCACGCGCTTGCCGGATTCTTTCTGCGGGGCGGCAGCGTGGAAGTCCGGAACAGCATTCTGGAGGCCGAGGGGGCCGGCCAGCATGTGTTCTACACGGGAGGGCCCACCGCCCTGGATTCCGACTACAACAACGTCCGGGCGACGGACGGCGCGAACGTGGCGGGCGGCGACAATCAGCCCGACGACCGGTTCCTGATCGACTGGCAATTGAATGCCGGGCAGGACCCGAGCAGTTTCGGCTATGCCGCGCTGTTTGCGGATGCCGGCGGCTATGATTTCCACCTGAAGAGCGAATACGGGCGGTTCGATCCCGCGGAGGGCGCGTTCACAACCAACGACACCGAGACGTCGAGGCTGATTGATCTGGGGGATGCCGCGCCGACGAACGAGCCGTCGCCGGATGGCGGAAAAGTCAACGTGGGGCTGTACGGCGACACGCCGGAGGCCAGCAAGAGCTCGGGAACGGGAGCGCTGGTGCCCCTGACGATGTCCGACGGCGGCACGATCCGGGGGGATGCCACGCTGTATTGGGCGTGGATCGGGCTGGCGGGGAACGAACGGGTCACGGTGGATTTCTCCTGGGACGGCGGGGTCAGCTGGACCAATATCGCCGAAGCGTATGCCGACGACGGGACCACGGGGCTGCCATGGGCCACCACCAATTTCCAGAGCACGGCGATGGGGGTGTGGCGGGTGTGCACGACCAACGGAGCCGTTTGCGGCCAGACGGAGACGCTGTTCGCCCTGAAGAACGATCCGGCGAGCTATTACATCAACGACGGCAGCGCGGAAGGCGATGTGTACTGCACGGACATCGGCCGATCCACTCACAGCGGGCTGAGTTCCAATGAACCGCTGAATTCCCTGGCGACGCTGCTGGCCCGGTACAAGGTGGAGCACGGGGACACGGTGTACGTGGACACGGGCGTGTATCCGCGCTCCACCCCCCTGGAGATCTCGATTTCCAGCGCGGAAGCGGTCAGCCCGCTGGTGATCCAGGGGAGCACCAACGAAGCCGCCGGGGGAACGGTGTTCACCAATTCCGGCGGGGGAGCGGTGCTCACGCTGCTGAACAGCCGGAACGTGGAACTGCGGGATCTGCGGCTGCGAGGCGGCGGCAAGGGGCTGCTGCTGAATCAGGCGAGTTCCAACCGGATCGTGGGGGTTCGGGCGGAGCACACCCGGGGCAACGCGTTTGAACTGGGGCTGCGCTCCGACCAGAATGATTTTGTCCGCTGCGCGGCGCTGCACTTCATGAGCACGGGCCTGCATGTGGCAACGCCCCTCACGGTCCAGACGCCGTCGGCGACCAACCGCTGGTCGTTCGGGGTGATCGCCTCGCGGGGTCTGGACACCAACGGCATTCCCGCCGCCACCTCCACCCTGGTCGGCGTGAAATCCGGCCGGCTGACCGTCAGCAACAGCGTGCTGGTGGCGCAGGGGCCCCTGGACACGGTGTACGACCTGGGGCCGGATGTGTTCGGAGCGGATTACAACGCCTACCACCGGGTTCCCGGCGCCCTGCTGGCCCGCGTCAGCCGCGCGGCGGTGTTCGGCATCTCCAGCCTCCAGATGGATCATCTGAACACGTGGGCGGCCTGGAGCGGGGCCGACTCGAATTCGCTGGCCGCGGATCCCCTGTTTGCGGATCTTGACGGAGGGGATCTGCATCCCCGAAGCGAGGGGGGGCGCTGGGACTGGAGCGCGACAAACTGGGTGGCGGATGATGCGACGTCTCCGCTGGTGGATCTGGCGGATCCGGCGGCCGACTTCGGCCTGGAACCGACGAACAACGGCAGCCGCGCGAATCTCGGGGTGTACGGCGGAACGGCCTTCGCCAGCCGGTCGCCGGCGGAACCGTCTTTTGTCCTGCTGGCGCTGAACGAAGGCGGGGTGGTCAGCAACACCGTCACGCTGAAGTGGCAGGCCCGCGGGGCGGCGACCAACGGCGCCGCCTCCATCTGGCTGTCCACCAACAGCGGGGCGAACTGGGACCAGATCGGCACCAATCCGGCCGCGGCCGGGAGCTACGCGTGGGACACCACGACCAACCGGAGCATCCCGACGGCCCGCTGGCAGGTGCGGCATCTCGTGATTCCCGGAGTCGAAACGGAGTCCGACCGGGATTTCCTGATTCACAACGAGCCGCTGATCTACTACGTGAACGACGGATCGCTTTCCAACGACCTGTGGTGTTCGGCCGTCGGCTCGGCCGTTCAGACGGGCCTGGCGCCGGATTCGCCGCTGCCTTCGCTGGAGCACGTGCTGGATCGGTACGACCTGGAGCCGGGGGACACGGTGCGGCTGGACACGGGCGAATACCTCCAGACGTCGCCGACGCGCCTGGGCTATCTGGACAGCGGATCGGAATCCGATCCGGTGGTGATCGAGGGCAGCAGCCTGTACCCGGGAACCGTGATCCAGAACGCCGGACTGGCTCTGGTCAGCGCCCGGGGGCTGGAGGCGCGGCGTCTCCGGATCCATACTCCGTCTCAGGGCGCGGTGCTGGCGGACATATCCTCGTCGGAGGACATTCTGTTCGAAGAAGTGGATCTGACCGGCGGGGCGGTCGGGGCGGGCATCTCCGGCAGTTCCAACGTGTGGTTCCGCCATTTTTCGGCGGTGGGGGCGACAACGAACGGCGTGGAAAGCTATGTGTCGTACGGCACGTATCTGGAGTTCGGCACGATCTGGTCGAACGGGAACGTGCAGGTGCTGTCCAGTTCCACTCCGAAAGGGGGAATCGGGACGCAGCCGGACGCCTTCGTGAGCGTCAGCAACTGCATTCTGGGGGCCTTTGGCCTTCGCAAGCCGGTGTACAACGTGCGCGGCGCGTTGCGGGCCAACTACAACAACCTGTTTCTGACCAACGGGGCGCTGGCGGCGCTGACCTATGAGAGCGGAATCACGCGGGAACACGATTCGGTGGGGCGGTGGACGGAGGCCTCGGGCCTCGATCGTGCGAGCCTGTCGCACGTTCCGCGCTTTGCCAATGCACCGGCCGGCGATTTCCATTTGCGCACCCAGGCGCCGGGCGGGCGCTGGGATCCGGCGGCCCAGGCCTGGACCAACGATGCCGACAGTTCGCCGCTGATTGACGCGGGCGATCCCGGACGGGCCGTTGGCGACGAGCCGCCGCCCAACGGGGGACGGGTGAACCTGGGGCGCTACGGCCGCACGGCGGAGGCCTCGAAGACGCCGACCAACGGCACGCTGACCCTGGTGAGCTTCAACGACGGCGGGCGGGCGTCCGGAACGAATGTCTGGATTACCTGGCTGGCCCGAGGGGCCGCCACGAACGCCGGCGTGACGGTGACCATCCGGTTTTCCGCGGACGGCGGGGCCACCTGGACCAATCTGGCGGCGGGCATTCCGGCGACGGACAGCCAGTGGGTCTGGAATTCCGAGACAGTGGACCAAACCGTGCAGGGGCTGCTGCGCATCGAAGGTTCGGACGGCAGCACGACCCAGAGCGACCAGTTCTTCTCGATCCGCAACAAGCCGTTCCGGTTTTACATCAATGACAACGACACAACCGGTGACGAGTACTGCACGCAGCCCGGCAGCAACGTCAACAGCGGCCTGACGAACTCGGCGCCGATGGCGGATCTCAACGCGCTGCTGGCGAAGTACGACCTGGAGGGAGGGGACATCGTCTTCATCGACACGGGGGTTTATGCGGGAGGAGGAACGGGCGGGTTCAACCCCTGGAGAATCACGCAGGCGGATTCCGCGGGCACCCTGGCGACCAATCCGGTGGTCATTCAGGGAAGCACCAATTTCTTCCCCAGCCGCACGGTGCTCAACCGCAATTTCCGGACGGGGGGCATTCAGGTGGATTACGCCATCGGCGTCGAACTGCGGAACATCACCGTGTCCAATGCGGCGGGATCCGCCGTGTCATTCAACAACAGTTTCGGGGTGACGGCGGAAGGGATGGCCGTCGCAGGCGGCGACACGGCATTCAGCCTGAACGCGGGAAGCCAGCTGCGGGTGGCCCGCAATGCCGTTTATGACACCGCCGTCGGCGTGGCGATCGAAAGCCAGGACATCACGATTCCCGACCGGGTGGCGCCGGTGATCGAGCACAACGTGTTGTGGGATCTGGTGAGTTCGTGCATCGCGGCCGGGGCGAACGATGCCGTGGTGCGGCACAACATCCTGTCGGCGACGGCGGGCCGCTATATTTACGAACTAAGCAGGGCCAACGGCCTGACCGCCGATTACAACGCCATCTGGCTGTCGAACGGCGGCCGCGTATCGCGACAGACGGTGAGCCGCGATATCTCGCCCCTGCCGATCGTGTACGAAACCGTCGGGGCATGGTCGGAAGCCACCGGGCGGGACCAGCACACCTACGACGGCGACCCGCTGGTGGCCGATGCCGCCGGCCTCGACTTCCATCTGATGAGCCAGGCGCCGGAAGGCCGCTGGGATCCGGCGCTGCAGGTCTGGACCAATGACGCCGTGACCTCTCCGCTGCTGGATGCGGGCCGGACCAATGACGCCTCCTGGACCAACGAACCGTCGCCCAACGGCGGGCGGGTGAACATCGGGCTGTACGGCGGAACTTCCGAAGCCTCCCGCACCGCCACGAACGCCGCGCTGCACCTGCTGAGTCTCAACAACGGCGGCGTGGCGTCCGGCCAGGTGGCCCTGTACTGGATGGCCTCCGGTGCGGCCACCGGGCACACGGTGCGTCTGTCGGTCTCGACCGACGACGGAGCAGGCTGGACGGTGGTGGCCGGAGGGCTTCCCGCCGGACTGGGCGGCATCGACTGGTACAGTCCCAATCTGCCGGTGGCCTCTTCGCCGTTTTGCCGCTGGCGGGTGGAAAGCGAGCAGGAGGCGGAGGTGGAGGCCGTCAGCGCCCAGCCGTTTGTGCTCCACAACGCGCCGATCGCCTACTATGTGAACGATGACTCGACCACCGGGGATGCGTACTGTTCAGCGCCGGGCGCTTCCACCAACACAGGCACATCGGCGGCATCGCCCAAGCGGTGGATCAAGGAAATTCTCGACACGTTCAATCTGGAGCCCGGGGATGTGATTTACGTGGATACCGGCGACTACGTCACGACCGAGCCGATTGCGTTCGGCGATCTGGACGGGGGGGAGCCCGTTCAGAGCGCGAGTCAGCAGGTCACCGTGCGCGGCAATCCGGACGGGGGGACGCTCATCATCACCACCGAGCCGGACCAGTCGGCGTTTGAGCTGTCGGGAACCGTGGGCGTCCGGCTGGAACATCTGGAAGTGATCGGCGCCACCAATGCGCTGTCCATCCAGGGCAGCTATTTCATCGCGGGCGAGTGGCTGGTCCTGCGCTCCGGACAGAACGGAATCCGGGCGCTGTCCAGTTCCAACCTGGTGTTCAACCACTGCGTCCTGTCCGGGAATCAGGGGGCGGGCATCCGGTTTTCGGACAGTTCCAGGGGGATCCTCCACATGGGATCCAGCGTGCTGTGGTCAAACCGTCACGGGATTTACGTTGACCAGGGTTATGTGGTGGTGTCAAACTCGGCCTTCGGCCTGACGGCGCCGGGTTCGTACGCCTACTACATGCGGTCGGATCTGCCTTTCACGGGAATCCGCGGGGACTACAACAACCTGTATGCCGGACACGCCGAGAGCGTGATCGGCGCTTATCAAAAGGGACCGGATGCCGTGGCCCGGACCACGCTGTATTATTCGGTGTCCGGCTGGACGGCCGGCACGGGGCAGGATACGCATTCCCTGCCGCATGATCCCTTGTTCGTCAATCCAGGCGGAGGGGATTTCCATCTGCGCAGCCTGCAGGGACGCTGGCAGCCGGGGGGCGGATGGGTCGTCGATACGGAATCCTCTCCCCTGATTGATGCCGGCAATCCCCGGACCACGGCCTGGACGGCGGAAAGCGATCCCAACGGGCAGAGACTGAACATCGGGCTGTACGGCGGAACGCCCGAGGCCAGCCGGACGCCGATGGCCGGGTTCCTGACCCTGATTTCGCTGAATGACGGCGGCAGCGCGAGCGGCACCATTGATCTGCGCTGGGCGGCGGGCGGCGCCGCCACCAACGCCACGCTGTGCCTGGAATACTCCCCGGACAACGGCATCACGTGGAGCAACATCATTTGCGGCTGGCCGGTCAGCGAGGCCAGCTATCCGTGGAACAGCGAGCCCTACGGGGCGTCGGCCCTGGGGCGCTGGCGGGCCACCATCGACAGCCTGGGCATCCAGGTCGAGAGTCTGGCGCCTTTCCTGCTGCGCAACGGCGGACAGATCCTTTATTACGTCAATGATGCGTCCACCGCGGGGGATGTCTACTGCACGGCGCCGGGATCCGACGGCAACGACGGCCTGACCCCGGGCACTCCCAAGGCGACGCTGCAGTCCGTTCTGTCGAGCTACGACCTGGAACCGGTGGACGTGGTGCACGTGGATGCGGGCGACTACACCACGGCGACCATCACGATCGGACCGGACGATTCCGGGTGGAGCAATCAGTTCGTCACCATCCAGGGCAGCACCAATCCGGCGGCTCCATCCCGGATGTGGGGTTCCTCGTTCCAGTTGCCGGCCGTTTTCCACCTGTCGTATGCCGAAAACGTCCGGTTGCAGGACCTGACGATCCGCAACGCGGCCGCCGGCATCCAGTTGACGGAAAGCATCGGCTGCGAGTTCGACCGGGTGCGCATTGAAAACAACCGGGGAACGGGACTGGATGTGGAGAAGAGCACGGGAATCCGCCTGCTTCGGTCCGTGCTGTGGAAGAACCTGGACAACATGAGCGGGGCGGGGGTGGCGGTGCGCCTGCGGAATCTCAGCTCGCTGGCAATGGAAAACTGCACGGTGTGGGGGCATCCGAACTCGGTGACGTTCGGACAGGGCACGAGCCTGACGGTCACCAACAGCGTGCTGGACGCCGACGGCATCAGCGGACGAATCTACCAGTTCGACGCCTTCACCGGACCGGCCACTTCCTTCCAGGGCGATTACAACTGTTATTCGCGAAAGAACGGCGCGCTGATTGCGGACAAGCCCTATCAAACCGGCGGCAACGATCTGTACAACGATCTGCCGACCTGGGGACGGGCGTCCGGAAGCGAACAGCACAGCATGACCCTGGAACCGGGGTTCCACAGCGAAGTCAACGGGGATTTCCATCCCCGAAGCACCCGCGGACGTTTCACGCTGACCGGCTGGGCCAACGACCCGACAAACTCCCCGCTGATCGATGCGGGGCATCCCGCCCGGGCGGCAACCAACGAGCCGGCGCCCAACGGAGATCTGATCAACATCGGTGCCTACGGAGGAACGCCGGAGGCCTCCATGACGCAGACCAATCCGCCGTGGCTGCGGGTGGTGAGCTACAACGAGAGCGGCGAAACCCTGTCGGGCAACGCCCTGCTGTACTGGTTGCACGGCGGCATGGAAAGCAATGCCCTGGTCCAGCTGGACTACACCACAGACCAGTGGACCTGGCATTCCATCGCCAGCAACCTCGCGGCCGGGTCGCGGCAGTACGAGTGGAACGTGAGTGAAATGCCCCTGACGGTGGGGCTGTACTGGCGCGTAGTGCTGCAGAACCAGACGAATATCTTCGACGAGTCGGATGCGGCGGTGGCGGTCAAGACGACCAACTACACCTACTACATCAATGACGACAGCACCGTCGGGGATGTCTGGTGCAGCGGAGCGGGGAGAGACTGGGATCCCTGGGTGACCTACGGAACCAATCCGGCCACTCCGTTGAAGAGCCTGAAAGTGCTGCTGGATCATTTGCCGGTCGGCGGCGGAGACAAGGTGTATATTGACACGGGCATTTATCCGGTTGCCAGCAGCAATGCCGTTGTTCTGGACGACCGCAACATGGGCACGGCGGCCTCTCCGCTCGAGATATTCGGCAGTCCCAATGTGACCAACGGCGGCAGCCTGCTGCTGGGGAACGGGACCGCCAGCGGTCTGCGCATCCGCAACACCCGTCATATTCATCTGAACGACCTGCGGATCGGCCGGGCCCAGAACGGGCTGCTGCTGGAAAACGTGGCGACCATCCGGATCCGCGGCGGGGAATTCTTCCGGAATCTCACCAACGGCATCAGCACGTCGGGAAGCAGCGGACTGGAGCTGTCCAGCACGCTGATCTGGGGGAACGGCGGATTTGGTTATCAATCCACAGCTCATCTGGGGGCTCAGTCCATCGAGAACGCCACGTTCTGGGGCAACCGGCTGGGGGCCGTGGAGAACAGCCTCGGCACTCTTCAGGTCCGCAACAGCATTCTGACCGTGACCAACGACGCGCCCGTCTACAGCGTGACCGGCCCCGGCGACGTGGCCGGCGATTTCAATCTGTTCTGGAATCCGGCGGGCGGACCGCTGGCCACCAATTCCGTTAACCGGGTGGCCTACGATTATCTGAGCCAGTGGCAGGCCAAGGGCAGCGACGGACAGAGCCTTCGGGCCGATCCCCTGTTCGTGAATCCGGCCGCGACCAATTTCCATCTGCAAAGCCGGGCCGGCTATTGGAGCAACGGCAGCTGGCCGGCGTCGTCGCAGACCTCCTGGGCGATTGACGCCGGGGATCCGGCTTCGTCCGGCAAAACCAACGAATGGGCTCCGAACGGGGACCGCATCAACCTGGGCGCCTATGGCGGAACTCCGTATGCGTCAAAGAGCGATGACTCGGTGGCGGAGCTGCTGCCGGTTTCCTTCAGCGACGGGGGAGTGGCAACGGGGTACCAGCCGCTGTACTGGCTCTTCCGGGGGCTGTCGGCCACCAACACGGTGTGTGTGGAGTATTCGCCCGATGGAGGCGGCACCTGGACCAACATCCAGTGCGGTGTCGGTATCGGGACCACGAACTTCTACTGGGAAAGTTCGCTCGAGCCCACTCCGGAAGCCCTGTGGCGCCTGGTGCTGGAAGCGGATCCCGGTCTGACGGTGGCCACGACAGAGCTGTTCACGCACCGGACGAAGGCCCTGACGTACTACGTCAATGACGACAGCCAGGACGGCGACGTGTTCACCGCGGCCATCGGCGCATCCGCCAATCTGGGATATACGAGCAACAGTCCGCTGGAATCGATTCAGCAGGTGCTGGACCGGTTCAGTCTCTCGCCGGGCGACGAGGTCAAGGTGGATACGGGCGTGTACGTGATCGACGAGCCCGTGACGTTTTCGATTCTGGAGCGCGGCAGCGCCGCGCTGCCGGTGCGCTTCCGCGGCAGCACCAATCCGGTCGCCCGCAGCCGGTTCGAGCCGGGCGCGGGCATGGATGAGGCGGCGTTCATCTTTTTTGATACGGACTATGTGGACCTGTCGGGTTTCCACGTGGTTGGATTCACCAGCGGGGTGTCCTTCGAGGGAACCGAAGGCTCCGAAGGCTGCCGGTTGCAGGATCTGGACATTCAAGGGGCGCTGGGTCCCGGGCTCTTCCTGGCCCGGGCTGGGGACATTCAGATGGAGCGGGTCCTGGTCCGGGAGGGACAGGACGACGGCGTGTACGCCAGCCAAAGCCGGTTCACGATGGATGGCTGCGTGATCTGGTCCAACCAGGGATCGGCCGTAAGCATGGGCCAGAGCGTTCAGGTGGGGCTGACCAACAGTGTGCTGGAGGCCGCGGGACTGGGGAACTACTGCTATTATTCCGCGACATCGGCCACCATCCGGGCGAATTACAACAATCTGGTCATCCAGGACGGGGCGCAGATCGCCTCCATCAACAACCGGCAGTACGCCCGGCTGCCGCAATGGTCCAGTTCGGATGTCCAGGGAAAACAGGACCGTTTTTCGCTGGGAGCCGACCCCCGGTTCCATGATCCGGCGGCCGGAGATTTTCACCTGCGAAGCCTCGAGGGCCGTTACCAGCCGGGTACGGGCTGGGTCCAGGATGTCTCCGAGACCAACCTGCCCGATTTCTCTCCGCTGATTGACATGGGGGCGCCCCAGACGGCCTGGAGCAACGAGCCGGTTCCGCATGGCGAACGCCGGAACATCGGGCTCTATGGGCACACCTGGCAGGCCAGCCGCAGCGACACCAACGACTGGATTCAGGCCATTACCGCGTCGGACGGCGGCCTGCTGGCGGGCGGTTTCTACCTGACCTGGGGATACAACAACGTCCGCATCCCCTCCGGCACAATCGTCCGGGTGGATTACATGGCCTTTGACGACGGCTCGGAAAACTGGATTCCGATTACGGAATCCGTTGCCATCGGCCAGCGGCAGGTCTGGTGGCAAAGCGATCAGCTCACCGCCATCGGAACGGAGAAATTCGATTCCAGTCCGGCCGGCACTTGGCGGATCTGGCTGGATGCGGAGAACTACGACGAAACCGACCGCTACTTCGGGTTGCGCAACAATCCGTTCAAGTATTATGTGAATGATGAGTCGCTTGCCGGCGACGTGTATGCCACGGCGGTCGGGGATGACGACAATCTGGGATTCTTCCCGGCCGGCCCCAAGCTGACCCTGCAGGCCCTTCTGGAAGATGTGGATCTGGAGGAAACCGACCAGGTCTACATCGACACCGGCATTTACGCCATGTCGGACACCAACAAGCCGATCCGCTGGGAGGTCGGTGACGGCGGCCAGGCCGGCGGCCGGGTTCAGGTGTTCGGCAGTCCCGGCGGATCGCTGTTTGCGGCCACCAATAAGTTCAGCTCAGAAGGTTTCTTCTTCATGGAGGCCAGTCACGTGGACCTGCGGGATCTGCGCTTTGCCGGCGAATCCCTCTCGTTCAGCGGAGACGGACTGATCGTGAGCAATGTGGTGTTGACCAACCGGTTGGGGACGACGGTTTCCCTGTCGCTGCAAAGCAGCGGTTCGAGTTTCCACGACATCCAGATCGACCGCGGGGCGGTGACGCTTTCCGGGACCAGCAACCGGCTGGAGCGTCTGCGGCAGCGATGGGGCGAAACCGCCGTTACCGGGACCGACGTGGCCATGCTGAATTCGGCGATCTACACGACCAACCGGCATCGCACCGCCCTGACCGTGAACAACTCGGCGGGCGTCGCCGTGTCCAATTGCAGCATTGTGGCATCCCAGGGAACCGCGCTGGAGAAACGGGGCGGCGGCACCCTCCACCTGGGGCACAATATTCTCGTGGCGGGCGGGACAGACACCAACAGTGTGATTGTCTGGAGCGATGGACCGCTCCTGTCCGACTGGAACAATCTGCGGGCCCGCGGTTCGGCCTGGGTGGGTGTCCGCGAGGGCAAGTGGGAACGGCTGGCCTACTGGCAGGCGGTTTCCGGACAGGACGCCAACAGCGTTTCGTTCGAACCGGAATTCGCCTGGGAGGAGCGGGGAGATCTGCACCTGAAATCCGCCACAGGCTATTGGAACCCGCTGCTCGGGCAGTGGGAGACCAATGCGGTCCATTCGCCGCTGATCGACCTGGGCAGTCCGTGGAGCCTCGTGGGGCCGGAGCCGACGCCGAACGGCTACCGGAGGAATCTGGGTGCCTACGGAGGAACCGGGGAGGCCAGCAAGAGCCGGGAGAGCTTCTGGCTGACGGCGCTGACCGCCAATGACGGCGGAGTTTTGAAGGGCACCAACATCGTGCTTCAATGGGCCGTGTCCAACAACGCCCCGCAGACGGTCCGGCTGGACTACAGTTGGGACGGCGGCACCACCTGGAGCAACATCGTCACCGGATGGCCGGCCACCGAGCGGGTGTATACCTGGGACACCACCGGGTTCCCGGACGGTTTCAACGGGCTGTGGAGGGTGGTGGCCGAAGACGGCTCGTGGGGGGATACGAACGACACGGCCTTTGCCTTGCGCAACTTCACCCAGGATTTCTTCGTGAACGATGCCTCGCAGGAAGGCGACATCTATACGGATGACGTGGGGAACGACGGAAACGACGGGCTGACCGCTCTGACGCCCAAGGCCACGTTGCAAGCGGTTTTGGACGCCTACGATCTGGAGGCTGGTGACCGGGTGTTCATCGATACGGGGAACTATTCCTCCGAGACGGACCTGCGGGTCATCTGGTCGCGCAGCGGGGAGCCGGGCGATCCGGTGGTGATCCAGGGCAATACCAACGGAGCCTACACTGTCATGACCCGCAGCGCCGCCACGACCAATTATCCGGCCATCGGCATCGACGTGAAGGCGTCGGACATCGAACTGCGGGATCTGGTTCTGCGCGGCATGAACCGGGGGATTCTGCTGGAGTCCAACCGGAACGCCCTGGTGGACGGAGCCTATCTCATTGATAACCAGCTGGCCGGCGTGACGGTTCAGGGATCCCAGGGGACCATCATTCGGAAATCCGCACTCTGGCAGGGCGGATGGGGCGTCGATTTGGCCAATACCCGCACGACGCGGCTGGAAAACCTGACCTTTGCCCTGCCGGTTCTGGCCGGGATCCGCCTGAGCAACACCGTGGAGGATGTTGTGCAGAACAATGTATTCATTCCGGCGGAAGGGGCTTTCGCTTATTCGGTCGGAAGTGTCACCACGCTGCTGTCCAATGCCGAGATTGACTACAACCTGTATGATTTCGGGAACACCAACACGGGATTCTACGCAGGATGGACCAACGATCTGCGCACCTGGCAAGTGGGGATGAATGCCGATTTCCGCAGCGCCATGACCGACGCGGGCCTGGTCCGGACCAATGACTATCCCTGGGAAGCCGGGGATCTGCATCCGCGGTCGGAATACGGACGCTGGACCAACAGTCCGACGGGCGCGGGATTGGTGTATGACGAGGTTGATGCCACGTCCTGGGCCGTGGATCACGGCAATCCCGACAGCGCGTGGGACCAGGAGCCGGGAGACAACGGCGGGCGGATCAACATCGGCATGTACGGCAACAGCATTCAGGCCAGCCTGGGCAGCACCAGCACGTATTTCGACGTCCGGACACTGGATGGCGAAGTGGATCGCATCCTGCTGGACGATCCGCTGCCTTGGCCGCTGGTCTGGTCGTCCCATCTGGTGGGCGATGATGTGATGGTGCTGGTCCAGTTCAACGGCGGGGCCACCAATGCGTCGGGAGAGCTGGTCTGGACGACCCTGGCCTCCAATATCCTGGCCCGGCAGGAGTACTTCATCTGGCGGCCGGATGTGACGCATCAGACGGCAAACGGGCTCTGGCGGGTCATTGCCGAGGAGGACCCTGCGCTGGTGGATGCCAGCACCCAGCCGTTCATTGTGTCCAGTCCCGGCATCGGATTCCGCGGGCGGCCGTACCGGGTGTTCGGGCTGATGCGGTTCGACTGGGAAGGCGGCATTCCGGGCATCAACTACCGGATCGAATACTCGGACGATTTCGGCGAGACCTGGCAGGTCTGGGAAACCAAGTACAACGGGCCGGCCCAGATCAACATGAGCCAGTTCAGCATTGCGGTGCCCCAGGCCTGGTACACGTTTGAAGACCGCACGTCCTATCAGAACCGGCAGCGGTGGTACCGGATCAGCCGGGAATCCGAGGGGGACTAGGCGGCATGCGGAGATTGCCCGGGGGCTGGAGAACGGCGGCGGGAAGCGCCGCCGTTTTCCTGTTGCTGCTGGTCCCCGTCAGGCTTCCCGCCGGTGAGCGCTGGATGGAGGCGTGGAGCGCGGCGGCGCATGTTGTATTGTTTGCGGCGCTGGCCTGGCTGTGGGAGCGAAGGCATTCCGCGGTCCGGAGGGGCTGGCGGCTCTGGCTGGTGCTGGCGGCCGTTGCGGCCGGCGTGGAAGGGTTGCAGTTCTGGACGGGGCGCTCGGTCGGATGGACCGACTGGTGGAGCGGTGCGGCCGGGGCGGCATGCGTTTGCGCCACGTGGCGGATCCGGAGCGGCGTTCGCCTGCTGGGCGTGCTGGCGCTGGCGTTTCTTCCGGCGGCTCGGGAAGCGACCTTGCAGGAACTGGAAAGACGCGATTTCCCGGTCTTGGCCGCTCCGGAATGCCGCTGGGCGGCACGGGGCTGGATGGAGAATGGCGGGCGGCTGCATCGAGAAAAGGAGGGGTTCCGCTTTCTTCCCGACAAGCCGGCCTCACCGTCGGCTTATCCCGGGGTCTTTCGCGTTCCGGCGGCACAGGACTGGCGGATGACGAAGGCGCTGGAAGCCTCCCTCTTTTGGCCGGGGGACAAGCCGGCGGTCATGGGCCTGCGGGTGGATGACCGGCCCGGGCAGCCGTCTTATCCGGAACGATTCCAGCGGGAATTCACCGTCACGCAGGGGTGGAACCGCGTGAGGATACCCGTCCGGGAACTGGGCCGTACCCCCGGCGGCCGCCCCCTGCGCCTGGATTGCATCCGCCGCTGGGGCGTTTTCCTTGTTTCCGACAAAGCCTTTGACTATTTTCTGCTGGGTCCGGTCCGCTTGACGCTGCAGGAGGAGCTGCCATGAAGAAACTATCCATTGTGATTCCGGTATACAATGAAGCCGCCACCATCCGGCGGATCGTGGATCTGGTCCGTTCGGTGGATGTCGGCCTGGACAAGGAACTCCTGCTAGTGGACGATTGCTCCCGCGACGGAACCCGCGAGGTGCTGCAGGAGATGGCCACAGCCTTGCCGGAGGTGGAGGTGCTCTATCACGAAGTCAACCGGGGAAAAGGGGCGGCCCTGCGGACGGGTTTCGCCGCGGCCACGGGCGACATTGTTCTGATCCAGGACGCCGACCTCGAATACGACCCCCGCGAGTACATCCGTCTGCTGGCGCCCATCCTGGAAGGGCACGCCGATGTCGTCTATGGCTCTCGGTTTCTGGGCGGAGGGGCGCACCGCGTCGTGTTCTACTGGCATTACCTGGGCAACAAACTCCTGACCACGCTGTCCAACATGACCACCAACCTGAATCTGACGGACGAAGTCTGCTACAAGGTGTTCAAGCGCGGGATCCTTCAGGAGATTCCGCTGCGAAGAAGGCCAGTTCCGGCTTCGAGGTCAAGTGCCACTCAAAATTGCCCGCCGGAAGCTGAAAATCTACGAGGTGCCCATTTCCTACTACGGGCGGGATTATGCCGAGGGCAAGAGAATCAGG
This sequence comes from Kiritimatiellia bacterium, assembly GCA_040768005.1. GTDB lineage: Bacteria > Verrucomicrobiota > Kiritimatiellia > CAIQIC01 > Lenti-01 > JAAZFE01. The sequence continues at coordinate 33,670 of JAXGNL010000006.1, forward strand.
TGGAAAGACGGATTCAGCGCCCTGCGCGCATCGTGCGCTACGCCTTTTCGGACTGACGGTGTTGGCGCCAGAGGGGCGATCCGATCATTCGAGGGCCGGCCTTTTCCAGGGCATCCCGGGTGACCGCCGGGGCGGCGGAATGGGCGAGAGCTGACAAGGCGGCGCGGACATATTTGCCGATCAGGTCGGTTTCCAGATTGACGCGGTCGCCGGGCTGCAGCAGGGCAGCGCGGTCTGCTTCAGGTGTGGGGAATGACATGGACGGCCGAGTGCCGGCGCGGTCGTTCAGGTCCACCAGGGTCAGGCTGACGCCATCCACCGCCACGGAACCCTTGGCGACCATGTCGGAGAGCAGGGCCGGGGCCACAGCCGGAGAATTGTGTCGCGTCCCGCCGGCTCGATTTTCAGCACGGATTACCGTGCCGTCCACATGGCCGCTGACGAGGTGCCCGCCCAGGGGCTCGCCCATGGCGAGAGCCCGTTCCAGATTGAGCGGAGCGCCCGGCGCCTTGTCGCGCAGCGCCGTTTTTCGAAGGTCTCCTTCAGCACGTCGAACAAAAGAGCTTCCCCTGCTGTTCGACCAGTGTGAGGCAGGCTCCGTTGACGGCAATGCTTTCGCCGTTTTGAAGGGGGGCATCGAAACGGGCCGAGAGCGCCAGCCGGCCGGCTTCGCCTTGGAAGGAAACATTCTTCAAACGACCAACCTGTTGAACCAGACCCGTGAACATGGCTAATGCGTCTTTCTTCGTTTGCCGGGGCGCGGCGTTCCCGCCGGGCCGGACGGTTCCGCCGGCACAAACCGCAGGAAGATGTCGTGGCCGATGGGAATCGATTCCACCCGCTGGAAGCGGGGTGCCCGGTCCAGGCTCCATTGGGTGTTGCCCATGGCGCCCACCGGTCCGCCAAGGAGCATGGGGGCCAGAAAAACGCAGAGTTCGTCCGCCAGCCGGGCGCGGATCAATTCCCCGGCAAGAATGCCGCCGCCTTCGCACAGGACACGCAACGCTCCCAGTTCCCCGAGGCGCTCCGCCAGGGCCGGCAGGAAGCGGCGGGCGGGCAGTTCCCAAACCGTGATTCCCTTGCGCTGAAGCGTGCGCGTCGTGGCGGGAGCCCGGCCCCGCGGGGCGGCCACGATGGTGCGGGAGGCATGCGCATCGGTAAAGACCTGGGCGGAAAGCGGCAGGGCGCCGGTTCGGACAACGATGACCCGCCAGGGGGCGCGTCCGCGGTCGGGCCGGGGCCAGAGCGACGGATTGTCATGGCGAAGGGTGCCGGCGCCGATCAGGATGGCGTCGGATGCGCGACGCAGGGCTTGAACGGCCTCCCGGGCCTTGGGACCCGTGATCCAGCGGGACGAATGAGTGTGATCGGCGATTCGGCCGTCGAGCGAAAGCCCGAGCTTAAGTGTGAACCACGGGCGGCGGGTCCGAAGCAGACAGGCAAAGGGCGCAATCAAATCGGCTGCTTCGCCGCCGCCGGTACCCACATCCACTTGAATGCCCTGCCGGCGAAGAAGCCGGATGCCGCGCCCGGCATGCTTCGGGTTGGGGTCAATGGCGGCCACGACGACGCGCCGGATGCCGGCCTGAAGAATAGCGTCCACGCAGGGGGGAGTGCGGCCATGGGTCGAACAGGGTTCCAGGGTGACATACAGCGTGGCGCCGCGCGCCTGGTCTCCGGCCTGGCGCAGCGCATAGATTTCGGCATGGGGGCCGCCGGCGCGCCGGTGCCAGCCCTGGCCGATCCGGCGGCCGTTTTTAACCAGAACTGCGCCTACGGGCGGGTTGGGCCGCGTTTGTCCTTCGCCGCGCCGGGCCAGGGCCAGGGCCTGTCGCATCCATGCCAGATCGGAGGACATCGTTCGGGCGGTCATGCCGGCTCTCCGGTGGCCAGGAGGGCCTCCACATACCCCGCGGGATCAAAGGGGGCCAGGTCGTTTTCTCCTTCTCCCAGGCCGGCGAAAAGGATGGGAAGATCCAGTTCCTGGCGTACGGCAAAAAGGAAGCCGCCTTTTGAACTGCCGTCCAACTTGGTGGCGATGACTCCGGTCAGGGGGGTGATGTCATGAAACTGCCGGGCCTGGACGACGGCATTCTGGCCGAGCATGGCATCCAGCACGATCCAGGTATGATGGGGTGCGCCGGGCAGGCGCTTGTCCATGGCGGCGCGAACCTTCTGCAATTCACGCATCAGGGGCTCGCGGGTGTGCATGCGGCCGGCGGTATCCAGCAGGACGATATCGCATCCGCGGGCCAGCGCGGCATCCAGGGCGTCGTAGGCGACGGCGGCGGCATCGCCGCCGGTGGCGCCGATCACGGATTCGCAGCCGATCCGTTCGGCCCAGATGCCGAGCTGGCGGGAGCCGGCGGCGCGCCAGGTGTCGGCGGCGCCCAGCAGGGGCTTCCGGCCGGCCTGCCGGGCCTGATGAGCCAGCTTGGCGGCTGTCGTGGTTTTGCCGGAGCCGTTGATGCCCACCAGCAGAATCACGGTGGGCGTGGGCAGGGTGGCCCAGTCCAGCGCCGGGGCGGGCCCGATGGCATTGAGCAGCACGCGGCGGAACGTATCGCGAACGGGTTCCCGCCGGGTGGATGCCTGTGCCAGTTCCCGGGTGATGGTCTGCACGAGCCGCAGGGGGACGTCGGCTGTCACCAGCAGGTCAGACAGGTCCTCGACGGTGGTTTCGTCGGGCCGGGGCGAGGCCATGGCATCGCGCAGAGCGTCGGCGAAACGCGCCCGGGTTTTGCGGAGGCCTTGGAGCCAGTTCATCCGTCGTTCTCCGCCTGCGGCGGGGGATTGGGGGAGCGGGCCGGCCGGTCCAGATCTTTGCGGATCCGGTCCAGGATGCCGTTGACGAACTTGCCGGATTCAGCGGAACTGTAGGCCTTGGCCAGTTCGACGGCTTCGTTGATGGAGACGACCGGGGGGATGTCATCGCGATAGAGCATTTCATAGACGGCGATCCGCATGGCATTGCGATCCACGTTTCCCATCCGGTCAATTCCCCAGTTCTCGGCGTGCCGGGCGAGCAGCGCATCGATGTCGGGGTGGTGGGCGATGACGCCGCGGACAAGTTCTTCGGCGAACTGCCTGGCCTTGGCCTGGCCTTTGGCGTCAGGCCGGGGCGGGGCTGCCGCCAGGGAACGGGGGCCGGGCGCCGGGTCCGATTCCTGATGGTGCCAGAACAGCTGAAACCCCTCGTCCAGGGATTCGGCGCGGTTGAATTCGGATTGGAAGAGGAACTGCAGGGCCCATTCGCGGGCGTCATGGCGAAGTCCCATGGGGGCCTCCTTTCAGGGGAGAAGAGACGGGTGTCATGGCCAACAGAGTCAAGGTCACAAGAGCATCGTGGCGGGTGGCGAGGGGACTGTCAACCGTCCGGTTGGCGGGCCGGACGGCCGGTGTCTTTCCGCGTTCCGGCAGGGGGCTAGCCGAGAACCTTCATCAGGGAAGCCATTTCGATGGCGGTCTGGGCAGCGGTCCAGCCGCGGTTGCCGGCCTTGCTGCCGCAGCGTTCGATGGCCTGGTCGAGGTTGTCGGCGGCCACGATGCCGTCCACGACCGGCAGGCCGGCGTCGAGACTGATCTGGACCAGGGCACGGGCGACCTGGGCATTGATGAGCCCGGCATGGGGCGTAGCCCCCTGGATCACGGCGCCCAGCGCCACCAGCGCATCACAGCTTCCGCTCTTGGCGAGCTTCTGAATGGCCAGGGGCTGTTCATAGGCCCCGGGCACCCAGACGATTTGGATGTCCTGTTCGTTGGCTCCGTGACGTGCCAGGCAGTCGAGCGCGCCTTTCAGCAGCTGTCCGGTGAACAGATCATTGTGGCGGCTGACGACGAGGCCGAAACGAAGCCCCTTGGCCTGGAGCTGTCCGCCGGTTTCCTTGCAGTTCATGGTGTCCTTTCCGGGTCACAGCAGGTGACCCAGTTTGTCCTTTTTGGTTTTCAAATAGCGGGCGTTATGCGGGGTGGGGGGAAAGGAGATCGGCACGCGTTCAACGATTTCAATGCCGTACCCCTGCAGGCCGACGATCTTGCGGGGGTTGTTGGTCAGCAGGCGCATGCGCCGGATGCCGAGGTCCAGCAGCATCTGGGCGCCGACGCCGTAATCGCGCAGATCGGCGGCAAAACCGAGTTCGTGGTTGGCCTCAACGGTGTCGCGGCCCTGTTCCTGCAGGGCGTAGGCCCGGATTTTGGCCGCCAGGCCGATGCCGCGGCCTTCCTGGCGCATGTAGAGAAGGGCTCCCGTCCCGTTGGCGGCGATCTGACGCAGCGCGGCATGCAGCTGGGAACCGCAGTCGCAGCGGCGGGAGGCAAACACATCGCCGGTGAGGCATTCGGAATGAACACGAACCAGGGGGGTGATGTCGGGGCGGAGTTCGCCGTGAACCAGGGCGAGATGGTGTTCGCCGGTGGTGTCGTCGAGATACAAATGAAGCCGGAAATCCCCGTATTCCGTCGGCATCTGAACAACGGAATCGAGACGGACGGTTTTTTCGCGCTGGCGCCGCCAGGCGACAAGGGAAGCCACGGTCAGGATGCGCAGTCCGTGGCGGCGGGCGAACACTTCCAGATCGGGCAGGCGGGCCATCTGGCCGTCGTCGCGCATGACTTCGCAGATGACCGTGACGGGCTTGAGGCCGGCGAGCCGGGCGAGGTCGAGAGAGGCCTCGGTATGGCCGGTCCGGCGCAGGACGCCGCCGGGGACACCCTGCAGCGGGAAAATGTGGCCGGGACGGATGAAATCGCAGGCCGTGGTGGTTTCGTCGGCCAGCAGGCGGATGGTCCGGGCCCGATCGAAGGCGCTGATGCCGGTGGTGATGCCCTGACGGGCGTCCACCGATACGGTGAATGCGGTCCGGTAGCGGTCCTGTTCATCCAGCGGCACCATGCGGCCGAGCCCCAGGCGGCAGAGCCGCTGTTCCTCCATGGGCACGCAGATCAGCCCCCGGCCGTGGGTGGCCATGAAATTGACCCATTCCGGCGTGATGAATTCGCCGGCGGCCACCAGGTCGCCTTCGTTCTCCCGGTTTTCATCATCCACGATCAGCAGCAGGCGGCCGGCGCGGAGAATGTCCAGGGCCTCTTCCACCGAGCAGAAGATGTCGCGGGGATCGGATGTCGTCATGAAAAAACCGAAGACCTTTCTGTCTTCGGGGCTTGGAGCGGCCAGAAACCGCACGCGTCTTCTTCCATCCAGACTGTGTACTGTCGGCCAAGGAGTTTCACCTTATCTGCCTGTCGGCTCGCGGGCTGTCACCGCCGGTCGGGAATTTCACCACGCCCTGAAGACGGAGAGAACGCTATCATGACCGCGAGGCCCGCGCAAGAAACGAATTGAGTTAATCGAACAGTTCGGCGGGGTTGAGATTGATCGGCCGCCAGCGGGGATTTTCGAAGGTGCCGGTCAGGCGGAACTCCAGCAGGCGGGTAACCGGCATCGTGGCGAGGCGGACGAGGGCGGCGACGGGGCCTTTGCGCAGCGGCTGGACTTCGACACGGTAGCGCAGGTCGCCGTCGAACGCATAGCGACCGGAGGCCTTGACGCTGAACAGGGAACCCATCAGCTCGATGTCGGAGGAGTACACGCGGCTGTTGCGGATGGCGAAACGGCCGCGGGCATCGGTCTGGGCGAAGAAGTTGAAATCGGGGAACAGCCGTCCGAGAATGGAGGTCAGTCCGCTGAACAGGCGGGTTTGGAAAAGCAGGCCGTTGCGGATTTCCGCCTGGCCGGTGCCGGTGGCGAGGGGGCCGGTGCCCGTGCCGATGTAGCCCGCGAAACGCCCGTCGCCGTTCAGAATGCCGCGTAGATCGCCGGGGGGCTTGCCCAGCGTGGCGGCCAGCAGGTCGTCGAGCCGAGCGCCCGCCGTCTGCAGTTGGACTTCATAGCGCCAGCGATCATCGCGCGCCACGGGATACAGCGCGCCGTGACCCGTGAAGGTGCCGCCATATGCCGTCGCGGCGGCGTTGGTGATGCGCAAGCGGCGTCCGGCCGCTTCCAGGTCGAACGATGCCGTGTCCGCCTCCCAGCGATCATAGCCGAACCGCCGGGCTTCGACATGGGCCTGCAGGCGGTTCAGGGAGAAATTGCAGTAGTCGAGCAGGCCGTTCACCCGGACATGGGCGGGGCCGTTCAATTGGAACGGCTTCAGGAAATCGGCCACGACCGGTCCGAGCATGTTTCCCACGGCCCGGGGATCGAGACGGCTGTCCACATCCAGGCGAAGGGTCTGGTTGGAAAAGGCCATGTGCACGTCGCCCCGGGCCTGGCCTTCCGGTCGCGCGAGCGTGGCCCCGGTCAGGTGCATGACCTCGTTGGTGATGTTCAGATCCCCCTGCAGCCAATCCACGGGCACGCCGCGAATGGTGAAGTTGGTCGCCTGCACGGGACCATGGCAGGAGATGGCGGGATTGCCCACGGTGCCGCCGATCTGCACGTCGCCCTGCAGGGGTTCCCGGAACCCGAACCAGTCCAGGATGGTCCGGAAATTCGGCGTCAGGACCGGTTTCAGCACGTGGGGATTCAGCGTGCCTTCCACCCGCGCCTGGTATTGACGGGTGTCCAGGCGGAATTCTGTGTCCCGGAACTGCAGCCGGCTGGCCAGCGGCCCGGAATCCAGCTGAAGGCGACCGGTATCAATCCGCAGCCGCGGGCCCTTGCGGGAAAACGAGAGATCCGCCTGTTCGACGGGGATCCCTCGGATCAGCGCCCGGGAGGCAAGAAGGCGGCCCGAAAACTGCTCCGCTGCTTCAGCCACGGGAACGGGGCCGACTTGCAGCTCGACGCGAAGGGGGAAAGACGGTTCGGGAACGGCGGCCGCCACCGCTTGCTGCCAGGCGGACGGCAGGAGACCGAGAAACAGATCCAGGGGCAGGGTGTTGACCAGGTGTGCCGACACCTGCTGGAGACGGGCATCCCACCAGCCGGACAGGCCGGCCGTGTGATCTCCGCGGCACAGTTGCAGATCGGGCACATGCAGGCGCTGGCTTTTCCAAGAGGCATTCAGCCGGAACCGGTCCAGTTCCAGGTCCTTGAGGCGGCCGCCGGCTTTGCCGTCCAGCAGAAAGGTGACCACATGCGATTCCGGATGACCGGGGTACAGGGCGAAGGCGAATTCAGCCAGGGGCGGGGCGTTGAAACTCAGGGCATTGATCTGTTCCGCCAGACGCAGCACCCAGTCCGGAGCCTGTTCGATGCCTTGAAGCGCCGCCGTCAAGGGATTTCCGCCCGGGACGACGGGCGGACCGGAATCGGCGTCTGCTTCGGCGGGCGGCAGATACACCGTGCCCCGGCCGCGGAACTGGATGCCCAGCAGCAGCGCCTGGAATTGCCGCAGCCGGATTTCCTGTTCCGACGCGGAAAACCGCAGATGAATGTGTTCGGCAGTCAGGGAACGCAACCCTTCCCGGGCGCCAAAGCGATCCTGGCCCGGCTGTGCCTGAAGCCGGCCGTCCACGATGCCGAGCACGGGCACGATCCTTCGGCGCAGCAGAGCCGCGGGATCCAGCGCCAGGGTGAGTTCACGGGCGGTCAGGAACGGATCCGGCGCCTGTTCCGCGGCAAACAGGCGGACGCCGCGGGCGACCAGGCCGCGGTCCATTTCCAGGGTCAGCCGTTCGATCTGCAGGTGATAGCCCTGCCGGGCCATGCGGTCCAGGAAGACATCGGTCAGATAGGCCGGCAGACCCACCATGTGCAGATAAGCGAACAGCACTGCCAGCAGGATGGCAGCGGCGGCGGACAGGCGGAGAATCCAGGCCGACGAATGCCGAAGGGCGATCAGCACAAACGCGCCGAAACGCCGCCGTTTGGAATGGCTTTTGACTGGCTTCTGGGCGGCAAGGAAACTCACAATGGCATCCTAGGTGCTTTCTTTCCGCCGGGAAAGCCAGAAAGAGATGATTCAAGGATGATGCAAGGGACCCGCCACCGGCCTCCTGCGGCCGGTGGAGGGGGAGGCGGGCGGTGGCGGAGTTACTCGCCGATGCCTTCGAAAAGGGCGGTGGACAGGTAGCGCTCGGCGGCATCGGGCAGGATGACGACGATGGTTTTGCCGGCGAATTCGTCTTGTTTCGCCAGACGGACCGCCGCAGCGGCGGCGGCTCCGCAGGAAATACCGGTCAGCAACCCTTCTTCACGGGCCAGGCGGCGGGCCATTTCAATGGCTTCAGGGCCGGAGACCTGTTCGATGCGGTCCACGATGGACAGATCCAGGGTGTCGGGAATGAAGCCCGCGCCGATGCCCTGGATTTTGTGGGGACCGGGCTGCAGGGGCTGGCCGGCTGTTTTCTGGGTGATCACCGGGCTCTCCCGGGGTTCAACGGCGACGGACAGGATGGCCTTGCCTTTGGTGTTTTTGATGAAACGCGACACGCCGGTGATGGTGCCGCCGGTGCCGACGCCGGATACCAGCACGTCGATTCCGCCGTCGGTGTCGTCCCAGATTTCGGGCCCGGTGGTGGATTCATGAATGGCGGGATTGGCGGGATTCTTGAACTGCTGAGGCATGAAGATCCGGTCCGGGGCAGCGGCGGCCAGGGCTTCGGCGCGCTGGATGGCGCCTTTCATCCCTTCGGCTCCGGGGGTCAGCACCAGGCGGGCGCCCAGAAACGCCAGCACCCGGCGGCGTTCCAGGCTCATGGTGTCCGGCATGGTCAGCGTCAGGGGGTAGCCGCGGGCGGCGGCGACATAGGCCAACGCGATTCCCGTGTTTCCGCTGGTGGGTTCCACGATCTCCATGCCGGGCCGGAGCACACCGCGTTTTTCCGCATCCCAGATCATGGCCGCGCCGATGCGGCATTTGACCGATCCCGCGGGGTTGCGCCCCTCGACCTTCGCCAGCACGGTGGCGCGGGCGCCTTCCGTGACGCGGTTCAGGCGGACGAGAGGAGTGCGGCCGATGGATTCCGGATTGTCGCGATAGATGCGGCTCATCTTGTAGCTCCTTGACTTGGTCGTTGTTTGGGGTAACAGTCCATACCTTATCCCATGCCGGAGCTTGTTCAAGCAGACGGATGAAGATTCCGGTGCGGGGAGGAGAAAGAAGGAACAGCGATGAACCCGGGAATCCATACCTTGTCCCTGCATGCGGGCCAGCAGCCGGATCCGGCCACGGGCGCCCGTGCGGTGCCGATCTACCAGACCTCCTCCTTTGTGTTCAGGGACAGCGATCACGCGGCCAATCTGTTTGCCTTGAAGGAATTCGGAAACATCTACACCCGGCTGATGAACCCGACGACCGACGTGTTCGAAAAGCGCATGGCGGCGCTGGAAGGCGGCACGGGAGCCCTGGGCGTGGCGTCGGGCATGGCGGCCATCAGCTACGCGTTGCTGGCGATCACGCGTCTCGGCGACGAGATCGTGTCGGGCAACAACCTCTACGGCGGGACCTATCAGCTCTTCCACCACACGTTCGCCAAACTGGGCCGCTCGGTCGTTTTCGTGGATTCGCGCGATCCGGAGGCGTTCCGCCGGGCGATCACGGCTAAAACCCGCGCGCTCTACGTGGAAACCATCGGCAACCCCAAACTGGATGTGCCGGATTTTGAGGCCATTGCGGCCATTGCGCATGAGAATGGAATTCCGCTGATCGTGGACAACACCGTGGGGGCGGGGCTGGTGCGTCCGTTCGACCACGGGGCGGACATCGTGGTGGCGTCGGCCACCAAGTACATCGGCGGCCATGGCACGTCGCTCGGCGGGGTGATCGTGGATTCGGGCCGGTTCCAGTGGAACAACGGAAAGTTTCCGGAGTTCACCGAGCCGGATCCGAGTTATCACGGATTGAAGTACTGGGAAGCCCTGGGCAATGTGCCCGGGATGGGCAATGTGGCCTTTATCCTGAAGATCCGCCTGACGCTGCTGCGGGATCTCGGCGCGGCCATGAGTCCGTTCAATGCCCATCAGTTCCTGCTGGGCCTGGAAACCCTGCCGATCCGGCAGCGGCGGCATTCGGAGAACGCCCTGGCGGTGGCCCGCTGGCTGAAGACGCATCCGCGGGTCCGCTGGGTGGTCTATCCCGGCCTGGAGGACGATCCCGGACATTCGCTGGCCGCCAGGTATCTGCGGAAAGGATTCGGCGGACTGGTGGGCTTCGGCATCGAGGGCGGACTGGAGGCCGGGCGCAGGTTCATCAATTCGGTGAAACTGCTGTCGCATCTGGCGAACATCGGCGATGCCCGCAGCCTGGTGATCCATCCGGCATCCACCACGCATCAGCAGCTGACCGCCGAAGAGCAACTGGCGGCCGGCGTCACCGAAGATTACATCCGGCTTTCCGTGGGACTGGAGGATGTCGAAGACATCCAGGCCGACATGGATCAGGCGCTGCAGGCGTAAGGCACCGTGGACATCCGGCTGGAGGATCTGGACTCGCGCTTTCCCGCCGACTGGGACGGGGGGCGGGTGGCGCGTGCGAAAACGGCCTTTTTCAAGGCGCTGGCACTGGAGGCTCATCGCTTTTACGGCGGCAAGATCCAGGTCCTGCCGCGGGCGGCCCTGCCCGGTTTCCAGTGGTTCAATGCCTGGTACACGCCCGGCGTCTCCGCCGTCTCCACCGGCATCCGCGACAATCCCGACGAGTCCTTCGAGGTGTCGTGGCGGGGCAATGTCGTGGCCGTGGTCAGCGATTCAACCCGCGTGCTCGGCGACGGAGATGTTTCGCCGCCGGGCGGGCTGGGGGTCATGGAGGGCAAGGCCTTCCTGATGAAAGTGCTGGGCGGCGTGGACGCCGTACCCATCTGCATGGACAGCCGGGATGCCGCGGGCCGCCACGATCCGGACATCCTGATTGATTTCGTCCGCCGGCTCACGCCGTCCTTCGGGGCCGTCAATCTGGAAGACATCAGCCAGCCGAACTGCTTCCGCGTGCTGGACGAGCTGCGGGACAGCTGCGACATCCCGGTCTGGCACGATGATGCGCAGGGAACGGGTTGCGTGACGCTGGCCGGTCTGATCAACGCGCTGAAGGTGGCGGGGAAGGATCTGGACCGCTGCCGCATCGTGTTCCTGGGCGCCGGGGCATCCAACACCACCATCGCGCGGCTTATCCTGCAGGCCGGCGCTGATCCGGCCCGGGTGGCGATGTTTGATTCGCGCGGCGGTCTGCATGCCGGACGAGTCGACATCGAGGCGGATCCGCGCTTTTACCGCAAATGGGAAATCTGCCGGACGACCAACCCGAAGCGCATTGCCGATGTGGCGGAGGCGCTGCAGGGCGCCGATGTGCTGATCTCCCTGTCCCGCCCCGGACCGGATGCCATCCTTCCCGAATGGGTGCAGGGCATGGCCTCCCGGGCCATCGTGTTTGCCTGCGCCAATCCGGTGCCGGAAATCTATCCGCATGCCGCGAAGGCCGCCGGTGCCCTGATCGTGGCTACGGGGCGAGGCGATTTTCCCAACCAGGTGAACAATTCCCTGGGGTTCCCCGGCATCCTCAAGGGCGCGCTGCTCGTGCGGGCGCGAAAGATCACCGATGCCATGGCCATTGCCGCGGCGCGGACCATCGCCGCATTTGCCGAGCGCCAGGGGCTGTCGCCGGACCGCATCATGCCGCGCATGACCGACAGCGATGTGTTCGCCGAAACGGCGGCGGCGGTGGCCCGTCAGGCCCAGGAGGAGGGCGTGGCCCGCCGCGACCTTTCCCCGGAACAGGTCCTGACCTGTGCCCGGCAGGATATCGCGGAAGCCTCCCGCGCGCTGGAACTGCTGATGACCTCCGGTCTGATTCCGCCCCCGCCGGAGGGCATGATTCAACGTTGTTTCGATGCCGCCCTGGCCGGGGCGTAGGCGGGCTCTCAGGTTATCCTTGGTGGACCCGAACCTGCGGGAAGGGAATCACCCAGCCGTTTTCATTGCAGGCATCCACCAGGATTCGTTGCATGAAGCCCGGAATCTGCGGATGCAGGCGAGCCGCGCCGCCTGTCAGATCCACCCAGACCGCATAATCCAGCGACGAGTCGCTTGCGCGCAGGAACCGGACCTGGATGTCGCGCAGATTGTCCGCGCCGACCGCGGCGGGCAGTTCCGCCGCCAGTCTGGATTTCATCCGGTCCGGGATTTCCGTGGTGGCGATGGCCTGGTGGCGGTAATCCACGCCGAAGGTGGATTCAATCCGGAAACCGCCGGAAAGATTCCGGGGGTGCAGAGCGAGAAAGCCGGCCACGGGATAGGTGACGGTTTCTCCTCCCGGAGCAATGAGCTGGACGTTTGCGGGGGTCTGTCCGGCGATCTGGCCTGTCTGGCCGCCGTCCAGTGCCACCCAGTCGCCCTTCTCGCAGGGGAACCAGGTTTCGGTCTGGCCGACCGGACGCGACGTCATGCCAACGAGAAATTTCACCGGGAGCAGGCGGGTGCCGCCGTCCAGGCGGGGATTGTTCAAATGGGCGGAGAAGCCCAGGGAATCGACGCGGTAGGCCGTGCCGTCATAGACCAGGTACTCCCCTTCGCGCACCGCCCCGATGTTCAGCATCAGCTTGATGGTTTCCACCTGGCGGGGGAGGGTATTGACGCTGGCCCATCCGATGCCGAACAGGAAAATGATGATGATCCCCAGCAGGAACCAGTCGCCGGCCAGGTTGAAGACCAGCATCATGGCCCCCAGGCCGCCCAGCACGCTGAATACATGAAACAGCAGGGCGGTCAGCCGCGAACCGAATTTCTTCTCGGAGCCTTTTCGGCGCAACTGGCGCAGACCGAATTCGGCCAGCCGGAAGCCGAAGAACACCGCGCAGAACGCCGCGATGCCCAGCAGAAGATTCAGCCCCCGGGTTTGGAAGAAATGACGCGCGTAGCCGGTGGTTTGTTCCAGCACCGATTCGCGGGCGGCCAGCCGGCTTTGCAGCTGGATATCCAGCGCGGCAAATTCGTTGTCGGCTTCTTCCCAAATGCGTTTCCAGGCGGCATGGCGGTTTGTCAGGCGGGCCTGGAGTTCCGGTGAAGCCGGCCGGCCCAGCAGCGCCTCCAGATTGTGGACGGCTTCCGCCGCAAGGTCCCGGCGCTTGCGGACAGAGTTCAACTGGGCGCGGATCTGTCCGATGACACGGGTTTCCGCCGTGGCATTTTCAAATTCCGCCAGGATGGGCTCCAGCAGCTTGCCAACCTGTTCCTGCCAGTCGAACTTGGAGTCCGCCTGAGGCGTGAACGGACTCAGATCCACGTCAACGGCAAAGCCGTCAAACTGCCGCCGCTGGTCTTCGATGGCGTTGCGGACCTCCTGCAGCCGCCGGCGGATTTCATCCCGGGCCAGATCGTCGGGGGCGGCGGCCAGCTGCTGTTGCAGTTCGGCCGCCTCGGCTTCCTTGAGCGCCAGCGCCCGCTGCAGGGATTCCAGCGATTGCAGCACTCCCGAATCCGGGGACCATTCCAGCGCCGGAGCGGCTTCCGCCGCCGTCGACGGGTTCGCTTCGGTTTGACCTGTTGCGGGGCCGGAAGAACACAGGAGAACAATGCCCAGGACGCGCAAGAAAACAGACAGTTGCTTCATGGCGCAACTATGAACAAAGGATGCCGTTGTGGCAAGGGAAGGGGCCCGGAAGGGATAGAATCCGACGGGCGGACGGAGGGAGCATCGCGGAAGATCCTGTTCCGGAATTCAGCCTGCGGATGCGGCAGGTAATGGGCGGTTCAGGACGAGAGTAAAATTCACACAGTTAATTAACTATGTGGAATATGAAAATACATAATATATTTATGACTATGGCAATATACTAATATATAAATGAATATTGATAACATTATAATCCATTATAACTGTTAACTACTGAAAGGAAAGCGCCCGGTGGCGCCGGGCCAGGAGCAGATAGGCGGCGGAAGAGGCGAGGATGGTGTTGAGGGGGGCGATGCCGGGCAGGAACTGGGCGGCAGCGAAACCGCAGGCCCAGGCGATGATGGCGGGCCAGTGAACCGGCCGCGAATCGGGGGGCGTTCGGCCTCCGCGGCGGACCACGAAATGGTCGAGAATCAGCACCGCGCCGATGGACGGCAGCATCCGGTTCAGCAGGTTCAGCCACGGGACGAAATGGTTGTAGGCCGCCGTGGCGAACAGCGTGCCGATGAATCCGTTGAGCAGCACGAACCGCCGTTTGGGCCAGCGGGCGAGCGTGGCGAAGCCGAGGCTGGCGGCGTACAGCGCGTTGTCGTTCGTGGTCCAGATGTTCAGCCCCAGCACCAGCACGGCCAGGCCGATCAGCCCCTGTTTCATCATGACTTCCGAGATGTCGTTGGTGCCGTAGAATGCGGCGGCGACCGCCCCGAACAGGAACATCAGCGAATTGCCGAGCAGAAAGGCGGCCACGGTGGTCGAAACCGCGATGCGCGGGGTGCGCGCGAAGCGGGTAAAGTCGGGGGTCAGGGTGCCGCCGGAGATGAACGATCCCACGCAGATGCCGATGGCGGCGCCCAGGCCGATGCCGCCGGCCGGCTCCTGCGCGAACCATGCCGAGACCCCGCCGAAGTCGGCAAAGGCTCTGGCGACCGATGCGGATCCGAGCAGGGCGATGGCCGGCACGGCGACAATGGACAGGAGGGTCAGGGACTGGATGCCGTAATACGCGGTCAAGGTCATCAGCGCGCCGGCCGCCCACAACAGGGCCAGATGCGGCACATCGGGAAACAGCTGTCCCACGGGCAGGGCAAACATGGCCACGCCGACTCCGAACCAGCCGACCTGCGTTACGCCCAGCAGCAGCGAGGGCAGGGCGGCTCCGCGCTCGCCGAAGGCCTGGCGGGCCAGCAGATGGGTGGACCGGCCGGTTTGGGATGCAATAAAGGCCAGCAGGCCCGTGTAGACACCCAGGAGGACATTGCCCGCCAGCACCGCGAGCAGGAACGAAGAGGCGCGCAGCCCCGTGCCCAGCGTGGCGCCCGCCCACATGCTGGCGGAAAAGAACGTGAATCCCACCATCACGGCCAGCATGGCCCAGAATCCGCGGCGGTCTTCCGCCGCCACGGGACTGAATTCATATTCGGAATGCATGCGGTCGAGTGTGCGGAATGATCGGGGCGGGCGTCAATCCGGAATGAAGCGCCCGGAACCTTCTTGACGCCGTCCGCAGCCAGCGGGATGCTGGCACGGCATGAAACGGACTGGGTGCACATTCCGGCGAAACGGGGGGGCTGCGCTGATTTTCCTGTGGTTGTGGACGGCGCCGGCGGCGGGGGATGTGATCACCGGCGCGGATTGGCGGGTGGTGTTCAACCGTCCCGACCAGACCACGACACTCACCAGCATCGGCGCGAATGAGTTCGACATTCGGGAGGCCTTTGTCGAGCGTATTGAGGCGCTGGGGGCGGGCGATCAGGGATATTTGGCGACGTACACTCTGACGGGAGGCTATGAAGCCAACGGGGCGGCCGGTCCGATCCTGACGGCTGTGTCGAACGCCTTGGCGCGCGGCGCGCACATGGGATTTGCAGTGGGCAGCGGGGTGGACCTGGCCGAAGAATTCCAGCCGGGCTGCTCGCTGGATTCGCTGTCCCGCCGCCCGGGCAATGCGCTGGAGGTGGCCCGGGCTCCTTCCAAGGGCATCATGCACCACAAAATCGGCGTCTTTTTCTACAACAGAACCGGGGGGGGCCGGCTCCTGACCGCGTCGTGGAATTTCACGGCCTGGGCCAGTTCGCGTCAGTGGAACATCCTGGCGGATTTCTCCAGCCGCGACCTGGCCCTGGCCTATTCCAACGAGCTGCGGCAGCTGCTCAACGGCTACTTCCACTCGAATCCCGCCAAGTCGCGGGTCCCGCACGACAAGGCGGCGTTTCGCACTGCCGGGGCCGGGGAAGACGGATGGGTGCGGTTTGCGCCGTTTCCGTCCGGCCGGACGGGAGGCGACAACGCCCAGACGGAAATCACCAACCGCATCGCCCGGGCCCGGCAGAGCATCTGGTTTGCGCTGAACAAGCAGACCCGCGCGGTTGTGACCGATCAGCTGATTGCCGCCTGCGACCGGGGCGTGGCCGTGCACGGCGTGATTCCGCGAAGCGACCGCGACACGGCGTCCGCCGCCAGTTATGGCCAATTCCAGCGGATGCTGGATGCATCCGAATACGCCACGACCAACCGCATTCAACTCCACGAGGCGTATTACAAAAGCACCAGTACAGAGGACTTCGACAATGGGCTCTCCGACCTGGTTCACTGCAAATACATGGTGATCGATCCGTTTGGAGAATCGCCCTGGGTCATTCACGGGTCGGCCAACTGGACGCTGACAGCGCTGGCGACGACCAACACGCCGACCTCCAACGACGAGAATATCCTGTTCATCCCCGACGGCGGAATCGCCCGGGCCTTCCTGGCTCAGTTCGAGGCCATGACCGGCATCGAGGCCATCGAACCGGAGCCGGGCAGCGGCGTGCGCCTGGCGGTGGCTCCGACGTCCGGCGGCCGCTCGGAACTCCGCTTCACGCTTCCGGAAGGCGTGACGGGCATTCTCGTCGGCACTGCGGATCCGCGCGACTGGTCGCTGCCGGTGTGGTCCATGTCCGTGGGGGAGGGGGCCCACGCCATTGCCCTGACGAACGGCTTGCCCCGGATGTTCTTCCGGCTTGAGGCGGGCACGCCATCCGGATCGAGCCGCGGTCCTGCCGACCTGTCGCCGCGCCGCGGTTCCGGCGGCGGCGCCCAGCCCCGGACCAACGGCGTCCTGCTGGAGGTGACGCTGGAGCCGGAGACGCTGACGGCCCTTGGCGAAGGCGGGGTGGAATACACCGTGTCGGCCACGGTGGCGAACGATACGGGCATGGACATTACCCGCGCCGAATGGTCGGTGGTGCCGGCGGACGGCATGACCAACGGATTTGCGGGGGCGCAGGCCGAAGACGGCGAAACCCTGGTGCTGGTGCCGGCGCCGGAGGATGGCGGACGCGAATTCGATGTCGGCTATCTGGTCGTGGCCGGCGAGGGGGACGGGTCGGCAACGAACTCCGCCGCCTGCCGGTTGACGGTGTTGAATCCCCGCCGGGTGGATTTCGAGACCCTGGGGCCGTTCTCCAGCTATCCGACCAACTACACGGTGGACGAAGCCACCGGGGAGCCTGACTACATCGGCATCACGACAAACTTGAACGGGATGGACTGGATGCTGTTCAACCTGCGCCGGTCCGAGACCAATCGCATCGGCGCCTATTCCGCCCGTCTCCGCCACAGTTCCAGCCGCCTGCCCGGCCTGCTGGAAAGCCGCGGCGCATTCTCCGGGGTCGGCTCCATCTCCGTGAACTACGCGCTCTACAGCACCACGGGATTTCTGACGTTTGTGATCGAAACACAGGCCGCGGAATCCGGCGAGTGGCTCCCGGCCGGGGAACCCTGCCGTGTGGAGGCCGGGGGCGACATCAGCAATCAGATGTACACGGTGGATGTGAACCGTCCGGGACGGCATCGGGTGCGGCTGCGGACGACGGGCGGATATGGGAAGGTGGTCAACATCGACAACTTGATCATCCGGCCGCATGGCGATCTGGTGCCGGCGCTGGCGGTGGACGGGGGACCATTTGCGGCCATCGGCCGGGAATATGAATTGCGGTTCAGGCTGGACAACGCCGAAGGCGCGCCACGCATCTGGTCGGATTACGGCGCGGTGGCGGCCGATGCCGGCGACGCCCCGGTCCTGGCGGAAGCGGACGGCCAACTGCGCCTGGCGTTCACGCCGGCGCCCGAAGACGCAGGGCGGACGTTCACCGCCACGGGCACGGTTTCCGTGTACGGCGGACAATACGTCTATTCCACGAGCCGGACGTTCACCGTTGCTTCCGCGCCCGGGTTCGAGCTGTGGAATGCCAGCCCGGAAGGCCGGACGGTTCTTTTCACCAACGAAATCCTGGATGTGTGGTCCACCAATGTATTCCTGGGCGGCGAACCCTGCACGAACCGCGACGCCTACGAAGCCCAATGGATGGCCTATCCTGCCTTTGCCACCAACACCGTGAGGGACTATAACCGCTATCGCATCGGCGGCGGGCTCCTGGCGGCCGACATCGGCAACCACGAGCTGTTCCTGACCCTGACGGACAAGTCCAACGGCCTGGCCACCACGCACAGCCTGCATTTCCTGGTACTGGACCGCGAAACGCCGGATTCGCGGCATCTCGATTTCGAAGACTTTGCCGAGACCGGCTACGAACCGCGCACGGCGACGCTGTCCGGCGGCGACTGGGACATGGCCGGCATCCGGGCCGGATGGGAAACCCGGGATGCCTGCATCGGCACCACGGCCGCCCGGATCCAGTGTCCGGGAACGGGCGCGGCCTTTCTTGAAAGCCGTGATTCCTTCGACGGAATCGGCTATATCGAATTCGCCTGCGCCGGTCATGCCGGCACCGAGGGCGGCGCGGTACAGGTGCAGGTGCAGGCGGAAGGCGAAGCGGAATTCCGGCCGGTCGGCGCGTCGGCGGTTCCGATCGCCGACCTGACCCGGCATCGGGTCTATGCCGGAGTGGAAACCCAGGCCCGGGTCCGGATCGAAGTGTCCGGCCCTGCTGGGAGCCTCATCAATGTGGACGAGGTAAGCATCGGAGCCTTTCGTTCCGAAGAACGGATTGTCGTCAACGGCGCGCTGGAGATTCCGGCGGGGGGCGGATTCGACCTGCGGTTTGTGCCGGCCGATCTGGCCGCCGGCGTGACGGCGGAAGGAATCGAAGTCCTGCGCAACGGGTGGGATGTGACGCAGTATGACGGCGAAACGCCGCGTTTTGCCCTGACGACCGAAGGGGAAGCCGGCGGGCGCGCGGGCGAGTTCCTGATTCGGATTCCGCTCTCCAGCGGCTATTGGCTGGAAACCAACGTGGAGTGGACCGTCCGGGCCGCCGCCGGCCCGGGCATCGAAGGCTTCCGGCCCGGGACCCTGTCTGTCTGGGGTCTGGCCGGATGGGACCTCGTGGTCTTTGCGTTCACCAACCTGACCGGCGAGGCCGCGCACCCCGCCAGCTGGGTCTGGGCCATTACCAACCTCCATGCCGCCGACGGCGTGGAGGAGATCGAACTGCCGGCCGCGGAGGATCCGTCCGCCGCGGGCCGTCGCATTCTGTTCTACGGCGTGAAAATCCAGTGACCGGTTCGGCCGTCTCGGGCGAGCCCGCCGGCCGTTCTCCCGCCGCCCCCCCTTGTTCTAGGGTTCGACCCGGATCTGATAGAACACGGGGGTCTGGCCCGGCGCGGCATTGGTCCAGCGGTTGAGCGGCGCGTCGGCGGGAATGCCGGAGGCCAGGGGCAGAAACGCCGATGCCAGATCCGCGGCGGCATGAACGGCGTAGGTCTTGCCGGCCACGCTGTTCCATTGCAGCAGGTGGCCGCCGTCGCGGTCCGCGCGGACCAGGGCAAAGACGGAACCGGGATCGCGGGGATGGGTGCCCGCGCCGAATTCGGCCAGGTTCCCGGAGCGGTCGGCGTCGTCATCGCTGCCGGGCAGCGCCAGGGTGCGGTTGGTGTAATAGGCGTATTCCCACCAGTCCGGCAGTCCGTCGCCGTCGGAGTCGCCGACGATGTCCGTCACGGCGAGCGTACCGGGAGCGGGGACGTCCAGGCGCATCCACAGGCGCTGGCCGGGGTGCAGCGAAAAACCGGTCCAGGCGCTGTCCGGCGCGCCTTCCAGAACGGGCAGTCCGAGGGGAATGGTGTTGGTGGACTTGATCACGCTGACCGAGGCGGAACCGGAGACGGGGCCCGTCGCCTCGATCCGGTCGGCTTCTTCGGGGCCGTTGACATGGCACACATAGGTGCCCGCGAATTCCACGGCTCCGTCGAAGCGCACGGCGCCGGTTTCGGAAGACAGGTTGCCGCAGGGGGACACCAAGCCGGCCAGGCGGGAGTGCGGCGCGGTCAGGGAGCCGTTCCCTTCCAGCGCTCCGCCCAGGTCAAAGGAATCGGTGCGGATCGAGTCGCCGTTGATCCACAGAAACCCGTCGGCCACCGTCAGGCCGGCGCCGGCCGGGCGGGCGGCGAGGCACAGAAGCGAAATCAGCAGGCAGAAGCGGCGCATGGGAAGGATCAGCGGCCGGTGACGATGAAAGTGAAGGCGGTATTGGTCGGCACGAAGGCCCCTGTGGTGGTGCGGACGGTGAACCGGTTCAAGTCCAGCGTGCGTTCCACGTAGATCAGGCGGGCGTTCGCCGCGTTGGTGGGGGGAAGAAGGTTGAAGGTGTCCGCCGTGGCCACGGGAACAAGCGTGGCGGGGGAATCCATGGCCGCGTCCAGCAGAAGATCGTACTGGCCTTCGGCGACGGGCGTGCAGGATTCCACGCCGAAGTGGGAGGTGGAGATCGTGCCCTCCGCGGACACGCGGCCCCAGGCCACGATGTTGTTGTCGGCGAAGCGCGCCTTCCGGTTCGGCAGCGGATCGGGCCCCAGGTCCGACTCGAAACGCACGCCGCCGGCGGCGCGGACGGCAAACTCGTTGGCATTCGATGATGCGAAGGCGTTGGTGGCGGACTGGTCCGCCCAGACAAAAGCCCCGTCGTGCAGGGCCTGCGCGCGGGTTCCCGCCGCGAAGGTGTTCGAGCCGGCGGCTGCATTGTATTCGCCGCCGGGAATCGTGCCGCCGCGGGCGGTCACCGTGTTGTGGTATCCGCCGCCGATGGCGGCAAATATCGGGCCGTTGCTGATCACGTTCTGTTCGCCGCCGGCAATGAGGCATTTCTGCGAACCGTAGATGGCGTTGCGCGTGCCGCCGCCGATGACGGAATGGTACGAGCCCAGCCCGGCATGATAGACGATTTGGTTGTCGCTGCCTCCGGGGATGGACGAATAGGGCGACAGAGACACATAGTTGGTGTGGCCGGCAATGAAGTTGGCCTGCGCGTTGGCGATGCGGTTGGAGCCGACGACCAGGCTGCCGCGGATGGGGTCGGACAGAAACCGGGCGACGGTCTGGGAGGAAACGACAACCGGCAGGACGCTGCCCATGGAGCCGAAGGCGACATTGGTTCCGGTGCGGACCGCCGCGGCATCCACGTGGAGCAGCGGGAACAGATAGGCGTTCTGCACGGAGAAGTGTTCCGTGTCGCCTTCCGGCAGCGTGATGACCGTCTCGGCGCGGGCCATGGAAAAAACGGCCCATGCGCACAGCAGGACCAGCGGGGTCGGCAACAGCTTCATCGCAACACACTCCTGGCAGAAGACCGGCCCTCCAACCGG
The DNA here is from genome assembly GCA_040768005.1 of Kiritimatiellia bacterium. Taxonomy (GTDB): domain Bacteria; phylum Verrucomicrobiota; class Kiritimatiellia; order CAIQIC01; family Lenti-01; genus JAAZFE01. Next base: position 54,798 of record JAXGNL010000006.1, read on the forward strand.
AAGGGCGCAAGGTGGTTACGGATATGCCAAATCCCCCCCGGGCGTCAATGCGGATCGGTCGGCATCCGCATTAAAATCCCGTTACAGACCGGCGCGAGCCGGGACTTTGCCCATGCTCTGCACCGGTGGAATGAACGGCCGCGGTTTCCGGATCGGTTCAGTACTTGACGGAGCAGCCGTAGGGGGTGGTCCGGGCGACGGGCACGGGCTCGCCGGCCAGAACCGCCTCCAGGGCTTCCGCCAGGTGCGGCCGGGCGCCGGGAATGTCGTCGGGGTTGACCGACGGCTTGTCGTCGATCGCCCCGTTGTAGGCGACCCGGCCGTCGGCCTGGATCACGAACAGGTGCGGGGTGGTTTTGGCGCCGTAGGCCAAGCCGACGGTCCCGTCCGGGTCCAGCAGGAGTGCGGTGGCCCGGCTGCCGGTTTCCTCCAGGAGGGTATTCCATTCCGCCGCCGGGTAGTGCCCCTGTTTGCCGGGCGCGGACGAGCAGATGGCGAGCCAGACGACGCCCCGGGCGGTGAATTGCTCCTGGAGCTTTTGCATGTTGCCGGAGCGGTAGTGTTTTTTCACGAACGGGCAATCGGGATTGATCCATTCCAGCACAACCACCCGGCCTTCAAAGCCGGACAGGCTGCGGGGTTGTCCATGCGTATCGGGAAGGGTGAAATCCGGCGCGGGGGCGCCGGGAGACGCGTCGGCGAAGGCGGCGGCCGTTCCCGACAGGAAGACGGCGGCGGCGAGGGCGAGGAGACGGCGTGGGTTCATGGGGCATTCCTTTCTGTTCGGGGGATTCCGGGAGGGGTGGGTTTGGAAACGGGAGCGGACACCCGCCACGCCTGCCGGCCGGCGGGTCCCTGCAGGACCAGCACTCCCGAGAGGCGTTCCGGGAGCGCATCGCCGCGGCCGGCGGGTTCCATCTCCAGCGAGAACCCGCGGCCGGCGGGCTGAAAAGACTGCGGGGCCGCATGAAGAATCACGTCCGGCGAATCGGGGAAAAAGGCGGCGGAGGAGACGGGTTCCGGCGAATGGCCGAGAGGCTGCGCCAGCAGGCGGCAGCGGCGGGCAGAGGCTTCGGCATGGATTCGCCAGTCTGCCGGGGCCCTGGGCAGATTCTCCCGGGCCTGGCGGATGGCGGCGGCGTGGAGCGGATGCGGCGGCGCGGGGGCCGGGCCGACGGGCAGGGTCAGGTCCAGCCGGGCGGAACCCGGCAAACAGAAATCGCGGCAGACCAGCCAATCGGCTTCCGCATGGAGAGTCACGGAATCCGCTTCCAGCGCAGAGGGCGGGGTCAGGGTGACCAGAAACAGGACCTCGCCTTCATGGCCATAGGTCATGAACGGGGGGGTGGGGATGGCGGTCGGCGGGGGATGCTGAAGGTCGCCGGCGGTAAAGCCGTCGGGGAGGGTCCAGTCCAGCGAAGGGGCCAGGCCGGAGTCGCCGGGGTTGGTCCAATAGGCGTGCCAGGATTCATCCAGGGTCATGCGGAAGGCGACGGTGAACGGTTTTCCGGGCGCGACGGCCGCCACTTCGGAGATCAGTTCGGCCTGCACCGGGCCATCGCGGACCGGCGCCGCCCGGGCATTCCCCGCCAGCATCGCCAGGGCCAGGATGGGCATTGCCGGTTTCATCGCGGGAACGTACCCCACGGTTCCGGCGCGCGCAACCAGCCGGCTGGAAATCCGATGCCGCAGGCGGGAGGCCGGAGGTCAGGAAGAGGTTCGGAGCAGGCCGGCGGCCCTGGCGGGGGTCAGGCGGGTGAGGCACTGTTCATCTTCGGTGCCGTTGGCCAGGTATTCATAGTCGGTTTCGAACAAATAGAAGGTGCCGCAGCGGGGGCAGCGGAGAAGCTTGCGCTGGCGTTCGTCACCGGGACGGAAATCCTTTTCGACGACCAGGGAGCGGACGGCGTCCGGCAGGTCGACATCGTGTTCGGGCCAGCCGAATTTCCGGCGGCCTTCTTCACGATCGGCCAGGACGGAGCAGACGGGGCAGGCGGTCATGGATTCACCGGAACCACCTGGTAATCGTCATAATCGGGCCAGCGGGGGGTGGCGGCGGGGTCCTGTTTTTTTTCATTGCAGCAGGCCTGTGCCTCGGCCTCGGTGTTGAAAACGGCCACGGTTTCCTCGAAGGCAATATCGCCTTTCGACAGGTGGAAACGGATGACCCGGAACCGGCCGGATGCGGAAGGCGGTTTGTTCGGATGGTTCATGCTGTCCGTCCAGGGGCGTCGGCTTTTGTCCGGGAGTCCGGAAGGCGGGCTAGCGGGCCTTGGCCTCCCACTCCTGCCGGAGCCAGGCGATGGCGCGATCGCTGACTTCGGGGTCGTTGGGCATGGGATGGCCGCCGGGGAACGTGAAGATCTCGACGCGGCACTTGCGAAGCAGCAGGGCCTGCTTGTCGCTCACGGCCCAGCCGTTGGCGGCATCGTCCTTGTCGCCGTTGATCATGGCCACCGCCATGAACCGGCAGTAGCGTTTTTTCTGATATTCCGGGCCCCCGAGCCAGCCGCCGTAGGCCAGGATGCCGGCAAAGGGATCTTCGCGGCGGGCGGTGATGCCGTAGGCCCGCATGGCCCCGCCCGAGTGTCCGGCCAGATAGACCCGGCGCGGATCGTGGGGAATGCTGCGGTAGATGTCCTCCAGCACTTCGTCCTCCATGGCATCCGTCAGCTTGTCGTCGCCCATGTTGTTGCGGAGCTTGTCGCAGCCGATGGCGATCCAGCCCGCCTTATCGGTGCTGGCGGAGATCGAGCGCAGGATGGAATGGCCGTTGCCGGTGGAACTGAAGGCGATGACCAGCGGCGTCGGGCGGGCGGGGTCGTATCCCGGCGGCACGCGCACGTGGTAGGTGATGGCGTTGGGGCCGGCGGCGGTCTGGACGAAGGTGGCGCCGGGGGTCATTTTAGCCGCCACCTCCGGGGTGCCGTGACGCGGGGCCAGCGCCGCGGCACGGCTCTCTTCCACCGCCGCGGCCGTGCTGCGGGTCCGCGAGGCCGGAATCTTCCGGGCCTGGATGAATTCGCGGTCTTCGGGGCAGAGCTTGGCGAGGGGAATGCCGATATTTTCGCCCTGGGGCGTCTTCAGGGTGACCCGCCCAAAGGCCTCGGAGACGAATTCCGCTTCGATCTGCTTGCCGGACACACTGGTCCAGGTCCGGGCATCGGCCGCCAGAGCCACCCCCAGCACCAACAGCATCCATCGCAGCTTGAGGTTCATGGCCGTTCTCCTCGGTTCGCAACCGTGGTCAGGGTAGGTCCGGAAGCCGCGACAAGTCAAGAAAGAGGCTCCTTCCGCACCGCGCGTCAGCGCGGCATCAGCGCAAAGACGCCCCAGCCCAGGTAGTCGCGCGTATAGGTGGCATAGCGCACGGGTTCGGTGTCCAGCTGTTCCCGGACCCGGCTCGCGAACTCGTCGCCGGGATTCTCCTCCAGCCATCGGCGCATGGTCAGCCATTTGGCCGCCTCGTAGCGGTCCCAGCCGTCCGGATCGGCCAACACCATTTCCACGACATCGCAGCCCAGGCGATGGGGAGGGGGCTGGAGACCGTAGACGGGGAGCCGGAAAGTCTCGGGTCTACAGCCTCTGGGCTATTGTCTGACGCGCGCCCGGGGGGCGGGCACGCCTTAAAGGGGTTTGCGGTGGAGAATGATGCGGCGGGTTTTGTCAGGGGCGAGGACTTTGAATTCCACGGTCTTGGAGCCTTCGGTGACTGTCAGCCATTCATCGATGTCGAAGGTGATCCTCTCGGTGACGGAAGGATGGCCGGAGAAAGCGGTTTTGGGGCTGGTGGCTTTCAGGCTGACGGCGAGAATCTGGCCGACGGCATGGGAATAGCCGGTCAGTTGAAGGGGGGAGATGCCGGGCAGCTTGAGTTCGCTGCCGCCGTCCAGGGTGATCACGGCCATGCCGGAGGGCAAGGGCTGGAGGTCGATGGGGCAGGGGTCGCCGCCGACGACATGGGGCAGGATAACGGGCAGATAGCGTTTGTCGTTCGCGAGAAGGGTGTATTCCAGGGCGGGATTGACGGTGAAGTCGGCGACTCCGGTGCGGTCGGTTTTGGCGGACATCGGCTGACCGCTGTCGGGGAACAGTTCGAGGAGGACGCCTTTGACGGGATATCCGCCGCTGCGGGTTTCGACCCGCAGGCACGAATCGTTCCGGGCGGCCGCTTCCCGGGCGGGGTCGGGGGGAAGATCGCGGTAGAGGAACAGTCGGATGTCCGGGACGGGGGAGAGGACCTTCAGTTCGATGCGGCTGGAGCGTTCGTTGACGGTCACGAGGGTGTCGAAGTTCAGGCGGATCCGGTCTTGATCGACGGGAAGGCCATCGAACACGGTCCGGGGCGAGCTGGGCTGGATCACGATGCCGGAGCCGCTGCCGCTGTTGTAGCTGCCGCTGATCCGGAAGGGGGACAGACCGGGCAGGCGGACATCGCCGGCGATGCCGGTTTCCACGACGCGAAAGCCGTCCTGAACAGCCTGGAGTTCAAGGGCATAGGCGGTGCCGCCGCTGCACTGTTCCAGGATGACGGGTTCGTAGCGGGGATCCAGCACCAGGATGCAGTAGTCGAGTTCGGGCAGGATGGCGAAATCGGCGCGCCCCTTGCGATCCGTTTTGCCGCGGAAGGATTTGTTGAAGGAATGGGAGCGCAGGGAGATTTCCACGTTGGCGGCGGGGCCCTGATTGTCGGAGGCCATGACGACGAGTCGGTCTTCGGGGACAGATTCCATCACGAGGGGCCTGGAGGGGGCGGGGTGCGCCGGAGGGACCGATGCGGGAGCCGGGCGGTCGGCCGGGCGGGAGGCCGACGCCGGGGGCGCCGGGGCGTCGCTGTCCTGGGCAAGGCGGAAGGCCGTGATTTCGCGGTCCACGTCCAGGGCCTGGTCAATCTGGTTCTGACGCGTCAGGTGGGCTTTCAGTTTCTCCAGATGCTCGAGGTAGGACCGGGCCAGATCGGATTCCGCCTGCCGGAGCTTGTCCCGGTCGTCCGAAAAAGCCTTCAGCGCGGAGCGCTGGGTCCGGGCGATGCGGGGGAAGCGGGTGTCGATGTCCTGTTCCTCGATGATTCCGGAGGATTGGAAGCGTTCGATTTCCTTCTGTACGGCGAGGTATTCGGCCAGCTTGCCTTCGGATTGGGCGGTCGATGCTCCCTTGGAAAGAAGGGTGCAGTACTTCTGGGAGAGGGCGGAGGTGGTTTGCTCGGCATGCGTCTGCCGGAGCGTCTCAAGCTTGACCTGGTAGGCGGCCTTGGCGGCGGCGAGCCGGGAGGACTCGTTGGCGCGGGCGGGGGCATGGAGCAGGGCGGCCAGGGTCAACACCCAGCCAAACCGGAACCATGGAACGGGGCGAAAACGGGTTGAAGCGGGGCTCATGCAACAGTCCTTGGGTCCTGGAATCCTTCGACGGAACCCAGTCACAATAGCAGAAAGACACCGCCCAAAACAGCCGCAAGCGGTTAGAAATGCATTAAATTTTCCGGCCGCCAGGCGGGGGGAGGGGCGCCCGGAGGGCGCGGTTGATCATTGGGGGTTAGTGGCCGGGCCACCAACCCTCAACCATCAACCACCAACCATCAACCACCTATTCTTCTTCGGCGGTCTCCATGCTGTCTTCTTCGGCCGGGAGGAGATCCACGGCGATCAGGATGCCCTCGGTTTCGGTCGGGTCGCCGGAAAACTTCGTGGCCGTGAAAGTGATGTCATAGACCGCCGCGTCATTCAGGCCGTCGATCAGGGCCTGCTGTTCGGGAGTGAAGTCCAGCTTGAGGTCGTAGTTGCCTTCCTGGCAGACCATGGCCACGGTATCCTCGTCCTCCACGTACCAGTACTGGCCCTTCACGATGTAGTCGCGGTTCACCTCCGTCTGGTTGAGCGTGGACTCAATCCGCACGGGACCGGTTTCCACGACAGCCTCTTCCGTGGCCGCTTCCTTTTTGGAACAGGACACCACGGCGCATGCCGCCAGGAACAACGTCATGGGAATCATCAGTCGTTTCATGGATATTTTCCTCCAGGTTGAACTGCATGTTGCTTCATGTCGGCCTTGCCGACCCCACCAGCCTAAAACGAAGAGAGACCCGAGGCAAGACAAAGGGACGGCGGCCCGGCTGAGCGGCCCGGCTGAGATTCAACACCAGCTCTCGCAAAGATCGCAAAGGCCGCAGAGAGGCGAGAGGATGAAGGGCGTTCATAAAGGGCATAAGCATTTCTGGAAAAGGCCGCGATCATGTGAACAAGGAAAACTGACCTGCCAGGGAGGGGGCGGGACCGGGCTGAAGACTTTTGACAGGATTTACAGGATGGACAGGATTCCGGAGGGGGGAAGGATTCTCTCACAGAGACACGGAGGCACGGAGGGGAGAGGTGAACTACGAAATACGCGCTTGTCCGCCCGTGGCGGAAAATACACGAAAGGGGCCGGGAACGGGGCGAAGACCTTTTTGACAGGATTCCGGACGAAAGATTTCACCACAGAGAGCACAGAGAGGGGACGGAGGGGGGAGAGGTTAACTATGAATGATACGAATGGGGGGCGGTAGGCAGACGCCGCACCGCGGCGTCCGGGGTCGGTTGCAAATGTCCGCCGGGGGCGCTGGATCGGAGAAGATCTGACAGGATTTCCAGGATGGACAGGATTCCGGAGGGGGGAGAACATGAACGCAACCGGATCCTTTTGCCAGAACGAAACTGAACGGACCCATCCCGGACGGGAGAACCGAACCATGAACATGCTCCAATTCCTTTTCGGACGCCGCGTCGGCGCCCGCTGCGCACCGCCGGCGGAGAATGCCCCCGGACCTAAACGCAGAAATGCTACAATTCACGGGCTGACCCGAATGGCGCTTAGTTAAGGCCTAATACTCCTGGGGTCAATGGCTTGCGTCGTGCAGGCCCGGGCGTGTTTTCAAAGATCAAGGTGCGGCTGATCTGCTCCATGCGCTTGAGGGCCGCTTGGATCTCGCGCCACGCTTCGATGGCCTTGTGCATCTGTTCGTATTGCTCTTTGGACAGGGCGACGGAAATGGTTTTTCCACGTTCCTTGCGCGTCCACTGGTAACAAGGTCCGCCGGCTCCGGGTCCGCGATCTTGCACGTAGCCATGGCTGATCCAACTGGTTTTGCTCAATTGCGTGCGAAGACGCCGGTATTCCGCCTTCAACTCTTTTTCGCTTGGTTTCATGAAAACAGACTAGCATATCCGTCAATAGGGCGGTATATATACCGCCCTATGAAAAGCAATGCCACCCCCTGTTTCCCGCAGTTTGCCGCAAAAGTAGCCGCCATGGGCAAGCGAGCCGGTGCCACCCTTTCATCGCCCATCGACGCCGAAGCGCAGTTCAACCGGTTCCTGACGAATCGTGGCCCCGATTTCCCGACGGACGGCCCTCGTCGGCGAGACCGTAAGTATCCGCAGGCCTTGGTATTCTGGAGCTTCATTTGGCAAATCCTTACGCCTCGCACCTCCTGCCGTGAAGTCGTCCGCCATATCCAGGCGACCCGCGAAACCCAGGACTTCAAGTACGACGAAAGCACCAGCGCCTACTGCCAGGCCAGAATCCGGTTGCCCGAAAGCACCCTTCGCAAGGCCATGACCGATACCGCCGAAACCGCCGCCCAATTCAGCCATTCAGGCGTACCCGGATGGACTCGTCCCATAAAGGTCGTCGACGCCACCTCCGTTACGCTTCCCGACACGGAGGCCAATCGAAAAGCATACCCCTATGCTCCCGGACAAAAGCCCGGCTGCGGGTTTCCGAACATGAAGGTGCTCGCGTTGAGTTCGTTGGCCAGCGGGGCCGTTTTCGCCGCCCGCGAAACCGGCAAGCGCATCCACGACATTCGAATGTTCAAGGCCTTCTTCGCCCTGTTCAAGCCCGGCGACATTGCTTTGGGAGACCGCGCGTTTTGTTCCTTCGCCTCCATGGCGGCCTTGCTCCTTGGGAACGTCGACTCGGTCTTCCGTCTCCACCAGAAGCGCCTGCTGGACAAACGGCGGGCGCGCCGAATCGGCCCTTCGGACTGGATCGCGGCGTGGAAGCGCCCCATGCAACGCCCCGGCTACATCGAGCAAAAGGAATGGGACGCATTGCCCGAAAGCATGCCGGTGCGCATCTTCCGCGTTCAACTCAAACGCAACGGATTTCGCACCACAACCCTTTGGATCGCCACGTCCCTGCTTGACCCCGTCGCCTATCCCGTCGAACACATCGCCGTACTCTACCGTATGCGCTGGGACATCGAACTTGGCTTCCGTGACTTGAAGACGACCATGGCCATGGAAGAGCTGCGCTGCCGAACCCCGGCCATGGCCCGCAAGGAACTCCTGGCCTATCTGGTTGCCCACAACTTCATCCGCTGCCTCGAAGCCGAAGCCGCCACCCGCCACGGCGTGCCGCGCCATTGCATCAGCTTCAAGGGGACCGTCGACGCCGCCCGCGCCTTCCATGCCGCTATCTCCCGCGCCCGATCCAGGGGCAAAGCCAAGAAACTGCGCGACCGGCTCATCGAAATCATCGCACTCGACCTCGTCCCCGAAAGACCCGGCCGAAGAGAGCCGCGCGCTATCAAGCGAAGACCAAAACCATACCCCTTGCTGACAAAACCCAGACGCCTATTCCGTGAAATCCCCCATCGCGGAAAGAAAAGAACCGCCGCATGACTGCTCTTATCTTAGCGCCATTCAGGACTGATCCCTTTACCGCGACGATTCAAGCTCTTGGATACGGGCCTGCAATTTCCGGATCGTGGAGGTTGCTCCGCGGTAAATCGCGCTGGCGCATCCGCAGGCCACGGCTGTGAGCAGGAACACATCGCCACGGTCCGGCGCTCGGTCTCCCAATCCGTAGCCCAGCACGACCAGGCCGGCCATGGCGATCAGAAGGCCCAAACCAAGCTTCATCGTGAGCGGAGTGTCGTTTTTCATGTGTTTTCCCTTGTTGCACGCCAACTGGCGGATGATCCCGTCGCTGTCTTTGCACCGAGACTACGTCCCGAAATAGAGGCAAGTCAAGAGATGGGGGACGCAAGACAAACCGGCATGCGGGCACGACATGCCCCCGGGGGATCAGGACAGGCCGATGTCCAGGCCGCGGGCGGCGTCGGGGCGGGTGGGGGGGCGAAGGTTCTGCGGGAGAGGGGCCGGGACCGGGGTGTTTTTATTAAATTATAGGACTGACCCCCTTATTTCTTTTTTCCCCATCAGGCCCATATGCATCTGGGTTCTCTTGAGATCTTGATCAGATACTTCCCAATCAAGAAGAACTAACACAGTGGGTATTCGCAGTGGTTCTTAACGAGACCAAGGGAGTTCTTTAAAAAAGAAATAATTTTATCTTTGCCTCCTCTGTTTTCCTCTGGGTCCAATTGGGGTAAGCTTGTAAAGCGCAAATGATCAGCCTGCGAGACGAGCAACATGTGATAATACTGCTGCGTCGCAAGGGCCTTCAGTTAGCAATTCGGATTCCATGGAAAATTGAGAATTGGGTGCACCCAACCAGAAACGCCACGAGTATCAGCCGCATGGGTGAGCTCAGGTATGCTTAAATGATAAAATCTAGACTTCTCCATTTTCTAGCTCAACCAAATGCCTGGAATCAGCGGCCATAGTAAATATTGGCGAGTGGGATGTTACAAAGAATTGGAGCTTTGTATCGTCGTCTAGGCACCACTTTCGAATTGACCAGCCAAACGCGTTCCCAAATCTCGATGAAGCAGCTTCGGGTTCCTCAACACCCCATATTGTTGCTTGTTTCCAGCCGAAAAAACGACCATATGATGTGTCGAGTGCTTTAAGAACTTGGTAAAGGAAAACGCCTGGTGACCGGCACTTCAATCTTCATCTTGAACTGAGAGGCCGTGTTGGCCTTTTGCCTGAAACCCGCCCATTACAAGCATATCATTTATTGTATCAGTCGTTGACACTGATGGGTCGGATAATGGAGAGTCGGCGCTGCCGAGAGATTCGCTCGCGTCAAGTAGCATGCGTTTTGCTGGCAAGCTGAAGCGCTTGTAAAAGTGCAGATGCGTGCTGATCTCCTTTCATGCGGCCAAATATTGAACTGGCAATGGCTTGGGCTTTCACTGCGTAAAATCGCAGAAGGAACCGTGCGGTTTGGTATATGACGATAGGTGATGATAAAACTGACGACCAATATCCTCGCCTCCATTTATCCGATTACCTTGAACCTCAACTTCCAAACGATCGGCTGGTCTGCGTAGTTGATTCAGTTCCCAATATCGTGTGATAGAAAATTCCGATCCAAGGGCAGTCAGCGGGTTTAGTTCTTTTTCGTAGATGGAAATTAGGCGGGGTGCGAAATGAGCACGAATACTGATTCGTTTCTTTACGCCTTCTCGGGCTTTGTTCATAATGATCTCGTGCAAAATCAACAGGTTTTCCGGGCTCGATCTCGCCATTAAAAAACATGTTAAGTGCGCGTAAAGCATTTGATTTTCCGCTGGAGTTTCTTCCTACAAACACATTTAAATTAATTACATGTGTCAGTCAATTGCTGTGCTTGTATCGATCTCAACCCGTCAATATTGATGTCAGTGATTAGATTCATAATGAATATATATAGCGGAAGGGCTGCTGATGGTTAGGTTGCTATTCTGAAACCGATTATTTTAAAATATGAAGTCAATGCGGATAAGAAGCATGCAGGGGTTGGGGGCGGAGGTGGAGCGGATGCAATTCTAGCCGGACGCATGTAGATATAATAGCAGAGATTGGCGCGGAACAGCGTTAGAAAATGGTTAATTTATTGTGCGCAAGTGATTGACAAGAGGAGGATGGGGAATCGCGGCCTGGGGAGCACGAATATTCCGGATTCGTGAGCCAGAAGAAGGTGGGATCAACACCCCGCTAGCTTATCCCAGAACTTAGATTCGGCAGTAAAGAGCCTCTTAATATAGTTGTCATTCCGGTTGATGATAATGAGAATACCCCTTCGTCTTCGCTGAACACCCAGAAGTCAATTGCGGGCAGTCCCGTGACCATATGATGTGTTGAAGCTGGCCGTAGAAAAGCTTGGGTAATCCTTCCGTGCGGCATCAAAGGTGCGCTCACCGCACTTGATTTCAATGACGGTTTTACAGTCTATCGAAAGCCCGTCCAGGCTGGCATGGAGCCATGGATAGCCCTTGTGCTCGATGCAGACAGGTACGACCAATTCCCCGCTGGGCGATATAGGCTTCTCGGGCGATGTGGGTTCCACCGGTGCCGCGTCGCATCGCTTCGTTTTCTTCGTGGCTCGTTATCCCCGTGCCTTTTTCCCGTTCAACGTCGGATGCGCTTTCTTCCAGGGTTTTCACCCATGATTACGGGGGCGTCGGACGCGCCGGAGCTCTGGTTGCGCCAAGTCAGCCATTCTTCGGAGCCTTGGGTTAAAGAAAGTGTACCATAGAAGTTGCCCTCCGCGGCATCGTTGGTGATTCTTTGGGCGCAGGCTTGGAGCGGGTTCCCGCCCTTGAATTCCGCAAGCATTTCTTCGAGAAAGGCCATCAGTTCGTCGTTCTTGCGTGGCGAAAATCCCGTCTTCTGCGATTTTCTCGACCAGATCCGCAATCACGTTCATGGGGTACACGTTGGGATGGGGACATTGAATTCAGCCAGTTGCGCAACAGATGAACTCGTCCGCCGTGATGACTCCGTCCGACATAATGCCTTTGCAAATGCCCGAGAGCTCGGCGATTTCCCGTTTGATGGCCTGGGCAACTGGATCACGCTGTTTTCTGGCCGGGGGAAGCGGAGCCGCCTTCTTGGGCTTTGATTTTCTTTTTCTGGGAGCCGATGAGGCAAACTCCGGCAATTCTTCGACGAAACCCATTGCGCCATGCCTTCGCGCCAGGCGAAGAACGAGCGGTTGCCCAAGGCGGACTTAATGTAGGCCACAGTGAAGGGCCGGCAGCGCGATAAGTCCTCCTGCAGGACATACCATTCCGGGTTTTGCGGGATCGCATTCCGGATCATTTCAAGGCAAAATTATGACGGGTGTCCATGCGAGAACTTCTGGATGGCGACGAACCCTTCAATGCCGCCATTGATCAGGCGAGGCTTGATGATGTCGGTCATGAGCCGGACCAGCGTTTCCACATCGTTGCGGCCCCGATGGGACCGGGGGGGGGGGCGACAATGAGAGCGTTGGGAAGAGAAGAACTGCTTGAGGAGTTCTTGAGCTTGTAGTTCGGCGATTCCGGAATGGTCCGCCGTGAAAGCGTCAGCGCACAGAATCTTGGAGCCTGAGGCGGGAGCCGGAGGCGGGAGTATTCGGGCAGGGAGAACGCGGTCCCAATCAAAGCCCGGATTGTAGGCGACAATGGGTAAATCCTGTGCGTATTCGTGAAACAGGTTGTGGGCTTCGATGGGGTCGGCCCCGTATTTCCGGAGGTATCCTCGCGAATAGCCATGAACGGCCTCTGCTGAAGGGTCAATGGGGACATCATGATCTGCGAATCTGAACGGCTTGCCTTCGGGTTCCCATCCGCACATCCGCTGGGCGGCGATTTCGACCGCGTGAATGGGTTGGGAAAGGCCGTCGGTTTCCGTATCAACAATCAGCCAATGCTCCTTGTGCATTCAGTTACTCCCATCCGGTCTACGGCGAATATTTGAACGTGGGTCTCGTCGTGAGCCGCGGCGGCTGAGAGGTCGAACCAGTTGCGGTCGGTTATTCCGACGAAGTACTTTCATTGGAGGCGGGCCGAAATCACGGCGGAAAAATAGCAGATACGAAGGGCGGTTGTCGAGGGCGGAAATAACTATTGAAAAGCGGCAAAATGTGCGAAAAAATGGCAAAATATGAGAAAAAACGGCCCCAAAAGGGCGAAAAACAGTTAAAATAGACCCAAATGGCAAAAATAGGCAAAAAGGCCATGGGGATTATTCATCACGAAAATCGCGAATTACGCGAAAGGGATCGGAATAGGAAAGGGCTGATGCCGCAAGGGGCATCTCCGGACGATATTGACGGTAGGTACGGGGCCGATCGGGCGTTGGCGTCCTTTGCGACTTTGCGTTGAAGGATCGGGGATTTAACGCAAGGGCGCAAAGGGCGCGAGGGGAACGCTAGCGCCGGACGGGGAGGCGATTATTTTAGACAAGATTAACAGGATTTAGTAGGAGGCGGAAGGGCCGGCGCGAGGTCGTAGGTTTGAGACCGGACGGGGGATCTTAACGCAAGAGTCGCTAGAGGCGCAAAAGGAACGCTAACGCCGGATGGGAAGGCCGGGGCCCGCGATGAACCGCTGGGGCCTTGGATTATCCGTGAGAACAAACGGGACGCTTGTCTCCGCGGGTAATCCAGCGTCCCCGATGCCGCGCGGCATCCCCCGGCCGATCTTTACGGTACGGAACTGATCGGCGATGGCGTCGTTTGCGCCTTTTTGCGTTGAAGGGATCTGATTCACCCACGGGCGCCCGTGGGGGCCTTAAAAAGCCCGGACGGACGGCGCGGGGGCATTTGGCCTTGGCGGGCATGGCGAGCCATGCCTGCGGCTTGGTAAACTTGGCGAGAGATGGGTCGGGAATTGAACAGCCGGTTTCTCTCACAGGGGCACGGCGGCACAGGAGGGAGTCGGAGAGGGAATTAACGCAAGAGCCGCAAAGGGCGCGAAAGAAACGCTGGCGCCGGGCAGGGAAAGGTCGGGGGTTGGGCGGGCGAAACAGCCAAAGATTTTAACGCAAGGGGCGCAAGGGACGCGAAGGGTTCGCAAGCGCAGGATGGGGGGAGGCCGGGGCCGTCTTGCAGGCGTCTAGGTTGTCTGGTTCTGCCTGTGCCGCGCACGCAGTGTGTGCCTCACGGGCGGCTCCAAACAACCCAACGGATTCTATGAATCCGTCCCGGCCGATCGGGATCTGGATCCGAACGGTACGGAACGGGTCGGCGTTGGCGTCGATTGCGTCGTTTGCGTTGAGTGGATCGGGGTTTTAGGCCTTCGCTGCGAGAGCAGCCAAAATCTTCTCGGGTGTCACCGGGATTTCGGTGAATTCGATGCCGGTGGCGTCGTGGATGGCGTTGAGGACGGCGGGGGCGACGCCGACGACGGGATGCTCGCCGATGCCGCGGGCGCCGAAGGGGCCGACTTCGCCGGGGCTTTGACGCACCGATGAATTGCCCAGCGGGGGCGTCCTTGATGCTGGGGAAGCGGTATTTGCCGAACGACGGGTTGAGGATCTTGCCGTTTTCGTCGTAGCGGATTTCTCGTGGAGTGGTGGCGCCAGTCCGATCATGACGCCGCCGGCGATTTGTCCGCGGATCTGTTTTGGGATTGATGACGGTGCCGACATCGAAGGACGAGGCGAAGTGGTCAATGAGGACCTTGCCGGTTTTCGATGCGGATCTGGCAGGCCTGGGCGCCGAAGGTGTATTCGACGCCGAGACCGCCGCGCGTCCGTCGGCATCCGGGTTGGAGTAGCGGGGCAGGCGGGCATCGGAGGTGGTATGGACGACGTCGCCGATGGTGATGCCGAGCCCGGGTGATGTAGCCGTGGATGAGGCGCTGGATGGGGATGCCCAGGTCGGGATCGTGCTTGAGGAAGACGCGCTGGCCGCCGTAGTCGAGGTGATCGACATCGACGAGGAGGGCCTTGGCGGCGGTTTCCTTCATGACGGCGATGGCTTTGTTGCAGGCGCGGATGATGGCGCGTCCGCCTGCGGGTGAACATGGAGCCGATGGTCTGCCATTCCCAGGGGCAGTACTGGGTATCGATTTCGCGGTAGACGCTGATCTTGGCGGGGTCGATCTGGAGGGCTTCGCCGGCGATCTGCTGGACGGCCATGCGCAGGCCCTGGCCGACTTCGGCGCCGCCCATGTTGATGACGACGGAGCCGTCGGGGTTCATCTTGAGGTAGCAGGACTTGGAGGAGAAGGGGGCGCCCTTGGGGGATTTCATGAGGGCGGCGAAGCCGCGGCCGTAGAAGTAGGTGTCATCCTCGGCGGGCTTGTCGCCGGCGAAGACGGCGGCGCGGACCTTTTCCTGGCATTCGAGGACGGAGCCGTTGGTTTCGTAGTAGCGCTCGCCGGCGGCGTTCTGTTTGCCGGGGCCGAGGTAGTTTTTCTCGCGGAGGGCGAAGGGGTCCATGCCGAGCTTGCGGGCGAGCTGGTCCATGAGGCGTTCGACGGGGAGGTGGCCTTCCTGGTGCCCGTAGCCGCGGAAGGCGCTGACGGCGGTGTTGGCAACGCATCAACGGAGCAGGGCGCAAGGCAACTCGTAGGCCGGTAAGCGTGGGTGGCGGCGTTGTAGACGTGCACGCCGGTGTCGGAGAACGCGCCGGTGGAGTGGAGGATATCGGCCTGAATGGCGACGAGGGTGCCGTCCTTTTTGGCGCCGATCTTCATCTTGTGGCGGAAGCCGTGCCCGATGAGGGTGCTGGTGAAGTCTTCGCGGCGGGAGGCGACCCACTTGACGGGGCGCCCGGGGACGTGGGAGGCGATCCAGGCGACGGTCTGTTCGACGGTGATGTCGGACTTGGTAGCCGAAGCGTGCCCGCCGATTTCGGGGATGCGGACGCGGACCATGGAGGAGAGGGGATGTGGTAGGCGTGGGCGAGGTCGTCGCGATGATGAAGGGGCAGATGGAGGAGGACCAGGCGTCGATGGTGCCGTCTTCGTTGAAGCGGACGATGGCGCCGTGGGGTTCGATGGCGGCGCAGGAGCCGTGTAGATGGATTGGTCCGCCTTCGACGACGACGTCGGCCTCGGCGAAGCCCTTTTCGACGTCGCCCTTCTTGAGGCGGTACGTGTTGGCGATGTTGGTGCCGGGGACGGCGCCCATGCCGGGGAGGTGCCAGTAGTTTTCGGCGTGGTCGTGGATCAGGACGGCGTCGGGGGCGAGCGCGGCGCGGGCGTCGGTATAGACGGGCAGGGGCTTGTATTCGACCTTGATTTTGGCGAGGGCTTCCGTGGCCTGTCGCTTGGTCTGGGCGATGACGGCGGCGACATGGTCGCCGATGTGGCGGACCTTTTTCACGGCCATGGGGGAGATGTCGTCGATGTTGTCGCCGTAGAGGGTTTTGCAGTCGCGGCCGGTGACGACCTTGACGACGCCGGGCATTTTTCCGCTTCGGCGGTGTCGATGGAGAGGATATCGGCGTGGGCGGTTCTCGGGGTGGAGGATGGGCGGCGTGAGGAGGCCGGGGAGGCGGATGTCGTCGAGGTACTGGACTTTGCCGATGGCCTTCTGGATGGCGTCGGGGCGGGGTGAGGGATTGATCGATGTATTTGAATTTGGCCATGGGGGGCTCCGGGTTCTGGAAGTTCCACAGGGGGAGACACTGTATCACGGGGCGGGGAGGGGCACTAGGAATGAAGAATTGCGAATGAAGAATTGAGAATGAAGAATGAGGGAAGCGGGAGTAACAGCCGGGGGGCACCACGGATGACACGGAGGACACGGGATGAGGAGGGGGAGAGGGAACAGCCGGGGCAGTTGGAAAGTCGTGAGCTACGGATTTCACGGAAGGACAGGACGCAGAGAGAGGGGAGGAGGGCGATTATAAATGAAGAATTATGAATGAAGAATGAGGGGGGAGAGGGGCGGAGGAAGCGTTTAAAGGGAGGGAGGGGTTGGAGGGATGACCCTTTCCGTCCTGTTGAGTGGAGGCGCATAGCGCCGGAATCGAAATCACTTGTCCCCGCTGCGGGATTCCGGCCTGTTCCCGATGGCTGGCCTTGCGGACCAGGCCGAGATCCTCGACTCCCGCCTTCGCGCAAGGCTTCGGCGGCCAAGTCCGGCTCGGGATGACAGCCTCCCGCGGTCAAATCGCTCACATCTGATCCGTCGTGCAACACCAGTTCCCGCAGATGGTTGGAAAATATCAGCTCTTCAACAGTTGGACAGGCATGATTAGGAATAAAGAATGATGGGGGGCGGAAAACGGGCTTGCCATTCCGATATACATTCGGATATACATCGGCGCATGAAGGTGCATGTGAAGCTGGCGCTGGCGAACGGACAGGACGAGGAGTTCTGCGGGGCGGGGGTTTTGGAGCTGCTGGAGGGGATCGGGGCGCATGGTTCGATCCATCGGGCGGCGCAGGAGATGGGGCTGTCGTACGTGAAGGCGCTGAAGATCCTGAACCGGGTGGAGAAGGAGCTGGGGCAGACGCTGCTGGAGCGTCACAAGGGCGGGGCGGAGCGGGGGCGGACGGAACTGACGCCGTTTGCGCGGCGGTTCATGCGGGATTTCGCCCGGCTGCGCGGCCGGGTGCGGCGGGCGGCGGATGCGGCGTTTAAGGGATTCCGGGAGACATATGAGTAGAGGGCGGAGGACAGAGGACAGAGGACGGAGGACAGAGGCCAGAGGGCAGAGGATAGAGGGCATCCGCCTTCGCCAAGGCTTCCCACTTCACATAAAATTACGTGGGACAAGACGGCGGACAAGGGGGACAGGGGACAGAGGACAGAGGAACAGCCGGGGTACGGATCACGGAGTACTGATGTCTGAAACGGTTTGAAAAAGCGAAAGGGAAGTGAATGAACAGGCGGCAAGGATGGATGATCGGGGTGGTGACGGCGGGGCTGCTGGCGGCGGGCGCGTGGGCGCAGGAGGAGGCGTCGGAGGTGTTTTCGCTGGGGGAGGTGCTGGTGGTGGGGACGGAGGACCCGGCGGGGGAAGGGACGGCGGCGCAGGTGACGGGGGAGCAGGCGGACCGCCGGTTCCGGCGCAGCGTGGGGGAGGCGGCGGCGCTGGCGCCGGGCGTGACGCTGGTGCGGGTCGGGGGGCGCAACGAAGCGATGGCGTACGTGCGCGGATACGACACGCGGCAGGTGCCGCTGTTCATTGACGGCATTCCGGTTTATGTGCCCTATGACGGCAACGTGGACATGGGGCGGCTGGATACGTTCGGCATGTCCGGGCTGTCCATTGCCAAGGGGTTCAGTCCGGTGGTGTACGGGCCGAACACGCTGGGGGGGGCGATCAACGTGGTGAGCCGCCGGCCGTCGCAGCCGGAGGAGCTGGAGACGCGGGCGGGGGTATTCAGCGGGGAGGGCCTGGAGGGGGCGGTGCGGGGCGGTCTGCTGCGGAAGAACGGCTATGCGCAGGCGGGGGTGTCGTGGCGGGAGCGCGATGATTTCCGGGTGTCGGACGATTTCCGGGCGGTGGAGACGGAAGACGGGGGGCGGCGGGGGAACTCCGACAGCCGGGACGTGCAGATCCACGCGAAGGCGGGGTGGACACCGGGCGGGGGCGAGGACGAGCTGGCGGCGGGGTTCATGCGGCAGGACAGCGAGAAGGGGGTGCCGGTTTACGCGGGCACGGACCCGGGCACGGTGCCGAGGTACTGGCGGTACACGGAGTGGGTGAAGAACAGCGTGTATGCCGTGGGGCACAAGCGGCTCGGGCAGACGGGATACGTGAAGCCGCGGATCTACTACGACACCTACGAAAACACGCTGAAGGCGTATGACGACGACACGTACACGACGCAGACGAAGCGGTCGTCGTGGACGAGCATTTACGATGATTATTCGTTCGGGGGGTCGGTGGAAGGCGGGGCGGTGGCGGCCGAGCGGCACGACCTGCGGGCGGCGGTGCATTACAAGCAGGATGTGCACCGCGAGCACAACGCGGGCAGTTCGGAGGCGACGTTCAAGGACGAGACCTGGGCGCTGGGGGCGGAAGACCGGGTGGCGCTGACGGAGCGGTTCTCGCTGTCGGCGGGGCTGGCGGTGGAGGGGCGTCGGAGCCTGGAGGCGGACGATCCGGCGACGGGCGAGGCGTTCCGGGACAACGACAACACGGCGGTGAATCCGCAGGCGGGGTTGTTCTACGCGGTGACGGGCGGGGTGTGGCGGGTGACGGCGGCGCGAAAGACGCGGTTTCCGACGCTGAAGGACCGCTATTCGTACCGGCTGGGAACGGCGCTGCCGAATCCGGGGCTGGATCCGGAGCAGGCGCTGCATTTCGAGGCGGGCTACGAAGGCCGGCTGGCGGAGACGCTGTCGGGGCGGGCGAGCGTGTTTTACAGCCGGCTGGAAGACACGATCCAGCAGGTGGACGACGTGGCGCAGGACGAGGACGGGGCGTGGCTGTACCAGCTGCGGAACGTGGGGGAATCGGAGAATGCCGGCGTGGAGCTGGGGGCGGTCTGGTCGCCGGCGGAGACGGTGTCGGCGGGGGTGGACTATCTGTATCTGCACCGGGAGAACATCGAGAATCCGGAAATCCGGCTGACGGACGTGCCCGAGCACAGCCTGAAGATGCATGTGGACTGGCTGGTGGTTTCGCGGGTCATGCTGACGCCGTCGGTGGAATACAATTCCTCGCGGTATGCGACGACGGGGGGGGCGAAGGTGGACGGTTTCTGGCTGTGCCATGTGGACGCGCAGGTGGAGCTGCCGCACGGGTTCGGGCTGTACGCGGGGATTCACAATCTCTTTGATGAGAACTACGAACTGGGCGAAGGCTATCCGGAGGAAGGACGGAGTTTCTATCTGGGGGCGGAGTACCGGTTCTAGGGAGGGAAGAGGGGACAGAGGACAGAGGACAGAAGACAGAGGACAGGGGGCAGGAGACAGGAGACAGGGGACAGAGGACAGAGGACATCCGCCTTCGCCAAGGCTACGGCGGACAAGGAGGACAGAGGGCAGGGGTTGAGTCCGTTTCGGAACAGCCCGAACAGCCAGGCAGGAAAACAGGAAAACAGGAACAGATTTGACGGAAAGGCAAGGGTTGCGGGCCATGGGACAGCCGAACAGCCAACCGGGAATGACTCGAATGAAACGAATACAGAAGACCATCAGCAAGACCGCGGACCGGCCGGGGGGCGATGTCTTCCGGGAGATGGACTTCGGCGAACTGTACCGGGAGCAGTGCCGGCGGTCGTCGTACGGTTCGCGGACGAGTGCGGACTGGGACGGGCGGGCGGAGCGGCGGCGCCGTCAGGTGCGGGACAGCGACTACAACGAGGCGTTTCTGTCGCGGCTGGACCTGGCGGGGGTGCGCACGGCGCTGGACATCGGGTGCGGGACGGGGAATCTGGCGATTCCGCTGGCGCGGCGCCTGAAGAAGGTGCATGCGCTGGACTTTTCGCCGGAGATGCTGCGGCAGCTGGAGCGGGAGCGCCGCCGGGCGGGGGTCGGCAACATCGCGGTGCACCGGCTGTCGTGGACGGAAGCCTGGCGGGGGGTGCCGCGGGTGGATCTGGCGGTGTGTTCGCGGGCGCTGGGCGTGGAGGATCTGCGCGGGGCGCTGGAGAAGATGACCCGGCGGGCGCGGGTGCGGTGCGCGGCGACAATCCATGCGGGGGGCAGTTATCTGGGGCAGGATGTGCTGGAGCTGCTGGGGCGGACGCTGCAGCCGCGACCGGGATATATTTACGCCGTGAACATTCTCTATCAGATGGGCTATCCGGCGACCGTGGATTTCATCCGGTCGGAGGGCGGATCGGGGTATGCGTCGGCGGAGGATCTGATCCAGTCGGTGCGGTGGCGCATCGGGGACCTGACGGCGGGGGAAGAGCGGCGGCTGCGCGTGTATTATCGCGGGCTGCCGAAGGCGGCCGACGGCACGGCGCGGACCCGGCACGATTTTGTGTGGGCGATGCTGACGTGGGAGACGGGCGGCGCATGAGCGGGGGGGAGGAGAGGGGATCCTTCGGGCCGCCGGTCCGGCTGGACCGCGCGCGGGCGGTGGAGCGGCTGACGGCGCTGTGGGCGCTGAACGAGGCGGGGCTGGGCGGGCTGATCCATGCGCTGCGGGTGCCGTTCACGGGGATCGTGGTGGGGTCGACAGCGGTGGTGCTGATCGCGCTGATCGCCTTCTTTGCGGAGCGGCGGGCGAAGGCCATTCTGAAAGCGACGGTGGTGGTGCTGCTGGTGAAGGCGGCGGCGAGTCCGCACACGCCGCTGCCGGCCTATGCCTCGGTGGCGTTCCAGGGGCTGGCGGGGGCGGCGCTGTTCGGGCTGCTGCCGTCCATCCGGGCGGGGGCGCTGGTGCTGGGGCTGCTGGCGCTGTGGCAGGGGGCGGTGCAGAAGCTGCTGGTGATGACGATTCTGTACGGCCGGTCGCTGTGGGAATCGGTGGATGCGGTGGGGCGGTGGCTGCTGGAGAAGCTGGGGGCGGAGGCGGGCGGGGCGTCGCCGACGGGCTGGTTCCTGTTTTTCTATCTGGGCTACTACACGGTGGCGGGGCTGATTACGGGCGGGCTGGCGGGAAGCCTTCCGGCCCGGATCGCCCGGGCGCTGGAGCATCCGCTGCCGGCGCTTCCGGAGGAAGCCGAAGGGGTGCCGGCGGTGCCGGTGGGCGTTCGCAAACGGTGGTGGCGGCGGACGCCGTTCAAGGCGGGGGTGGTGCTGGCGGCGCTGCTGGCGGTGCTGGTATGGAGCCAGCCCGGCGGCGAGGGGTGGATGCGGGGCCTGCGGGTGCTGGCCCGGGCGGGGGCGGTGCTGGCGGCGTGGATGCTGCTGGTGCGTCCGCTGGGCCTGGCGCTGTTCCGGCGGTTTCGCCGCCGCGAGGAGACGGTGTACGGTCGCGACGTGGCGCGCGCGCTCGAGCAGCTGCCCGGACTGCGGCGGGCGGCCGGGGCGGCCTGGCGCCGCAGCCGGTCTGTCCGGGGCATCCGGCGGTGGAATTATTTCCTGGTGGAACTGATCGTTCGGGCGCTGTCCGGCGTTTGTACGGAAGAAAGAGGAACGAATGCAGGGGACAGGGAACGGGAGACAGGGGGCAGAGGCAGTGAACAGTAAGGTACAACCGGTGAAGCGACAATGAACGGCATGCAATTCTACGAGACGACAGGGGCGGCGGGGGTGGCGCTGGCGGCGGTGGCCGCCGTGGCGATCTATTTATGCGTGAAGAACGGGGTGTACCTGGGCTGGACGGGCTGGGCGTTCCGCCGGCACATCGCCGGGCTGCTGCGCGATCCGTCGCGGCTGGACGCGGAAGCCGGGGCGCGGGCCGGGAATCCGCTGATCCGCATTTTTTCGGAAACGGTGCGGGCGGCGTGCCGGGGGCATGAAGACCTGCGCGCGGAGCTGGCGTTTCAGTTCCACAAGCATTTCCGGGCGGTGAACCGGGGGATGACGCTGCTGCGGCTGATTTCGGTGATTTCGCCGCTGCTGGGGCTGCTGGGGACGGTGCTGGGGATATCCCGGGTATTCCGGGTGGTGGCGGGGCAGTCCATGGTGAACCCGGCGATCCTGGCGCACGGCATCTGGGAGGCGCTGACGACGACCATCATGGGGCTGGTGATCACGGTGCCGGTGCTGTGTCTGTATTATTTTTTCCGGATGCAGATCAACGGGTTCCAGGTGGAGCTGATGGAATACGCGAGCCGGTTTTCGGCCCCGCCGGCCCGGCGCCGGGAGGCGTGAGATGGAGCCGGGATTCCTGGACGACGATTTCGGCACGGAGCTGGACCTGACACCGCTGATTGATGTGGTGTTCATGCTGCTGCTGTTTTTCATTCTGGCCTCGACGTTCAGCGCGCCGGTGCTGCCGGTGGCGCTGCCCGAAGCGGGCACGGCCGAGCGGGTGCCGGAGGATCCGGCGCGGCTGGTGCTGGCGATTGACGCCGGCGGGGGGCTGCATCGGGGTCCGGACGCGGTGGAGGTGGAGGCGCTGGCGGAGTGGCTGGCGGGCAGCGAGGGGCCGGTGGAGCTGCGGGTGGACCGGGCGGCGCCGTTTGATGCGTTTGTCGGCGTGATGGACCGGCTGCGGGCGGCCGGGCGCAACGATGTGCTTATCACCGCGACAGGCGAATAGGCGGTCGCCGGACGCCGGGGACTGGCTCGGGACGCTGGCGGGGCTGGCCGCGCTGGCGGCTTCGGTGCTGGCGGCGGCGTACGGGCCGGGGCGGGAGCGGGCGCCGGATCCGGGGGCGGTGATGTTGAGACCGGAGATGGTGCTGCGGCTGGCGCCGGCGCCCATGCCGGAGATCGCGGCGGCGGTCGAACCGGAGCCGGAACCCGAACCGGAAATCGAGCCCGAACCCGAGCCGGAACCGGAGCCGGAGATCGAGGTGGCGCCCGAGCCCGAGCCGGAGGTCGAATTGCCGCCGCCCGAGGTTCCGGTTGAGACGGAAGAGGAAGCGGCGCCCTCGGAGGCGGTGCAGGCGATGCCGGACACGGAGGGCGCGGCGGGGGAGGAGGCGGCGATCCGGGACGCGTGGCTGGAGGAATTGCGCCGGCGGATCGAGCAGAGCAAATACTATCCGGGGTCGGCCCGGTATGCCCGCAGGAGCGGAACGGTACGGCTGCGGGTGCAGATCGGGGCGGATGGGCGGATCGGGGGGGCGGAGGTGATGGAGAACAGCGGGCCGGAGGCGCTGGCGGAGGGGGCGCGGGGCATTCTGCGGCGGGCGGCGGAGCGTCCCCTGGGGGACGGACAGGTGAGGGAGGGCTTTGCCGTGGAGGTGCCGATATCCTACCGGATGGAGTCGAGGTAAGCGGGGAGGACTGAGGGGAGGAGGAGGGGAATCAATGTTCAATATTCAACAAGGAATTTCCAATGTCCAAGGGAAAGGACGGGGCAGGACGACC
>JAXGNL010000007.1:0-76963 GCA_040768005.1 Kiritimatiellia bacterium
GTATGTCTCGAAAAACGCCTTGAGGCGGACGGCATCGGGCGCGGGCGGCGGAATCTCCGACCAGTCGGGCACGCCGGGCACGGCGCAATCCAACGCCATCAGCTCGACGTTCAGCCGGGCGGTTCCGGCGCCGGCCAGGAGTTTGCCGCGGAGCGATTCCGATTCGATCCGACCGGCCCGGGCCAGGCAGTTTTCCAGCGAACCGAATTGAACCAGCAGGCGGGTGGCGGTCTTGGGACCGATGCCCATGACACCGGGAATGTTGTCCGCGGTGTCGCCGATCAGGGCCAGCCAGTCCACGATCTGGTCCGGGCGCACGCCGGTTTTGGCCTCGACGCCGGCGGGATCCAGCTCGGTGTCGGTCTTGGTGGGCGGCACCAGGCGGATGCGGTCGGAGACCAGCTGCATCAGATCCTTGTCGCTGGTGGCCAGGCGGACCGTGGCGCCGGCGGCGGCCGCGCGGACGGCCAGTGTCGCCAGGACGTCATCGGCTTCCTGCCGGTCGATCCGGATCATGGGAATGCCGGCGGTTTCCAGGAATTCATTGATCAGGGGCAGCTGGGCGCGCAGGTCGTCGGGCATGGGGGCGCGCTGCGCCTTGTAGGCGGGGCACTTGTCCAGTCGGCGGGCGGGCGACCCGCCGTCGAAGGCGACCACCAGGCGGTCCGGATGCCACCGGGCTTCCAGCTGGCGAAGCATGCGGACGAAGCCGAAGAGCGCGTTGGTGGGCGTGCCGTCGCGAGTGGACAGATCCCGCACGGCATAGAACGCGCGGTAGGCGACGGCCATGCCGTCCAGAATCAGAACCGAATGGATGGGGTCAGGGTTCAGGGGTCAAGGGTCAGGGTTCACGGTTCAAAATGGAGAAGTCCAAGGACAATCCTGCCACCGAGGACAGCGCATCCTGTCGCAGACAACTCCTGCGCCCGAGACAGGCGTTTGCCAAAATCAAATCCAGAATCGAACCGACCCGGCTTTCCGGAACCCCTCCGGAAAGCCAGCCCTGGCCATCAACCCTTCTTACAGGGCGGAGGCATCGAGATCGGCCTCGATGCCGCCGCCGGGCATGGCCATCGTGCCTTCGCGATGGATGGGCCGGCCGGCCGGATCCACCAGGCGGGCGGTCACGAAGATCAGCAGATTCTTCTTGCGGCTGTACTGCCCTTCCGAGCGGAACAGGCGGCCCAGGACAGGAATGTCGCCCAGGATCGGCACCTTGTCCTTGATCGTGGTAAGCTCTTCGCGGATCAGACCACCCATGACAACGGTCTGGCCGTCCCAGATCACGATGGACGTCGTGACATTGCGGCTGGTAAAGACCGGCTGGGGCATGTTGTACGTCCAGACCTGGGTGCCGAACTCGCTGGGAATCTCGATGACCGAACCGTACTGGAGCCACTCGACCAGTTCGCAGACTTCAGGGAGCCATCACGAGATCAATCGTGTAGCCGTCCGGGCCGACGGTCGGGGTGACATTCAGGATGACGCCGGTTTCGCGGGTTTCAAACGTGCCGGGCTCGGAAATCGGGCCCATGGTCACGTTGCCGTCGGAGTCCACGGACGGCTGCGTAACGGTGAATTCGGTGGGATAGATGATTTCCTTGACGACCTGGATCTGGGCGTTGACGCCGCTGCGCGTGGTGACGCGCGGGGCGGACAACAGGTCGGATCCGCCGTGCTGAGACAGGGCCTGCAACACGATGGTGACTTCCGGATTGGTCAGGACGCTGGAGGCGCTGAGGATGCCGCCGAGCATGGTCTGGCCGCCGGCCTGCGTGACGGAGGAGATGGCGCTGATGGCCTGGTTGCCGGAATCAAACCCGAAGAACCGGTTGCCCTGGGTCATGCCGCGGCTGTTGGCGTTGAGCTGCATGCGCTCGCCGGACCCATCGTCCTTGGTGGCGAATTCCCAGTTGTCGTTCAGAATCCACTGCAGGCCGAGTTCTTCGAGGTCGGTCTGGTCCACTTCGACGAAGCGGGCTTCGATTTCCACCTGGTTGGGCACGACGTTGAGCTGCTGGAGAATGCGCTCGAAGGTTTCGAGGTTGTCCGCCGTGTTGGCCACGATCAGCTGGCTGATGCCGGAGTTGTAGGTGATGGACGCGCCGGCCGGGAATTTCACGCCGGTCTTTTCGAAGAAGTCCTTGACGTCGGATTTGGTCACCGTGACACGGTCGCTCATGGACACAAAGTCCTGATCGCGGTCTTCGGCGCTCATGCCCTGCCGTTCGACCACCACGTCAATGAATGAAGGCTGGACGGGGTACATGCGGGTGATGATGTTGCCGACCGGCGCATCCAGCGGCGTGATCATGACGGCGCTGTCCTCGATGCGGTACTTCAGGCCCGCGACTTCGGTGATGTACTTGATGGCGTCGAGCATGCTGATGCGGCGAAGGTTGAGGGTGATGTCGCGCACGCCCGAGCCGCCGCCACCGGAAGGCGCGGCCATGGGCGCGCCGAAATCGTCGCCGCCAAAGCCCCAGTCGTCCATGCCGGTATCGGTCGCCGCAGGCGCAGGAGCAGGAGCGGATGCACCGCCGGACTGACCCAGGTTCAGGATGATGTTGACGCCTTCTTTCTCGGGGTCGGCCGCGATGCTGGCTTCCACGAGAAAATTCACGACATCGTTGATGTTGGCCTGGCGGAATTCCACGGCCGGAATGATGATTTTCTGCATCTTCTCGTTGAGACGCTCGGAGGCGGGTTTGCTGTCCAAGCCGCCGGACTTGGCGATGTCCTGGGGCACTTCAATGTCGGCGCGGATCGGCGGATTCCAGGTCCGGCGCACATCGGTCATCATCCCCTGAACGCGGGCTTCGCGTTCATAGCTGGCCAGCTTGTATTTGTCGGCTTCGATCTTGCGGATGTAGCGGATGGCGCTCTTGTGGTAGGGATCGCGCAGCAGCACCTGTTCAAAAAGAGCGAGGGCGCGATCGTAATCCTTGACCATGTACCATTGACGGGCTTCGTCATACATCTGATTGATGTCGGCCGTCTTTTCGATGGTCGCCGGCTGGCGGGACGGCGGCTTGGGCATGGATTCGAGCTCTTCGAGCTTGGACAGGCGGCGGTCAAGAGCCAGCGCCCCCCGATGGTCGGGAACGGCAGTCAGGGCGCCATCCACCAGTTTGCGGGCATCGGCCAGACGCTCGCGTTTCTGAACCAGCGCCCGGGCCCGCAGATATTGGGCTTCGGCCAGTCCCCAGGAAATCTGTTCGCGAATGGCCGCATTCTGCGGACGGTCCGGCAGCCGCGTCAGGGCATAGGAAAAATTGGTCTCGGCGGCGATATAGCTGCCATCGCTCATCGCACGGAATCCGGCTTCAGAGGCCTTGAGCGCATCGGTTTCGTCGGCCTGCCGGCGGATTTCCTCCTGCTTGGCGGCTTCACGGGCGATTTTCTTGAGTTCGCGGGGAGAGAGCTCCTCTTCGGCTGCCGCAGCTTCTGCAGGGGCATCGGCCGGAATGTCTTCTTCCACAAACAACTCTTCTTCCATGCCGCTTTCCATCGGCTCGTCCATGGCCGGGGCGAAGGCATCCAAGGGTTCTTCCTCAACGGCGGGTTCGGCATCGCCGGACTCGGCCGTTTCGCCGAACAGGTCGCCCAGAAGATCTTCCTCTGCCATCGGGGGTTCCGCCACCGGCTCGCCCGGGCTTTCTTCCATTGCCTTGGTTTCGGGCTCTTCCATCGTGTCCATGCCGGCAAACGGGTCGGCCTCGGCAACCGCCTCTTCCGCGACCTCTTCCGCCGGTTCTTCCATCGTGTCCATGCCGGAGAACGGGTCGGCTCCGGAAGCCGCTTCCTCCGCGACTTCTACCGCCGGCTCCTCCACAGCGCCCAGATCGGCGAACGGATCCGCTGCGGCATCCGTTTCTTCCGCGGCTTCCGCCACGGGCTCTTCCGCCGCTTCGGTTCCGGCAAACGGATCGGCTTCGGCCACGGCTTCCGCCGCGGCAGCGGGCTCGATTTCCGCGACCGCTTCTTCCACCGGCTCCGCCGTCAGGGCGTTTTCGGCTGCGGTTTCATCCACCTCGGCCGGCGGGGAATCGAAATCGCCCAGCAGGGCGTCCAAGTCGAAATCGTCCTCCTGGGCCAGCGCCACGCTGCCGAACAAGAGAGCCACCGTCATTGCCGAGACCATGAACCATTTCATTGAGGATTCCTCCTTGGACCTGAACCGGGGCCGGGACGTCGATCCCGATTCACCCAACATCACCTGCTTGTCTAAACCATTCATATGCACATTCACCATGGGGAGCCGGGCGCGGCGCCGGACGCCGGAGCGGCGGCAGGGGGAGCCAATGCCGCGCGTTCTTCGCTGCTGATCAAGGGAATCGTCACGTCTTCGCCGGTTTTGACGTTCTGGATTACCACGCTGTCCCGGTGAATGTCAACGACCTTGTATTCCACGCCGCGGAAATCAAATACGTCGTTCAGACGCTGGACGGGAAGGCTGCGCCGGTCCAGCAGGGAAACGAACAGAATGGCCAGTTCCTGCTCGGTGACCGGTCGGCCCTTGACCAGCACGACGGGGCGCTTGTCGGACTGGCGCACCATGGTCAGGGTTTCACCCTGCGTCCCCTCGGGATTGTGTTCCTCGACTTTGTAGCCGAGCACCACATCGCCGAGCTTGGCGAAATACGACCGTTCGAGACTCTGCAGGTTGAGCAGAAAACGCAGGCTGCCGTCAGGCATGCGCTGGGTGCCGACGTAACGCAGCACGAAGGGCACCGGCCGAATCCGCGCAATGCGCAGCTTCACAACGGGATCGGGCATGCTGTCGGGGTCGCGAGGGTCGGTGCCGTCGCGGATCTCTTCCAGATTGGTGAAGCCGTCGCCGTCGAGATCCTGGGCGGCATCGGTCGGATTCTGGGGGTCCATCCCCAGTGCCAGTTCCTCGTTGTCGGGAATGCCGTCGCCATCGGTATCCAAGGTGCGGATATCAATAATCGGCGGCTGTTCGGCCACGCAGAACGGACATTCTTCGGCATTATACGGAATGGGACGGCCGCATTTGACGCAGGACACGCGCAACTCGCTGACCAGGGAACGGGGCGTAATCGTCAATGGAGTTGTGGCTACAGAACGGGCCTCGGCCAGAACCGTGTCAAAGGGGACCGTATCCTGAATGGCTACGGGGGATCCGCGCCAGCCGATTCGCGAGAGACTGAACGCCGCGCGTTCCTTGCCGGCTTGGATATCCTTGACGAGCCAAGCACTGGAAAACAGCAGCGCGATCAGCGCCAACAGCAGAAGCACTTTTTCGTAGTGCTCCCGAAACCATTCTTTTCTGTTCCGGGGTGCCTGGTTCACGGATTCTCCTCCCCTTCTGAGGCGGGTGACTGCTGGGCGAAGTGGTACACATCGACTTCCAGGCGGACCTGGGGAAGTTCCTGACCGGCAACGACGCGCAGTTCACGCGGCAGAATAGCCGGCGCATCCTTTGCGGCGGGGGCACGGGCGGTGCCAGGGGCCTGCCAGGCGGTGGCGGCAGCCGCTGACGCGCGCGGAGCCTCTTCGGCAACGGCTGGTACCGGGGGCGGCACGACGGCCGGGCGGGCGCTGTTGACAATCTCCATCTTGGTGATCACGACGAAGGGGGCCCCTTTCGAAAGCCGGTCAAGCACCTTCCAGTTGGCTTCGTCCTGGGCGCGGTACACCAGCACGTAGCGTTCGCGGGTGAACAGGCCGTCGGGATCGCAGACTAAATCCGTTTTTTTGACGGCCACCGGTTCCGGCTCGGACCGGTTGCGGCGGCGACGGCCGTATTCCTCTTCTGCGGGCGCGGCCAAGGCCTCTTCCTCAAATACGGTCCGCTCCACCGATACCAGTTCACCAATGCCGGCCTCATAGAGGATGGCGCACAGAATGGAAACGGCGCGGAGTTGATCCACCAGTCGGTTCAGATGCTCTTCCTCTGGCGGGTTGCCGGCGGCGTAGCGCTGGAAGCCGAAGGCGAGGTCCGGCGGCAGGACAATGGACTTGGCGCGGGCGGCCTGCACCAGGCGGCGGAGCGTCTGCTCCAGCAACTGGCGAAAACGGTCGCGATTAATGGGCTCCCGAGGCCGCTGCCCCTCGCGCATCGTCTCGAACAGGCCGTCAAGATAGTCCTGATAGATTTCCAGTTGGTGTTCCATGGTCTCGACATTGGCGTCGGACGGGAATACGTCACGGGTGGACAGACGGTTGAGCTTATTCTGGCTCTTATCCAGCGCATCCGTCTCTTCCCGGTAGCGGCCTTTGGCGCTGAACAGCCAATAGCCCAGGGCAAGGGCCAGCAGCAGCGTCACGGCACCGCCGATCAGCAATGGCATGTGTTTGCGGCTCATAATTCCTTCGGGGCCTCCAGGACGGCCAGAATCTTGAATTCCAGGGTCGCGGCATCCGGCCGCGCCGGAGGCTGCCAGACAATCTCCGTCTGATCAGAAAACAGTTCGGATTCACGCAGTTTGTTGCGGAACTCCGTGATCTGATCGCTCTTGATCTTGTCCAGATAACCCATTCCCTCAATTTCCAGCCCGGCGATAACATCGGTGGGAACCGGGGCGGACGCGGCGGGATTCCCCCGGCCGGGACGTCGGTCATCCGGCGCGGCCGCGGGTGCGGCTTCGCCGGGCAGCGTTTCCACCGGAGCCACACGCGTCAGCCACATGCCCTCGACCAGAGCACCGCTGATTTCGCCCAGCAGGGACCGCCACACCCCGCGGTTAGCCTCCAGCGCCGTTAATTTGCCGATCTGGTTTTCCACGCCGGCCACCTTGGTCTCCGCCTGGACCAGACGTCGCTCTACGGAAGAGAGCTCCTGCACCCTGCCGTCCAGGCGGGTACGAATGCCGCCCATCGTGGCAGACAGGCGGTGATAGAAGGAAATCCATACGATGAGCGTCAACAGAGCCACCGCCGCCGCAAGAGCAAATACCGGCTGCTTGCGCTTGAACTTCTTCTCTTCCACCGCCTTGGGCGGCAGCAGGTTGACTTCAATCGGGCAGGTGTGCAGCTGGCGCAGGGCCAGACCGACCAGCTGCCCCATTTCGCAGGCGTGCGCGCCGACTTGTTCGGCGGGGATCTGCTCGGCCACGGCCACGTTGTTGAACGGATTGAAGTAATCCGTCTCGACGCGGAGTTTTTCCTTCAGGAAGGTATCCGTGTAGGGAATCACCGAACTGCCGCCGGTCAGCAGCAGCAGCGACGGCTGCTGGCCGCCCTGCTGGCTGCGGTAGAAATTGATCGAGCGGTTCAACTCCTGGTGCAGGCGCGCCATCATGCTGCGCACGCTCTTGGAGACCTTGTCCACCGTCTCGCTCTGCGGCCCTTCGTAGGCGCCCCCGAACGCCACGTAGGCGTGGGCCTTCTTCATCGCCTCGGCGTCGTCGAACGAGATCGCGAACTCGTTCATGATCAGCTGGGTGATGTGGTTGCCCGCGACGGGTACGCTGCGGCTGAACACCCGTCCGGCCTCGAGAAAGATCAGATCGGTGGACCGAGCCCCGATGTCCACCACCAGGGTGCACGGCGGCAGCGCGTCGTAGTTGTAGCGCACGGCGTTGTACAGGGCCATCGGCGCCACGTCCACCAGCTCCGGCACCAGCCCCGCGAACCGCACGCAGTCGCTGATTTCGGTGATGTGGTCGGACTTGATCGCCGCCAGCATGACATCCACGTCGCCGGTGGCTCCGCTGATGAGCTGGTAGTCCCAGACCACTTCGTTCATGGGGAACGGGACGTTCTGCTGCGCCTCGTACTGAATGATCTGATAGACCTTTTCCGGCTCCACCGGCGGCAGCTTGACGAAGCGCGAAAACACCGAATGTCCCGAGATGGACAGCAGCACCGGACCGGGTTTGCAACCCGATTCGCGGATCAGATCATGGATGGTGGTGATGATGTACTGGGAACGCTCGGTGTCGGCCTGAGGATCCAACCCCAAGTCGCTCACGGCATAGCGGGTCATTTCAAGCCCGCCGCGCACGTCCACAAACTCAGCAAGCTTGAGGGTGTGCGATCCGACGTCCAGCGCAAGAATGGGCTTTTTGGCCATGGAGGCGGTTCCTTGAATCGCCTACCGGACCGGCGCGGCGGGTTGAATAAAGTTGTACGAGTCGTAATCAACAAGGGCAAACGGAGTTTGAGCGCGATTCATTAAAACGCCGTCCACCGGACTGAAACGGGTTTCCCACCAGTTGGGCTCCTTGGAGGTGGATTCCGTCGCCACCACCACGCCCTTGTGTTTCACCACCACCGCAATTTGCTTGACCACCCCCATGCGGGCCACCACGTTCGGATGCAAGAAAATGTCGGCCAGATGCCGCCCCTTGGGAACGTTCGCATAGGTCACGACGCCGCGGAACATCACCGGAGCGTTCTTGGCGCTCTGATCTTCCAGGTACGCGTAGAACGTGAACTCCAGCGCGTCGATCCAATCCGGCGCGGTTTCGAATTCCACCACCGCGCGCCACCAGTCCGTTTGCCGCGCCGCGCTCTGCGTCCGCATCGAGGTCTGGTAGATCGGCGTCTTTTCCTTCGCCGGCGTCATTTTGCGGATGCGGATGATGTCACTCCCCGGCACCGCTCCCTGGGCCCAGGCAGAGACCGCGCCCCCCCCCAGCGTGAGAAGCAACGCCAGCCCCAGCACTCGATTAAATCGAATTCGATGATTCATTGTCTTGTCTCCTCAACACGGCAAACCATCCCGGATCGCAGAAAAGCCTGCCTGCACAATTTTCGGAAGTATAGGCGCACACCGAGGGTTCCGTCAACCGTCATTTCCCGCTTCGCCGCCATGGGGTCTCCGTCGCCTCCGCCCTTTCCGCTCCCGGTCATTCCAGGGTGTTGAATACCCGGGCCCGCGGCCGCGGGGCGATCAGTGCGCTGGTGCTCATTTCCGGCGACAGCATGTCGGATTCGGTGACCTCCACGCCGATGCGCCAGGCCTCGGTCCATTCGCAGATCCGCCGGCTCAGAGTCATGTCGGGGCACGAGGGATACCCCGGGCCGAAGCGCGCGCCTTGCTTTCCGCCCAGGAATTCCAGCATCCGGCGATGCGCCCACTCCGCCACCGCATCGGCGTATTCCGCCGCAAATCCCGACCACAGGAAATATTCCTGATATTCCCCCTCCTCCTGCAGCCGGGCCAGGACGGCCGCGGCCTCTGGATTCCCCACCGTCACCGTGAAAAACCCCGCCACGTCCCCGTCCGGGGCGAAAAAATCCGGAATGCACAGCCGTTCGCGGATCTTCTGCCGGGGGAACGACAGCGGCACGGGCTCCCCTCCCCCGCGGGGAACAACCAGCAAGCGGTCGCCATCGGGCTTGCAGGCCAGCCAGGCCACCGCCGCGCGGGGCACAAACAGGCGCTTTTCCATGTTTTCGCGCAGCAGCCGTTCATAATGCCCCTGCGCTTCGCCTTTGAGAATCTCTCGGTATTCCGCCTCCGGCAGATTTCCCTTCTTGTAACCCCACCGCCCCACCAGCAGCGACATGCGCTCCAGGCACGGATTCACCTCTTCCATCGGCGGATCCCAGACCTGGGCCCCCATGAACGGCGGCACGATCGGTTCATCAACAAGCGGGGAAGGTGAAGAGGTGTCCATGGCTTTGGAGTTCAGGGGTTCAGGGTTCAAGGGTCAGGGAGTCAGAAGTTCAGGAGTTGATTCATGGGGCGGTCGGCGTGGCTTCACGGCGGCGCCGCCCGTCGCAGGGTCCCGGTGTCGTGAAGTTCGCGGAACGCCGCCAGGCTGTCGAAGGCGTCCTTGCAGTAGCGCACCGGGCCGGGATAAACGGGCTGGCAGTCGTTCGTCACGAACGGCTCCGTCAGCGCGGCGCCGCCCAGCAGCACGGGCAGGTCCATCCCCGCCGCCGCCATCGCGCGCAGGTTCTCGCGCATCACCTGCACCGACTTCACCAGCAGGCCGCTCATGCCCAGCACATCCGCCCCCGACTCCCGCACCGCTTCCATCATTTTTTCCACCGGCACCTTCACGCCCAGGTTCACCACCCGGTAGCCGTTGTTCGACAGAATGATGTCCACCAGGTTCTTGCCGATGTCGTGCACGTCCCCGGCCACCGTGCCGATCACCATCGTGCCCGCCGCCCCCCCCTGCCCGGCCTTCAGGTGCGGCTTGATCATGTCCACGGCCTTCTTCATGACCTCGGCCGATTTCAGCACGAACGGGAGCTGCAGGATGCCGTCGTTGAACAGCCGCCCCACTTCTTTCATGGCCGGGATCAGGTGGCCGTTGAGGATGTCTTCCGCCGGCATTTCCGCCAGCAGCGCGGGAATGGACGTCTCCAGCAGCGCCGCCTTGCCCTTGATCAACGCCGTCGCCGCCTGCTCGGCCGGGGTCTGCGCGGCGGCGGCGGCCGCCGCCTCGGCTTCCGGTTCCGCCGCCTCGAAATGGCGGATGTAGTTTTCCAGCGGGTCGCCGTCCGCCGCGTCGTTGTCCAGCAGCTTTTCCGCCAGCCGCACGGCTTCCGGCGCCAGGTCCGTCAGCGGCACCAGCGCCGCTGTATTGATGATGCACGCATCCATCCCGGCCTTGACGCAGCGGTCCAGAAACACCGTATTGAGCACCTTGCGCGCGGCCGGCTTCAGCCCGAACGAGATGTTCGACAGCCCCAGGATCGTGCGCACCCCGGGAAATTCCTTCTTGATGCGCCGGATGGCCTCGACCGTTTCCCGGGCGGCGTCGCGCAGCGCCCCGTCGCCGCTGCAGACCGTGAACGTCAGCGCATCCAGCAGCAGGTCGCCGCGCCGCAGGCCGCGCGCCTCGCAGAAAGCGATCAGCCGTCCCGCGATCTCCAGCTTGCGGTCCGCCGTCATCGCCATGCCGGTCTCGTCAATGGTCAGCCCGACCAGGCCGGCCCCGAAGCGCCGCGCCAGGGCCACCAGCGCTTCCGCCTTCTCCTCGCCGGACTCGAAGTGGATCGAATTGACGAGCATGCGCCCGCCGTGCAGCTTCAGCGCCGCCTCGACCACGTCGAGCTGCGTGCTGTCCACCATCAGCGGCAGGCGGCATTCGCGCGCGGCGCGCGCCACCAGCGCCGTCATGTCCGCCCGCTCGTCGCGCCCCGCATAGGCCACGCTCAGGTCCAGCACGTGCGCCACGCCTTCGTCCTGCTCCACCAGCAGGTCGAACGCGGTGTCCAGCCGCTCGGCCAGCAGCGCGTCGCGGAATTTCTTCGAGCCGGTGGCATTCGCCCGCTCGCCGACATACAACGGCGGCGGGTCCTGCGTCAGGTCCACCGGTGCGAACAGGCTGGCGACCTGCTCCGGCGCCGCGACCCGGCGCGGCGCCGGGGCGGCCGCGTCGCCCAGACCGGCGCGCAGACGGCGGATATGCTCGGGCGTCGTGCCGCAGCACCCGCCGATGATGTTCAGACCCACGGCTTCCGCGATCGGCAGAAACGCCTGCGCATAGGCCTCCGGGCCCAGGGGATAATGGACCTGGCCGTCCACCAGCGCCGGCAGCCCCGCATTCGGCATGCAGCCGATGAAGCCGCGCCACTGGCGGGCGATGGCCTCCAGATGCCGCTGCATGGCCTCGGGCCCCGTCGCGCAGTTCATGCCCAGCACGTCAATCGGATACGGCTCCAGCGCCGCCATCACCGCCCAGATGGACGACCCCACCAGCAGCGTCCCCGTCGTCTCCACCGTCACCGACACATACAGCAGCTTGTCGCTCGACGGTCCCCTCACCTGCATCGCCGCCGCGACCGCCGCCTTGATCTGCAGCAGGTCCTGGCAGGTCTCCACGATCAGCCCGTCGGCGCCGCCCTCCAGCAGGCCGCCCATCTGCTCCTGATAGCCCCCGTACAGCTCGTCGAACGACACCTGCCCCAGCGTCGCCAGGCGCGTGCCCGGCCCGACGGACCCCATCACAAACCGGGGCCGCCCGTCCGCCGCCTGCGCCGCGTCCGCCGCCTCCCGCGCGATCCGCGCCGCGGCCCGCGAAATCTCCTTCGCCCGCGCCGACAGTCCGTATTCCCCCAGCGTGATCGGCGAAGACCCGAAGCTGTTCGTCTCCACCGCATCGCTGCCCGCGGCAAAATACGCTCCGTGAATGTCGCGAATGATCTCCGGCGCCGACAGGTTCAGCCACTCGTTGCAGCCGTCGTACTCCCCCCACGCCTCGGCGCCGGGATGGCGCTCCTGGATCTGCGTACCCATCGCCCCGTCCATCAGCAGGCGCCGGGTCTTCAACAATTCATGCATCGTCATGGCGTGTCGTCTTTCTTTCCACGTGTCGGGGCATCCTACCTTCACAAGGAGCGATCCACAACGGTTTTCGCAGCCTCCCGCCCTTGCAAAATGCCGGTTGGCCATTGCCGGACAGAGGCGTACAGTGGGCGCCGGATTTGATCCCTCATGGACCCCTCCCCCTCCAGTTCAGCCCCCGCAACCGACAGCACCAGCTGTATCGGCACGGATCCCATTCTGCGCCTGCTGCTGCGCTTTTCCATCCCCTCCATCGTCGGCATGCTGGTCCACGCGCTGTACAACATCGTGGACCGCATGTTCATCGGACACGGCATCGGCGCCCACGGGCTCGCCGGCGTCACCCTGAGCTTCCCCCTGATGATGGCCATGGTCTCGTTTTCCATCCTCGTCGGCGTCGGCGCCAACACGCTGTTTTCCATCCGCATGGGCGAAGGGCGCCGGGAAGAGGCCGAACGGATCCTGGGCAACGCCTTCGGCCTGCTGTTCTTCGTTCCGCTGGCGGCGTCGCTGGCCGCGCTGGCCGGGCTGGACCCCCTGTTGCGGATCGTGGGCGCCAGCGAAGAGCTGCTGCCCCATGCCCGGACCTATGCCCGCATCATCCTGGCCGGTGCCGCGCTGTCCACCACCGGCCACGGGCTGGCGCACTTTGCGCGGTCCGACGGCCATCCGGTCGTCGCCATGGCCTCCATGATCGCGGGGGCCGTTGCCAACGTCATCCTGGACGCGCTGTTCATTTTTGTCTTCGGGTGGGGCATCGCCGGCGCGGCCTGGGCCACCGTCATTTCCCAGGGGCTGGCCTTCGCGTGGTGCCTGGCCTACTTCCTCTCCAAGGGCGCCAACAC
The DNA here is from genome assembly GCA_040768005.1 of Kiritimatiellia bacterium. Classification (GTDB taxonomy): domain Bacteria; phylum Verrucomicrobiota; class Kiritimatiellia; order CAIQIC01; family Lenti-01; genus JAAZFE01. The sequence continues at coordinate 13,063 of JAXGNL010000007.1, forward strand.
CCGTCTGCGGCGGCGGTGCCTGCGGCTGGAATGGCGGCACATCGTCTGGCCCATGCTCGGCATCGGATTCGCCCCCTTCGCGATGAACATGGCCAACAGCCTGCTCAACGTCGTGCTCAACCGCAACCTGGGCCGGTACGGCGGCGACGACGCCATCGCCGTCATGGGCATCCTCATGGCCTTCATGAGCCTCATTTTCATGCCGGTCTTCGGCATCACGCAGGGCGCCCAGCCCCTGATCGGCTACAATTTCGGGGCGCGGAAATTCGCCCGCGTCCGCCACCTGTTCTGGAGTACGGCCGTCGCCACCACCGTCCTGATGGTGCTGGGATGGGGCAGCAGCCAGCTGTTCCCGGAACGGATCATGAGCCTGTTCGTTCCGGCCGGTTCCTCGCTGATTCCGCTGGGCGTGCATGCCCTGCGCATATTCACCCTGGCCTTTCCCATCATTGGGTTCCCGATCACCGGCGGCCATCTGTTCCAGGCCATCGGCAAGCCCGTGCCCGCCGCCCTGCTGGCCCTCTCCCGGCAGGTCATTCTGTTCATCCCCTTCATTCTGGTCTTTCCCCTGTTCTGGGGGCTCGAAGGCATTTTCTATGCCGCGCCGGCTTCCGACACCCTGACCTTCCTGATCTCCCTGTGGGTGGTCGGCCGCCAGCTGCGCCGGCTTCACCGCCTCCCTCCCGAACCGCCGGCCGTCCCATGAAGACCTGCGACACCTGCGGCGAGACCATCGTCCCTCAATCCCTCGTCTGCCCCTACTGCGAAACCCCGCAGCGGCCCTCTCCCGGCGCCGCGCCCGCCGGCCCCGAACTGCGCCACCTCGATCTCGAAGCCGGCCTGCCGACGGTCGAAGAAGCCCTGCGGCGGCTGGCCGCGCAGCTGGACCGCGCCCGCGCCGACGGCGTCCGCGTCGTGCGCGTCGTCCACGGATGGGGCTCCGCGTCCGGCGGCGGCGGACGCATCCGCACCGCCTCGCGCCGCTGGCTCCGGGAACAGACCGACGCCCGGCGCATCCGCGGAATACTGTTCGGCGATCATTTCACCCATACCAGTCCCGAAGGCCGCGAATTCCTCCGCCGCCATCCCGTCCTGCGCACCAGCGAACGCACCGACCGGAACAATCCCGGCATCACCTTCGTGGAATTGTAGGCCGCACCGTTTTCAGGCTGGAAACGGCGGGGGCTTTCGCCCATAAAGACCGCATGAAGAAATCCAAGCCGTCCCCGCCCCCCGTCCGGGCCCTCTACGCCCTGCTGCTCGTTGCCGCCGGCCTGCTGCTGTGGCTGCTCGCCCAGCCGAAACCCGGCGTGCGCGTGATCTCCCTCCGGCCCGTCCTCGCCCCGGATTCCCCGCCCGCCGCCGCCGCGACCGTGCGCCTCCGGGTGGCCACCTACAACCTCGAACATTTCACCGATGCCCGCGGCGACGGCCCCGAGCGCACGCCCGAACTCTTCATTGCCCAGGCCCGCGGCGCCGCCGCCGTCATCGCGGAAGCCGACCCCGACATCCTGCTGCTGCAGGAAGTCGAAAACGCCCGCGCCCTGATCTATCTCAACGAACAGTTCGCGCGCCCCTACGCCTATATCTACGTGACCGATCTGCGCCGGTCCAGCGGCCCGCGCGACCCCTTGAACCTCGGCCTGCTCTCCCGCCTGCCCCCCCGGCAGGTCCGCCAGCTCGGATTCCACGCCCTGGAGGACGAGGCCAGCCCCGCCCGGGGCTCCCTCGCCGCCCTCTTCGACCTGCCCGGCGGCGCTTCCCTGCTGACCTACAACATCCATTTGAAGTCCAACTTCGGCGACGCCCCCCGCAACCAGGCCCAGCGCGCCGCCGCCCTCCATCACATCGGCGCCGACATCGTCGCGCAAACCTACGGCAACCGGCCCCGAATCACCTCCACCCTGATCCTGGGCGACACCAACGTGGATCCCGATACCCCGCAGTTCGCCGGCGATCCTTCGCTGGAGCCCCTGGCGGGCGGATTCGCGGATCTGTGGCTCGGCCGGCCGATCGACGAACGCACCACGATCCCCACCCGCCACGCCGGCGACACCGGCGATCCGCTCCTCGTCTTTCCGCCCTCCGCCTTCGACCGCGTGTTCGCGTCGAAAAACCTCGTGAACAACGGCCCCTGGCGGGTGGAAGGCCCCGTGGCCGTCCAACAGGGAACCGATACGTCCAACAACCTCACCAAGCCCGGCGAAAACGGCCATGTCTCCGACCACCACCTCGTGTACGCGGACCTGACCCCCAATCCCGATTACATTCCGCCGCCCGATCCGTTCGCCGCCCCGGCGGACGCCCCCTGACCTCCGCCCCGGAAATATAAATATCGGCCCGCGAGAGCGCATCTGCGATTAGGTGCACCCACCAGTCATATTGAGCGAAGGCGCGTAGCGCCGGAGCCGAAATAACTTGTCCCGCCACCGCGCATTCGCGTCAACCTAACGGCGGGCGGTTTTTCTGAAGGCGCGGGCGGCTTTTCTTTTGCTGCGCAGTAAGAGCAGGATGTTCTTATCCTCAACCTCCCATTCGAACTGCTCGCCTTTGACCACGGCCAGCGCCTCCGCGACAGCGGCGGGCAGGTTCACATAGTACGACCGGTTGGTCGGCCGTTGCACTTTCTGGATTTTCACCGGATAGCCCATCGTGAAGTTCTCCTTTCCGCTGATATATAGTATATATACTATATATTTGTCAACAGGAGATTCACATGAGCAAAATGACACAGAGTACCCCGTACGCGTCAGCGAACCTGCGGGAGTTGGAGGAACTGGATGTAGAGACGATTGCGCGCGCCACGGAGTTCCAGAAGCGTGCGCAGCGCAAGGTGGCGCTTCGGGATCTGCTCCTGGGCATCGTCGCCGTTGCGGCGACGGGCCGCTTAACCTTTGAACGCGTGGCGGCTTCCATCGGCCGGCGCGCCAATCAGAGCTATTCCAAACAGGCATTGCACAAGCGGCTGGACGAATCGGTGGTGGGGTTTCTGTCCGCCGTGTTTGTCCGCTGCTTCCAGCCTGCCGTGAGCGCCGCAATGGGCACCGGCCGGCTGGCGTCTTTCGGTCGCGTGCTGTTGCATGACAGCACCTGCGTGGCCTTGCCATCACGCCATGCCGCGGTTTTCCCAGGCAGCGCCAACGGGCGGGGCACCCTCTCCCAAATCAAGTTGCAACTGGTCTGCAACCTTCTGGATAGCCGCATCGTGCAAGTCGGTTTATCAGGCTTCACCCGCAACGACCAGCGGGCCGCCTCCGACATCCTGGGGCTTTTGCGGCCCGGCGACTTGATGTTGCGCGACCTGGGCTATTTCGTGCTGAAGACCTTCCGCGCCATCACCAGCTGCGGGGCCTTCTTCCTGTCGCGCTTCCGCCACGACGTGGCCGTGCTGGAGCCCGGCACCGACCGGCCCATCCAACTGGCTCGCCTGCTCAAAAAACAGGGCTTCTTCGATGCCTGGATCCATCTGGGAGCAAAGGAAAGACTCCCCGTACGACTCGTGGCCGTGGCCGTGCCGGATGCCGTGGCGAACGAGCGCCGGCGAAAACTCCGCCAGAACCGGGATGCCAAACTCAACCCCAGCAAAGACCATCTCTTCTTGCTGGGCTGGAACATCTTCATCACCAACGTCCAGGCAGACGTCTGGAGCGCCGCAGACTTTCATGCCATTTATCGGCTGCGCTGGCGCATCGAAACCACCTTCAAGGCCTTCAAATCCCATCTGGCGCTCGCCGATCTCGCCGACCAGTGCGTCGAGATGATTCGACTGTCGGTCATGACCCGTCTGATCTTCTGTGCCTGGGTATGTCGCGCCTGCCACCATCTGGAACTCCAAGCCTGCCCGCGCCAACACACCAGCTTGCTGCGGGTCGCCAGCATCTTCGCGGGCCTGGGCATTTGCTTCGAGGCCATGGTCCTTGGAATCCCCGTCACCCAGTTGATGACCCTCCTGATCGACCGACACGCCTACTATGAATCACGAAAAGATCGAGTGAACTTTCAAGAAGCTCTGTCCAATATGGGTCACCCGTAGGTTGACGTCGAAATAACTTGTCCCGCCACCGCGGGATCTCGGCCCCAATCCAATGGCCGGCCTGCGAGACCAAGCCGAGATCCCTCGACAGGCTCGGGATGACAGCCACACAGCCTCATTCCCAATTTGGATGAACCAAATCGCAGATGCACCCGGCCCCCGAGGAATTTTATAAGTTTTCTGGGCGGATTCAGGCTCCGCTGGCATGCTGTCCCCCGCCATGAGAAACCACGCCAAAGGACAGGATGCCATGACCCCCCTGCTCGTGAACCCCGAACGCTGCACCCGCTGCGGCCGCTGCGCCGCCGTCTGCCCCATGGGCATCGTGACGCCGCCCGGCCCGGACACCCTCCCCGAAGTGAAAGCGGAAGCCGCCTCCCGGTGCATGCGCTGCGGACACTGCGAAGCCTTCTGCCCGGAACACGCCCTGACCCTCCGGGCGCGCCCCGGAGAGGACGACACGCCGCCGGCCGATGCCGGCTTCCTGCCCGCCGCCGATCTGATCCGCCACCTCAAGAGCCGGCGCTCCATCCGCCGCTATACAGACAAACCGGTGCCCCGGGACACAATTCTCGACCTGCTGGACGCCGCCCGCTACGCCGCCTCGGGCACCAACGCCCAGCCGGTCCAATGGCTCGTGCTGCACGATCCCGCCCGCGTCCGGACGGCCGCCGCCCTGACCATCGACTGGATGCAGACCCTGGTGAACACGCCGCATCCGCTGGGGGCCTACGTCCCCGCACTGCTCGCGGGCTGGAAGGCCGGCTACGACGTAATCTGCCTGAATGCCCCGCACCTGCTGGTGGCCCATATCCCCGTGGACAACCCCGTGGCGCAGGTGGATGCCATCCTGGCGCTCACCCACGTGGACCTTCTCGCCCCCGCCATGGGCCTGGGCACCTGCTGGGCCGGGTTCCTGAGCGCCGCCGGACACCATCCGCCGCTGCAGGCGGAACTGGCTCTGCCCGCGGGGCGCAAAGCCGCCTTCGCCCTGATGCTCGGCCATCCCCTCTTTCCCGTCTGCCGCATCCCCCGCCGCAAGCCCCTCGCCGTGACCTGGCAATAGTCCGCTCATACACATCCAGCCCCTTTCCCTGGGGTGCCTCTGCGATTTGGTGCATCCTTGTGGGGTCATATTGAGCGTAGGCGCGCAGCGCCGGAGTCGAAATATCTGGGTACTATCCCGATGACCAGCCTGAGGGACCAGGCTGAGATCCCTCGACAGGCTCGGGATGACAGTCCTGCAGGACTACGGTTTCTTTGTGCGGCATGCACCGAATCGCAGCTGCGCCCGTCGCTCACGCAGGTCAGACTCAAGAGAATGTGATGCGGCGGTTCCGGATTTTCCACGGTGTGGAAAAAAGGTTTCCATAGCGTGGAAAACCAGCGGAAATTTTTTCCATAGCGTGGAAAACCGGCGGAAAAGTTTTCCATGCCGTGGAAAATCCGGAAAAATGCCCTCCGCGATTCCGGGGGCGCTAGTAGCTGTAGCCGATGGAGAAGCTGAAGCGGCCCTTGTCGGACGTGACGTCGTCGGTGTTGATGGGCCAGGCGTAATCGAGCTGGATCGGGAAACCCGGGAAGTCGAAACGCACCCCGAGGCCGTAGCCGTCAAAGACAATGCCGTCGCCGACGGCGGGATTTTCCAGGTCTTTTTCGTAGATGTCCTGCCAGACCACGCCCACGTCGTAGAACAGGGCAAAGCGCACCTTTTCGACGATCGGCATCGTGTATTCCACCGTGGCATAGGCCGCGGAACGCCCGCCGATCGGTTCTTCCGTCTCGTCCTTGGGCCCGACCTTGCGGTACTTGAATGCGCGGACGGTGCGCGGCCCGCCGACAAACAGCCGGTCGAACAGCGGCACGCGGTCGGAGTCGCCGTATTCATGGATCATGGACGTCCACCCGCGCAGGTTCAGGACATGGTCGAACCAGAGCGGCACGTACTGGGAGGCGCGCAGCGTGAACTGGTAGGTGTCGCTTTCGCCGCCGAAAGGCCCGCCGGCCAGGGTGGCGGCGGCCGATCCGCGGAATCCGCGCGACGGCAGGAAGGGGTGGTTGCGGGTGTCGCGGATCAGCTCCATCGTGCCGTAGCTTTTCAGGCGGCCGCCCTCTTCCTGCCGGATCAGGTCGCTGGCATTCGTGGAGACGTTGCGGATGTCAATGTCCTCCAGGCCGTAGATCCAGTTGATGCGGTTGAAGGCGAAGAACGGCTTGCCGAGCGTGAGCGATCCGCCGGTGGTGATCTGGTCGTATTCGTCGCTGTAGTAGCTGGCTTCGCGCCGGAACAGATCCAGCCCCAGCGACAGCCGCCGGTTCAGGAACCACGGTTCGATCAGCGACAGCTCCAGGTCCGTGCGCTTGCTGCCGCCCTGCGCGCGCAGCCGCAGGCGCTGCCCGCCGCCCGTGAACCGCGGCCAGCCCAGCAGGTCGAAGTTGCCCTGCGTCAGTTCCACGTAGCCGATCAGGTTGTCGATGCTCGAGAACCCCGCGCCGAACATGAGCTGCCCGGTGCGCTGCTCCTCGAGATCGAAGACCAGGTTGAACCGGTTCGAGGCCGCGGTCGCCTCCGGGTAGGTGTTGACGAACGAAAAGTAGCCCAGGTTGCGCACGCGGCTTTCGCTGGTGCGCACGCGCACCTCGTTGTACACCTCGCCCGGCAGCACGTTGATTTCGCGCCGGACCACCTTGTCCTTGGTCTGGGCGTTGCCGCGGATCTCGATGTTCTGGATGTACGCCAGCATGCCCTCGGCCACGTCGTAGGTCACCGCCGCCGTCGCCGCGTTGGTGTCCAGGACCACCCGCGGCTCGACCGTCGTGCGGATGTAGCCGCGCGCCCCGTAGAAATCGCGGATGTTCTGGGCGCTGCGCTGGATGACGTCGAGCGCCGCCGTCCGGTTCGTGCCCGCCACCACCCCGCCGGCCACCGCTTCGGGGGCGAACTGCTCCATGCCCGCCACGCGCCACGCCGCCAGCGAGTACACCGGGCCTTCGTCGATCACAAACGTGATGTCCATTTTCTTGCGGCCGACATAGGTGAACGTGGGCTCGCCCACCGTGGCCGCCAGGCAGCCTTTGTCCATCAGCACCTTGCGGATCGCCTCGCGGTCCGCCAGCACCAGGCCGGGCTCGTACAGCCCGTCGTTGGTGATCCACGTCAGCCAGGACGACTGCTTCTGGGCCATGGCCTTCAGCAGCTCCTTGCGGCGCGCCGTCCGGTTGCCCTTGAAGAGAATCCGCCGGACCACCGCGCGGCGGCCCTCGTCCACCTTGATGTCCACATCCGCAAATCCCGGCTGTCCCTCCGCCGGCCGGAGCGTCCAGGTCACCCGCGCATCGGGAAAGAAATCCTTGCGGTATTCCTCGCGCACCTTCTGCGCGCGCAGGCCCAGCAGGGCGTGGTCCGCCGGATCGCCGGAACCGATTTCCATCAGGGAGCGCACCTTCTTGTTGCCCAGGTGGTCGGCGCCTTCGATGCGCAGGGTGCGGATGCGCGGCCGTCCCTGCACGCGGTACACCAGCGCCACGCCGTCGCCCTCGGTCTCCACCCGGACCTCGGCATAGGAAAACACGCCGGACTGCTGCAGGGCGCGAATGTCGTCGGACAGCGCGGCGCGGTCCAGTTCCCGCCCCACCCGGGCCCCCACCTGGGCCAGCACCTGCTCGGCGCTGACCGGCACGTCGCCGATCGCCGCCACGCGGATGTCCCGGATCGGCACCGCCGATGCCGACGCCGCCCAGCCCGCCGCCGCCAGGGCGGCCGCCAGCGCGATTCGGATTCCCTTCATCCGGCTCATCCTTCCTCCGGGTCCACGCCTTCGTAGCGGTTGCTGAACCGGGTCAAGTGCTCGTCAAAGTCCAGATGTACCTCGCCCACCGGGCCGTTGCGGTGCTTGGCAATGTTCACGATGGCCAGGCGCTTGTCGTCGTAATGCTTGTCCTTGGGATACCGGCAGGGACGCCGCAGCAGCATCACCACGTCGGCGTCCTGTTCGATGGCCCCTGAATCGCGCAGATCGGACAGCTTGGGTTCGGCACTGGTGGAATCCCGGGTTTCCGGCGCGCGGCTGAGCTGGCTGAGCACCAGCACCGGCACCTTCAGCTCCTTGGCCATGCCCTTCAGGGCCGCCGAGATCGCCGCGGTTTCGCGCTGGCGCCCTTCCTTGGCATACTTGGAAAAATTCATCAGCTGCAGATAGTCCACCACGATGAACCGGATGCCGAACTTGCGCTTGAGGCGGCGCGCGCGCGCCCGCAGATCCAGCGCCTCCAGCCCGGCGGTGTCGTCCACGTAGATCGGCGCATGCCGCAGGGTATCCGCCGCCGAGATCAGCTTGCCGTGGGCCTCCGTGCCCACCTTGCCCCGCGACAGATCCTGGCTGGAGACGCCCGCATGGCAGCAGATCATGCGCCGCACCAGCGATTCCGCCGACATTTCCAGGCTGAAGACCGCCACCGGCTGCGGATCCTGCCGCCGCGCGCCCAGGGCGATGTTCTCCGCCACGTTCAGCGCCAGCGACGTCTTGCCCATGGACGGCCGCGCCGCCAGCACGATCAGGTCCGAATCCTGGAGCCCCAGCAGCATCTCGTCGATGTGTTCGAAGCCCGTCGAAAGGCCCGTGATCCCCTTCTTCTCGGAGATGAGCCGCTCGACTTCCTTCATCTCGTCTTCGACCAGGCGGCCCCAGGCCCGTTCGGCGCTGATGCGCTGCTCGCTGAGGGCGAAGAAGGATTCCTCGGCCTCGACCAGGACGGATTCGGCCTCCGACTCCCCCTTGTAGCACTCTTCGGTCACCACGCGGGCGGCGTCAATGATGCGCCGCATCAGGTGGTTTTCGTAGACGAGCTGGATGTAATACTCGGCGTGGGCCGTGGTGGGCGTGCCGTCAATCAGGCGCGCCAGCTCTTCCTCGCCCCCCGCGCCGTCGAGCTGCCCGGCGTCGCGCAGGCGGTCCACCACCGTGACCAGGTCCACGGGCTTGCGGGCCGAATGCAGGGCCAGCATCGTCTCGTAGAGCGCCTGGTGGCTCTGGACATAGAACGATTCGGCGACGATCTGGCGCTCGACGCACAGATCCAGGACGCGGGCGGCGTCCTGCAGGGCGCAGCCCAGCACCGCCCGCTCGGCATCCTCGCTGTGGGGCGGAATGCGTTCGCCGGAACGCAACGCCTGCGCGCCCGGTCCCGCCTGTGCCGCGCCGGCCATCGCCCGCCCCCCTTATTCCGTCGCCGCGGGTTCTTCCGCCACCCGTTCGGCCACCACCTTGACTTTCAGCGTGCCGCGCACTTCGGGATGCAGATGCAGCACCGCTTCGTGCTCGCCCAGCGCCTTGAACGGCTCGTACATCGCCAGCTGTTTCTTCGAGAGCTCGATGCCTTCCGCCGCCAGCTTCGCCAGCACATCGCCCGCGCTGACGGAGCCGAACAGCCGGCCTTCGGCGTTGGCCTTCACCGAGCAGGTCACCGTCAGGCCTTCGAGCTTCCGGAGCAGGGCTTCCGCCTCCTCCTTCTCGCGCGCCAGCCGCAGCACGGCTTCGGCCCGCTTCTTCTCGACGAGGCGCCGGGTGCCCGGGGTCATCACCACCGCCAGCTTCTGGGGGAAGAGAAAATTGCGCGCGTAGCCCGAGCGCACCCGGCAGGCGTCGCCGGAGCGTCCCAGCTCCGCCACATCCTCCAACAAGACCACTTCAATGGATTTGCCCATTGTCCACCTGTCCTTCCGCCGCCTACGGCAGCAATCCCATGACCCGCGCGCGACGGATCGCCCGCTTGACTTGCCGCTGCTGTTTGGCATTGGCTCCGGTGACGCGTCCCGGCAGAATCTTGCCGCGTTCGGTCATGAACTTGCGCAGGAACTCATAATCCCGGTAGTCCACCTGCTGGTCCGCCTTGAGCAGGCGGGCGCGCTGGCGTCCGGCTTCGTCGCCCGCTGCCTTGCGGGATGTTCTCTTCTTTTTCGGTTTGATCATCGTCGTCCTTGCTCCATGTTAAAAAGGAATTTCCTCGTCATCCGCCGATTTCGCCAGCGGCTCGTCGAAGCTGTCGGCTCCGCCGCCTCCGCTCCCGCCGGCGGCCGGCGGCGGCGTGTCGCGCACGGCGCCGTCGCGGCGCGGGCCGCTCAGGAACTGCACGCGGTCGGCCCGCACCTTCAGGCGCGAGCGCTTCTGCCCGGTTTCCTTGTCGTCCCAGGAATCCAGCTGCAGGCGGCCTTCGACGAACACCGGCGAGCCCTTGGAGAGGTACTGCGCGCAGTTTTCCGCCTGCCGGTCCCAGACATCCACGTCCAGGAACACCGTCCGCTCGACGCGTTCGCCGCTCTTGTTCTGGAACGACTCGCTGACCGCCAGGCGCAGGGTGGACACCGCCGTCCCCGACGGGATGCGGCGCAGCTCCGGGTCCTGGGTCAGGTTGCCGATCAGCAGGACTTTATTCAGCGACGCCATCGTCGGCTCCCTTCTCCGGCGCGGGCGGCGCGGGCGGCGCCACCACGACCTGCACGCGGAACACGTCCTCGTTCAGCTTCAGGCGCGCCTGCATGGGGCCCACCTTGTCGCCGTCGAGCTCGAACGCCACCAGGCCGTAGTGCCCGCTGTGCTGCTTCTGCATCGGACGGGCGAACTCCCGCCGGCCCAGGCGCGTGCAGCTCGACACCGTGCCGCCCAGCTTCTCGATTTCGCCCCGGACGGTCTCGACCGCCCCGTCCCAGTCCGCATCCTTCAGGCTCTCCCGAAAGATAATCATCGCCTCGTATTTGTTCACCTCATGCCTCCTCAATTGTATTCGTTCATCGCGCTGTCCACGCCCCGGGTCAGCAGATGGTCCAGGGCCTCCGCCGCGCGCGCCGCCGCTTCCGCCAGCGCCCGCCGCTCCCCGGCGTCCATCCGTCCCAGCACATGATCCTTCAAATCCGTTCCTTCCGCCTGTTCTCCGACGCCGACCCGCATCCGGACGAACGCCTCGCTGCCGAGATGCTCGATCACCGACTTGAGCCCGTTGTGGCCGCCGGCGCTTCCGCGCGGCCGGATTCTCAACCGGCCCAGGGGCAGGTTGACGTCATCCGTCACCACAATCAAGTCTTTTGCGGTCAGGCCCGCCGGGCGCATCAGCCCCGGCAGCACCGTTCCGCTCCGGTTCATGTAGGTCAGCGGCTTGACCAGCAGCAGGGGGCCCGTGCTCTCCAGCGATGCCCGGGCGGTCTGCACCGGGCGGCGCCAGGAGCGCCGGAACACCGCGGCATGGCGCCGGGCGAACTCGTCCAGGACCGCCCAGCCGGCGTTGTGCCGCGTCTGGGCATAGGCCCGCCCGGGATTCCCGAGCCCCACCACCAGTTTCATGGCGCCGCGCTCCCTGCCGGTTCCTTCCGCTTACTTCTTCTCTTTCTCCTCCGAGGCCTTCTCGCCTTCCGCTTCCTTCTTCTCCGTCAGCACTTCCGGCCCGGCCGCGGCGCCTTCCGCGCCCGCTTCGGCCGCCGCCGGCTCCGCTTCCAGGCGCGGCGCGGCCACGGCCACGATCACCTGGTCCAGATCGTCCAGCAGCTTGAATTTCGACGTATCCACCGGCACGTCCCGGACCCGCAGCGTGTCGCCGATGTCCAGCGCCGTCACGTCCAGCTCCAGTTCCTCGATCACGTCGCCCGGCAGGCATTCCAGCGCCATGGTGCGCATGACGTGCTCCAGCATGCCGCCCTGGTTGGTCACGCCGTTGGGCACGCCCAGCAGCTTCACCGGCACCTCGATCTGGATCGCGCGGGTCATGGAGACCTCGTAGAAGTCCACATGGATGACGCGCCCCGTGATCGGATGGTGCTGCATGGCCTTGAGCATCACCTTGTAGGTCTTCTCCTGCCCTTCCACCGCCAGATCGAGGATCATGTTTTCGCTGCGGTGGCTCCGCAGCATCATCACAAAATCATGCTCGTTCAGCTGGATGTCCAGGCCCGGACGGCCCTCGCCGTACACCACCGCCGGAAACCATCCCGTGCGGCGCAGGCGGCCCGACGCCGCGCTGCCCTTCGCCTCGCGCAGCTTGGCAGTCAATTTCGTCTCTTTCATTGCGTTCTCCCTTGATGAATCTCGAACAGCTTGGAAACCGATTCGTCTCCATAGATCCGTTTAATGGCATCCCCGAGCAGATCCGCCACCGACAGCACCGTGATCGGGAAGCTGTCCCAGCTCTGCTGCGGCAGGCTGTCCGTGGTGATCAGTTCTTCGATCGGCGACTCCTGGAGGCGGCGGATGCCCAGTTCGGTGATCGGGCAGTGGCTCACCGCCGCCCGCACCGACTTCGCGCCATGCGCCTTGGCCATCTTCGCCGCGGCGCACAGCGTGCCCGCCGTCGTCGTGATGTCGTCCGTCAGAATGCAGTCCTTGCCCTCGACGTTGCCCACCAGTTCCAGCGCCTCGACCTCCGTCGCGGAGGTCCGGTGCTTGCCCGCCAGCGCCAGGCCCGCATTGAGCAGCTGGGAATAGGAATAGGCCATCTTGAGCCCCCCGGGATCCGGCGCGACCACCACGCGGTTGTCCGGCGGCAGTTTCTCGCGCAGATAGCGCACCAGCAGCGGCGCCGCATACAGATGATCCACCGGAATGTCGAAAAAGCCCTGGATCTGCGGCGAATGCAGGTCAATCGTCAGCACCCGGTCCACCCCCGCCGCCACCAGCAGGTTCGCCACCAGCTTCGCCGAAATCGGCACCCGCGAGCGGTCCTTGCGGTCCTGCCGCGCATAGGCGAAAAACGGCATCACCGCCGTGATCCGCCGCGCCGACGCCCGCCGCGCCGCGTCCGTCATGATCAGCAGCTCCATCAGGTACTCGTTGGGCTGCATCCCCGTGGGCTGGATGATGAACACATCCCGCCCGCGCACCGTTTCCTCGTAGGTCACGGAGATTTCCCCGTCCGGGTAGCGCGTCACGCTGGCCGCGCTCAGCGGAATGCCCACCCGCGCCGCGATCTTTTCCGCCAGCGGCCGGTTCGCATTTCCCGCGAAAAGCTTGATGTGGTTCTGCATGTCGTTCATCTGGTTCCGTTCGTCCCTCGCCGGCGCAATGGTTGCCCGACAAGGACTCGAACCTTGACTCTGGCCTCCAAAGGGCCGTGTGCTGCCATTACACCATCGGGCAATGCGTTCGATGGCATTCCGCAATCGCGCAACGGCCAGCCTTCCGGCGCCGCGCCCGACCGTGACAAAGAACAAACCGGCCCGCCCTTCCGGACGGACCCGTCCTCAAAAACCCGCGCACCTTACCCCCCGCCCCGCCAAAAGTCAATCCCCCCGAAACGCCGAAAATCCGGATTTTCCACGCCATGGAAAAAATTCCCGCCCGGTTTCCACTCCATGGAAAAAATACCTGTCCCGCTCCGCGGGATTTTCCACACCGTGGAAAATCCGGAATCCTTCCCCGTGCCGGGGATCGCAATCCCTTCCTGTTTTCCTGCTGTTTCCTGTTTTCCTGCTGTTTCGCACTCGTCCTATTCATGAGTTCATGAGTTCTGATTCTTGTGCCCAGCCCGCCCTTGCGCCCGCCCCGCCCCCTGCGGTATGGTTCCGGCCCATGGACCTCTCGATCATCCTGACCTACCGCTGCAACTCGCGCTGCTCCATGTGCAACATCTGGCAGCATCCCACCCTGCCGGCCGAGGAAGTCACCCTGGAGACCCTCGCCAAACTGCCCGGCGGCTTCGACTATCTCAATCTCACCGGCGGCGAACCCACCCTGCGCACCGACCTCGAGGCGGTCGTGGACCTGCTGCACCCCAAAACCCGCCAGCTCGAAATCTCCACCAACGGGCTCCAGGCCGACAAGCTCGAGCGCATCCTGCGCAAGCACCCCGACGTCAAGATCCGCATCTCCCTCGAAGGCATCGGCGAGCGCAACAACGCCATCCGGGGCGAAAAGAACGGGTTCGAGCGCAAGAGGGACACCATGAAGCGCCTGAAGGCGGCCGGCGGCTGCGACCTCGGGTTCGCCACCACCTTCCAGGACGACAACTGCGACCAGCTGCTGGACCTGTACCGGCTCTGCAACTCCTTCGGGGGCGAAATGGCCACCTCCGCCCTGCACAACGGCTACCAGTTCCACAAAACCGACAACGAACCCTACAACCGCGTGCGCATCGCCCGCGCCGTCCAGCCGCTCATCGTCGAAATGCTCCGCTCCCGCCGCCCCAAAAACTGGTTCCGGGCCTATCTCAACCTCGGCCTGATGAAAAAAATCCTCGGCCAGCCCCGGCTGATTCCCTGCACCGCCGGACGCGACTTCGCCTTCGTGGACCCCTGGGGCCGCGTGTATGCCTGCAATGTCCGCCCCGATCTCGAAATCGGCGACTTGACCGCGCAGACCTGGGAGGAAATCTACCACGGCCCCCGCGCCGTCGAGGCCCGCACCAAGGTCGCCCGCTGCACCCACAACTGCTGGATGGTCGGCTCCGCCAAAACCGCCATCCGCAACAAGCACGTTGCCCGGCTTCCCCGCCTGAAACCCCTCGCCTGGGTCCTCGTCAACAAGCTGCGCGTGGCGCTCGGCCGCCCCGTCCCCTTCGACCGCTACGTGGATTTCCGCGACGTCGCGGATTCCCCGGTCGTCCCGAAGCGGGAAACCTGGCTGGGCAAGACCTTCCGGCCCGCGTTCCAGACCAAACGCGAGAAGCCCTACGGGGCGTTCAACAACGTCATGAACAAGTAGGCGGCTCCTGCGGATGAACATCGCCGTCCTGGGCAGCAAATCCTTTCCCGCCTTCGCCGGCGCCGACCGCGTCGCCGAGAACATCCTCCTGCACCTGCCGGCGGACGACGGCATCCGCTATCATCTCTATGTCGTGCGCACCCCGGCCCAGCCGCGGGCGTTTGATTTCTCCCCCCGTCTCCGGGTCATTCCCATCCCCGCGCTGAAAGGCAAGCACAGCCGCGCCACCACCTACTTCCTGCTCAGCGCCCTGCACTGCGCGCTGATCCTGCGCCCCGATCTCGCCCATGCCCACGACTCCGCCTTCGGTCCCTTCGCGTGGATCCTGCGCCTTTTGCGGCCCGGCATGCCGATCCTCGGCACGTTCCACGGCAACCCCTACGAAAGGGCCAAGTGGAGCCGCTTCGCCAAGGCCTTCCTGCGCTTTTCGGAAGCCGCCTTCCTCCGCGCCTGCCGGCAGCTCACCACCGTCGCCCGCGCCAAGGTCGCCGACGTCGAAGCCCGATCCAAAACCCCCATCGAATTCATCCCCAACGGCGTCAACCCCTCCCCGGCCATCCCCGCCACCGGGCTGGCCGAAGCCCACGGCCTGGTTCCCGGCGGCTACCTTCTGTTCGCCGCCGGCCGCATGGATCCCACCAAGGGCCTGCACCACCTGCTGGACGCCGTGGACCGGCTGAAACCCGATCTGCCGCTTGTCGTCGTCGGCGGCTTCGAGGGCCACAACCAGGCCTACTCCGAACAGCTCCTCGCCCGCTGCCGCGCCACGCCCCGCCTGGTGCTGATTCCCCGCCTGCTCTCCCAGCCCGAGCTCTTTGAACTGGTCGCCGGCGCCCGGCTGTTTATCTTCCCCTCCGAAATCGAAGCCATGAGCATGATGCTGCTGGAGGTGATCTCCTGCGGCGCGCCCGTGCTCGCCAGCGACATCGCCGAAAACACCGAAGTCACCGGCCCGGACTACCCCTGGCTGTTCCGCAGCGGCGATGCCCGGGACCTGGCGGACAAGCTGGCGGCTTTCCTGCGCGACGGCCCCGGCCCGGAAACCGCCGCCCTGCGCGAACGCTGCGCCCGCGACTTCGACTGGACCGCCATCGCCGCGCGCTATCGGACCCACTACCGCCGCCTGGCCCGCCAACCCGCAGGAGCCCCTCCATGAGCACCTCCCATACCCGCCTCGAACGCTGGGAACACAAACTCAAGGCCGTTTTCGACGAGATCGACGCCGAACTCGAAGCCGAAGGACGCGGCAAAAAATACCGCCGGCATCCCGCGCGCCCCCCCGCCGGCACCACGGCCAACCGCGAAGACGACGGCCTGTTCGACCTCGGCGCGGCCTTCTCCGTCGGCATCGGCTCCCGCCACGGCCCGGGCTATGTCCTCCAGGCCCGCATCGCCACCCTCGACCCCGTCTCCCCCGACGCCCAGAAAAAACTCGAAGACGAAGTCGCCCGCCGCCTGCGCCGGAAACTCCCCGAAGCCTTTCCCGGCGTCCGGCTCCACGTCAACCGCGACGGCCGCGTGTACAAGATCCACGGCGACCTTTCCCTCGGCCGCCTGTAACCTCAGCTGGCGCCGCCGGTGTCGAAGGGATAGTCGCAGGGGCGTCCGCGGAAGCAGAACCCCAGGTTGTCGCCCTTGACGTCGTCGTACTCGATCCCGTGCAGCGCCAGCGCGACTTTTTCGGCCGTCAGCGGCATGGTCTTCAACCGGATGCCGACCGCATCGTCAATCGCATCGGCAATGTTGGGCGCGGCGGCGATCATGGTGTGTTCGCCTACCCCGCGCGCGCCGAACGGCCCGTCGGGCTGGGGCGTCTCCAGCATGATCGGAACAATCTCGACGGGACAATCCAGCGTGGTGGGGATCTTGTAGTCCGTGAAGTTCGGATTCAGCAGCCGCCCGTCGGGGGCATAGCGGATGTCTTCGTACAGGGCCGTGGCCAGTCCCTGGAGAATCCCGCCGACGATCTGTCCCTTGACGAGCTCGGGATTGATCACCTGGCCCACATCCACCGCCAGCGCCGCCTTGAGCACGGTGAGCTTGCCGGTCTCCTTGTCCACTTCCAGCACCACGCCGGCGGAGCCGACCGTGTAGTGCACGTTGGGATGCCCGCCCTGGCTGGTTTCGGGATCGCCCAGCGCCGAGGTGAATTCCGGCATGAACATGCCCGTGCCGTGGATGGGCCCGCCGACAAAACGGCCGTCCGGCCGCATGATGCCGTCAATGACGAAGTCCCGGAACGGCAGCGCCAGCTTTTTGTCCTTCCGGCTCTTGACGCATTCGGCGTCCAGATAGAGGTCGGCCGCCTTGAGGCGCTTGGCGCGGGCCACGGTGGCGATCAGCTTGCCCTTGACCTCTTCGGCGGCGGCGCGAACCGCGTTGCCGCAGCTCCACGTGACGTGCGACCCGACCGTCTGCCACTCGTAGGCGTTGCGGTCGGTGTCGGGCGTCTCGACGCGGATCTTGCCCACGGGCACTGTCAGCACTTCCGAGGCCACCTGGGCCATCACGGTCAGGAACCCCTGCCCGATCTCCATGCCGGACACCGCCAGGTTCATCGAGCCGTCCTCGTTGAACTTCAGATAGGCGGCCGACGACGCGTTGGGCGGCATGGCCGGCGCCTTCCAGAAGCACGCCACGGCCTTGCCGATCGCCTTGTGCGGCCGGGCTTTTTCCTTGCGGCCCCAGCGAATCGCCCGCGCCACCTTGTCCAGGGCGCCTTCCAGATCGCCGGGATTCATTTCCGCGCCGTAAGCCAGGGTGTCGCCTTCCCGGATCGCGTTGACCTTGCGGATCTTCACCGGATCCATGCCGATGGCCCGGGCGATGCGGGTCATGTGCGATTCGAGCCCGAAGTGGAATTCGGAGTAGCCGAATCCCCGGTAGGCGCCGCAGGGCGGCATGTTGGTATAGACGCAGACGGAATCGATCTTGACGTTGGGAATCCGGTACGGGCCGGTCGCCGACAAACCGACGGCATTCACCACGTTGGCGCCGTACTCGGCGGAAGCGCCGGCATCCCAGTGCAGGGTGTGCTCCAGCGCCACGATCTCGCCGCTTTTCTTCACGCCCATTTTGACGCGAGCCACCACGCCCTGGCGCTGCGACGTGTTCATAAACTCCTGCTCGCGCGTCCAGTGCAGCCGGACGGGACGGCCTTTCATCGCGATCGCCAGCACCGCGCCGATGATCTCCATCGAAACACCCGCCTTGCCGCCGAAGCCGCCGCCGACATACGGCGTGATGATGCGGATGTCCTGGTGCGACAGACCGAAGGGCTTGAGCGCCACCGCCATCACCCCGCGCTGGGCGAACGGCGACTGCGACGACGCCCACAGCGTGAGGCGGCCGGACAGATCGAACAGCCCCGTCACGGCATGGGTTTCCAGCGGGCAGTGGGCGTAGCGAGGCACCGTGTAGGTGTCTTCCAGAATGAAATCCGCCTGCCGGAATCCCTTCTCGACATCACCTTTCCGCGTCTTGCGCCAGTGGGCGATGTTGGTGCCTGCGCGCGGGAAGAACCACGGTACGCGCTGGTAGCGGCCCAGGTCGGGGTGGATCAGCACCGCATCCTTGCGCAGGGCCTCGCCCAGGCTCAATACCGCCGGCAGGGGCTCGTAATCCACCCGGATCAGGCGGACGGCGCGCAGCGCGGCTTCGGGCGTCTCGGCAATGACCGCCGCCACCTGCTCGCCGACGAACCGCACGCGGTCCCGCGGGAAGATGTCCCGGTCCTGCATGTACAGGCCGAACTTGTGGGGACAGTCCTTGCCGGTGACCACGCGAACCACGCCCGGCGCCCGTTCCGCCGCCGACGTGTCGATTTTCCGGATCCGGGCATGGGCATGGGGACTGGTCGCCACCGCGGCATGCAGAAGCCCCGGGCCGAAATCGAGATCGTCCACATAGCGCGCCGCACCCGTCACTTTGTCCAGGCCGTCGATTCGCACGGCCGATGTGCCGACCACTTTCTTCTGGCTCATGACCGTTTCCTCCGGGTTGCGGGCTTGCGGCGGGGCGTCTTTTTCGCCACGGACAGCACCGCCTTGACAATGGGTTCGTAACCCGTGCAGCGGCACAGGTTGCCGGCCAGCGCCTCGCGCACTTCATGCTCGCCGGGCTGCGGATTCTCCGCCAGCAGGGCGGAGGCCGCCAGCACCACGCCGGGGGCGCAGAATCCGCACTGAAACACGTTCTGCTTCACAAACGCCTGCTGCAGGGCCGTGGGCCCCTCCTTCCCCACTCCCTCCAGGGTCGTCACGGACTGTCCGTCCGTTTCGATGGCCAGAATGAGACAGCTGCGAACCGCCTTGCCGTCCAGCAGCACCGTGCAGGCGCCGCAATCGCCCCGGCCGCAGCCTTCTTTGGGTGTCTTGATCCCGAGACGCCCGCGCAGGACATCCAGCAGGGTTTCATTGGGAGCCACCGCCACGCGGCGCGTTTCGCCGTTCAATCGAATGGATATCTCTTGCATCACGCGTCCTCCTCGAGAATGTTCAGGCCGTAGTCCGGACCGCGGCCCGCCAGGCGCCGGACCGCCAGCTGAACCGCGCGGCGAAGCATGACCCCCACCATCATCCGCCGATACACCTCCGAGCTGCGGATGTCCGTGATGGGCGCGATTTCCGCTTCCGCCAGAGCGGCCGCCTTCTTCAGCAGGGCGGCATCCGGCTTTTTCACGCCCTTGAGCAGGCGCTCGACTTTCAGCCCGCGAACCGGCGTCGGCGCCACCGACCCGTAGGCCACCCGCCAGCCGCCGCGGGCATCCACGCGGACCGCCACGCTGGCCTGCGCCAGATCCTCGCCGCGGTAGCGCTTGAGCTTCGCAAAGGCCCCGGCATGCTTCGCCACCGGCAGGCTGATGCCCGTGACGAGGCCGCCAGCGGGCAGCGCCGTCCGGCGCGGCCCCACAAACCACCGGGCAGCGGGAATCGTCCGGCGTCCGCGGGCGGTGACGACATGAATCGAGGCACCGTACACCAGCAGGGCGGGGCCGCTGTCGCAGCAGGGAACCGCCGAACAGATGTTGCCCGCCACCGTGGCGCGGTTGCGCACCCCCACGGAGGCAACCATGCCGCCGGCCTCCGCCAGAACCGGCGCATGACGGCGGACCAGCGGCGATTCGACGAT
Organism: Kiritimatiellia bacterium; assembly: GCA_040768005.1. Lineage (GTDB taxonomy): Bacteria > Verrucomicrobiota > Kiritimatiellia > CAIQIC01 > Lenti-01 > JAAZFE01. The sequence continues at coordinate 32,908 of JAXGNL010000007.1, forward strand.
CTCGGCAAAGGTCGTGTTGGCGCCCAGCCACAGCCGGCCGCCCCGGAGCCGGATGCCCCGCAGTTCGGCCAGCCCCTTGATGTCCACCAGCTGTCCGGGCTCCACGGCGCCGTCGCGCAGCCAGGCCACCAGGTCCGTGCCGCCGGCCAGCGGCATGGATCCGCCCGGCACCCGCCGGGCCAGCAGGCGCAGGGCGTCCTTCAGGCTGCCCGCCTTGGCGTATTCGAATTCACAGGCAATGCTCATGGGGTCTCTCCATCCGGTTGCGGGTTGTCCGCAGGGGTTTCATTCGTGGCCAGCCACTCCTCCAGCTTGTCATCCACCGGCAGGAACTCTTCGTCGTGGCGCAGGCCCACCAGAATGGTCTTGAATGTCCGCAGGAGTATGGCGATGTCCAGCAGGAAGCTCATGTTCTTGATGTAATAGAGATCGAACTGGAGCTTGCGGGCGGCGGATTCGAAACTCGCGGCGTAGGGATAGCGGACCTGCGCCCAGCCGGTCAGCCCGGGCTGCACCAGATGCCGCTCGTTATAGAACGGGATGAAAGCAGCCAGTTTGTCCGTGAATTCCGGACGCTCGGGCCGCGGCCCGACCAGGCTCATTTCCCCCTTGAGAATGTTGATCAGCTGGGGAATTTCATCCAGACGCCATTTGCGCAGGAAATAGCCCACGGCCGTCACCCGGGCGTCCCGGTGCCCCGCCCACACCGCGCCGTGTTTCTCTGCATCCGCCCGCATCGTGCGGAGCTTGTACAGCACATAGGGCTCCCCCCCGAGACCCACGCGTTTCTGACGGTAGATGACCGGCCCCGGCGAGGTGAGCTTGATCAGCGCGCCGGCGATCATCATCAACGGAATGCCGAAAATCAGGCCGATCAGCGAAACCGCAATGTCCGTGGCCCGCTTGATCTTGCGGATCTGCAGCACGGAACTGTTCAGCGCCGCGGTCATCAGCCATTCGTCATTGATGTGCGCCAGCGGAATCTCCCGGGCCAGTTCCTCGGAAAGCGACACGTAGTCCATGATTTCCACGCCGACATAGCGCAGGGGGCGCAGATGCGGCAGCAGTTCGTGGCTGCGCATGGGGGAAACCGTCAGCAGCAGGGTCGCGACATTGTGCCGGGAAACCAGCTGTTGCAGGTCGCGGGCCAGGCCAAGGACGGGCGGTTCTCCCGAGTACGCGCTTTGGGGCAGAGCCCCGCACAGCACAAGTCCCAGCACATGGTACGGCGACACCGGACTGGTTTTCAACAGCCCCAGCAAATCCGCCGCCCGGTCGGGATGATCGCACAGCAGCAGGGCCCGGCGCAGGAAAAACCCCCGCTTGACCATGCCCAGAAACAACTGGCGCAGGCCATAGGTCAGCATCAGAATCAGCAGCGAGGAAATGGCCCAGATGCCCCGGCCCAGCGTCATCTGCGGCCGGGTGTAGAGGACAAGCCCGGTCAGTCCCGCGGCAATGGCGGTGACAATCAACGGCAGAAAATCGAAATCCGTCCGGCGCACCCGGGTCGGAGGCTCGTACATGCCCCCGGCGTAGAACACCAGCATGTAGATCACCACCGCGCTGACGAAAGTCCCCAGATGGCGGAGCAGGTAGTCCAGGCCGTCCTCAGGCCCCAGGCGCAGAAACACGGCCGCCAGCTGGGAGACCACAATGATCAGCCAGTCCCCCAGCGTCAGAAACAAGTGGCGTTTGGACCAGCCGGGGCCTCGGTGGAATATCACAACCATATCAGGCCGATCCGGTCTTCAGGTCGCCGCTCCGCCGGAGCCGGAGGCCGGTTTCTCCTCTTCGTAGCGATAGTCATAGCCATAGTAGTGGTAGTAACTGTAGGCCCCGTAGGTGCCCAGACGCGTCAGGTCCAGGTTGTTCAGGATGCAGCCCGCCAGATGGGCACCCCGGGACAGCAGCTGCCGAACCGCCACCTGAACCAGCTTGCGGGACGTTCGCCCGCTCCACACCGTCAGCAGCGTGCCATCCGTCTGGGACGCGATCACCGTGGATTCCGAAACGGCAAGCACGGGCGGAGCATCCAGAATCACCAGATCGTACCCGGCAGACGCCTGTTTCAGAAAAATCTGCATGGAAGGCCCCAAAACCAGTTCGGACGGATTGTCGGGAAACGAACCCGTACCGATGAAATCCAGCCCCGGAACCGACGTTGGCTGCAGCACGTCGGCGAGGGCGGCCTGGCCCCGGAGAATTTCAGTGAGTCCGCGCCCGGCCTGCAGTCCGAAAAAGCGATGGATGCCGCCCCGGTGCAGATCCGCATCCACCAGCAGCACCCGCTGCCCCGTCTGGGCGAAGCTGGTCGCCAGATTGGCGCTGGTGGTCGTCTTGCCCTCCTTGGGCACCGATGAGGTGACCGTAAGGGTCCGGAACGGCTGGCCGTCCGGACGCAGCAACAGGGCCGAACGGATGTTGCGATAGGCTTCGGCAAACCCGCTCGACGGATCCACCTTGCCCACCCAATAGGCGTCTTCGCCGTCCTGCTTCCAGTGAGCCGTGGGCACCAGTCCCAGACAGGGAACGCCGAAGGTCCGGGATATCTCCTCGGGATACCGGACGGAATCATCCATGAATTCCAAGGCGAAAATCAGGCCGATGCCCACGCCCAGACCGATCAGCGCCGCCAGGAACAGGCTCTGAAGATTGCGGGGCTTGACCGGCCCTCCCGGCACCAGCGCCCGCTCCAGAATGCGAACCGACTCCATCTGGATGCCGGCGGAAATGTCCACCTCCTGCAACCGGTTGAAAATCAGATCGTACAGGCGCTGCAGACGGGACAGATTGCGTTGCAACCCCTCGTATTCCTTTTGCTTTCGATCAATTTCCAGCGCCTGCTCCTCCCACTGCTGTTCCACCCGGCTGGCCGCCTTCTCCTTGATATTCAATGCCTCCAACTGGGAGTAATACTGTTTCAGAGAAAACTGAATTTCCACTTTAATGGCTTCTTCGTTCTGCTGGAGCTTCCGCAGGGTTTCCTGAATCAGCGGATGGGCATCCTTGTATTTCTTCCGGTAGGAGATCAGCCGCGCTTCGAGGATGGCGTTTTCCCGCTTGAGGGCGTTCCACTGCGGCGGGGCCGCCAGTCCATGCTCGATCAGCGCTTCCGCGCTTTCCGCGGATACCTCGCCGTCGCCTCCCGTAGAACCTTCCGTCGCGACTGGCGGGGGAATTCCGTATTCCAGAGTGGCCAGCACCACTTCATCCGATGCCTGGGCCAGCAGCGGCTGCTGAGCCTCCAGCAGCATCCGCTCGGTCCGGAACTCCGCCGCCTGCTTGGACAACTTGGCCAGCAGGCTGGCGGCGATATTGCCCCGCTCCTGAATGCCAATCACGCTGTTTTCGCGCACAAACGCCAGCACATCCCCCTCCATCCGGGCGATTTCCTCCGCCAGCCGGTTGGCCTGCTGGGAGAGGACCACCACGGTATTCTGCGAACTGCCGCTGAGTTCTTCCGCCTTGAACTCCACATAGGCCTCGGCAATCGCATTGGCGTAATCCGCGCAGAACGCCGGTTCCAGCCCCGTCACACTGATGTTCATGATCGCCGTCTGCCAGATCGGCTGCACAGACAGAGACCGGTGCCGCGCCCCGAATTCTTGGGGCGTGAGACCCAGGCGGGCCCGGGCGCGGTCCAGCACATCGCGGCTGAGGATGATGCCTCGCTGCGTCTGAGCGTAATCGCCCAGAATCGTCGCCACATCCTGCTGCTGCAGGTTGCTGGGCAGCCCCACCGAACGGGTCAGGTGCAGTTTGGCCGTGGCCTTGTACTCCGGCACCTGCCGCGCCATCATGACCAGCATGATGACAATAGCCGTCATGAAGCACAGCAGCAGCAACCACAAACGCTTCGCGATGATGTAGAAGTACTTCCGGAGGTCCAGGCCCTTGGCCTCCGAGGCGGAGCCCTCTCCGGACGGAGACGGTGTCTGGCCGGCATCCGGCCGCTGGATCATGTCGCGCATCTCAAAGCCCCAGCAATCCTTTTTCGGGTACAATCACCACATCGCCGTCCTGCAGGGGCACATCCTCTTCGAATGTCCCCTGTTTCAAAATCCGCCCGACATCCACCACCATGGTTTTCTTGCTGCCGTCCGGCGCCGTCCGCTGGATCTGTACCCGGCCGGCATTGGCGAAATCGGTCATCCCCCCCTGCGAGAGAATCAAACGCGCCACCGTGGCGTTGGGGCCGGTCCCGAGAGAAACGGCGCCTCGCTGATTGACCTCGCCCAGCAGAAACACCTGAGCCCGGACCACGTTGCGCGTGGAGGGCACAAAGAAAATATCGCCCGGCTGCAGGGGCAGATTCATGCTCATGTCCGCCACACCGAACAGCCGGCCCAGATCCAACGGCACCACGGAGTAGTCTCCCGTCGGGCGCAACCGCAGAATCCGGGCCCCGCCCCAGTCCGCAAACTCCCCCAGCCCCCCCATGCGCGTCACCGCCTTGATGACGTCCAGGTCTTCGCTGAACGGATGGAACCCCGGCTTGTTGACCTCCCCGAGAGCCAGAAATTCGTTCCGCCCCTCTTCTTCCCCCCGGAAGGGCACCACCACGATATCCCGCGGACGCAGATACTGGTCCTTGGAAAAATCCATCGTGTCCAGCATCGCCTGCACATTCACTTCGATGGCCTGGCGCTCCATGCTCCCCCCGGGCACCCATCGCAGAATGCGCACCCGGTCGCCTGCCGCCCGGTCCGCCAGCCCCCCGCAACGGACAATCGCCTCCATCAAGGTCAGAATGGAATCCCCGCGGAACGGCAGGGTTCCCGGACTGTTCAACGCCCCGGTGATCAGGACATCCCCCTCCACGAAATTGGCGATGGAGATGCTGACATTGGCTTCCTTGAAATAGCTGCTCTCCAGCACCCCTTCCAGCCGCTTTTCCGCCTCATCGGGCGTCAGTTCGGCAACCACTACCCGCCCGGCAAAGCCAAAGTCAATCGAACCATCCCCCGCCACCGGGTAGATCCGGGACATGTCCGGCTGCTCCTGCACACTGACATTCAGCCGGTCGCCGGCCAGAATTTGGCGTTCCGCCCGGTCCCGTGCCTCCTGGGCCCCGGACAGCACGGCCCCCAGCAGCACCAGAACCCCCACCAGCCTTCGCCGGAAAGCCCCTGTATTGCATATCGTTCGAACCATGCTCATATCGTCGGGAAACCTTACACGGAAACGTCCCGTGACACAATGGCGGAATTCCTGATTCCCATCCACCACCCCCCCGCCGAAATCATCAGAACTGATAGTCCAGCCCATACGTCACGACATGCTCTTCCTTGGCGCCGTCGTCGTGAAAATTCGAGTTCTCCCAGGTATAGGTGTACGCCAGCGTCCGGCTCAGGCGGCGGGACAGCTGCCGGGAATGTCCCAGCGACACATCCATCGTGGTCGTTTTTTCCGTCTCCTCGTCCCCGTCCAGCGGCGTGCTCAATTCGTATTCCGCCGAGAAACCCGCGCTCAGACCGTAGAACAGGATATCCTTGATGCCGAAGGTGTAGCCGTACGTGGTCGTTTCCGTGTCGGCCGTGGACCCGAACGTGTCCCGCGGCTCCTGCGTGAAACTGACGGCATGCTGCGCCCGCGGGCCCAGCTGCTGGCTCAGCTCCACGTTATACTCAAACGTGACCTCGTCGTCTTCCTCGCTGTTGTTGGACAAGGACACTTCGTCGCCGGTCCAGGTGTCCTCCCAGCTGGCGGAAAAGGACAGATTCACGCTCTTGGACAACTGCAGCTCATCCATTACCGAAATGGTATGGGTCGGCTCCCAGGTGGGATCCTGGCTTTCCCCGTCCGCCGTCTCCACTTCCTCGTACTCAAAGCCAAAGGAATAGGTGATCTTCGGATGCCGAAGCCAGCTCAGCGGAACGGCCCCCGACAAACCGACGTTCTGAGTGGTCTCATCCGTTTCTTCTCCGGTCTGCGTCATTTCCGTAACCGTGTTCTCCCAGGAATAATACAGGCTCCCCCAGGAAAACACGTCCCAGTAGATCCCGCCGAACAACGTCGTCTCATCCTGATCGCCCGGCTGGTATTCCTCTTTGTCATGGCGTTCGCTCGAATAATCCGCATGGGTCTCCACCCGCAGCTTGCCGACATTCCAGTTCAGGAAAACATTCCCCTCCACGGTCTGCATGGGATCCCGTTTGTATCCTCCGGGCCGGTAGGTCGAATCCTGCGACGCGTCGATTTCCCGGGAGGCCATTCCGCTGCCGCCCAGCGTGATCCGCGGCAAAACCGTTTGGAAATTCACGGTCGCTTCGTACGTCTCCGTGTCTTCGTCGCTACGCTGAAAGTAATCCAGATATTCGTAGGCCGCGCCGAAATTCAGGGTGGTGGTCGGCCGCATCGCCACAGGCGAGGAACGCAGGGTCAGTCCCGGGCTCCAGTAGAAATCCCCCTTTTCGTACACCGGATCCTCTTCTTCGGGATATGCTCCGTCCAGATTGCTTTCGTAGCCCAGCTCTACCCGGCCGGTCAAAAAAAGGTCAATATTTCCCAGCCGCAGTGTCTGGCCCCGAACCGGCCCGGCCAGCCCCAGACAAACCAGCAGAAGCCACAGCCTGCCGCCAAACGAAACCCAGCGCCCCCGCATCACGCGAAGGCGCCGCATTCCGCCAGTTGGAAAAGGCATTTGCATCACCGGGCCGTTTGCCGGGCGGCGTCACCCCGTCTGCTTGACCACCACCCGGACAGACGGGGCTCCCCTTACCGGGCGCTCTTGTTGGGACTGTATTCGCGAACGGTGGAGGAAGATCCGGTGAAATCCCCCGGCTCGCCCCACTGAACCACCTTGCCATCCTCGAAATACACCCAATACGTCTTCGGCGTCCAGGTGAACATCGGCGGCAGGTATTCCCAGACCTCCGTCCACTGGTCGCTCTCGTACACCTTCGCCGCGCGGATCGTGAACGGCTTGCCGATCGCCTCTTGAACGGCCTCCGGCTCCATGCCCAGTTGCAGACGGCTCACATCCACGTTCCAGGACGCGCACGCTCCCATAAAGAGCATCATCATCAGCCCGGCCAGAATCCCACTTGCTGCTCGCCTCATCACTTTTCTCCCTTCAGGTGAAGGATTGCCCTCGATCCCATATACATACGGAAACATTCTGCCAGAGGCCCCGCCGGCTGACAAGCAAAAGGGCCCGGGAATTTTTTCTTTAACCATTTTATAACAATCCCGCAGTCCCATTCACTGCCGCAGGGCCTTGATCAGTTCCGGCACCACCTCGAACAAATCCCCAACGATGCCGATGTCCGCCACGTCGAAAATCGGTGCGTCGGGATCCTTGTTGATCGCAATGATCGTGTCGCTGCTGCTCATCCCCACCAGATGCTGGATCTGGCCGGATACGCCGCAGGCAATGTAAATCTTGGGGCGCACGGTCTTGCCCGTCTGGCCCACCTGATGGAAACTGGAAATCCAGCCCGCATCCACCGCGGCCCGGCTCGCCCCCACCGCCGCGCCGCCCAGCGCGTCCGCCAGGTCCGCCAGCAGCTTGAAGTTTTCCGCCCCCCCCACCCCGCGGCCGCCGGTCACGATGAACTCCGCCCCCGCCACATTCACTTCGTTCTGCATCGCATTGACCGTCTCCAGCACCCGGACGACCGGCGCTTTCAACTCCACCGTCTCGTCCATCCGCTCGCCCGTCCGTCCGGCTTCGGGCGCCGGCCGGGCAAACACCTTGGGCCGCACCGTGGCCATCTGGGGCCGGTGATTCGGGCACAGGATCGTCGCCATGATGTTGCCGCCGAACGCCGGCCGCGTCTGGAGCAGCTGACGCGACTCGGGTTCCACCGCCAGTTCCGTGCAATCCGCCGTCAGCCCCGCATTCACCTGGATGGCCACGCGGGCGATGAATCCGCGCCCGATGCTGGTGGCTCCGGCCAGCACGATTTCCGGCTTGTGCCGGCGGATCAGTTCGCTCATCGCCTCGGCATACGGCTCGGACGTGTAGGTTTCGAGCGCCGGATGATCCACCACGTACACCCGGTCCGCGCCGTGTTCGAACAGCGGCGCGACGCAATCGCCCACCCCGTGACCCAGCAGCACCGCTCCCAGGCTGACGCCCAGCTGATCCGCCAGTTCGCGGCCCTTGCCCAGCAGTTCAAACGCCACCTCCTGCAGGCGCCCCCCGCGCTGCTCGGCAACCACCCACAGCCCGCGGAATTCCCCCGGAGCCGCCGCGGCCGGCGCCGCCGGCGCCGCCGCCAGCGACAGCGCCCCGACCGGACACACCTCCACGCACGCCCCGCAGGCCGTGCAGGCCTCGTTGACCTCCACCTTGCCGTCCGACGCCCGCTGCGTCAGCGCGCAGAACGGACACACCGCCACGCACGCTCCGCAACCGGTGCACACTTCCAAATCAATGTTCAGCGCCATGCCCTTGCTCTCCTAGATCACCTGGCGCTCGCGGAGCGCCTCCACCAGCCGGCGGGCCATCGCGGCCGGCTCCTCGCCCTGCCATTTCACCCCGCCGGTCTTGGGCGGCGGCGAGAAAATCTTCACCACCCGCGTCGGTGACGCCGTCAGGCCGATCCGGGCCGGATCCGCCCCGATCTGCTCCGCCGTCACCGGCGCAATCTCCAGCTTCTTGGCCGCCATCTTCCCGCGCAGCGATGCCATCCGGGGCACGTTGGCTTCTTTCAGCACCGTCAGGGCGCAGGGCAGCGCCACCTCCAGCCGTTCATAGCCGTCTTCAAACGCCCGCTGCACCACCGCCTGGCCGCCGGCGATCTCGATGCCAAAGGCATAGGTAATGCACGGCAGCCCCAGCCAGTCGGCCACCCCCGGCCCCACCTGCGCCGTGTCGCCGTCAATCGCCTGCTTGCCGAACAGCACCAGGTCCGGCTTCGGCTCCAGCGTGCCGATCGCCCGGCTCAGCGCATAGCTGGTCGCCCAGGTGTCCGACCCCGCAAACGCCTTGTCGCACAGCAGCATCACCTCGTCCGCCCCGCGCCCCACCGCCTCCTTCAGAACGGCCGCCGCCTGCGCCGGCCCCATCGTCAGCGCCGTCACCTTCGTTCCGGGATGCTTCTCCTTGAGCTGCAGCGCCATTTCCAGCGCGTTCTCGTCGAAGGGATTCATGACCGACTCCACCCCGTCGCGCACCAGCGTGTTGGTTTCCGGATGGATCCGGACCTGGGTGGTGTTCGGGACCTGCTTGACGCAAACGACAATATGCATGCGATCGTTTCCTCCGCGGACGGTCCGCCCCCCCCTATTTCCGGGCCGCCGCCGCGTATTCCTTGTTCAGGGCCAGCCCGATGATGTCCCGCTGGATCTGGTTCGTCCCCTCGTAAATCTGCAGGATTTTGGCGTCGCGCATCATCTTCTCGACGGGATACTCTTTCATGTATCCGTAGCCGCCGAACACCTGCACGGCGTCCGTCGCCACCTGCATCGCCGCGTCCGACGCGTACATCTTGCACATCGCCGAAAATTTCGAGTAGTCCTTCGATCCCGCGTCAATGGTCTTCACCACCGCATAGGTCAGCGCCCGGGCGGTTTCCACCTTCGTGGCCATGTCGGCCAGCATCCAGCTCAGACCCTGGTTGGCGATGATCGGCCGCCCGAACTGTTCGCGCACCTTGGCATAGGCCACGGCCTCGTCCAGCGCGCCCTGCGCCAGCCCCACCGCCTGCGCCGCAATCCCCGGCCGCGACACGTCGAACGTCTTCATCGCCCAGATGAACCCCGTCCCTTCGCGCCCGATCAGGTTCTCCGCCGGCACCTCGCAGTCCTCGAAAATCAGCTCGCGCGTCGCACTCGCCCGGATCCCCAGCTTGTTCTCCTTCTTGCCGAAGCTGAAGCCCGGCGTCCCCTTCTCCACGATGAACGCGCTGACGCCCCGCGCCCCGCGCGCCTTGTCCGTCACCGCAAACACTGTGTAGATGTCCGCCTCGCCCCCGTTGGTAATCCACTGCTTCGTGCCGTTCAGCACGTACTTGTCGCCTTTCTTGACCGCCGTCGTGCGGATGGAGCCCGCGTCCGATCCCGCGTTCGGCTCGGTCAGCGCATAGGCCGCCCACTTCTCCCGCTGGCCAGCGGCGGCAGGTACTTCTTCTTCTGCGCCTCGCTGCCCCCGATCAGAATCGGGTCCGCCCCCAGCCCGTTGGCCGCATACGACACCGACACCCCGATGCAGATCCGGCTCAGCTCCTCCACCGCGATGATGTTGGGCAGGCTGTCGCCCTCGAACGTCCCGCCGTACTCCGCCGGAATGTACAGGCCCATCAGGTCCATCTTGCCCAGTTCCCGCAGAATCTCCGCCGGAAAGCGCCCCTCCTCGTCCAGCTCCGCCCGCACCGGCTTCACCCGCGTCTCCGCAAATTCCCTCACCATGCCGCGGATTTCCTGCGCCAGCTCCGACAATCCGTAATTCAGTTCCGCCATCTTCAGACTCCTTCTTCTGGGGCCGCCATCAAAACGCCTTGCCCGCGCACTATGCCAGCCCCACCCCCCGCCATGCAACCCAAAGAATCGCTTCACCCGCAAAAACCGTTGACATCCCGCCCCTCCCCGCTACACTGGCCGGACTTTTTTGAATTGGAAGAGGAGTCAATAACATGCCCAATATCAAGAGCGCCGAGAAACGCGTCCGCACGTCCGAGAAGGCCCGCCGGCGCAACGTGAAGAAAAAGACGGAAATCAAGTCCTCCCGCAAGGGATTGGTGGCGGCGCTGGCCGCTCCGGCCGATCCCAAGACCCCCGAGGCCTACCGCGCCTTCTGCTCGGTCCTCGACAAAGCCGCCAAGCAAGGCGTCATCCACAAGAACACGGCCGTCCGCAAAAAGGCCCGCGCCGGCGCCGCCCTGCGCAAGGCCGCCGCCAAATAGAGCCCCCCGGCATCGCGCCGGATTCATTCCCCTGCGAGCCAGCCCCCGGGCTGGCTCGTTTGCATCGGCCGCCCCCGGCAGGCGGCGGCCGAACACCAGCACCGCAAAATACACCGCATACAGGTAGTACGCGTTGAATTCCCGGAACTCGGACAGGTTGTTCACCAGCGACCCCAGCTCCCATTGCGGCGCCTCCCCCGGCGCACCTCGTCGCGATAGCGGTGCCGAAGCGACCGCCCGACCGTATGCACCGCCTGGCTGGTCAACAGCATGGCGATCACGGTCAGGACCGCATACCTCGACGGCGCCGCCCACCGCACCCAGCGGTTGCGCACCCGCGGCGCCGCCAGCGGCAGCACCACGAACAGCGCGATCAGCAGCAGATCCCCCCCGCTTTGAATTCCGTCGTCAGATGACGCTGATGCACCGTGAAGGACGCCCCCTGCGCCTTTTTCTCTTCCAGCGGATTCCATTCCCCGTGCGGCACCGGCCGGAACCACTCGATCGACTCCTCGCAAGCCGCGTACTCCCGCCAATGCTTTCCGTAATCGATTTCCTCCAGCAGGATGAACAACGCAAACAGCGCCGCCAGGACAAACCCGGCGCGCACCCGCCATGCCCGCGCCCGCCACGCCCCCGCCGCCAGCGTCGCCACCATGACCGCCAGCAGCAGCGTCTGTCCGTTCTCCAGCAAGCCGAATTCCCGCCAGGAATGGCTGTCCAGCGGCGGCAGCTTCGGCGCCACCAGCCGCTGCGCAACCGGATCGCCCGAAAAATACATCGCCGCCATCCCCCCCGTCAGCACCGCGGGAATCACGAGATAGATGACCAGCTTGGACCAATCGGGTTTCCAGTTCACGGGTGCCGCCTCCCGCAACTCCTGCCCTCCAGCCCCATTCCCCAAACCCCGGTTCTCCGGGGTTCCGCTTCCGTCCGGATCCGGCTCACTGGAGTGCCTTCTCCGCGGCGGCGCGGCCGGCGGCCATCGCCTCCTTCGCCCGCTGGAAATCCAGCGTCCCGATGCCGCCCACGTCCGGCTCGATCAGCACGTCCGCCGGCTCCGCCGCGAGCCGCGTCCGGGCAATCTGCGCCTCCATGATCCGCACCGACCGCACCAGCACCTCCAGCATGTCCGGCTTGGATTCCCGCGCCCGCCACGACGCCTTCAGCCGCCGCATCTTCTTCTCCACGTCATCAAAGAAATTCTCCAGCACCTGCATGGGACTGGCGGCCTCTTCCTCATCGGTCTTCCGCGGCAGACGCAACGGCCCGACCGGGACATCCCCATCTGAGGCCTCCGCTTCTGTCCGGACGGCTTCGTCTTCCCGAATGCCCTGCGAGACATCCACGGCCAGGACCACCTGCGCCCCCATGTCCCGCGCCACGTTCACCGGCACCGGATTCACCAGCCCGCCGTCCACCAGCAGCCGCCGGCCGATGCGGACCGGCGAAAACAGCCCCGGGATGGAAATGCTCGCGCGCAGCGCTTGCATCAGATCCCCCGACGACAACACCACCTCGGCCCCGCCCGCCAGATCCGTTGCCACCGCCCGGAACGGAATGTCCAACTCCCGGAATTCCCGGTGCCTCAGCAGCTTGGCCGTCTCTTCCAGCAGCCGCCGGCCGTCCGTCAGACCGCTGCGCGACAGCGAAATCTCCCAGAAAAACTGCCGCAGCCGGTTCCAGTCCAGATCCGCGGCCAACTCGCGCAGCGCCGGCTCGCGCCCGGCGGCGAAAAACGAACCGACCACCGCCCCCATGCTGGTGCCCGCCACGCAGTGCACCTCCACCCCGTTTTCCTGCAATACCTCCAGCACGCCCAGATGCGCCCACCCGCGCGCCCCGCCGCTCCCCAGCGCCAGCCCCACCCGCTTGTTTTTCCAGCCCCGGCGCATTCGCGATCCCTTCGCCTATTCCAGAAACGTCAGCGCCGCCGACCCGATCACCCCGGCATCGTTGCCCAGCTTCGCCCGCTTGATCACCAGCTTGTCCGCGAAATGCGGATTCAGCCGCTCGTTCAAGTGCCGCCGCAGCGGATCAAACAGGATCGGCCCGGCGGCGGACACCCCGCCGCCGATGATGAACGCCTGCGGCTGCAGCAGATAGGCCACCGACGCCATCATGGTCGCCAGGCAGTCCGCCGTGAAATCGAAAATCTCCAGCGCCAGTTCATCGCCCGCCTCCGCCGCCTCGCAGATCACCTTCGGCGTCACGGCCTCGCGCTTGCCGCCCGCCCGCTCCAGGATCGAACTGGCCCGGCCGCCGTCCATCTCCTTCAAGGCGCGCTCCGCGATCCGCCGGTTGCCCACGTACTGCTCCACCCCCCCCCGGCCCATCGGCGACGCCGGCCCGTTCAGGTCAATGGATACATGCCCGATTTCCCCGGCCATCGAATACGCCCCGCGGTACAGGCGGTTGTTGATCAGCAGCCCCCCGCCCACGCCCGTGCCCAGCGTCAGAAACACCGCATGCTGATAGGCCTGCCCCGCCCCGTAGGTGCATTCACCCACCGCCATCGCATTCACATCGTTGTCCACCCGCACCACCTGCCCGAAACGCCGCCCCAGCCGTTCCGCCAGCGGCACCGCCGTCCAGCCCGGCACATTCGTCAGGTCGTGAACAAATCCCTTGGCAAAATCCACAAATCCCGGCACCCCCACCCCGACCCCCGCCCATTCCATGTCCCCCGGCAAATCCGCCATCAGCGCGAAGGCATGGCGCTCCACCTCGTCCAGCCAGCCCTCCACCCCCTTCAGATCCGTGGTCGCAAAACTCGCCCGCGCCCCGATGGTCCCGTCCTCCGCCACCCGCGCCATCTTCACGAACGTCCCGCCGAAGTCCACGCCGACGGCACACCGCTTCTTGTTCTCGTTCATGCTCATCCTTCCAATTGGAACACGCGCGCCGCATTGGCGAAGGTCGCCTCGGCCAGCGCTTCGGGCGCCGCACCGCGCGCCTCGGCCAGCACCTCCGCCACCCGCGCCACGTAGGCCGGCTCGTTCACTTTCCCGCGAAACGGCTTCGGTGTCAAATACGGGCAATCCGTCTCCACCAGCAGCCGGTTCTCCGGAATCCCCCGCGCCACCTCCCGCAGCGGCTCCGCATTGTTGAAACTCACAATCCCGCTGAAACTGATGAAAAAACCCAGCGCCAGCAGTTTCTCCGCAAAGGCCGCATCCCCCGTGAAGCAATGCAGAATCCCCGGCGGAGGCGGGTTTTCCATGGTGTGGAAAACTTTTTTCCACGCCGTGGAAAACTCCCCCAGCATCGCCGCCGTATCGGCGTCCGCATACCGGCTGTGCACAATCACCGGCCGCCGCCGCTCCAGCGCCAGCGCCAGCATCTCCCCGAACAGCCCCCGCTGCGCCGGCGCCGTCTCCGCGGAATAGTAGTAATCCAGCCCGATCTCCCCGATGGCCGCCACGCCCGGCTGCCCGGCCAGTTCCGCCAGCCGCCCGGCATCCCGCGGCTTGTCCGTCTGGTCGCGGTCATATCCCACCGCGGCCGCGATCCGGTCCGGATGCGCCTGCGCCAGATCCGCCACCAGTTCGTTCGATGCCTCCGAGCTGCCCACCGCGCAGATGCGCTCCACCCCCGCCGCCCAAGCGCGCGACAGCACCTCCCCCACGGTCCCCTCCGCCGCGAAACCGTCAAAATGCGCATGGGTGTCAAACAGCCTCATGCCCGCGAAGTATCCCCCATGCCCCCGTTCTCATCAAGCGGCTTGTAGGCCTCTGATTACATGGAAAATCCGGAAAGAACCGGTTCACTCAACCCTCAGCAATCTGTCTCGCTTATAATTATAACCGAGACAAACCGCCCGCCAGTCCAGCTCTATAGTTATTGCAATAACTATAAAAATCGCAGGGAAGAAGAACTGGCGCGGAATGTCGCTTATCCCGCCCGGGTGCAGAAGTAGTCTCCCAGCACTCCGCCCTTTGAGGTCGCCTGGTCAATCCGGAATCCGGCCCGTTCCAGCAGACCCTCCAGAATCCAGTCATAGGTGGAATACTCGCGGGACAGGTGGGTGCGAATGCTTTCCGCCACTTCCGGTCCGCCCTGAGCCTCGGACTGGCCCAGCCAGGCCCCGATGTTCGTCTCCAGGTTTTCCGGCTGAAACACCACATCCATCAGATGCAGCCGCCCGCCGGGCTGGATCATCTCCGCCAGCCGGGCCAACGCCTTCGCCTTCCAGAAGTCCGGCAGATGGTGCAGGCCCAGGCTGGTATGCATCGCATCCACCGGCGCTTCTTCATGGACGTACGTCAGAAAGCCGCCGCGCAGGCAGACGATGTTGTCCAGTCCCGCCTCGCGCGCGCGCCACGCCACGTAATCCAGCATCTCCGCCGACAGATCAATCGCCAGCACCCGGCGGCAGACGCGCGCGGCGCGAAGCGCAAACGCCCCGGTGCCGCAGGCAAAATCCGCCACGACCTGCCCCGGCCCCGCTCCGAGCCCCGCCAGGGCCGCCGCCACCTCCCCTTCGATGTCCCGGAACCGGCCGTGCCGCTCGTCGTACGCCGCCACTTCCGCCCGGTCGCTGAACTTCCGGCTCAGCTCCCCCTCTTCCTTCCATTGCCAGGATGCCTTCATGCCCCCCAGGATATCCCCGCCCGGTTCTCTCCGGCAAGCCCTGCGCTTTCCCGTGATTTTTTTTCAACGAACGGACCGCCCCATTGCACCACGGCTGGCCGACGGACGGCGCGCAGGCTCCCCGTCACCCGGCGGCCAGAATGCGGAAGGCCACTTCGCGGGAACGGTTGTCGAGATCGGCGTGATGCTCCAGCAGGCCGCCCATCAGGTCGCGGACTTCCCGGAACACGCGCTCGGGCAGCGATGGCGGGAGCTGACCGGAAAGCATGCCGCGGATGGCCTGCCGGACGGCGGGCGCCACCGGACGGCCGCGGCCGGCCGCACAGGATTCGCACTGGAGGGCGCCATGGGCCGCATCGAGCCGGGCCGGGGCCTCGCCGTTCAAATCGGCCCGGCAGCGGGAGCAGACGTCCCAGCGGGGGGCCAGCCCCAGTTCATGCAGCAGCAGCAGCTCGAGCCGGGGAATGAACGCGGGGCCGGGCGTCCGGACGGCCAGCCGTTCCAGCGTGGCGGACAACAGCTCGTAGAGTCCGGCGGGGGCGGGACCGAAGGGCATCGCGCGGTCCAGCAGTCCGGCCGCATAGGAAGCGGCGGCACAGGCCTTCCAGTCCGTCCGGAACGCAGGGCGGATGTCCCGCGGCGTGCAGTCTTTCAGGATGTGCAGATGACGGGTCTCGCGGGCGTAGAACAGGATTTCGCAGGTGTAGAAGAGGTCGGCCTGTCCGAGAAAAGGACTGCGGTCGCGCTGGCTGCCCTTGGCCAGGGTGGCCAGCTTGCCGTGGGTGCGCGACAGCCAGACCACGATCCGCGACGTGTTGGCGTAGGGATGCAGCCGCAGCGCAATGGCCTCGTCCTTCAGGATCATGGGCCGGTGATGCCCTCCCACGCGGCGGGATCCGCATCGAGCCAGGCGGTTTCGCGCCGTCGCATCGCGCGGCGGCGCGCCGGCGTGTCGTCGTCGGCGCCGGCCAGATGGTCCAGGCCGTGGGCGAGATAGAGCGCAAGTTCGCGGGCGGGACCGCCGGCCCGGCGGCGGCCCTCGGCCAGGGCGCGCTCGGCGTTCACAATCATCTCGGCGGTCGCGGGCGCCACGCCCGGCAGGGCGGCATAGGCCTGCGCCACCACGTCGGTCTGGAGGCGCGCGCCGAAACAGCCGGCCTTGTAGTCCGGCATGGCGGCGTCATCCACCAGCAGCACCGCGAGTTCGCCCGGGGGGGGCGGGGCGTCAGGGGGAAACGCCCGGCGCGCCAGCGCCCGGACCAGCCGCCGGAGCGCCGCCGGCTGCACCGGCAGCGCCCGCTGACGGTTGTGCAGGCTGATCTTCACGGGGATAGGGGCTCCTTCCATGCAGGATGTTGGAGAGCGAAAACACAAAGGAATCGCGGATGGCATGCAGATCCTCGAGCGTCAGCGGACAAAGATCCAGCTGGCCGTCCAGCAGCTTGTCGCGCATCAGGGTTTCGACCATCTCGGCAATGCGGTTGGGCGTGGGCTTCTCCAGGGAACGCGAGGCGGCTTCCACGGTGTCGGCCAGCATCAGGACCGCCAGTTCGCGGGTCCAGGGCCGGGGCCCTTCATAGCGGAAGGAGGCCTCGAGTCCCGAATCCTCGGCCAGGCCGGCTTCCTGCAGGGAGCGGCGGGCAAGCTGGTAGAAGTAGGAGGTGAGCGCGGTGCCGTGATGGCTGGCAATGCCTTCGCACACCGGCCGGGGCAGCTTGTGGCGCTTGGCCAGCGTCAGGCCTTCCTTCACGTGCGACTGGATCACCAGCACGCTCATGCTGGGCGAAAGATTGTCGTGCGGATTCTCGCCCCCGCGCTGGTTTTCGTTGAAAAATTCGGGCTTCGACAGCTTGCCGATGTCGTGGAAATTGGCGCAGACGTGCACCAGCAGCCCGTTGGCGCCGATGCGGTTCGCGGCCGCCTGTCCGATGGCCCCCACCAGCAGGCTGTGGTGGTAGGTGCCGGGGGCTTCCATCGCCAGCCGCTGCAGCAGCGGGTGGCTCATGTCGGTCAGCTCCAGCAGCGTGATGTCGGAGGTATGCCCGGACATCCATTCCATCGCGGGCAGCAGCAGCAGGGCAAAGACGGCGGTGGCGACGCCGCCGGCCAGGCCGGTGCCCATCTGAACCAGGAACGTGGCGGGCAGATGCCGGATCATGGCGGCCATCGCCAGGGCCAGGACCGCCTCGAACAGCCCCAGCGCCAGCCCGGCGCGCATCACCTGCGACCGCTTGCGCACCTGGCGCAGCAGCAGTGCCGCCAGTGTTGAGCCGCCCAGCCCCAGCAGCAGGAGTTCAAAACTGCGGTCGAAGATCAGCGCGGCGGACAGCGCGCTCCAGAGGCCGACAACCAGCGCGTACCGGGGGCCCAGGATCAGGACCGCCAGCACCGCGGGCAGCGCGATGGGCATGGCAAAGGGCGCCAGCCACGGCGGAATCCAGTTCAGGCCGGCCGATACGTGGCGGTAGGCGCTGGCCAGCGCCAGGGCCAGCAGCCCCAGCGCGGTCAGGTAGAGCTTCCGGCGGGGTTTGGCAAACGCGCCCGGCTGCGTGCCGTGCAGCCACGCCGCGGACAACGCCAGCACCATCAGCAGCAGGACGGAATCGCCCAGCCGCTTCAGGCGCCGGTCGCGGGGGGATTCCAGCGCGGCCATGCGCTGGTTGTAGGCCTCGACCATGGCGACGATCTGCGGCGTGACGGTGTCGCCTTCCTCCATCAGCGTCGTGCCCGCGCGCACGGTCATGCGCGACGGCGGCACGGCTCGCCGGGCCGCCGTCCGGCGTTCCTCGGTCGGCCTCGGATTGTAGTCCAGATTGGGGCGCATGGAAGAACGAACCAGTTCCTCCAGCGTACGGGCGGGAACCTCCACCTCCAGTTCGCCCAGACGCCGGCGGGCGGTTTCGACGTAGGCGGCCAGGGCCTCGGGCACGGAGGCCAGATCCGCCAGCGGCACCCGGCGGAACCGCTCCGGCTCGTCGCCGTTTTTCACCAGCAGATCGATCGTCCCGGCCGGCACCATGCCCTGAAATCCCGACTCGCGGTCCGCATCCGACAGGATGCCGGCCAGCCAGACTTCCTGCAGGCTTTCCTTCAGCGCCGCCAGCGCATCCATTTCGCGGCCGCCGGGGAACAACTGGACCAGATCCCCGCCGGGCAGCAGCACACCCAGCAGGTCCGCGGCCACCGTCAATCCGGTTTCCAGGCGGGCGGCCGCGGCCGCGGCATCGGGAATCGGCCCGGCGGCGCCCTGCTGCGCGGCTTGTTCGATGTCGCGCCGCAAACTGACCGCGCGGCCCGCCAGCTTGTCCAGGGTGCGCCACGCGGCCTGCAGCGGGCCCATCTGGATGGAAAACACCGGCACCACGGCCTCGGCGGCCTGCCGTCGCAGCAGTTCGGTGGCGGCCAGGCTGTCGCAGTCGAAATCCACGGCCGCCACGACGGTGGCGGGCGCGCGCTGGCCTTCGGCCAGGCCCACATGACGCCGCGGCCCGCCGAAATGCAGCAGCACAACCCCAGTCAGCCATACCGCGGCCAGGATCAGGAAATTGATCACGGCATTCCAGCCGCGGCGGCGCGGGGCTCCCGACGGCCGGACCGGCCGCGGTTTCGACGCCGGGGCCTTCTTGCGGACGCGGGATTTCACGACGAAGCCTCCCCGTTGCCGGCACCGCGCTCGCGCCCCTTGTAGGCATCGATGATGCGCTGAACCAGCGGATGCCGCACGACATCGGCGGCGGTCAGCCGCACCACCCCCACTCCCGGCACCTTGCGCAGCAGAAATTCCGCCTCGAGCAGCCCCGGCATCTTGTGCGGCGGCAGATCCACCTGCGTCAGGTCGCCGTTGACCACGGCCTTGGAGCCGAATCCCAGGCGCGTCAGGAACATCAGCATCTGCTCGCGGGTCGTGTTCTGGGCTTCATCCAGGATGACAAAGGCCCGGTTCAGCGTGCGGCCGCGCATGTAGGCCAGCGGCGCCACTTCAATCACGCCGCGCTCCACCAGGCCGGGCACGTCTTCCGCCGGCATCATCTCGTGCAGCGCATCGTAGAGCGGACGCAGATAGGGCAGGATTTTCTGCTGCAAATCGCCGGGCAGGAATCCCAGCGCCTCCCCGGCCTCCACCGCGGGCCGGGTCAGGATGATGCGCGACACTTCGTTCTGGAGCAGAGCCGACACGGCCATGGCCATGGCCAGCCAGGTCTTGCCGGTGCCCGCCGGCCCCAGCCCGAACGTCAGCTCGCTGCCGCGGATGGTCTCGATGAACGCCGCCTGCCCGAAGGTGCGCGGAAAAACCGGCGCCCGGCCGGGCGCGACATCAATGCGCAGGCCCATGAAGTTGTCGAGTTCGGCTCCCCGCCCGTCCACATGCGCCTGCCGGGCGTAATCCACCGCATGCCGGTTCAGGGCCAGGCCTGAATTGCGGGCGCGCAGCAGGCTGTCCACGAAGGCGGACGCAGCAGCCACCTTGTCCGCCGGCCCCTCCAGTTTGAGCCAGAGATCGCGCGTGACCGCCTGAATCCCGAACGCCTCCTCCATGGGCGGCAGGTAGTCCCCCCGCGGCCCCGTCAAATCCTGCGCTTCGCGGGCGTTGTCAAAATGAAGCGTGCGTTCCGCCATGGCGTGGTGCTGACCGGAACCGGCTAGCCAACCCCTCCCCGGCGGGACAGCGCCTCCCGCAAGGCCGCCTGCATTTCGTTGAGCGCCTGCGGCATCACCCGCACGCCGCCCAGTACCGGCATGAAATTGGTGTCCCCTTCCCAGCGGGGCACCACATGCCAGTGCAGGTGATCCTTCAGCCCCGCGCCGGCGGCCGATCCCTGGTTGATGCCCATGTTGAAGCCGTCCGGATTCACCACCGCCTGGAGCAGTTTCTCGCCCAGACAGGCCATGTCCAGCAGGGCGCGGCGTTCCTCCCCCGTCAGCTCCCCCAGCGTGGCCACGTGACGGCAGGGCGCCACCATCAGGTGACCGCTGTTGTAGGGATAGCGGTTCAGCAGCATCACCATTCCCCCGCTGCGGTGAATCACCAGGTTTTCCCCGTCCTGATCCGGGTTCCCGCCGGCAATCCGGCACAGAAAGCAACCCGATTCCCTGGGCGCGCGGATAAACTCCATGCGCCACGGAGCCCACAATTGCTGGGTTGACGGATAATCCGGCATGTCAAGGGGCAGAATACCCCATTCCCCGTTCCCGCACAGTCAAAAATTGCCCGCCGGCGGCGGGGCGCATCTGCGATTAGGTGCATCCAAATTGGAAATTAGACTGTGTGACGGTCATCCCGAGCGGAGTCGAGGGATCTCGGCTGGGTCCCGCAGGCCTCCCATCGGGATGGGGCCGAGATCCCGCGGTGCGGGACAAGTGATTTCGACTCCGGCGCTGCGCGCCTTCGCTCAATATGACACGGTCGTGCACCGAATCGCAGATGCACCCGCCCCCCGGCGTCACCATTCCAGCAAGGTTTCGCCGGGAAAAAAATGCGCAACCAGCCGCGCCTTCAGCTCCGGAACGCCTTCGCCCAGTTCCGCGCACATTGCCAGCGGTTTTTCCTTTGTCTTCCGCTTGAAGGCGGCCAGGTTCTTTTGGGCGGAGGGCTCGTCCATCTTGTTGGCAATCACCGCATAGGGACGGTCGGCCAGGTCGGGATTGTAGAGCCGCAGTTCCTCGCGCAGGCTGAGAAAATCGTCGGCCGGCTTGCGTCCATCGGTGCCCGCCATGTCCACCACGTACAGCAGGAACCGGGTGCGCTCGATGTGCCGCAGGAAGTCATGCCCCAGCCCCACCCCCTTGTGGGCGTCCTTCAGCAGGCCGGGCACGTCGGCCACCCGCAGCGTATGCGTCGCGTCAAACACCAGTGTGCCGACATTCGGATGGCGGGTGGTGAAGGGATAGGGCGCCACCTTGGGGCGCGCCGCGCTCAGCTGCCCCAGCAGCGTGGATTTGCCCGCATTGGGATACCCCACCAGCCCGACCTCGGCGACGGTTTTCATCGTCAGCCGCAGGGTCTTGATCTCCCCCGGCGTGCCCTCCGTGAACTCCGTCGGCGCCTGGTGGGTGCTGGTCTTGAAATGCATGTTGCCCAGCCCGCCCCGTCCGCCCTGCGCCACCTTCAGCAGGTCGCCGTCGGCCAGCACCTCGCCCAGGAATTCATCCGTCTCCTGGTCGCGAACCTCGGTCCCCAGCGGCACGGGCACGATCTTGTCTTCGCCGCCCCGGCCATATTGCTGCTGGCCGCGCCCTTTCTCCCCATGCTGCGCCCGGACAATCGGCGCAAAATGCAGATCCAGCAGCGACGCCACATCCTTGGACGCCTGCAGAAAAATACTGCCCCCGTTGCCGCCGTCGCCGCCGTCCGGTCCCCCGTGCGGCACATATTTCTCCCGCCGGAATGACGCCACTCCGTTGCCGCCGTTCCCGGCAAACACCTGAATGCGGACCCGATCTACAAACGTAAGCGGTTTCATAACAGAAAAGAGGTCAGAGGACAGGGTTCAAAGGGCCGTATGTTGAAAGTGGCTCACGGGTTGCATCGGATCCCCGACTCCCCCTGGCCTCTGCTTTCTGCCCTCTAATAGGAAAAGGGCGGTGCCTCGCGGCCCGCCCTCTGTTCCGATCGCTGGCTCGCGGCGACGGCTCAGGCCTGGGCGACCTTCTGGACGTTGACGCGCTTTCCGTCGCGGTCGAACGACACCACACCGTCCACCAGCGCGAACAGCGTGTAGTCCTTGCCCATGCCCACGTTCAACCCGGGGGTCTTCTTGGTGCCGAGCTGGCGAACCAGAATGCTGCCCGCCGTGACCGTCTGCCCGCCAAAACGCTTGATGCCGCGCCGCTGCCCGTTGCTGTCGCGCCCGTTGCGGCTGCTGCCCTGTCCCTTTTTATGTGCCATGACTCTGCTCCTTTGCCTTACGCGATGGACGCGATCCGGACCTTGAGGAGATTCTGCCGGTGGCCCACCTTGCGGTGGTAGCCCTTGCGGCGCTTTTTCTTGAACGCCACGACCTTCGGCGCGCGGTACTCCTCGACCACCTCCGCCGTCACCTTGGCGCCATCCACAACCGGCGCGCCGGTCTTCAGCCCGCTGCCGTCGTTCATCGCCAGCACCCGGCCGATCTCGACCGTCTGGCCCGCCTCGGCGTCCTCGATCAATTCGACCGACACTACATCACCTTGTTGTACCCGGTATTGCTTGCCACCGGTTTCGATCACCGCATACGCTTCCATCTGAATCCTCGTTTCCAGGGAGGCCCAACGCCATCCCCATTCGACAAACAGGCGTGCAAAATACGTGAAGCCCCCCCGGGTGTCAATCCCGGTTCCGCGAAAGTTTTTTTCCGAAAGTTTTTTTCCGCCCCCGGGTTGACGTAGCCTCCCGGGCATGATACACAGTCCCCATCGTCTGAGGATTTGGGGGGTTAGCTCAGTTGGTAGAGCGCCTGAATGGCATTCAGGAGGTCGGGAGTTCGAACCTCCTACCCTCCACCAAATCCCGGACGCCACCGCCTTCAGGCGGTTTTTTTGTTGTGCCGCCGGAAGGTCCGCCTATACTCCCCAGTCTGCAATTCACACAAGGAGCCTTCTATGTTTCTCGCCTATATCGATCCCGGCAGCGGCAGCATCCTGATCCAGGTCATCCTGGCCTCCTGCATCGGCGGCATCGCCGTCTTCTGGAGCCGGATCAAAGCGCTCTTCACCGGCAAAAAACCGTCCGCCAAGACCCCGGCCGACGATTCCTCCAAGCCGGAATAGTCCCATGACCCGCGTGGCCGGCTCGTTCCGCGATCCCAGCGGATATGTCTTTCAGCACGGAGACCGCATCTTCCGCGCCCTGGACGCGGCGGCGCAGGACCTGCTGCGCACGTTGGAACTCCAGGGGCACCTCGCCCGATGGGCCCGCGAAGGCCTCGTCGTGGGAACCCGCTTCGTCGAGGACCCGCCCCTGCTCGCCGAACTCAACGCCGCCCATCCCGGCTTCTCCGCCTTTCTGGAACACGACCGGATCGATCCCATCACCTATCCCTACGAGTGGTCCACGTCCATGCTGGCCGATGCCGGCCGGCTCACCCTCCGGCTCCAGGGCGAGCTGCTTCAACTCGGCCTGTCTCTCAAGGACGCCACGGCATATAATATCCAATTTGTCCGGGGCAAACCCCTCTTCATCGATCTGACCTCGATCGAAAAACCCGCGCGGCTCGACCTGTGGTTCGCCCTGGGCCAGTTCAACCGTATGTTTCTGTATCCCCTCCTGCTGGTCAAGCACGCCGGCTGGGACCTGCGATCCTACTTCCTGTCCAATCTCGACGGGCGGTCCACGCTGCAGGTCGGACAAGCCTTTCCCTTCCGCAAGCGCTGGAGCCCGGCACTCCTCTTCGACATCGGCCTGCCCTATGCCTTGGAACGCCGGGTAAAAACCGGCAAGGCCTCCGCGCCACGACCTTCCGCTCCCGCGCCCGGCGGCGCCCCGGCGGGCCACCCGGCCGCACAACAGATGACCCTGCGCCGCCTCGACAAGAAAATCGGCGCGCTGGCGAACTCCATCGCGCCGGAAACCGTCTGGGGCGACTACACGCAAACCTGCTCCTACGACGACGTGGCCGAGGCTTCCAAAAAAGCCCTGGTGAAGGAATTCCTGGAGCAGGCCCAGGCCACCGAAGTCCTCGATATCGGCTGCAACACCGGCGACTACTCGCGAATCGCCGCGGCCTGCGGCGCCTCCGTCCTCGCCACCGATTTCGACATCGGCGCCGTGGAACAAATGTACCGGCGCCTGAAAACAGAGCCCGCCGCCATCACCCCGATGGTCGTGGACATCGCCAACCCCAGCCCCGGCATCGGCTTCCTGAACGCCGAGCGCCCGCCCTTCCTGGAACGCGCCAAGCCTGACTGCGTGCTGGCGCTGGCCGTCATCCATCACCTGCTCGTCGGCGCCAACCTGCCCATGGCCGCCATCCGCGACCTCTATACCCAACTGACCCGGAAGTTTTTGATCCTGGAATTCGTCCCCACCGACGACGTCATGTTCCGCAAACTGATCGAATTCCGCGTGAATCTGTTCGACCACGTCACCCTGGACCATTGTCTGGACGTGTTCGGCAAATCCTTCCGGCTTCTGCGCCGGGAATCCATCCGCAATTCCCCCCGCACCCTGCTTCTCTTCGAGAAGACCTGAAACGCCCCGCGCCCCCCCGCAGGGCTGCGTCAAGAAAGGTTTTTTCAGAACAGTCCGGCTCGGCAGGTCCCGACCTCTTGGAGAGTCGGGATCGCCCTGCCATTTCCGAGAAAGGGCGGGTGCGGTAGGGCGAATCGTCCCCGATGAGCCGCTTTCTTTACGCAGTCCCCTCCCTACCCTGCCCCGCCTTCTCTCCCGCAAGGGATCAGGCCGGCAGCCGGGCGGCCCACTGCCGGGCCAGTTCGAAAACCGCCAGGTTGGTTTGCACCACAGATTCCTTGCCGGCGAATTGGCTGGCAAAGGCTTCCCGGTAGGCCGGCTCCGGCAGGTCGAAGCCGCCCAGGGCGGCCAGGACGCCGACCATGGCGGTATTGGCGGCGCGGGCGCTGCCCCCTTCCTTCGCCAGTTCCGCCGCCGGCACGGCCAGGGCGCGAACGCCCGCGGGCGCCTCAAAATCGCCGATCGCCGCGTTGTACAGCAGCAGCCCGCCCGGCTTCACCTCGCCGGCGAATTTCTCCAGCGACGGCCGGTTCATCGCCACGAGCACGTCCGCCGCCGTCACCACCGGCGTGCCGATCGGCTGGCCGGAAATCACCACGCCGCAGTTGGCCGTGCCTCCCCGCTGCTCGGGACCGTAGGACGGATACCACGAGACGAACTTGCCCGCCTGGCAGGCGGCGCGGGCCAGAATCACCCCCATGCTCAACACGCCCTGCCCGCCGAAGCCCGCCATCTTGACCTGAAATGTCGGCGCAGCGGGATCCAGCGCGGCATCCGGCGCGCGATCCGTATCCAGCCCCAGCAGATGGTCGAGGGTTTCCTTGCGGTAATCGCTCTCGGCGCGGACAATCGGCGCGGCCTCCTCCGACCGGTCGCGCAGCACGCCCAAGGGAAACTCCGCCTCCATCTGTTCGGCAACAAACCGCGTGGCCTCCTCGACATTCATCTTCTGGTTGGTCGGGCAGGCCATCAGCACCTCGACAAAGGCGTAGCCCTTCCCGTCGCGCTGGATTTCCAGCGCCTTGCGGATCGCCTGCCGCGCCCGGCGCAGCTTGGCCATGTTCGAGAACGACACCCGCGCAATAAACACCGGCGCCTTCAGCTGGTTGATCAGCTCCGCCATGTGCAGCGGGTAACCCGCATGCAGCGGATCGCGGCCGTCCGGCGACGTTTCCGTCTTTTCGCCGACCAGCGTCGTCGGGGCCATCTGCCCGCCGGTCATGCCGTACACGGTGTTGTTGACGAAGAACACCGCGAGCTTTTCACCGCGGTTCGCCGCCTGCAGCGTTTCATTCAGGCCGATGGACGCCAGATCGCCGTCGCCCTGGTACGACACCACGACCGCGTGGTTCTTCGTGCGGGAAATGCCCGTGCCGACGGCCGCGGCGCGGCCATGGGCCACCTGGACGTTCCCCGTGTCGAAATAGTAGTAGGCGAAAACCGAACAACCCACGGGACTGATCACCACGGTGCGGTCCTGCAGGTCCATGTCCGCCAGCGCCTCGCCGATCAGCTTGTGCAGCACGCCGTGCTCGCACCCCGGACAGTAGTGCGTCGCCGTCTGCGCCGACCCGCCCTTGCGCGGAAATGTCTTGTACAGCCCCCGGGTCTGAATCACCTGTTCCATGAATGCCTCTTCCGCCTCACGCTGTTGCCGCCACTTCACGGATCCGGGCCAGCACCCCGTCCTCCGTGACCAGGTTGCCGCCCAGCCGGTTCACCAGATGCACCGGGCACCGGCACTCGATGGCCAGCTTGACGTCGTCGCGCATCTGGCCGTTGCTCATCTCCACGCAGATCAACTGCTTTCCGCCCTGCCCCACGAACGCATTCAACGCGTCCTTTGGGAAGGGATACAGCGTCTTGGGCCGAAACAGGCCGGCGCGGATGCCTTCGGCGCGGGCGGCATCCACCGCCCCCTGCGCAATGCGCGCGCTGATCCCGTAGGCCACCAGCGCAACCTCCGCATCCTCCATCCGGTACGACTCGGAATCCTGCTCCGCCGCCTCCACCGCCGCATATTTTTCCTGCAGCTGCCGGTTGAACTCCTCCTGCTGGTTGAAATCCAGGAAGATCGACGACACCACGTTCGGGCGCGTCTCCGCCGTGCCGTCCACCGCCCAGCCCGTATCCGTAACCGGCTCCACGCTGGTCTCCGGAAAGCGCAGCGGCTCGATCATCTGCCCCAGCACGCCGTCGGCCAGCACAACGGCCACCATGCGCCATTTCTGCGACAGCTCGAACGCCCGGATCGTCATGTCGCACATCTCCTGCACGCTCGCCGGCGCCAGCACCAGGTTGCGGTAGTTGCCATGACCTCCCCCCTTCACCACCTGGTTGTAGTCGCCCTGCTCCGGACCGATGTTGCCCAGCCCCGGCCCCGCCCGCATGATATCCGCAATCACCGCCGGCAGCTCCGCCCCCGCCAGATACGAAATCCCCTCCGACTTCAGGCTGATGCCCGGCCCCGACGACGCCGTCATGGCCCGCCGGCCCGTCGTCGCCGCGCCGTATACCATGTTGATCGCCGCCTCCTCGCTCTCCGCCTGCACCATGCGCCGGCCCGCCAGAGGGAACTTCTTCGCCGCTTCGTGCAGAATCTCGCTCGCCGGCGTGATCGGATACCCGAAAAAGCTGTCGCAGCCCGCATAGAGCGCGCCGATGATGACCGCCGTGTTGCCCTTGACCAGTTGCGTTGCCATGGCTACTTCGTCTCCTTGGCCGGCAGGTGCACTTCAATGGCGTTCGGCTCCGGACAGACATAGAAGCAGTTCAGACAGCCGATGCAGCCCGCGCCCCGGTACCGGGCAAACGTATACCCGCGCGCATTCAGCTCCTGGCCCATCTCGATGACCTTTTTCGGACAGGCCAGGAGGCACCGCCCGCAGGCTTTGCATTCCAGCGGGTCAATCACCGGATAGGGCGCCGGCCCCTTGGGGTTGGTTGAATTCATCTCATTCTCCGCACAACAAAATCGCTTGAATCTACCCCCGAACCCCCCGTCCATCAACCCGGATTTTCCCGCCCACGGAACAAGGGATTGCGCGCCGCGCGCAACCTGCGTATGGTATCGGCATTTCCCGGGCGGTTAGCTCAGTTGGCCAGAGCGTCACGTTTACACCGTGAATGTCGGGGGTTCGAGCCCCTCACCGCCCACCATCCCCAAAAAACAAAGTTGGCGGAGGGAGTGGGATTTGAACCCACGGGACGCTCATCACGCCCGTCCGATTTCGAGTCGGGTGCCTTCAGCCGCTCAGCCATCCCTCCGCAACCGGCGCCCCAGCCGGGCACCGGAAACTCGCCATTCATTACCCCACCCCGGCCGGCAATTCAACCGCTTTCTGATCCGGGCAATAAAAAAGGCGCGGGAAATCCCGCGCCTGAACGGCACTGCCGGCCGTGCTAGAAATAGAAGCGCATCCCGAGCAGCAGGCGCAGATCCCGGTTCGTTGCCTCCTGGTCGTCCACATAGACGTCTTCCGATGCGATTTCGCCCAGCAGCGACAGCGTCACCGCCGTGGTATCCGTCAGGAAGAATTTCAACCCGCCTTCGCCGCCCAGCACCACCGCGCTTTCATCGCCCAGGTGATCAATGTCGGAGTAGCGGTAGTCCACCGCGGCACCCAGAAACGGCACCAGATCCGTGCCGAACAGCGGCTTGAATCCCTTCGGCAGCGCGAAGTTGTATTCCGTCGTCACGCCGATGCCGAAATGGCTGTAGAAATCGTTGTTCTGCAAGGACACCTTGGTCCCCAGCGAAAAACGATCCATCACGAAGTAGGCATAGCGCAGATCCAGCACGAAATCCGTCCCTTCGCCGCTCTGGAAGTCCACCGCTCCCGCGATCGCCAGCTCATTCGCACCCTTGGTCACCAGAGCCGCTCCCATCGCCGACGGCGCGGCCACGGCCAACGTCAATCCCAGCACAAGCCATTTCATGTTCTTCATTTGCGTTCTCCTGTCGGATTTCATTTCCGGGCACTCTCGCGGTTTCCCGGCACAAAATCAAGCCCTTCCGCCCGGCGAAACACTTTTTGCCGTCAGGTCGGCATCCGGATGCCCCGCCGCATGTACGTGGGGATGTCCAGATCGGCCCCTTCATAGATGGTCGGCGCCACGTTCGAAAAGCGGCCCCGGTCATCGCTCAGATGCAGTTCGGACTGCTGCGTGTTCTTGCGGGAACGCCGCTTGCGCTCCTCCGGCGGCGGCGCCTCGTCCGGTTCGTCAAACAGCCCGTCGGCTCGCCGGTCTCCCCCCGTCCGCGACGGCGGCATCCAGTGCTCCGCCGCCAGCACCGTCAGGGCCAGCCGTCCGGACCAGCCCTCCAGCACCGCGGCACCCATCGAAATCCGCGCCCCCGGCCGCGCCGCCTCCTGGAAGCGGCGATGGATTTTTTCCAGTTCCGACAGCGCCAGGTCCGGCCCGCCCGCCACGCACAGCAGCATCGCGCCGGAATTGGCAATCACCCGGCCCTTCTCCAGCATGGGTCCTTCCAGCAGCTCGGTCAGCGCCTGCTCGTCGCGCCCCGGCCCCTGTCCCTCCCCGTAGCCGAAACAGCATTCATTGCCGCTGTTTTCCACCAGCGTCTGCACATCCGAAAAATCCAGATTCAGCATGTTGTCCCGGGCCAGCAGTGTCCACAGCCCGCGGATCCCCGCACCCATCATCCGGTCCACAAAGGCAAACGCCTCCGCCAGCGGCGTGCCCTCCGGCAGCATGGCATGCAGCCGCTCGTTGGGCAGGCAGACCACCGCATCCGCCTGCTGCCGGAGCGTGGCCAGGCCTTCCTGGGCCTGCTCCTGGCGCCGGGCGCCTTCAAACGCAAACGGCGTGGTCACGAACGCCAGCGTCAACAGCCCTTCCTCCCGGGCGATCCGCGCCAGCACCGGCGCCGCCCCCGTCCCCGTGCCGCCGCCGAAACTCGCCGCCAGCACCAGCAGATCGTACTCCGCCACCAGCGCCCGCAGCGCATCCAGATCCTCGCTGGCCGCCAGCCGCCCCAGCTCCGCATCGCCGCCCGTCCCCATCCCCTTCGCAATCGTCCGCCCGATCTGGATTTTCAGCGGAATCTCCGACTCGGCCAGCGCCCGGGCATCCGTGTTGACCGCCGCCACCGCCGGCGGATCCGCCCAGTCTTCCAGCACGCGCCCCAGCACGCTGCACGCGCCGCCGCCGACACCCGCCACCAGAATGCGGCAGCGCGCTTCCCCGCCTTGGTTGTCCTTGCCCAGGTTCATCGCCATGCCCGCCTTTCTCCGATCACCCCAGCCCAAACCACTGCCCCAGCCGCCGCCAGACGCTCCGGGACTGCTCCTGCCGCAGACAGGCGTTCTTGTAGGCGCACAGCACCGCCCCTACCCCGGTGGCATATTCCGGCCCCGACAGGTTTGCCGTCAGACCGCTGACATTCCGCGGCCCGCCGATCTCGCACGGCAGCCCGAACACCTTTTCCGCCAGCTGGGCCGCATTCTTCAGGTATGCCCCCCCGCCCGTCAGCACCACGCCGCCGCCCAGCAGATGCAGCAGGTTCTGCCGCTGCAGCCGCGCCCGGATCAGCCCGAACGTCTCTTCCATGCGCAGGTGAATCACGCTCTGCAGATCCGACAGCTTGGCCGTCCGCGGCGTTTCGCCCGCCGCCGCCGGCAGCGGCAGCCGCCGCGTCCGGCCCGCCGCGCTCACCATCGCGTCGCCATGCTGCATCTTCAGCGCCTCCGCCTCCATCGTGGACAGCCGGAATGCCTTGGCAATGTCGTTGGTCACATGGTCGCCGCCCACGCCGATCGCCCCCGCGTCCGCGATTTTGGCCTGCGCATAGGCCATGTAGTCCGTGGTGCCCCCGCCCAGGTCAATCAGCAGCACCCCCTGCAGCTTCTGCTCCGCCGACAGCGCCGACATCGCCGCACACAGTCCGCTGAACAGCAGGTCCGCCACCTCCAGCTTCAACCCCTTCACCACCCGGACCAGGTTGAACATCCGCGCATGCTGCCCGTGCACAATCAGCACGTCCGCCGCCAGTTTCTGGCCCGCCATCCCCTCCGGCTTCACCCCGCACAGCCCGTCCACGCTGAACTGCCCCACAATGCTGTGCAGGATTTCCCGGTCCGCCGGCAGGGTCACCTCCCGCGCCACCCGGCACACATGCTCCACGTGCTCCGCCGTGATCTCCCCGTCCACCGGAATCTCCCCCCGGTTCGGCATGCCCTCGATCTGCGACCCCGACAGCGCCACATGCACTTCGTTCACCGTCAGGTTCGCCGCATCCTCCGCCTGCCGCAGCGCCCGCTCCAGACACTGGCTGGCGCTCTCGAAATGAAACAACTCCCCCTTGCGCATGCCGCTGCTGGCGCAGTCTCCCACCGCCGTGATCATCAGCGCGCCGTCCTCGCGGGCCTCGCCCACAAACACCCGCACCCGGCTCGTGCCGATTTCCACCGCCACAATCGGTTCCATGCTCATCCCTGCTCCATCCCTTTCCGGTCCCGGCGTCAGTCCCGCTCCGCGGGATCCTTCCACGCCGCCGGACGTCCCACGTAATTGCGCTCCACCGTCATGTCGTACACCGCCAGGTCCAGCCCCCGCCGCCGCGCCTCCCGCCGCATGCGGCGCAGCTTGTCCAGCTTGTCCTCCACCTCCTCGCGCGACAACAGCACCTGCTCGCCCGTCGCCAGCCCCACGTCCAGATAATCCTCGCCGCCCACCCCGATGGTCGCCACCGACAGTTCCGCCCGCAGCTCCGGGCGAGTGCACAGATCCAGCACCTGCAACGCCTCCGCCAGCATCGGATCCTTCACCACGTCCCCCGGCCGCAGCCCCACGTCCCGCACGCCCGCAATGACCGGCAGGCTCGCCCGCACCGAACTGGGCCCCAGGACATGCCCCTGCGCATCCACCGCCAGCGGGCTGCCCGACCCCGCCCGGCCCAGCCGCGCCACCGCCACCCGTTCCGTCACGTCAATCACCAGCGTGTCCGGCAGGCGCCGCCCCACCTGCGCCTGCCCCACCACCGGCACGCTCATCAGCAGGTCCCGGACCGACTTCGGATCCACCGCAAACAGATTCATGCCCTCGCTCACCCGGGCATATTCCAGGATATGCCCCCGCCCCAGGCTGCCGTCGGTCGTCACCTCGATCTGGCGGATCACGAAAAAGTCATTCTCCGAAAACATCGCCCGCCACGCCAGGGCCCCGCCCCACGCCAGCCCGCCGAGCAGCAGCGGAATCCCCGTCAGCAGCGCCAGCCAGCGCCACGCCAGGCGGCGACGCGTCCGGCGGCGGTCGGCAGATGCCGCCGCCTTCAGCACGCTTTCCCGCCGGCGGTTGCCCCGTCTGGCTGCTGTTGTTCGAGAACCCACAGTCCCTTCCGTTTTCCACACAAGAATCGGAGGCCGACTATGCCATACCCCCCGCCCGATTCAAACAGTTTTCCTCCGCCCCGCCCGCCGTGTTCATCCCGCCTGAACGGTGTTTATAAACTCCGATACATCTGTTCATCTGTCAGGGGCATAAATATGGATTTCTTCCTTTTATTCTTGTTGATTTCACATAGAACGGTGTTTATAAACACCGATCATACAGGAGGAACATGCCATGGCACTGCACCCCACCCTCTGGAGAACCTGCCGGGTGCTGGCGGGACCCACGCGGCTGCGCCTGCTGCGCAGAGTCATCGCCCGCCCCGGCCTCACCGTCCAGCAACTGGCCGATGCCCAGGGGATCGGCAAATCGCGCGCCAGCCAGGAACTGCGGCGCCTGCAGTCCCGGGGCCTGATCCAGGCCCGCCGCGAATCCGCCCGCGTGGCCTACCACCCCGTGCCCGATCCGCTGGTCGCCACGGCCAAACCCCTGCTCGAGGCCATGAAAACGGCCTTTGCCTCGACCGCGCCCCGCCAGGACCGGCTGGCCATCGGCAGCGCCGTCGCCCTCGCCTATCCGCGCCGGCAGGACATCGTCCGGCATCTGCTGGACGCGCCCGCCTCCGTCTCCGACCTGGCTGCCCGCCTGCGCATCCCGCGCATGTCCACGCTCCGGCATTTGCACGCCCTGCGCGATCTGGACCTGGCCCGCAACGTCCGCGGCCGGTGGCATTTCACCCCCAACACCCATCCCCTCACCCGATGCCTGATCCGCCTGCTCCAGCAGGAACCCGCCCCCCCGCCAGGCTGATTTTGCTCCACCCGAGCATGAAATATCCGGATTTTCCACGCTGTGGAAAATATTTTTCCACGCCATGGAAAATCCGGATTTCCTGGGAACAGACTTAGAACCGGTCCGCGGCAGCCTTCGCCGCTTCGATCGCCGCCGCCGTGGAGGCCGCGGCTTTTTCTCCGCCGGCGCCCTGGCCGGGCGCGCGCAGTTCCGTCACGTCGGTGATCCCGATAAAGCCCAGCTGTGTTTTCAGCATGGGCGTCAGGGTGTCCAGCGCCGCTGTCGGCCCTTCATATACCCCGCCGCTGGCCATGCACAGCACCGCCTTCTTGCCCTTGGCAAGCCCTTCGGGACCGCTGGCCGTATAGCGGAACGTCTTGCCCGCCACCAGCACCGTGTCCATCCATGCCTTCAGCATGGGCGGCGCATTGAAATTCCACATCGGCGTGGCGATCACCACCAGATCCGCCGCCAGCAGCTGCGCCAGGATTTCGCCTCGCCGGGCCATTTTCCGCGCCGTTTCCTCGTCCGCCGGGGGCGCGCCGAAATGCGACGGCAGCACCTTCTCGTCTATCTGCGGCAAATCATCCCTGTACACGTCGATCGTCGCAATGGTCGCGTCCGGATGCTTCGCCTTCAGGGCTTCAGTAAACGCCTGCTCGATTTGCAGACTCGCCGACTTCTCCACGGGCTTGGGATTCGCCAGGACTCTCAATACGTTCATGTGATTCCTCCTTGGTTGCCGGGCCACTCTATCATATTCAGGATGCGTTCGCAAAGTTCCGGGAATTCCCACCCGTGTGCCCGGGCCGCGTCCGGCAGCAGGCTGACTTCGGTCATGCCCGGAATGTTGTTGAGTTCCAGCACGAAAATCCGCCCGTCCTCGCGCAGCCGGATATCCACCCGGCCCATTCCGGCGCACCCCAGCGCGCGGAACGTGGCCAGCGCCGCCGTCTGGCAGGCCCGCGCGGTGTCCTCCGGGATCGGCGCGGGAATCAGGTGGGCCGCCACGCCCGGCGTGTATTTCGCGCGGTAATCGAAGAAATCCGCCGCAATCTCGATCACCGGCAGAGCCACGTCTCCCACCACGCCCACCGTCAGTTCCCGGCCGGGAATGAACTCCTCCACCAGCACCGTGTCGTCATAGGCCAGCGCCGCCGCCAGCGCCCCGCCCCACTCCTCCTCGCGGAACACCCGCGAAATGCCTACGCTGGATCCCTGCCGGACCGGCTTGACCACCACCGGCAGCGGCAGACGGCGCGCAGCGCCCGCCTGCAGCAACTCGAAGGCCGGCGTCGGAATCCCGGCCGCCGCAATCACCGGCTTGCTCTTGGACTTGTCGAACGACCGCGCACAGGCCTCCGGGCTCGAACCCGTATGAGGAATGCCCCGCTCCCGCAGCAGGCGCTGGACCGTCCCGTCCTCCCCGAACTTCCCGTGCATCGCCACAAACGCCGCCTCGACCCCCGCCGGCAGATCGAACCGCGCATCCTCGCCCACCCGCACGTCGCAGACCTCATACCCCGCCCCCCGCAGCGCATTGGCCACCGCCGCCCCCGATCGCAGCGATACCTCCCGCTCCGACGACGGCCCGCCCATCAGCACCGCCACCTTCCGAAATCTCTTCTGTCCGCTCATGTGCTCCTGTTTCCGGATTTTCCACGCCATGGAAAATTTCCACGCGGATTTTCCACGTCATGGAAAACTTTTTTCCACACCGTGGAAAACTCGCGTCACTCTACTCCCCACCCCGCCCGCCGTTCAACGCCGATTCCACCCCCGGGGCCGATCCACCGTCATTAGAAATCCACGGGACGAGGTTCCGCCTCCAAGGTTACGGCGGACAGGCTGTCCCGGCTCCATCGCATTGGCCGTACTCCCAGATTCTGGCCATGAATTCCCCACCTGAGTCAAATTCCCCTTTTGTGGCCGTCGAAAATTCCCCGAATGGCCGTCGAATCCACCCCACCGGTAGTCGGACGGGACGGGATTCTCTGGCGCGGATATGGCCGTGTGGCTGTGCAAGCATGGAGGCGAAGATGGTCGCAATTGGACAATGACGTCTATCGCCCGGCAAGATGGATCGCAAAACCGTTCGCAAGGTGTTGGCCCCGCAATGGAGCGCAAAGCATCGCTGCCGTCGCTGTTGGATCCGTACAGAGTATGTGCTGGATAGCGGACTTCACCTGATTGTTCGACATCCAGCCCAGGTACGCCGGCACTTAAGAGGTCGTGGCTCCGTTGCGCGAGGAGGCCACCGGCGGCGCTTCGCGGCCCAGGTGGACTGGGCGGCCTTCGAAGGGGATGGCGTCCGCAAGGCGCTCTCCTGCTCGATGGTACTGGGCTACAGCCGATACCGTTAATCTGGCCAGCTTCCTGGCCTGCCCTTCGAGTACTTTGGCGGCGTGCCGGAAGAGCTTGCATCAAAACCGCGGTTCTCATGGCACGGTGGAATGGCAGCCACCTTTGCGGACTTTGCCGCCTATTATGGGTTCGTCCCCTGCCGACCGTACCGGCCCAACCAGGGCAAGTGGACCCTTCCCGTACATCCGCGGCAACTTCTTCCTGGGGCGTTCATTTGACGGGCTCGACGAGCTCAACCGGCAGGCCCATTGGCTGGACCACATCGCCCACGTGCGCATCACGGCACCACCCATCGGCCCGTTGACCGTTTCAAGGGGGAACCCCCGGCCTATCCTTGGAGACGGTCTATCCCGCCACGCGCGACTGCGTGATCTCCTATGGCGGCAACTTCTACAGCGCGGCATGCGGCATCTGCAGGTGGAAGTCTTCCACAACTGGCGATCTACCCACCGAGCCCATTGCCCGGCATCGCATCTGCCAGGCCCATGGATCTCCTCTGGGTGGTCCCCAACCGCCCCGCTAATTGAAGTTGCGCGAGTTGCGCGAACTCATCCGCGCTTCATCGACGTGGTCCAGAGACCCGCCTGCTGCCGTGGCACGTCGGGCACCTGCGCGGTTCAAATACGACTCCGACTTGTTCTTGAAGGCGCTGGAACGCGCCGTTGAATATCTCGATGCCCAATCGAGAACCTGTGCCGCAAGATGCAACGGTGTGCCACGGCGGGCCATCCCCATCGGCGAGGTGTTGAGATGGCGCGGTTTGACGAGGGGCAGGTGCATCAACGCAATCTGCGCGACTATTTGGCTCCATTGCCAAGGCCTGAACATGGACAACCTTCCGCCAACCGTCCGCTGCTACTCGAGCAAGCCGTCGACCACCTGTGCGACGAATCCGCCGAGCGCAAACCGCTTTTCCTCTGCCGCGGGTGCAAGGATCAGGGCACCAAACTCGCCCATTCCCTTCAAGACGCTCGAACCGATTCGGCTTCCGCCCTCGATCGACGGCACGAGGAGATCGTCGCGTGCTCCTGGGCCGCGTCGGCAAAACGCATCTGGCGGTGGCCTTGGGAATGCCTGGCCGGGCTGTCCGTCGCGGACTGGCGCCGACGACTCGCTCGACAAGCAGTTCCTGGCCCACGTGCAACTCATCGACGAACTCGCTATCTGCTACCCAGCCACCTTGCTGTTCCAGCTGATCGCCTTTCCATGGGCAGCGCTTCACGTCCCGCCCGCGCAAAAATGCACATGGTCCGGCATCAGCAGATAATCGCCCACCCACCACCCGTTGCGCTCTCCCGCCTCCGCCCAGATGCCGCGAAGAATCGCGTGGGCCTCCTCGTTGGCCAGAACGGCCTGCCGCCGGGTCGTGACCACCGTGAAAAACACCACCGGCTCGGCGGCAAACGGCGCCAAATGAGCCAAATGCCTGTGCCTCGGCTCAGTCATGATTATTCATGATCCATTTTTGGAAATCCTCCGGGACGAGGTTCCGCCTCCACCAAGGTTACGGCGGACAGGCTGTCCCGGCTCCATCCGCCCCTCTTTGGAGCCCCGACGACCCCGTCGGGGGTTTTCTCGATCTGCTTCCTGAAAACCATTCCATCATCCGCAATCTCGCCATCCAGGGCCGAGTATGCCGCGAACCGGCACCGGCGTCGAGCCATTCCATCCTGCCGCCCATCGCCGCCCATCGCCCCCGGCGCTTGACCTTCCCCCCGATTTGCGCGAAAAACCCGCCATGAACGTCAACGGCCGGCACTACCGCACCATCTGGCTCGAAGCCCCCGGGTGCGTGCGCATCATTGACCAGGCCCGCCTGCCGCACGAATTCGCTTTTCTCGACCTGCGCACCCCCGCCGACATGTGCGCCGCCATTCGCAACATGAACCTGCGCGGGGCCGGGCTCATCGGCTGCGCCGCCGCCTGGGGCGCCTACCTGTCCGTCCTCACGCACACCGGCCGGGCCGGGTTCGAGGACCGCCTCCAGGCCGATTGCGCCGCGCTCCTCGCCACCCGCCCCACCGCCCGGAACCTGGAATGGGCGCTCGTCCGCATGCAGAAGGCGCTCGCGGCCTGCGTCCCCGCCGACCTCGTCGAAACCGCCCGGGCCGAAGCCCAGGCCATCACCGACGAAGATGCCGATTTCTCGCGCCGCATGGGCGAGCACGGCCTGGCCCTTCTGCGCGACATCGCCGCGCGCAAAGGAGGGCAGCCCGTCAACGTCTTGACCCACTGCAATGCCGGCTGGCTGGCGTTCGTGGACCACGGCACCGCCCTGGCCCCGGTCTATGCCGCCCATGATGCCGGCCTTCCCGTCCACGTCTGGGTGGACGAAACCCGTCCGCGCAACCAGGGTGCCTCTCTCACCACGTGGGAACTGGGCCACCACGGCGTGCCGCACACCCTCATCCCCGACAACGCGGGCGGCCACCTGATGCAGCACGGGATGGTGGACATCGTGTTCGTGGGCTGCGATCGCTGCACCGCCGCCGGCGACGTCGCCAACAAGATCGGCACGTACCTGAAGGCGCTCGCCGCCCGCGACAGCGGCGTGCCGTTCTACGCCGTTCTCCCGTCCTCCACCCTGGACTGGTCCATCACCGACGGCGTGAAGGAAATCGTCATCGAGCAGCGCGGCGCCGACGAGGTCACCCACATGACCGGCTGGGACGAAGCCGCCGGGAAACCCGCCACCGTCCGCATCTGCCCGGCCGGAACCCCTGCCGCCAACTACGGATTCGACGTCACCCCCGCCCGCCTGGTCACCGGCCTTATCACCGAGCGGGGCATCGCCCCCGCCACCCGCGAGGGACTCCTCGCCCTCTATCCCGAACGCCATGCGGACGGATGAGGGCTATATCAAGTTCTCCTGCGCCCACGAGGCCGCCCCGCCGCCCCGGCATCCCTGGCTGCACGACCTCTGCCGCATCCGCGACGATCTCCACGACTGGCGGCTGATCGGCGTCCTGCCCGACGGCATCGGCTACGGCAATCTCAGCGCCCGACTCGAGGACACCCTGCGCTTTGTCGTCACGGCCAGCGGCACCGGCTTCGAATATCCCATCGCCGAACGCCACTTCTGCGAAGTGCAGGCCTTCGACATTGCGCAAAACACCGTCACCTGCCGCGGGCCCCTGCCGGCCTCCTCCGAATCCATGAGCCACGGCGCCGTCTATGCCGCCCGCCCCGATACCCGGGCCGTCATTCACATCCACGACCGCCTTCTCTTCCGCATGCTGCTGGCCGAAGACGCCCCCCGAACGCCGCCCGACGCCGCCTTCGGCACCCCGGAAATCGCCCGCGCCATCGGTCAGCTCGCGCCCGCGCTGCCGCCCGTCGCCATCCTGGTCATGGCCGGCCACGAAGACGGCCTGCTCGCCTTCGCCCCTGACCCCCGCGCCGCCCGCGACGCCCTCTGGACCGCCTATTCCCGCTCCCGGCGGCAATAACCGGCCCCGGAATTCCTCTGCCATCCAAAGGGTATAGTTATTGCAATATGTATACATATTGCAATAACTATACTTGTCGGGAGGGCCGCGGAATGCATCTGCAATAAGGCGCACGTCCCAGTCATATTGAGCGAAGGCGCGTGGCGTCGGAGTCGAAATCACTTGTCCCGCCACCGCGGGATCTGGGCACAGTCCCAATGGCCAGCCTGCGGGACCAGGCCGAGATCCCTCGACTCCGCTCGGGATGACAGCCGATTGTCTTCGTGGCGCGCGGCTCCTGTCGCGTGCGGTTGGTTGGACCCGCGCGGAACGGGAACCCCGGCTACGAGGACCAATTCCGGCGACACCGAATCGCAGATGCGCCCCCGAAGATAACCGTCGGGCATTTGCCCCGACGCGTCCTACGTGGTATTGGTCTGATTCCATGCGAACCTCTCCGCGGCATATCCTGATTTCCGACTTTGACGGCACCATGACGAAGCATGACTTCTTCGATCTGGCCCGCCGCGACCTGCCGTCCGCCGCCGATCACGATCACTGGGCCGATTACGTGGCCGGGCGGATCACCCACTTCGAGGCCCTGGCGCGCATCTTCGGCTCCATCCGCACCGACTGGGCCGGCATCGAGGGCGTACTGGAGCGCATGGAGCTGGATCCGGGGCTTCCGGAGGCGGTGAGCCGCCTCCGCGCCGCCGGGTGGGAAATCCTCGTCGCCTCCGCCGGCTGCGCGTGGTACATCCGCCGCCTGCTCGACAAGGCCGGTGTGCAGCTCGAGGTCTATGCCAATCCGGGCGTATTCGCCCCTGAAAGCGGCCTGACCCTTTCCCTGCCCGTGGACTCGCCCTATTACCGCCTGGAAACCGGCATCGACAAATCCGCGATCGTGCGCGCCGCGCTCGAGCGCGATGCGCAGGCGGTGTTTGCCGGCGACGGCCGGCCCGATCTCGCGCCGTCCCGCCTGGTCCGGCCCGAGCGGCGGTTTGCCTGCGGCTGGCTGGCCGAACACCTGGCCCGGCTCGGTGAACCTTTTCATCCCTTTGAGACATGGTCCCGGATCGCCGACCGCCTGCTGGAGACCACATGATCCGCACTCAGATTGCCATTCCCACCCTCGTCCGCGTCAAACCCGGCGCCGCCGGCCGCGTCGGCCTCTATGCCCGCCGCCACGGGTTCAGCGAAATCGTCGTCCTGCACAGCGCCGACCTGCACATGGACCTGATGCAGCGTCTCTGCGACGGACTGAAAGCCGAGGACATCGGCGTCCTGCACCGCTGGCCGGTGCAGGAGGCATCGTTCGAACAGGCCCGCGAGCTGTTCCCCCGGATCCCGGCCCGCACCCGCGCCATCATCGGATACGGCGGCGGCAAGGCGCTGGATGTCGCCAAATACGTCGCGTTCCTGACCCGCCTGCCCTACATCGCCGTGCCGACGTCGCTGTCCAACGACGGCTTCTGCAGCCCGCAGTCCAGCCTGACGCTCGAAGGCCGCCGCAAATCCCTGCCGTCGGCCATGCCCTTCGGCGTGGCCCTCGACACCGAAATCTGCCTGGCCGCCCCCGAAATCCTGTGGCTGTCCGGCGTGGGCGATCTGGTCGCCAAGCTGACCGCGGTCGCGGACTGGAAACTGGCGTTCAATGCCGTCGGCACCCTGGTGGACGACTTCGCGGCGCTGCTTTCCGACGCCACGGTCTTCCAGTTCATCGCGCGCCCCACGCGGGACATCGAAGGCGTCCGCCTTCTGGGCACCGCCCTCATGCTCAACGGCATTGCCATGGAAGTCTGCGGATCCTCGCGCCCCGCCAGCGGCAGCGAACACCTGATCTCCCATGCGCTGGATTCCCTGGGGGGCAAGCCCCGCATGCACGGCCTGCAGGTCGGCGTGGCGGCCTACCTGGTCAGCCTGCTCCAGGGCCAGAATTCGGCGGCGATCGCCGACCTGTTTGCCAAAACCGGCTTCTGGGACGCCGTCGCCGCGGACCCCTTCCGGCGGGGGGATTGGCTCGAAGCCCTCCGGCGCGCACCGTCCATCAAACAGGATTTCTATACCGTGCTGTCCTCCCGCGACTGCCTGTCCGAAGCCGACCAGTTCCTGCGGACCGATCCGCACCTGCAGCGGTGCGTGACCGATTAGCGCCCGTTTGACTTGCATCGCAGACCCGCCTTGACAATGATACTGTTAATGGTACTGTCATGTCATGCCCTCATTGGAGGATGTACTGGCGGCCATGCAAAACAATCCCAAGGGGATTCGTTTTTCTGAGATCTGCCGCATCTGCGATCATTATTTTGGAAAGCCCCGCCAGAAAGGGTCCAGTCACCGGCTTTACCGGACTCCCTGGCCGGGAGATCCACGAGTGAACATCCAAAATGACCGCGGACGGGCCAAGGCCTATCAGGTGCGGCAAGTCTTGCAGGCAATTGAAAAGGTGAAACGTCATGAACTCAATCCCCGTTGATCGGTATTCGTACAGGGTCATGTGGTCAGAAGAAGACCAGGAGCATGTGGGCCTGTGCCTGGAATTTCCCAGTCTGAGCTGGCTGGCATTGTCGTCTCAGGCCGCATTAAAAGGCATTCAGAAACTGGTGGCCGAGGCGATCGCCGATCTGCAGCGCAATCGGGAACCCGTACCGCCTCCCCTGTCACTGCGGACCTATAGCGGACGATTTGTTGTCCGCATCCCGCCCTCCCGTCACCGCACGCTGGTCATGGAGGCGTCCGAAGCCCGCATCAGCCTGAATCGGCTGGTCTGTGAAAAGTTGGCCGACTAACCTTCATCTGCGGCTTGTCTCCCCGCCCCCCGCTTGACGCGCCGGGGGGATTAGCGCATCCTGCGGCCCATCATGAGCAAGAAACTCGACATGGAAATCCTGGCGTCGCTGTGCAAGCGGCGCGGCTTCATCTTCCAATCCTCCGAACTCTACGGCGGCATCAACGGCTTCTGGGACTACGGCCCTCTCGGCTGCGAACTCAAGCGCAACATCAAGGACGCCTGGTGGAAAGCCGTCGTCCGCACCCGCGAAGACGTGGTGGGTCTCGAGGCCACCATCATCATGCACCCGTCCATCTGGAAAGCCTCCGGCCACGCCGACGGGTTTGCCGATCCGATGGTGGACTGCAAGGACTGCCGCAAGCGCTTCCGCGCCGACCAGCTCTGCGAGGACCAGGGGCTGGAACTGATCAAAACCGAGGCGGGTTTTGCGTTGCCTGCCGGAGCCGTCTGCCCGGCCTGCGGATCGAAAAACCTGACCGAGCCGCGCAGTTTCAACCTGATGTTCAAAACCTTCGTGGGGCCCGTCGAGGACGATTCCAATGCGGCCTGGCTGCGCCCCGAAACCGCCCAGGCCATCTTTGCGCAGTTCAACAACGTCGTCGCCACCGCGCGCCAGAAGGTCCCCTTCGGCGTGGCCCAGATGGGCAAGAGCTTCCGCAATGAAATCAATCCGCGCAACTACACATTCCGTTCGCGCGAATTCGAGCAGATGGAACTGGAGTTCTTCATCCGCCCGGACGAAGCCGTCGAGCTGATCTGCGGCAAGGTCACGACGCTGGCGGACCACCCGGACCTGTCCGGGCCCCCGCAGGAAAGCTGGGGGTGGGAGGTTTGGCACCGCTACTGGGTCGAGCAGCGCCTGGCCTGGTACCGGGCCATCGGTCTGCCCGCGGGCGATCTCGAGCAGTACTGGCAGGTCGGCGACGAACTCGCCCACTATGCCCGCGCCTGCGTGGACATCGAATACGCCTTCCCCTTCGGCGTCCAGGAGCTCGAAGGCATCGCGGCCCGCTCCGACTTCGACCTGTCCCAGCACCAGAAGCACTCCGGCAAGCAGATGGACGTCTTTGACGAAACCCTCAAGCAGGCCGCCGGCAAGCTGGACGAGGCCGCCCGCGACGCCTTTGCGCACAAGGTGGTTGCCGACTGGACCGCCCGCGGCAAACCGGAAGACGAGGCCCGCGCCTTTGTGGCCAAGCTGTTCGACGGCAAATACGTCCCGCATGTCATCGAGCCGTCCGCGGGCACCGACCGCCTCGCCCTGGCGCTGCTCTGCAACGCCTACGACGAAGAGACCCTCACCGATGACAAGGGCAAGACCGATACCCGCACCGTGATGCGCTTCCACCCGTCCATCGCCCCCATCAAGCTGGGCGTGTTCCCGCTGGTGAAGAACAAGCCGGAGCTGTACGCCAAGGCCCGCGAGATCTTCGCCCGGCTCCAGCGCCGCTGGAACTGCTTCTGGGACGAATCCGGCGCCATCGGCCGCCGCTACCGCCGCATGGACGAAGCCGGCACGCCGTGGTGCGCCACCGTGGATTTCCAGACACTGGAGGATGGCACCGTGACCCTGCGCGACCGCGACAGCATGCAGCAGGTGCGGCTGACCGTGCCCGAACTGGTTGACAAATTGGACAGCGAAATCGGATAATCCACGTGTTGCCCTTTCACGGAGGCCGGCCATGTTTGTCCAAATCAAATGCCCTCATTGCGGACAGCTGTTCGACTATGACAGTTCCAGCGGCGAACCCCAGGCTGACTGCCCGCATTGCGGCACGTCTTCGCCGGTGGAGCCTCTCGACAGCAAGCCTCCGCCGTTGACCATCCAGCACAATGCCCCCACCCTGGCGGGGGTCAAACCCTGTCCCCATTGCAAGGCCCAGATCGAGCGCGACGCGGTCCTGTGCATCCATTGCGGCACAAATCTGGCCACCGGACAGAAAGCAGGCGGCCCCGGCTGGCTGGCCGCGCATAAATTCATCGTCATCGCCACGGCGGCCGGCATCGTCTTTTCCGTTTTTCTGATCGCGTTCCTTTTCTGGCCCGAAC
The DNA here is from genome assembly GCA_040768005.1 of Kiritimatiellia bacterium. Classification (GTDB taxonomy): domain Bacteria; phylum Verrucomicrobiota; class Kiritimatiellia; order CAIQIC01; family Lenti-01; genus JAAZFE01. The sequence goes on from JAXGNL010000007.1 coordinate 76,297, forward strand.
CGCCGGCGCCTCCCGTCACCCTGCCGGCCCAGACGAAGGTCCCCGCCGTCAAAGCGGCTCCGTCCGCCAAACCGGCCAAACCGGCGGAGCCTGTTCCCGCCGAAGCCCCGGCCGATGCCCCGGCAACGCCTGAACCCGCCCCGGCCCCGGAACCCCCGCCCGAACCGACCCCCGAGGAACTGGCCGCGCAGCAGGCCGAAGCCGAACGCGTCGCCTTTGCCGAACGGAAATTCGCGGCGGAGCAGGAATTCCGCTTCCAGCTCGACACCCGCGAACCGCTCTATCTGACCAACGAGCTGGTGGAACTGCGCCGCCGAAACGGCATCCTGAACAAAGGCACGCTGGCCGGATTCGACGGCACCGGCACCAACCGCGTGATCCTGCTGAACACCCCTGACGGCGAAGTCCGCGTGCCGCTGATGTCGCTCGACCCGCCCACCCGGCGGCGCCTCGACCCGGAATACCGCGAAGCCTTCATCCGGCATGTCATGAGCACGCGCCTGCCCGGGCCGGCCGAAACTCCTGCTCTCCAATAAGCACTCCGGCTCCCCATTCCCCGTTCCCATGACAGGAAAAGGGCCAGAACAGTTTGCCGGAACCGTCTCCCCGCCCCTCAACAGTCCGAATCCGCGACTCTCAGACAAGTCTCCGCTGGTGGAACCCGCTT